>JAXDPD010000046.1:0-65170 GCA_034668505.1 Sphingomonadales bacterium
AAATTCTTCCTCTACACCCTGCTCGGCTCGGTGCTGATGCTGGTCGCCATGCTGTGGATGGTGAATTATGCCGACGGCCAGACCTCGATCCCGGCCTTGATGGAGACGGATTTCCCGGCCGAGGCGCAGAATTGGCTGTGGCTCGCCTTCTTCGCCAGCTTCGCGGTCAAGATGCCGATGTGGCCGGTCCACACCTGGCTGCCCGACGCCCACGTCCAGGCGCCGACCGCGGGCTCGGTGATCCTCGCCGGCGTGCTCCTGAAGATGGGCGGCTACGGCTTCGTCCGCTTCTCGCTGCCGATGTTCCCGGAGGCCTCGGCCTACCTGATCTGGATCGTCTTCGGCCTCTCCATGGTCGCGGTGGTCTACACCTCTTTGGTCGCGCTCGTGCAGCAGGACATGAAGAAGCTGATCGCTTATTCGAGCGTCGCGCACATGGCCTTCGTCACCATCGGCCTGTTCGCCTTCAACCGGCAGGGGATCGAGGGCGGGCTGGTCGTCATGCTGAGCCATGGCCTGGTCTCGGGCGCGCTCTTCCTGTGCGTCGGCGTGGTCTACGACCGGCTGCACAGCCGCGACATCGACAGATATGGCGGCCTCTCCAACAACATGCCGCAATACGCCCTCTTGTTCATGATCTTCACCATGGCCTCGGTCGGCCTGCCGGGCACGTCGGGCTTCGTCGGCGAGTTCCTCGCGCTGGTCGGCGCCTATGAGGCGAATAGCTGGGTCGCGGCGGTCGCCACCACCGGCATCATCCTTGGCGCCGCCTACATGCTCTGGCTCTACTGGCGCATCGCCTTCGGGGCGGCGCGCACCGCCGAAGCCGCCGCCTTGCCGGACCTCGGCAAGCGCGAGCTCCTGATCCTGGCGCCGATCGCCGCGGCGGTGCTGTGGATGGGCGTCTATCCCGAAAGCTTCATGGCGCCGATGCGCGCCGACGTCGACGCCCTGCTCGCCCGCATCGAGCGCGCCGCGCCCGAGGGCGACGCCCGCCGCACCGCCGGCCGCCCCGCGCCCGCCGGCCATGCGCCCGCGGCCAAGGCCGAAGAGGCGCGCCATTGATGCTCCGGGATTTCCTCCTCATCCTCCCCGAAGAGATATTGGGCGTCGGCGCCCTGGTGCTGATGCTGGGCGCGGCCTGGGGCGGCGACAAGGCGGCGCCGGTGCTGACCTGGCTCGCATTGCTCATCCTCGCCGCGGCGGCCGTGTTCGTGCCCGGCATCGCCGATGCCGGCGGCACCGCCTTTGGCGGCCTCTTCATCGGCGACAGCTTCGCCGCTTTCTCGAAGATCGTCATCTATGCGGGCGCCGCCGTCGCCCTGGTCGCGGCGATGAGCTGGTTCGGCCGCGACCGCGACTATCGCGCCGAATATCCGGTGCTGATCCTGTTCTCGGCGATCGGCATGGGGATGATGGTCTCGGCCGGCGACCTGCTCACCCTCTATGTCGGGCTCGAGCTGCAGAGCCTCGCCGCCTACGTCCTCGCCAGCTTCCAGCGCACCGACACCCGCTCGGCCGAGGCGGGCCTCAAATATTTCGTGCTGGGCGCGCTCGCCAGCGGCATCCTGCTCTACGGCATCTCCTTGCTCTACGGCTTCACCGGCACCACCCAGTTCGGCGGCATCGCCGCGGCGCTCGCGGGCGGCGTTTCGACCGGGCAATTGTTCGGCATCGTCTTCGTTCTCGCCGGCCTCGCCTTCAAGATCGCCGCGGTGCCGTTCCACATGTGGACGCCCGACGTCTACGAAGGCGCGCCGACCCCGGTCACCGCCTTCTTCGCCTCCGCGCCCAAGGTCGCCGCAATGGCGCTCCTGGTCCGCGTCGCGATCGAGGCGATGGCGCCGGCTTTGCACGAATGGCGGCAGATCGTGATCTTCGCGGCTCTGGCCTCGACCGTGCTCGGCGGCGTCGCCGCGATCGGCCAGCGCAACGTCAAGCGCCTGCTCGCCTACAGCTCGATCAACAATGTCGGCTTCGCGCTCGTCGGCCTCGCCGCGGCGGGGCCCGCGGGCGTCGCCTCGGTGCTGTTCTACATGGCCGTCTACATCGTGATGACCTTGGGCGCCTTCCTCGTCGTGCTGCGGATGCGCGAGGCCGAGGGGCGGCCGGTCGAGACGATCGCCTCGCTCGCCGGCCTGTCGCGGACCCGGCCGATGCTGGCGCTGGCCATGGCGATCTTCATGTTCAGCCTCGCCGGCATCCCGCCTCTGTTCGGCTTCTGGCCCAAATTCCTGGTGTTCGACGCGGCGGTGGGGGCCGGGCTGACCTGGCTCGCCGCGGTGGCGATCGCGACCTCGGTGGTCAGCGCCTTCTATTACATCAAGATCGTCAAGCTCATCTATTTCGACGAGCCGGCCCCCGCTTATGCCGAGACCAGGGAGCCGGTCGGCGCCGCCCTGATCTTCGCCTCGGCCGTTTTCGTCTCGCCGCTCGGCTATCTCGCCATCCCCTGGCTGGGCGCTGCCGCCGCCAAGGCGGCGGGGGCTCTGTTCTAGGCCGCGTCGGCGACGACTACTTCAGCGCAAGTTGCCGTTGGTAAGTTAACGTGCAATTCTCTCGCATCATTGTGGGAGGGCGGTTATCATGGGCGAAGAACTCGAAAAGAAGCTGGACGCGCGGTATCGCAGCCATTTCGGCTACCTTGCCGGATATTTGCCGAAAGACCGGAAGGCCGTCGACGCCTGGCTAAGGGAGCTGAAGCAGAAGCTCGAGGCGGCGAAGGCAGACGGCACCCAAAAGCCGCGCGGCCCCGCGGTCCAGGCGATGGCGGAGCTGATCGCGCGCGACGGCGTCGTGCGCATGTATGTCGAGGAGATGATCGAGCAGCAGCCGCCGGGCTACCAGACCGTCTCCAGCGTCGAGACTCTGCTGGCGTCGCTCGACCATATCGTCACGACCGCGCCCGAATACACGCCCGGGCCCAGCCAGGGCAACGCCTTCCCGATGTCGAACCTGTTCACCTACATGATGATGACGCCGGCCGGCGAAGCCCTGTTCCGCAACGCGGCGTTCAACGTCGCGCTCACCGGGGTGCTCAAGCAATGGTGCGCCTTCCTCGACAGCCCGGCGAGCCGCTACGTGCTCAACGAGGGCGAGACCGGCTGGCTCTGCCGGCCCGCTTACTGGTACAACAAGCTGTACGATTTCGAGATCCCCGATCCCTCGGATCCGCACTGGGGCTGGCCGTCGTTCAACGCCTTCTTCCACCGCGAGATCAAGCCCGAATGCCGGCCGGTCGCCGAGCCGGACAATCCCAGGGTGATCGTCTCCCCCAATGACGGCACCGTCTACAACATGGAGGACAACGTCCAGCCGACCGCCCAATTCTGGCTGAAGGCGGAGCCCTATTCGCTCGTCAACATGCTCGACGGCCATTATGTCGACCGCTTCACGGGCGGCAGCGTCTTCCAATCCTATCTGAGCGGCGCCGATTATCACCGCTGGCGCGCTCCGATCGACGGCATCGTCCGCCACGCGCGCGTGGTCGAGGGGCTGACGTTCAGCGACGCCGAATCGGCGGGGTATGACGACACCGCGGCGACCTATTCGCAAGGCTATGAGACGGCGGTGAACACCCGCGGCCTGGTGTTCATCGAAAGCCCCGAAAGCACGATCGGCATGGTCTGCGTGATCCCCGTCGGAATCACCGAAATCTCCTCGGTCACGATCATTGTCAAGGAAGGCGACAAGGTCAGGAAGGGCGATGAGCTCGGCTATTTCAGCTATGGCGGCTCGAGCATGGCGATCGTGTTCCAGCCGGGCGCGATCGACCGGTTCACCGTACCGGGCCGGCCGGCCGGCAACGATCCCGACAGCGGCCCGCCGATCCGGGTCAACGCGCAGATCGCCATCGCCCGATAGCGCCGGAACGACTAGGCAAAGGCGATGATCCGCAGCCTTGCCGAGACCGGCTCCACCAATGACGACGTCGCCGCGCTGGCGCGCGACGGCGCCGCCGAGGGCCTGTGGCTGCGCGCCGACCGCCAGACCGGCGGCAAGGGCCGGCAGGGCAGGGCCTGGGCCTCCCCCTCCGGCAATCTTCACGCCTCGACGCTGGTCCGCCTCCAGCCCGAGGATCCGCCCGCGCCGACTTTGGCCCTGGTCGCCGCCGTGGCGCTCCACGACGCGATCGCCCCGCACGCGCCCGCGGCGCGGATCAAATGGCCCAACGACCTGCTCGTCGACGGCGCCAAGCTCGCCGGCATCCTGCTCGAGCGGCAAGGCAACGCGGTGATCATCGGCTTCGGCGTCAACCTCGCGTCCCGCCCCGCCGGTCTCGACCGCGCCGCGACCTGCCTCGATCCGGCCGTGCCCGCGCCGGCCTTCCTGGAGCGCCTCGCCGCCGGCTTTTCCGCCTGGCTCGCGCGCTGGCGGGCCGAGGGGCCCGCTCCGGTTCGCGCCGCCTGGCTCGCCGCCGCCCACCCCGTCGGCACACCTCTCTCCACCGCCGACGCGCGGGGCGCCTTCGACGGCCTCGACGAGACCGGCGCGCTGCGCCTGCGGCTCGCCGACGGGTCGCTGCGCGTCGTCCATGCGGGCGACGTCTTCCTGATCTGAAGCCGCTCGCCAGCGGCGCGTTGACATATGTGCCGCCGCGCCGAAAGGTGCGGCCATGAACGATGGACCGGAGAGAGGCGCGCCCGACGGGGCTGGCGCGGCGGAGGCGCTGCCGGCCGCGGACCCCTATCCCGGCGCGATGCGCGCGCCCTTCGCGACCTTCGACGATTTCCTGCTCGACGACGAGGCCGAGGCGCTGCGCGCGCCGATCGACCTGCATTTCAGCGAACCCCACCAGCACCGCTTCGACACGCATTTCATCTGGAATTACTGGTACGTGCCCGGCCTCTACACCTATTTGCGGGCCCTTCCGGAAAAGGTGATCCCCTACGATCTGGTCGCCGGATTCCATGACGTGCTGACGCGCTGGGCGAGCGACACGCTCGGTCTGGCCCATGTCACCTGGCCGATCCTCAGCCTCTATGTCGACGGGTGCGGCCAGGGCATCCACAACGATTCGGCCAATGGCCGCTTCGGCTACGTCTATTCGCTGACCCAGGAGCGGCAGGGCCGCGGCGGCGAGACGATCATCTTCAAGGAGGACGATCCCTTCCGCAGCCGGCTGCGCACGGCCGATGCCGGCACCGGGCTCTACGATCTGGTCCCGCCCGCCTTCAACCGCCTCGTCCTGTTCGACGACCGCATGCCGCACGGCGTCCAGCGCGTCGAAGGAACGATGGACCCGACCGATGCGCGCATCGTCCTGCACGGCCATATCAGCGAGGCGGGCCCGATCATGAAGGGGCCGCTGCCCGCGCGCGTCGTCGAGGCGGCGCGCGCGGCGGCGCTGGACGCGGCGCTCGCCGCCTGTCCCGAGACCGGGCCGCTCCATCACGGCCCGCTCTGCGTCCGGCTCGAAATCGCCCCGCACGGGCGGGTGAGCGATTGCCGCGTGCTCGTTCACCGGGTCGTGCGCAGCGACGGCGGCTGCGCCGACGCGCTGGTCGAGGAGATCCTCGGCGGCCTCGCCTCCGCGCGCTTCCCGGCCGCCTCCGCCGCCACCAGCGCCATCCTGCCGATCCTCACCGGCGGCCTGCTGCCGCAGGCAACCGGCGCCGGGCCGATCGACTAGACGGGCCGAACGTAGCTTTGGAGCGCGCCGATGATGGCGCCCTGGTCTTCCGGGCGCCAGCACATGCGGATCTGCCATTCCTGGACGCCGTCCAGCGAGACGAACAGCCCGAGCCCGTCGTCATAAGGCGCGAAGCTGCTGGTGAGGAAGGTCCAGCTCTCGCCCACCGGGTGAAGATCGCCGTCATAATCGGTGAACGCCCGCACGATTTCGTAGCGCGCCCCGGGCTGCAGATGATCATGGCCCCGCGCCGCGGCGTGGGCGGTCCAGTGGCCGGCGGGACAGGGACCATGCATGGAGAGGGCATAGGTCTCGCCATCGCCGCACGTCAACGCTAGGACGCACTCATGCTGCTCGCCATCGACGCCGGGAACACCAACCTCGTCTTCGCGCTCGTCGAGGATGGCATCATCCGCGCGCGCTGGCGGATCGCGACCGATCCGCGCCGCACCGCCGATCAATATGCGGTCTGGCTGCATCAATTGCTCGCGCTCGAAGGCTATACCAAGGCCGACGTCTCGGCCGTCATCATCGGCACGGTCGTGCCGCGTGCGCTCCACAATCTGGAAGTGCTCGCGTCCAAATATTTCGGCAAGGAGCCCCTGGTCGCGGGGCAGGGGTCGGCCGAATGGGGCGTCGAGCTCGACGTCGCCGAGCCCAGATCGGTCGGCGCGGACCGGGTGCTCAACGTCATCGCCGCCCACGCTTTGCACGAGGGCGATCTCATCGTCGTCGATTTCGGCACCGCCACCACCTTCGACGTGGTCGATTATTCGGGCGCCTATAAAGGCGGCATCATCGCGCCCGGCATCAACCTGTCGCTCGACGCTTTGTTCAATGCCGCGGCCAGGCTGCCCCGAGTCGCCATCGAGGCGCCGTCGAGCACCAGCGTCATCGGCCGCACCACCGAGGAGCAGATGCATATCGGCATCTATTGGGGCTATGTCGCGATGATGGAGGGGCTGGTGCAGCGCCTCAAGGCCGAGATCGGCCGCCCGGCGACGGTCATCGCCACCGGCGGCCTCGCCACTTTGTTCGACACCCACACCGAGATTTTCGACGCGATCGAGGGCGACCTGACGATCCAGGGCCTGGCCATGCTCTTTGCTCGTAGCCAGGCTGCCTCCTGACCGTCATTCCCGCGAAAGCGGGAATCCAGCTTCCTTCTCCTCACCTACGGACTAAAGCAGCTGGACTCCCGCTTTCGCGGGAGTGACGGGGTAGGGTGGAGCGACGTGATAATATGAAACCCGGCAAGGAACTGCTCTTTCTCGCGCTCGGCGGCTCCGGCGAGATCGGCATGAACGTCAATCTCTACGGCTGCGAGGGCAAATGGGTGATGGTCGATCTCGGCCTGACCTTCGCCGATCCCAATTATCCGGGCGTCGAGCTGGTCCTGCCCGATCTCGCCTTCATCGAGGAGAATCGCGCCGACCTGCTCGGCATCGTCCTCACCCACGGCCATGAGGACCATATCGGCGCCATCCCCTATCTCGCCCACGATCTCGGCGTGCCGCTCTACGCGACGCCGTTCACCGCCGGGCTGATCGCGGGCAAGCTCGAGGAGGAAGGGCTGACCGGCAAGGTCGAGCTGGTGACGGTCGAGATGGAGGGCGATTTCCGCCTGGGCCCGTTCGGCTTCCGCTACCTGCCGCTCGCCCATTCGATCCCCGAGGGCAATGCGCTGCTGATCGAGACGCCCTATGGCAGCATCTTCCACACCGGCGACTGGAAGCTGGACGATTCGCCGCAGCTCGGCGATCCGAGCACCGAGGCGGAGCTGCGCGCGGTCGGCGATGCCGGCGTGCTCGCGCTGGTCTGCGATTCGACCAACGTCTTCCAGGAGGCGTCGTCGGGCTCGGAACTGGGCGTCCGCAAGGGCCTCGACGACGTCATCCAGGACGCCGATTGCCGGGTCCTCGTCACCACCTTCGCCTCCAACGCGGCCCGGCTCAAGACTCTGGGCCATGTCGCGCAGGATACGGGGCGGCAGGTCTGCGTCGCCGGCCGCTCGCTCGACCGCATCCTGCAGGTTTCGAAGAGCGTCGGCTATCTCACTGATTTTCCTCCGACGATCGATTTCGAGACCGCGATGCGGCTGCCTCGCCGCGAGGTCATGATCATCGCCACGGGCGGGCAGGGGGAGAGCCGCGCGGCGCTCGCCCGCATCGCCTTCGGCCAGCACAAGCTCGCGCTCGATCCGGGCGATCTGGTCGTCTTCTCCTCCAAGCAGATCCCCGGCAACGAAATCGCCATCGGCCGCATCCAGAACGAGCTCGCCGCAAAAGGCATCGAGATGATCACCGACCGCCAGGCGCCGGTCCACGTCTCCGGCCATCCCGGCCGCCCCGAATTGGCCGCCATGTACGAGTGGATCCGGCCCAGGATCATCGTCCCCGTCCATGGCGAAATGCGCCACATGATGGAGCAGGCGCGCTTCGCCAGGGCCCGCGGCATCCCGCACGGCATCGTCCAGAAGAATGGCGACCTCATCCGGCTCGCCCCCGACGGGCCGGAGAAGATCGGCGAGGAGAAGGTGGGGCGGCTCGTGCTCGACGGCGACGTCATATTGCACGCCGACGGCGGCACGATGAACGAGCGCCGCCGGCTCGCGCTGGCCGGCCTGATCTCGGTCGCGGTGACGCTGGACGGCGACGACCGGCTGCGCGGCGAGGTCGCCGTCGACATGCAGGGCATCCCGGTCGAGGAGGATCGCGACGCCTTCCTGCGCGAGGCCGGCGAGGCCGCCGCCGAAGCGGTCGCCAAGGGCGCCGGCAACGAGGACAAATTGCGCGAGGCGATCCGGCTCGCGGTGCGCCGCTGCGCCACCGACTGGACCGGCAAGAAGCCGCAGGTCAGCGTGCTCCTGGTCAGGATCTGATCTTCGTGAAGTGGACCTCGATCCTCGCCATCTACATCCTGTTCTGGACGCTTTCGCTCTTCCTGGTCCTGCCCTTCGGCGTCCGCACCGCCGAGGAGGAGGGCGTCAGGCCCGAGCCCGGCCACGCCGAAAGCGCCCCCCATCGCTTCAACGTCCGCCGCACCGCCTTGCGCGCGACGATCCTGAGCGCGATCCTCACCGCGCTATACGTGGCGAACTATATTTACGGCTGGATCAGGGTCGAGGATGTCGACTGGCTGAACTGACACGCTTCTTCTTATTTCCGCAGCCTGTCGATCGCCTGGGCCAGCGCCACGTAGAGCTTGCCCATGTCGGAGGAAAGCAGGGTGATGCCGAGCGCCGAGCCGCCCTCGCCGGCGAGGATGCCGCGCAGCATCGCCTCGAAATCGGCGATGTAGCGGTTCACCTGGCCGCGGAAATCGGGCTCGTCCTCGTAATGGCGGAAGATCTCGCGCGCCTCGCCCGATTCGAGCAGCCGCACGGCCCGCCGGGTGAAGGCGCCGCGATCTCCCTTGAGATAGGCCGCCCAGGCCGCGTCGCCGGGCTCGTTGGAGAGAATCTTGGAAACGTCGATCGCGGTCGAATTGAGCGCGTCGATGATCAAAGTCACCCGCCGCGACAGATCGGCGGCGTCCTTCTGCTCGCGTTCGGCCCTGTCCTCGGCGATCCGGTCCTCGATCGCCGCCGCGGTCTCGCCGATATTGAGCAATTGCCGGGTCAGCCGCTCGCTCGCCGCCTTGGCGGTCGCCAGCGCCAGGTGCGAGGCATTGCCGATCTCGGCGATCTGCTCGGCGACCGGCGCGTCGAGCGCCGCGCCGAGCGCGCTCCGGCTCGCCGAGACCAAGGCGTCGACGCTCTCCGGGATCACCGCGGCGATCGCCTCGCGGGCGTGGCTCGCCGCCTGCGCCGCGGCGTCGCGCACCCTGACCAAAGCGTCGACCAGCTCCGGCCCGGTCTGGCGGACCAATTGCGCGGCCGCGCCGTCGGCCTCGCCGACCGCGACGCCCAGCGCCCGCATCTTCTCCTCGGCCTCGCGCGCGCCTTCGCCCAGCGTCGCGAGCAACGCGTCGAGCGCCTCGCGCTGCCGTTCGATGCCGGCCTCGCCTGCCGCGACATGCGCGGTGGCATTGGCGGCGGCGGTCTCCATCCGCTCCATCTTCGCCACCACCGCCTCGGCGGACGCAGCGGTGCGCTCGGACTGGATCTCGATCCCGGCCATGGCCGGCGGCATTTCGTCGCGCAATTGCGCCGTCACCTGGGCCAAAGCGGCGGCCATCGCCTCGGCGCGGGCGGTGAGCCCGTCCGATTGCGCCTGGCCATGGTCGATCTCGCGCTGCAGGCCGGCGGCGGTATCCCTGAGCGCGCCCATCGACTGGACGAGGCGGGCATTCTGCTGGTCGCCGCTCTCGCCGACATGGGCGATCTGGGCGCCGATTTCGTCGAGCTGGCGCGCCATCCCGCCCAAGAGGGTGCGGCTGGCCGCGTCCTGGCTGGCGAGGCGGCCGGCGAGCATCTCGATCTTGCGCCCGGCCATGTCGAGCCGCTCGGCGAGCGACTTGGTCGCTTCGGCGCCGGCTTCCTCGAAGGCGGCCTTGCTCTGCTCGATCATCGCCAGCATCGTCTGGCCCTGCGCCTCGAGGCCCGCGCGCGCCATGTCGACCGATTCGGCGGCCTTGGCCATCGATCCGTCGATCGCCGCCTCCATCTGCTGGGCGGCCTCGTTCATCCGTTCGGCCGCCGCGCCGGCGCCGCTTTCGATCCGCGCGACATGGGCGCCGAGCCGTTGCGCGGCGCCGCCCGCAACCTCGTCCGCCTCGCGGCCCTTGGCGGCTAATGCAGCGAGCTGGCCTTCGAGCGCGCCGGCCTGCTCGTGCGCGGCGAGGCCCGCCTGCTTCATCGCCTCGGCCGCGGCGCGCGCCTGCGCCTCGGCCTTTGGCAGATCGGCCAGCAGCACGCCGACGTCGATCCGCGCGGCTTCGGCGGCCAGATCGAGCGCCTGCGCCTTGCGGTCGAGGTCGGCGGTCTCGCGGGCGAGCGTGGCCGTGACTCGGCCGATCCGGTCCGAGGCCTCGTCGCCGAGGTTCATCAGCCGCGCCGCTTCCTCATTGAGCGCGGCGCGATTGCCGGCGATCCGCGCCGCGACCGAGGCGAGCACGTTCTCGAGCGCCTGGCTTTCGTGCCGCATCGCGGTCACCGCCGCGGTGAAGCGCGCGGTCTCGCGCCGCGAGCTGCGCCCGAACACCAGCCAGAGCAGGCCGACAAGCACGAGCGGCGCGCTGAACGTCCCCGCCCAGCCGATCCAGGCGGGCAGGCTCGGGCCCGGCCAGGCCAAAGTGAGCGCGTAGACCGAGACGCCGATCCAGCCCAGGGCGATGAGGATCAGCAGGGCGGCGAGGAGGATGCCGCCCGCGCGCCGCGGCTCGGGCTCGGCCTCGATCTCGTCGATGCGGAAGTCGTCGGCGGGCGCCCGCGCGTCCCACGCCTCCGGCGGGGTCCACTCGGTCTCGCCGCTTTGCGGCTGCGTCTCGGCGTTCGGCATACTCATAACCGCCCCCATCTGTCGCCCCTTTGTACCAGAATGGGCCGGATAAGAAACGTCTCGTTAACTCCACTGGTCTTATCGCCTCCCAATGGCCTTTGACCCCGGAGCATTGAACGCGTCCCTCGCCGCCGCCGTCGGCAGCGATCCGGCGCTGATGGCGGAGCTCAAATGCGCCTTCATCGACAGCATCGCGCGCCAGCTCGATCTGCTCGGCCGCTCCCGCTGCGACGCCAATTGGGAGATCGCGGCCGCCCGCCTCAAGAGCATCGCCGCGAGCTTCGGCGCCGTCGGCCTGATCGCGCTCGCCGACGAAGCACAGGACGGCGCGCCGGGCGATCCCGTAGTTCTCCGCAAGATCGCCGCGGCGATCGAGGATTTCTCCAGCTAGAAACTTCGCCGCCACCCGCTTACCGTTGCCTCGAGCGGAGGGACATGACGTGGCGCTGGCGGCGCTGATCGCGGCTTATCATGAATCGGGCGAGGCCGGGCATTTGCGCGCGACCCTGCCGCTCGCCGGCCGCACGGTGATCGAGCGCCAGGCGCGGCTCGCCGCCTCGGCCGGCGCCAATCCCGTGCTGATCTTCGTCGAGCGCATGCCGGCGGCGCTGAGCGCGGCGATCGAGCGCCTGCGCCGCGACCGAATCCCCGTCCGCATCGTCCGCAACGCCGAGGAGGCGGCCGAGGCGGTCGACCCGTTCGACCGGCTGCTGCTCGTCGCCGATGGCGCCATCGTGCCTGCCGCCCAGCAGGTGAAGCTCGCCGCCGAGCCCGGTCCCGCCGTGCTCACCGTCCCCGACGGCGGCTATGGCGAATTGTACGAGCGGATCGACGCCGATTCGCGCTGGGCGGGTCTCGCCGCGATCGACGGCGCCCTGCTCCGCGAGACCGCCGGCATGCTGCGCGACTGGGATCTGCAATCGACTTTGCTGCGCCGAACGCTCCAGGCCGGCGCCGGCCACATCCCGGCCGACGGCACCGCCGCGGTCGCCATCCTCGACCGCGAGACCGATCTCGACGCGCTCGAGCGCCGGATCATCGCCGGCGCCGACGGCACCGGCCGAAGCTGGGCGGACCTCGCGCTGGTGCCGCTCGAACGGGCGGCGACCATGGTCCTGATCGGCAGCCCGGTCTCGCCGCAGATCGTCGGCCTCGCCGCCGCCCTGCTCACCGCTCTGGGCGCGGCGAGCTTCTACGTCGGCTGGTATTGGATCGGCCTCGCCAAATTGCTCGCCGCGACCCCGCTCGAAGGCATCGCCACCAGGCTGGCGCGCCTGAGGATGCAGAGCGGCGTCCGCCAGGGCTGGTGGGCCTATCTGGTGCCGCTCTTCGCCGCCGCCGCCTTCGTCATCCTCTCTTACGGCCTGGTCCCGGCGCATGGCTGGGGCATGGTGCTGCTCGCCTTCGTCACTCTGGCCTTCCTCGCCGCGCTCGCGGTCGAGTGCGAAGGGGAGGAGATCCAGGGCGCGATCCTGCTCGCCGAGCGCAAGGGCATGACCTGGCTGATCCTGCCCTTCGCCATTTTCGGGCTGTGGAACGCGGCCTTCGCCTTCCTGTTCGCTTATGCCGCCGCCTCCTTCTTCTGGGCCCAGCAGCAGGTCCACGCCCGGCGCCGGGCGCAGGATCAGGATTAGCGGCGCTTTAACCCTGCGCGCGCTAAGGAAAAGCATGGCCGAAGCCGCATCGAACGGGCGAGGAAATCAAAGCGACGCCGCGCGCCTGCTGCTGGCCGCGGCGCGCGAGCGCTTTGCGGTCGCCGCGACCGACCTTTTGCTGCCCGATCAGGCCCGCCTGACCGAGTGGCAGCGGCTCACCGCCGCCGCCCTGCTGACCCGTCTGATCGTCGGGATCGAGGACGATCTGCGGGCGCGGCTCGCGGTCCGCTTCGAGGATCATCCGGCGCTCCATGCCGCTTTGTCCTCGGCCCGCGTGCCGATTGCGCTGCCGATATTGGAGCGCGCCAACGTGCTGCGCGACGCCGACCTGGGCAATGTCCTCGTCCGCCGGGTCGAAGAACATCGCTTCTGGAAGGCGCACGCCCCGGCCGAAGGCGCGGACCTGCTGTTCGAGCTGGTCCGCGACAAGGATGGCGAGGTCGCCGCCGAGGCGATGGAGCTGGTGATCGCCCGCGCCCGCCGCTTCGACCGCTTCCAGGAGCCCGAAATGGGCCAGATCGAGCTCCCCGCCGAGCTCCAGCACAAATTGGTCTGGCTCGTCGCCGCCTCGCTGCGCCATTATATCGTCCAGCAGCACGGCCTCGCCGCGGTCGACGGCGTGATCGAGGAGGCGGGCAGCGCCCTCATCGCCGGCCATGACGAGGGCAATATCCTCGAATCGCGCGCCATGCGCCTCGCCCGCCGGCTGAGCCGGCTCGGCCGCCTCGACGGCGCCCTGCTCGAGCGCATCCTCTCCGAAGGCATGCTGCCGCTCTTCATCGCCGGCACGGCGACCCTTTGCGGTCTCGATTACGCCGCCGCCTGGGAAGTGATCGCCGACCCCAGGGGGCGCGGCCCGGCCATCCTGCTGCGCGCCGCCGGCGTCGAGCGCGACGCGGCCGCCGCCATCCTGCTGCTCGCCAACAGCCACGGCCCGCTCGTCTCCGGCGCCGAGGGCGACGCCACCGCCGCCCAGCTCGATCTCTACGACAGCCTCGATTCCGCCAGCGCCGCGGAAGTGCTCCGCCTTTGGCGCGCCGACCCCGGCTACCGCGCCGCCGTCGCCCGGGTCTCGACCCGCGCCCGCCCGTCCGGGCAGAGCGGATGAGCAGCGCGCCCGACACCGACTGCGTCGCCGGCCGGGTCGACGCCGAAGGCCGGCTGATCGCCGCCGATCCGCCGCTCGCCGCTCTGCACGAGCAGGCCGGCGGCAGCGCGGGCGGGATGCTCGCCGTGCCGCAGATCGCCGCGCTCGCCCGGCTCGCCGGAAGGCTCGGCATCACCATTTCGCGCGCCGCCGTCGCCGCCGACGGCGATTGCGACGTGGATCTGTGGGTCCGCGCCGCGCCCGAGGGCGACGAGGTCGCGCTCGCCATATCGGGCTGGTCGGAGCGCCCGGCGCGCGCCGCCGCGCCCGCGCCGCCCCGCGAGCGCGAGGCCGATTTCCTGCGCGCCGCCGCCGACTGGACCTGGGAGACCGACGATACGCTGCGCCTGACCGCCTTGTCGCCGGGCGCCGCCGCCGCGATCGGCGCCGCGCCTTCCTCCTTCGTCGGCAAGCAGCTCACCCGCCTGTTCCGCTTCAGGGAGAATGAGGACGGCGCCTTGCCCATCCTCAACGCGCTGGCCGAGCACAAGGCGTTCGACAGCCAGGTCGCCGAGCTGCGCGGCGGCCGCCAGGGCCGCTTCCTGCTCTCGGGCGTGCCCCTGATCGACGGCGCCGGCCGCTTCGCCGGCTTCCGCGGCGCCGCCGTCGCGGTCGGCGCGGATTATGTCGCCGGCGCCGCCGCGCCGGTGAAAGCCGACGGCGCCGCGTTCGGCGAGCGGCTCGATCAGGCGCTGCGCGGCCCGCTCGCCCATATCATCGACCATGCCGAGCGGCTGCGCGCCCAGCCCGAAGGCCCGCTGCGCCGCGATTATGCCGGCTATGCCGACGACATCGCCTCGGCGGGGCGGCATCTGCTCGCTCTGGTCGACGACCTGGTCGACCTGCAGGCGGTCGAGCGGCCGGAATTCCGGCCCGAAATCGAGGCCATCGACCTTGCCGACATCGCCAGGCGCGCCGCCGGCCTGCTCGCCGTGCGCGCCGCCGATCGCGGCGTCCGCATCGACGCGCCCGGCGCCGACGAGAGCCTGCCGGCGATCGGCGACTTCACCCGCGCCCTCCAGATCATGATGAACCTGATCACCAACGCGGTCCGCTACACGCCCGAGGGCGGCCAGGTCTGGGTGCGGATCGAGCAGGAAGGCGATCTCGCCGCGATCATCGTCGCCGATCAGGGCAAGGGCATCGCCGAAGCCGATCAGGACCGGATCTTCGGGAAGTTCGAGCGCGTCGACCCGACCGAGCCCGGCGGCACCGGCCTCGGCCTCTACATCGCCCGCCGCCTCGCCCGCGCCATGCACGGCGACATCTCGGTCGACAGCGCGCCGGGGCAGGGGGCGCGCTTCACCTTCACATTGCCCTTGAGGGATGCCGGTTGAGCCTCCGGCTGGCGTCCGGCATTGTAGAACATTCATAATTGCGTCCGAAATGGTGGAGACCGGCAAGTCATCATTCGCGGTTCCCGCCAATCGTGCCCAAATCGCTTGCAATGACGATTTGATTCAACTTCGATCACCGAACGTGACATACATGGATCATGTCGTGCCGGTGGGGAAGCGCAGCAATTCTGTTGCGCTGCGGGCGCGTCTTTTCTGGAGGACGGCATGGCCTATCATGAGGTGATAATCGAGCTCGAGCGCCTGATCGAAGAGAATGGCTGGGCGGATGCTTTCGAGAAGGCGGTGGGGCTCGCGCATGACAGCGGCGTCGTCGAGATGGCCGACATCAAGACCACCAAGGACTATCTGGGCTTCCTCAACGATCTGTTGCGGTGGGTGCCGTGCGAGAATGTGCAGGGCAAGGATATCTACAATCACCTTTGCAAATCCTATTTCGTCCTCGACCAGGAGCCTCTGGACGGCCTGCAGAACGCCATTGTGCCATTGCCCGAGGCCGCGAAGCTGACGCCGCTGTCGGCCTGGCTGGTCAGCTATTCCGACGCGATGGGGGCGTTTCTCGACACGCCCGAATCGATCACGCCCGAATCTCTCGCGTCGTTCCGGGCGTCGCCCAATTACAACATGGACGATTATATCGAGCCGCGCGGCGGCTGGCGCAGCTTCAACGAGGTCTTCGCCCGCTCGTTCAAGCCCGGCTACCGCCCCGTCGCCGCAATCTCCGATCCCTGCGTGATCGTCAGCGCGGCCGATTCGACCTTCGGCGGCCAATGGGAGATCCGCAAGGATTCGCACGTGACGCTCAAGAATCTCCACTGGGAGATAGGCGAGCTGATGGAGGGCAGCCCCTATAAGGACCGCTTCGTGAACGGCCAGTTCATGCACGCCTTCCTGGGCCCCAACGATTATCATCGCCAGCATGCGCCGGTGGGCGGGACGGTGCTCGAGGCCCGGGTCATCCCGGGGCAGGTCTATCTCGAGGTGATCGCCGATCCGATCGACGGCGATCCGGACGGCGCCAAGACGCTGCGGCCCGTGCGGAAGTTCGACGCGCCCGACGCGCCGGGATATCAATTCGCCCAGGCGCGCGGCCTGATCGTGCTCGACACCGCGATCGGCCTCGTCGCCGTGCTGCCGATCGGCATGTGCCAGGTGTCTTCGGTGATCATGACGGCCGAAGTGGGCGTCACCGTCCGCAAGGGCGAGGAGCTGGCCTATTTCCAGTTCGGCGGCTCCGACATCATCCTGCTGTTCGAAGCCAGGAGCAATGTCAGCATCACGGCGCAGCTCGACACGCACTACAAGATGGGAACGCGGATCGGTCAGGCCTTTCCGGTCGTCTGACCGCCGCTCTAGGCTGTATCGACATTCAATCTCTATCGTCATTCCCGCGAAAGCGGGAATCCATCCTTTCATGACTTATGGGAGGAGGAAGCTGGACCCCCGTTTTCGCGGGGGTGACGGTAAGGAAATTCCCAGCCGAACGAGTGACTTGGGCTTGAATGCCGATACAGCCTAATCCCCCGGCGACGATTTCAACCGCTGCGCCGCGGCCCCGGCTCGCCCGCGCCGCGATCGACCGGGAACGGCGCTGGACAAGCGCGCCCACCGGCGGCACGTCTTCCCCGCTGGACGGAGTCGCGCCGCATGATCGACTATAGCGAAGACCAGTTTCGCGACCTCTGCCGCGGCCGCGTCGGCGGGGAAATCGGCGGCATGGAGCAGAAGCGCGCGTCGGCGCTGCGTCATTTCTGGCTGGTCCTCGTCGTCGGCCTCGTCCTTTCCGGCCTCGCCGCCGGGTGGGCGATCGCCGCGGGCCAGCTGGTCGCCGGCGTGATCGGGGCCTCGGTGCTGGTCATGGCCGCGATGGGGCTGGCGGCATGGCCGCTCGGCCGGGTGAGCCGCGACCTCAAGCTTCCCTTCCTCGAGGCCCTCGCCCGGAAAGGCGGCATGACCTATGTCGCCCACGGCTTCGAGCCGCCGGTCTACGCCGAGGCCAAAGACGCTTTGTTCGGCAGCTGGCTGACAACCCAGACCTTCACCGACCTCTTCTCCGGCATCGACGCCGACGGCCGCCGCTTCGCGATCTACGAAGCGACGCTCTCGCGCCAGTCGGGCAAGAGCCTCGTCATCGTCTTCTCCGGCCAGATCTACGCCTTCCAGCGCCGCGCCCGCGCGGCGGGCCGGATCGTGGTCGTGCCGGACCGCGGCATCTTCAATTTCTTCAAGCCCCAGCGCGGCATGGACCGGGTCGCCTGTGCGGGCGATCCCGACTTCGAGAAGAAGTTCGAAGTCTATGCGGCCGAGCCCTCCGCAGCGCAGCTGCTGCTCGGCAGCGAGGCCCGCCGCAAATTCCTCGAATGGCGGCTGGGCGGCAAGGTCCTCGCTTATATCGGCCCCGAGGACGTGCTCGTCGCCATATCCGGCAAGAACCGCTTCGAGGTTGGCTCGCTGTTCCGCGCCAAGCCCGGTCAGGAGCGCGTCCGCACGATGTTCGACGAGGTCCGCGCTTCGCTGGCGACCCTGAGGAGCGTGAAGGCGGCGCTCGATTAAGCGGGGCGGTAATGGTGCCGCAGGAAGCGGTTCCAGCCTTTCTTGGTCCGGTTCTCGACCGCGAAGTAGAAGCCTTCGCCTTCGTCGGCGGGCCAATAGACGAAGCGGGCGAGGCCGGCCGGCATCTGCGCCTCGAAGGCGATCGCCTGGGGATGGACGTCGCTGCCGTCGGCCTGGGTGCCGCGCGATTGCTTGCCGTCCGAGGTGAAGGAGGAGAAAGCGAGGCCGCCCTCCTCGCCCTTGCCGAGCAAAGCCATCTCCTCATAGCTCTTGCCGCCGCCCAGATCCCAATGCGCGTCGAGGCGGACCCAAGCGCCGCCGAACATTGTCTCGAAGCGCCGCGTCACCCGGATCCGGCCGAAATCGCCCGGCCTTCGGTCTCCGTCGCCAAATCGCCGAGCAGCGGCTTCAGCACGCCGAGCGCGCCGCGCCCGCTTTTCCAGGCCGCGCCGGCCATGACGCTAGCGCTGGTCGACCGGCACGTAATCCCGCTGGGTTGCGCCGCAATAGAGCTGGCGGGGACGGCCGATCTTCTGGTCGGGGTCGGCGATCATCTCGTTCCACTGCGCGACCCAGCCGACGGTGCGGGCGAGGGCGAACAGGGCGGTGAACATCGAGGTCGGGAAGCCGATCGCCGACAGGATCACGCCCGAATAGAAATCGACGTTCGGATAGAGCTTCTTCTCGATGAAATAATCGTCCTTGAGGGCGATCGCGGCGAGTTCCTGGGCGGTGTCGAGCACCGGATCGGAGATGCCGAGCTCGTTCAGCACCTCCTCGGCGGTCTTTTGCATCACCTTCGCGCGCGGATCGAAATTCTTGTAGACGCGGTGGCCGAAGCCCATCAGCCGGAACGGGTCGTCCTTGTCCTTGGCCCGCGCGATATATTCGGGGATGCGCTCGGGCCGCCCGATCTCGCGCAGCATGTTGAGCGCCGCCTCGTTGGCGCCGCCATGGGCGGGCCCCCACAGGCAGGCGATGCCCGCGGCGATGCAGGCGAAGGGGTTGGCGCCCGACGAGCCGGCGAGGCGGACGGTCGAGGTCGAGGCGTTCTGCTCATGGTCGGCGTGGAGGATGAAGATCCGCCGCATCGCATTTTCGATGATCGGATTGACCTCATAGGGCTCGGCCGGGACGCCGAAGGTCATCCTGAGGAAATTGCCGGTATAGGTCAGGCTGTTCTGCGGATAGACCATCGGCTGGCCGATCGAATATTTATAGGCCATGGCCGCGATCGTCGGCATCTTGGCGATCAGCCGGTGCGAGGCGATCATCCGCTGCTTGGGGTCGGTGATGTCGGTCGAATCGTGGTAGAAAGCGGAAAGCGCGCCGACCACGCCGCACATGATCGCCATCGGATGCGCGTCGCGCCGGAAGCCGCGATAGAAGGTCGCGAGCTGCTCGTGGAGCATGGTGTGGCGGCTGATCGTGCGGGTGAAGCCGGCAAGCTCGTCGCCATTGGGCAATTCGCCGTTCAGCAGCAGATAGCAGACCTCCATGAAGGTCGAATTCTCGGCGAGCTGGTCGATCGGGTAGCCGCGGTGGAGCAGGATCCCCGCATCGCCGTCGATATAGGTGATCTCCGAGCGGCAGGAGGCGGTCGAGGTGAAGCCCGGATCGTAGGTGAAGGCGCCGGTCTCGGCGTAGAGTTTCCTTATGTCGACCACGTCCGGGCCGACCGAGCCCGAGAGGACGTTGAAATCGTGGCCTTCGTCGTTGATCGAGAGAGTGGCCTTCCCCGCCATCGTCAGTCCTTCCCTGTCTGCGCATCGGCGATCCTGGCCAGGCTCTCGTCCCGCCCCAGCAGCGCCAGCACATCGAAAATCCCCGGCGAGGTCGCCCGGCCGGTCAGCGCCGCCCGCAAGGGCTGCGCCACCTGGCCCAGCTTGACGCCGGACGCTTCAGCCACCTCTCGCACCGCCTGCTCCGTCGCCTCGGCCGTCCAGTCGCCGAGCGATGCCAGCGAGAGGTGGACGCGGCCGAGCAGGTCCCTTGCGTCTCCCGCTAACAGGGAAGCCGCTTTCTCGTCCATGTCAAGCGGCGCCGATTTGAACAGGAACGCAGCGCCGTCCGCCAGTTCGTTCAAGTCCTTGGCCCGCGGTGTCAGCACCGGCATGGCCCGGGCCAGCAAGTCGAGATCCGCACCCGCAAGCTTCGGCGCGACCAGAGCGGCCAGCCGCGCGGGATCGGCCTCGCGCAGATAGTGGCCGTTGAGGTTTTCGAGCTTCTTGAGGTCGAAGCGCGACGGCGACTTGCCGACCGCGTCGATGTCGAACCACGAGACCGCCTGCGCGCGCGAAATGATCTCGTCGTCGCCATGGCCCCAGCCCAGCCGCAGCAGATAGTTGAACAGGGCCTCGGGCAACATGCCGAGCTCGTCGCGATAAGCATCGACGCCGAGCGCGCCGTGCCGCTTGGAAAGCTTGGCGCCGTCCTGGCCGTGGATCAAAGGGACATGGCCGTAGACGGGCTCGGGCCAGCCCATCGCTCTGATGATGACGAGTTGGCGGAAGGCGTTGTTGAGATGGTCGTCGCCGCGGATGACGTGGGTGACGCCCATGTCGTGATCGTCGACGACCACGGCGAGCATGTAGGTCGGGCTGCCGTCCGAGCGCAACAGCACGAAATCGTCCAGCTCTTCGTTCTGCACCGTGACGCGGCCCTGGACCTGGTCGTCGATGACCGTCTCGCCGTCCCGCGGCGCCCTCAAGCGGATCGCGAAGGGCGCGTCGGGCCCGTCCTCCCGCTCCCGCCACGGGCTGCGCGTGCGGAACGGCCGGCGCTCGGCTTTCGCCGCCTCGCGACCGGCCGCCAGCTCCTCCTGGCTCGTCCAGCAGCGATAAGCGTGGCCGCCCGCGAGCAGCGCCTGGGCGACTTCGGCGTGGCGGGGCGCATATTCGGACTGGAAATGGGTCTCGCCGTCCCAGTCGAGGCCGAGCCATTTCATGCCGTCGAGGATCGCGTCGATCGCCGCCTGCGTGGAGCGCGCTTTGTCGGTATCCTCGATCCTGAGCGCGAACCGGCCGCCATGCCGGCGCGCGTAGAGCCAGTTGAACAGAGCGGTGCGGGCGCCGCCGATATGGAGGAAGCCGGTGGGAGAGGGGGCGAACCGGGTGACGACCTCACTTGCGCTCACGAAGGGATTCTCCAAACATGGGCGCATGGCGGCCGGTCACGCGAGCGCCCCTAGCATAGGCGAAGCGCCGCCACCAAGGGGGCAGGCCTGGCGGCTGCGTGCGATATTGGCATCGCCGAGTGCGCGACTCGAACGCCTGTTCGAGGCCGAGCGCGCCCAGCTGCCGCTCTGGCTGCCGGTCGGGCTGATGCTCGGCATCGCCGCCTGGTTCGCTTTGCCGGACCGGCCGCAATGGTGGGCCTTCCTTTTGCTCGCCGCCGGGCTGGGCCTCGGCCTGCTCGCGCTCGCGCCGGGCACGCGCTGGGGCAGGGCGCTCGCCATCTTCAGCCTCGCCGCCGCTTTGGGCTGCGGCCTCGCCTGGTGGAAGGCCGAGCAGGCGGCCGCGCCGCGCATCGCCCGCGACGGCCTGCTCGAGGCCGACGCGGTGATCGAGAGCGTCCAGACCCTGGCCGCCGAAGAGGCCGTCCGCCTCGTCGTCCGCCCGATCGGCGAGGGCCTGCCGGTGCGGCTGCGCGTCAACGTCGCCGACGACAAGATCGTGCCCGGCCTCGCCCCGGGCGCGACCATCCGCCTGCGCGCCTGGATGATGCCGCCGGCGCCGATGGCAGTGCCCGGCGGCTACGATTTTTCCCGCACCGCCTGGTTCCAGCAGATCGGCGGCACCGGCCGCGCGCTCGACATCGCCGTCGCCGCGCCGGCCTCCAGCCGGAGCGTCTCGGCGACCATCGCCGGCTGGCGCCAGCGGCTCTCGGCCCATATCCGCGAGCGGCTCGGCGCCGGCGGCGAGGCGGGGATCGCCGCGGCGCTCGCCACCGGCGACCAATATGGCATCTCCGAGGCCGACGCCGAGGCGATGCGCCGCTCGGGCTTGGCCCATCTGCTCTCGGTCAGCGGGCTTCATTTGACGGCGGTGGTCGGCGCGGTGATGCTGCTGACGCTGAAATTGCTCGCCTTGAGCCCGACCCTGGCGCTGCGCTTCCGGCTGATCCTGGTCGCCGCCGCTGCCGGCGCGCTCGCCGGCATCGCCTATACTTTGCTGACCGGCGCCGAGGTGCCGACCATCCGCTCCTGCGTCGCCGCCTTGCTGGTGCTGGCCGGCATTGCCTTGGGCCGAGAGGCACTGACGCTGCGCCTGGTCGCGGTCGGCGCCTTGGTCGTGCTGCTGCTCTGGCCCGAGAGCCTGCCCGGCGCGAGCTTCCAGATGAGCTTCGCCGCGATCACCGCGATCATCGCCTTGCATGAAAATCCGCGCGTCCAGGCCTGGGTGTCGCGCCGCGACGAGGGCTGGCCGACCCGCCTCGCACGGATCCTCTTCGCGCTCGTCCTCACCGGCCTCGTCGTCGAGCTCGCCTTGATGCCGATCGCGCTCTTCCATTTCCACAAGGCCGGCCTCTACGGCGCGCTCGCCAACGTCGTCGCCATCCCCTTGACGACCTTCATCATCATGCCGCTCGAGGCGCTCGCCCTCCTCTTCGATCTGGTCGGGCTCGGCGCGCCCTTCTGGTGGCTGACCGGCCAGGCGCTGGGCTTCCTGCTGTGGCTGGCCCATGCCGCAGCCGCCGCGCCCGGCGCGGTCGCCTTGCTTCCGGCGATGGCGCCCGCCGCCTTTGCCCTGATGATCGCCGGCGGCCTGTGGATTTGCCTGTGGCGGACGCGCTGGCGGCGCTGGGGGGCGATCCCGGTCGCGGCCGGCGCGCTCTGGGCGCTCGCCACGCCGGCGCCCGACCTCGTCGTCACCGGCGACGGCCGCCATCTCGCCTTGCGCACCGCCGACGGCGAACTCGCTTTGCTGCGCCCGCGCGCCGGCGACTATGTCCGCGACACGCTCGCCGAGGCGAGCGGCGCCGAGCCCGATTTCCTCGACCTCGAATCGCTGCCCGAGGCCGCCTGCAGCCGCGACCTGTGCGCCGCCGACATCGTCCGCGACGGCCGGCGCTGGCGCCTGCTCGTCACCCGCACGTCCGATCTGGTCGCCTGGCCCGACATGGTTCGCGCCTGCGCCGAGGCCGACATCGTCGTCGCCGACCGCCGCCTGCCGCGCGGCTGCAATCCCCGCTGGCTGCGCGCCGACCGTTCTTTCCTGCGCCGAACCGGCGGCCTTTCGATCATGCTCGGCCAAAGTCCGCGCGTCGCCACCGTCGCCGAACGCGTCGGTCGCCATCCCTGGGCCGGCGGGCACTGAGGCTTGCGGCGCCGGCCTTTTCCGGGATCAGACGCGGGCATGGAGAATTTCGTGAAAGATCGCCGAGGGCCTCGAGGTCGGTGCCGCTCTGGCCGAGCTGGCCGGCCAGCCGGACTATCTATGGCTCAGGCTCAACGCCGACGCCTCGCGCTACATCTCCCTGCTCGGCGCCGCCGGCGAACGGCGGCTCGAGGCGGAGCTGCCCGGAACATGGCGGCTGATCGACGCGGTCCGCTCGATCCTGGCGGCCGAACATTGCGACAATGGCGCGCTCAGCCACGTCCGCGTCGGCCTGATGCCGCCGGGGGAAGGCCTGCCGCCGCATCATGACGGCATCGACGGGCCACCCAGCGCCGCTACCAGCTCGCGCTTCAGTCCGCACCCGGCGTCGCTCTGACCGTCGGCGGCGAGACCAGATGCCCGCGCCCCGGCGACGCCTTGCGGATCGCCGCCGTCCGCACCCATAGCGTCGTCAACGACAGCGACGCCGACCGCATCATCCTATTGTTCGATACGAAGGGCTGACGCCGGGGGGCCGCGCGGCGGTTGCGCGGTGCAAGGCAGCGGCTATCCTGACGCGATGAGCATCATCGTCGGCAAGGTGATCGAAATTACCCGCTACCCCGTCAAATCCATGGCGGGCGAGTCGATGTCCGCCGCGGAGATCGACTGGCAGGGCATCGAAGGTGACCGCCAATATTGCCTTTATCGAATTACCGACAAGGGCCGCTTCCCCTGGCTCTCCGGGCGCGACTTCTCGAGGCTCGTCACTTATCGCGCGCGCTTCCGCGACCCCACGGACCCACGCGCCTCCCCGGTCGACGTGCTGACGCCGGGCGGATCGAGCCTGGCGCTCGACGATCCGGGCCTGCTCGCCGAGATCGGGGAAGGCGCGGGCCGCGCGCTCGGGCTGATCCAGTCGGGACGGGGCTTGGCCGATGCGATGCCGGCCTCGGTCATCAGCACGGCCACGCACGCCGCGCTCGGCGAGGCGCACGGCGCGCCGCTCGACCGCCGCCGCTTCCGCGCCAACATCCTCATCGAGAGCGACGTCCGGGAGAGCGAATGGCGGGGCAGGCGCCTGCGCTTCGGCCCTGAACCCGATGGCGCGCCCGATGGCGCGCAATTGCTCGTCGCCGACGCCATCCCGCGCTGCGCGCTGATCACGATCGACCCGGATACCGGCGTGCGCGATCCGGCCATCATGCGGACCGTCGCGCGGCAATTCGGCAACCTGATCGGCGTCTACGCAATGCCGGCCAAGCCCGGCATCGTCAGGCTCGGCGACGCCGCTTACCTCGGCGACTGAGCGATTCAATCCCCCTTCACGCAGGCGATTTCGTTGCCGCTGGGGTCGAGGAACTGGAAGCGGCGGCCGCCGGGGAAGGCGAAGATCGGCCGCACGATCATGCCGCCGGCCAAAGTGACGGCGTCGAGCGCGGCCTCGAGATCGGCGACCTCGATCACCGGCAGCGGCGCCCGGGTCGCCTCGCTGCCGTCGCCCTGCAATCCGACATCGGTGTCGCCGGTCAGGGTCGCCGCATAGGTCGGCCCGAATTCGGTCATCGTCCAGCCGAAGGCGCGCTCGTAAAAGGTCTTGGCGGTGGCCACGTCGCGCACCGGCAGCTCGACATAGTTCAAACGCGCCATTTCTTTTCCTTTCCTCAGCCGGCGAGCGCGTGCGCGTCGGCGATCCAGCCGATCAGCTCGTCGTCGATCGCCTCGGCCGACTCGACCAGCATTTCGTTATGATAGCGATTCGCCGAGACCTTCTCGACCTTGCGGATGCGCGCGCTTTCGATCGGCGCCGAGGATTTGAGGTTGAGCAGCAGGGCATTCTTGCGCGGGTGCAGGCCGGCGAAGGCGGTCCCGCGGTTCAGGTGGACGCAGGTGCCCTTGGGATCGACCGTCACCTCCGGCAGCGCCCGCGCCCGTTCGATCAGCGCCGTTGCGAGCGCCCGCACGTGCGGCTCGCTGCGCGCGAAGACGCGGTCGATGTCGGAGACGGGCATCAAGAACCCTCCCCCTTGATGGGGGAGATGAGCAGGTCGCCATGCCCCCCGGACATGGCTTCGGATCGCGGGGCGATCCGAACCTGCTCATGGGTGGGGGTGGAGTCTCCGCAAAAAGGCGCAAGCACCGTCATCACGCCGTCGCCATTGCCAAGCACATCGTGATTCCAGAATCGGAGCACGCGATAGCCTTCCGCTTCGACAACCGGCTTGAGACCATGACTGGCGAAGTCCGCGACGAAGTCACGAATGGGTACCTGCCGACGGAAGCGCACATCAGGGAAGCACTCACGCAGCAAGCGCCACATCCGCTTCTCAGCTTCGATCGGATCGTTGCGAAGGCGTCTTGCGCCCGGGGTAGAGCCTTCCGGAGGACGATATCGAGCCATCCTGTCGGTCTCCCAGGTTCACCCCACCCCAACCCTCCCCATCAAGGGGACGGAGAAACGGTTCAATAGCGCCGCAGCAACCCCGCCAGCCGGCCCTGGATCTGCACCTGCTCGGGCCGGTAGCGCTGCGGGTCGTAGCGGCGGTTGGCCGGATCGAGGCGGATCATCTGGCCCTCGCGGCGGAAGGTCTTGAGCGTCGCTTCCTCGTCGTTGATCAGGGCGACCACGATCTCGCCGTCGCGCGCCGTCTCCTGGCGGCAGATGAGCGCATAATCGCCGTCCAATATCCCTTCCTCGACCATCGAATCGCCGGCCACTTCGAGCGCATAATGCTCGCCGGGGCCGAGCAAGGCGGCGGGGACGGGCAGCATGTCGGTGCCCTGCAGCGCCTCGATCGGCGTGCCGGCGGCGATCCGGCCGTGCAGCGGGATATCGATCACGTCGTCGTTCGCGGCCCGCGGCGGCGCCGCGCCGGCGGCGGTCACCGCCTTCTTCGCGTCGGGCATCTTCAGCACTTCGAGCGCGCGCGCCCGATTGGGCAGCCGCCGGATGAAGCCGCGCTCGACCAGCGCCGAGATCAGCCGGTGGACGCCGCTCTTCGACTTGAGGTCGAGCGCATCCTTCATCTCCTCGAACGAAGGCGAAATGCCGGTCTCCGCCAGCTTGGCGTCGATATAGAGGAGCAGCTCATGTTGCTTGCGCGTCAGCATCCGAAGGTCTCCCGCTGGAACGTTTCCGGAACGTGTAAGGAACGTTACGCAAGGAGTCAAGCGGGTGCGCGGCGCGCCTCCGACTCGGCGCCGGCGATCGCCAGGAAATTGGCGAGCAGGACGTGGCCGTGCGCGCTGGCGACGCTCTCCGGGTGGAACTGGACGCCGTGGATCGGCAGCGTCCGGTGGCGCAGGCCCTGGACGGTGCCGTCCTGCGCGCGGGCGTTGACGGCCAGGCAATCGGGCAGGCCCGCCGGCGCGACGCAGAGGCTGTGATAGCGAGTCGCCTCGAACGGGGAGGGGAGGCCGGCGAAGACGCCGCCGCCGTCATGATCGATGGCCGAGACCTTGCCGTGCATCGGTGCCGGCGCCCGCGTCACCCGGCCGCCGAAATGCTGGCCGATCGCCTGGTGGCCGAGGCAGATCCCGAGCAAGGGCAGCCGCGCCGCCGCGCAGGCCGCGACCAGCGCCAGCGAGATCCCCGCATCGTCGGGCGTCCCGGGGCCCGGCGAGATCAGGATCGCCTCGGCCCCGCTCGCCAGCGCCTCGGCGGGAGTCAGCGCGTCGTTGCGCTCGACCCGTACCCGCGCCCCGATCTCGCGCAGGTAGCGGACCAGATTCCAGGTGAAGCTGTCATAATTGTCGACGACGAGGATCATCGCCGCCGCCGGCCTATTGCGCCGGCGGCACGCCGCCCGACAGCCGCAGGCGCTCGGCGCGGATCGCCGCCTCGTTGCGCTGGACGTTGGCGCGCAGCGTCATCGCCCGCAGGAATTGCAGCTCGAGCTCGGTGCCCGCCGTTTCCTGCAGCTCCTGCTGGGTCGGGCCGAGCGCCTGCGGCGCCGACGCGATGTCGCCGCGCACGCTCTGCTGGGCGACGATCACGTACCAGCCGGCGCCGTTGGGCGCGGCCAGGACCTCGGCGGTGCCCGGCCGCATCCGGAACAAGGCGAGCAGCGGCGGCGGCGCCTGCCGGTCGGTGCGCATGATGTCGAGCCGGCGCAGGTCGAGCTGCTCGGGCGCCGGCAGGCCGGGCATGGCCTCGGCGAAGGCGCGCGCTGGCGGCACGCCGCCCCTGATCCGGGCGACGATGGCATTGGCGATCTGGCGCGCGCGGGCCAGGGCCTGCTCGCGGATCAGGGCCGTGCGCACCCGGTCGCGGATCTGGGCGAGCGGCGGCACCGCCGCCGGCTCGGCGCGGTCGACGGCGATGAGGGCGTAGCGCGCATTCTCCTGGATCGGCGCCACCGCGGGCTCGGGATTGTCGGCGTCGATCTCGAACGTGGCGGCGAGCAGCGGCCTCAGGTCGGCCGGCACCGCCCAGGCCTGGCCGTTGGCCTGCAGGCCCCTGGCGGTGATCGGCGGCGTGGTGACGATGGTCAGCCGGGCCGCCCGCGCGACCTCCTCGAAGCTGCCGCCCGCGTCGATCTGCTCCTCGATCCGGGTGGCGAGCGCGACCACGGCGGCGGCGCCCTTGCGCCGCGCGATCTCGCGGACGATGTCGGCGCGGACCGCTTCGAGCGGCCGGCCGGCCGACACGGTTTCCACCTTCACGACATGCCAGCCGAGCGGGGAGCGGACCGGGCCGATCACCGCGCCTTGCTGGGCACGGAAAACCTGTCCCGCGATGTCGGCGCTCGTCCGGTTGGTGAAATCCCCCCGTCTCATATTGGGCAAGCGGATGTCCGCTTCCGATCTGCCGCCGGCGCGTGCGGCCTCCAGGAAGGAGGCTCCGCTCCGCACGCGCTGGGCGAAGGCATTGGCTTCGCCCTGAGCGGTGAACACGACCGACAGCAAAGTCCGGACCTGACCGCTCTGATAGTGCGGCGTGTTGCGGTAGACGGCGTGGATCTCCGCCTCGGTCGGCGCCGCGGCGGCGGCCTGCTCCGCCCCGATCACCGCATATTTGATCACCCGGCGCTCGGGCACGGTATATTGGGCGCGGTTGCGGGCATAATGGCGGTCGATCTCGGCGTCGGACGGGTTGATCCCGGCCGCGAGCGCCGCGACCGGCACCACGCCGATCGCGCCGCGCCGCCGCTCGAGCCGCGCCGCCGCATAAGCGCGGGCGACGCCCTGGGGCACGCGCAGGATTGGGGGCGACCCGGGCTCGCTTTGCGGCGCGACCGGATCGAGCAATTGCTGCCGCATCAGATCGCGCGCGATATCGCCGCGCAGCGCGCGCTCGTTGACGCCGCTCAACTGCAGATATTGCCGGTACAGGGCCTGGTCATACTGGCCGAGCGCATTCTGGAATTCGGGCCGGTTGACGAGGAAGCGGTCGACCATCTGCGGGGTGGCGACGAGGCCGCGGGCCTCGCCATATTGGCGCATCGCGACGAGGTTGATCAACGCGTCGACCGCGCCTTCATAGCCGCCCTGGCGCAGATATTCGGCCATGTCGGCGTTGGGCAATCGCTGGCGCAGCAGCTGGAAGCTCCTGTTGACCTCCGTGCTCGCCGCGTCGGCGGTGATCGCCTCGCCGTTGACCGTCGCCAGCTGGTCGCCGGTCGGGCTGGCATTGCCGCCGCCCAGTGCGCCGAGCCCGCCGCCGCCGCCGGTGCCGAAGCCGGTCACGACGATCGCGACCAAAGCGAGGAACAGCAAGGCGATGGTCGCCCAGGAACGGAGGGACTTGCGGAATCCGGAGATCATGTGGGGTCCAATGGCATGTGGGTTTGCGCGGCTCATAGAAGCGCGCTAGGCGCCCGGCAACCTTTGAACCGGGACAATCTCCATGCACCTCCGCCGCAAGCTCGTCGCCGGCAACTGGAAGATGAACGGCAATCTCGCCGCGCTGGCCGAGCTCGGCCCGATCGCCGACGCCGCGCGCGCGGCGGGCGGGGCCGACGTCGCCATCTGCCCGCCCTTCACCCTGATCGCCCCGGCGGTCACCCGCTCGGGCGGGCTGCTCGTCGGCGCGCAGGATGTGCATGCGCGGGAAAGCGGCGCCCATACCGGCTGCGTCTCGGTGCCGATGATCAAGGAAGCGGGCGCCAGGCTGGTCATTGTCGGGCATAGCGAGCGCCGCGCCGACCGGCATGAGACGGATGAGGAGGTCCGCGCCAAGGCCGAGGCGGCGCTGGCCGGCTCGCTCGTCACGATCGTCTGCGTCGGCGAAAGCGCGGCCGAGCGCGGGGAAGGGCGCCATCTCGCGGTCGTCGAGGCGATGCTCGCCGGATCCTTGCCCGACGACTGGGACGATGGCGAGCTGGTCGTCGCCTATGAGCCGATCTGGGCGATCGGCACCGGCACGGTCGCGACGCCGGCCGACGTCGCCGAGATGCACGCCCTGATCCGCGTCGTCCTGGTCCGGCGCTACGACGAAAGGGGCCTTCGGATCCGCATCCTCTACGGCGGTTCGGTCAAGGCCGACAATGCCGCCGCTTTGTTCGCCGTGCCCGACGTCGACGGCGCCCTGGTCGGCGGCGCCAGCCTCACCGCCGCCGGCTTCGTGCCCATCATCGAAGCCGCCGCCGCCAGTTGAACGCGAAAGATGCGCGGCATTGAACCGGCGCGCCGTATCCACTAGATCGCCGGTCTGCCCCTTCCCTGAAAGATCGAAATGTCCGGCTTTTTCACCTTCGTGCTCATCGTGCAGACGCTCGTCGCGGTCACGCTCATCGCCCTGATCCTGATGCAGCGCTCGGAAGGCGGCGGGCTCGCCGGCGGCGGCAGCCCGGCCGGGATGATGAGCGCGCGCGGCGCCTCGGACTTCCTGACCCGCGGCACCGCCATCTTGGCGACGATCTTCGTCGCTCTGTCGATCCTGCTCGCCGGCCTCGCCGCCGGCCAGCGTGGCGGCAGCGGCCCCTCGGCCGCGCTCCAGCGCAAGGCGGCGCCGGCCTCGGCTCCGGCGACTCCGGCCGCTCCGCCCGCGGCGGCGCCGGCCGGGCCCGCCGCTCCCGTCCAGGGCAATAGCGCCAGGTAGGTCTCGAAAAAAAGCGATTCGGCCGCTTGCCCTTTGCGCCCCGAGCCGCTTAAGCCTCAGCTCCCATGGCGCGGTTCATTTTCATCACCGGCGGCGTGGTCTCCAGCCTTGGCAAGGGCCTCATGGCCGCCAGCCTCGCGGCCCTGCTCCAGGCGCGCGGCTACAAGGTCCGCCTCAGGAAGCTCGACCCCTATCTCAACGTCGATCCAGGCACGATGAGCCCGTACCAGCACGGGGAGGTCTACGTCACCGACGACGGCGCCGAGACCGACCTCGATCTCGGCCATTACGAGCGCTTCACCGGCGTCCCCGCGCGGCAGAGCGACAACGTCACCTCGGGCCGGATCTACCAGGGCATCATCGCCCGCGAGCGCCGCGGCGACTATCTCGGCGCCACCGTCCAGGTCATCCCGCACGTCACCAACGCGATCAAGGATTTCATCCGCGCCGACATCGAGCCGGAATGCGACTTCGTGCTGTGCGAGGTCGGCGGCACCGTCGGCGACATCGAATCGCTCCCCTTCGTCGAGGCGATCCGCCAGTTCCGCAACGAGAGCGCCAAGGAACCGGGGGGGCGCGGGAGCACGCTCAGCATCCATACCACGCTCGTCCCCTATATCGCGGCGGCCGGCGAGCTGAAGACCAAGCCGACCCAGCACAGCGTGCGCGAGCTGACGTCGCTGGGCATCCAGCCCGAGATCATCGTCTGCCGCTGCGACCGCGAGCTGCCCGACGGCGAGCGCGAGAAAATCTCCAATTTCTGCAACGTCCGCAAGGAAGCGGTCATCCCCGCTCTGGACGCCAAGAGCATCTACGCCGTCCCCGCCCAATATCACGAAGCCGGGCTCGACGCCGAGGTGCTGCGCGCCTTCGGCATCGCCGACGCGCCCGAGCCCGAAATGGCGCGCTGGGACGACGTCACCGACCGTCTGTTCAACCCCGAGGGCGAGGTCACGATCGGCGTCGTCGGCAAATATGTCGGCCTTCAGGACGCCTATAAGTCGCTGACCGAGGCGCTGGTCCATGGCGGCCTCGCCAACCGGGTCAAGGTCAACATCAGCTGGCTCGACGCCGAGCTGTTCGAGCATCCCGACACCGAAATCGCGGCGGCCCTGGAGCCGCTCCACGCCATCCTCGTTCCCGGCGGCTTCGGCGAGCGCGGCAGCGAGGGCAAGATCGCCAGCGTCCACTTCGCCCGCACCCGCGACGTCCCCTTCTTCGGCATCTGCCTCGGCATGCAGATGGCCTGCATCGAGGCGGCGCGGAACATGGCCGGCATGGCGGGCGCCGGCTCCAACGAATTCGGCGACGCCGAAGAGCCGGTCATCGGCCTGATCACGGAGTGGATGAGCGAGGAGGGGCTGCAGAAGCGGGCGGCGGGGGGCGATCTGGGCGGGACGATGCGGCTCGGCGCCTATCCCGCCGCGCTCGCCGGCAACAGCGTCGTCCGCTCGATCTACGGAGCGGACCTGATCTCGGAGCGCCACCGCCACCGCTACGAGGTCAACGCCCATTACAAGGACGCGCTGGAAGCTGGGGGGCTGGTCTTCTCGGGGATGAGCCCGGACGGGGAATTGCCGGAGATCGTCGAGCGGCCGGACCATCCCTGGTTCGTGGGGGTGCAGTTCCATCCGGAGCTGAAATCGAAACCCTTCGACCCGCATCCCTTGTTCGCGTCATTTATCGAGGCTGCCGTCAAGCAGAGCCGGTTGGTCTAGCCGCCTTGCCGGTTGGCACAGGGTTCCGGCATCGGCCCGGGAGAGAACGGCGACGGAGGCGATCTCGTCGTCGGAAAGCTTGCCGAGCTGGCCCGGAATCAGCACGCGGCAGACCCGGTCCTCAAGCTCCACGCCGGCCAGGTTTACCAATTGATGCTGCTGCTGCCCCTCTGAGCCCGGCGCGCGGCCGCCTCGCTTAGCCGCGCCGCCCGCCACGCCGCCGCGAGGTAATCGCGCGCACGGCGACGGGGCTCTGCACGCCCGCTTCGGCGACGACGGCCACCGCCCGGTCGCTGCGGATCGCGCTCAGCCGGCCAAGCGCGACCATCGCCTCGATGCGATCGGCGGGGAGGGCCTTTGAGAAGAGCCAGCCCTGCAAATGGGTGCAGCCGACCTTCTGCATCGCCTGCATTTCCTGCTCGGTCTCGATCCCTTCCGCGACCACGTCCTTGCCGAGGATGCGGCCGAAATTGGCGACCGCCTCGATGATCGCCAGCGCGCGGTCGCTGTTCTGCAGGCCGTGGACGAAGCTGCGGTCGATCTTGAGCCGGTCGAACGGGAAGTCGCGGATGTAGGCGAGGCTCGAATAGCCGGTGCCGAAATCGTCCAGCGCCAGCGCGAAGCCGCAATCCTTGAGCGTCTGCAGCATGCGGGTCGTATGGGCGTCGTTGGAGAGCAGCACCGATTCGGTGATCTCGACGGTGATCCGCTCGGGCGAGACGCCGAAGCGCTGGGTCGGCGCGATCAGGTCCTCGAGGATCGAGACCGAGCGCAATTGCGCCGCCGAGACGTTGATCGCGGTGTGGAGCTGCGGCCAGCGCAAGGAGTCCTCGATCGCGCGCTCGATGACGAAGCGGCCGAGGTCGGCCATCAGCCCGGCCTCCTCGGCGATCGGGATGAAGACGTCGGGCGGCACCACGCCGTGGCGCGCGCTGGTCCAGCGGCACAAGGCCTCGACCGAGCTGATCTGGCCGGTGGAGGCCTCGACGATCGGCTGGTAGAGGACGGAGAGCTCGCCCTGGGCGATCGCGGTCTTGAGATCGACCTCGAGCATCCGGCGCTTCTCGATCTTCTGCGCCATCGAGGCTTCGAAGCGGACGTCGCAGCCGCGCCCGCTCGCTTTGGCCTCGTAGAGCGCGATATCGGCCTCGCGCATCAGATCCTCGAAGGAGCGGCCGGCCTCGGCGAAGGCGATGCCGACCGAGGCATTGGCCTCGAGGAGATGGCCGGTGATCCGGAACGGAGTGCCGAAGCAGTCGCGCACCATCGCCAGCAGCGACTCGGCGTCGGCGCCGTCGCGGCAATTGCGCACCACCGCGAATTCGTCGCCGCCCAGCCGGGCGATGAAATCGTCGTCGCGCATGGAGGCGGTGAGCCGGTCGGCGAGGCCGCGGATCAGCTGGTCGCCGGCATGGTGGCCGAGCGTGTCGTTAATGTCCTTGAAGCGGTCGACGTCGACGCAGGCGATGGCGAGTCGCGCGCCGTCGCGCTCGGCCGCCTCGGCGAAGACGACGAGCTCCGATTCGAGCAGGCGCCGGTTGGGCAGGCCGGTCAGCGCGTCGTGATTGGCGAGATGCTGGGCGGCGGCTTCCCTGAGCTCGAGCGCGCGGGAGGCGGAGAACAGGCGCCGGGCCAGCGCCGAGACGATGATGATGCAGATCACGAGGCCGACGAGGACGAGCGGCAGCACGTTCTTGAGCAGCAGCAGGCCCGGGCGGCGCGGCGTCCAGGCGAGCGTGCCGAGCGGGCGGCCGTCGTCGGTCTTGAGGTTATATTCGCCGCGGCGCTCGCCGGCTGGGCTGCCGAAGCCGAGATCGGGCAGCAGCATGTCGCGGCCGGCGCCCTGCCAATAGGCGTCGTCGAGCTTGATGAAGCTGACCAGGATGCGCGGGCGCGGGCTTTGCAGCGCCATGTTCACCGAGGGCGTGATCGTCATCACCGAGGCGAGCTCGCCATGATTGCCGATCCCGACGACGGCGGCGGCGCTGCGGCCGTAGCGGCGGTTGCTGAAGTCGCTTTCGACGGCGTCGCCGGTGAAGGCGGCGTCGGTGATGCGCGGCGAGACGCTGCGGCCGCCGCGGACCTGGCGGACCAGCGCGCGGACCGCGGCGAGGTCGGTGCGGTGCTGCGCCGCCTCGGTGCGGCTTTCGCCGGCGAAGCCGTAAACGGGGCGGTCCTGCTCGTCGAGGATCATGATCCGGTCGTGGTGGAAGCTCTCGGTCATGAACACGCCGACCTCGAGGTCGAGCCAGGCCGGATCGAAGGTGGTGCCGCGGCTCTTGGTCACCATCTCGTCCCACCAGGCGACGCTGCGCAGCTCGGAGAGCGAGCGGGTCAGCCGGGCGTTGATCGAATTGTCGATGAGCTCGGTCTGCGAACTGACGATATTCTCGTCCATCTTGCGCGCCGAATAGAGGATGACGGCGATCATCATCGCGCCGACGACGAACATCAGCCCGGCCACGGGCACGATGAAGCGCCGCGTCGCGCTGACGCCGTTCCGTTCGCGGGCTGTTGCCATAGATTTCGCCATGTTCCGGCCCGGCATTTAGCGGCTCGGGGTTAACGAAAAGCTGACCACGTTCCTGCGGTCTTTCGCAGTCGCGGCCAACCGGTGTCACAACCGCCGGAATTTCGCCCCGCTGTGGCAAAAAAGCCACGAATTCCGTAACCTGGTAAATTATTTTTTAACCAAGCGACATACACGCGCGGAGTCCGGAGACTAGGGGTGTGAAGGCAGGGATGCGGATCCGGCCTTCGACAAATCGAGGGGTTCTCCGTGATCGTTCAACTGGCCATTCTAGCCGCTCTGCTGCAGGCCCTGGGCTACGTCCTCTACGCCCGCTTGTTTCTGAAGAAAGTGATCCGGCCCAACGCCGCCAGCTCCTTCATGTTCGCCTACGGCACGGCGCTGCTCGTCCTGCTCGAATATGGCGACGGGGCCTCCTGGGTGATGCTCGCGCTCCCCGCCACCTGCGCCTTTATGAGCATCTTCATCGCGCTTTTGTGCCTGCGCAAGGGCGCCACCGAGCGCGTCGACAAGGTCGAGGCTACCGCATTTTCCGCAGACGTCTGGCTCACCATCCTCTGGGCCGCTATTGCGTTCGGCTATGGCAGCATCGACACTTTCTCCACCGGTTTCCTGCTCGCCGGCAACGTCACCACGCTCACCGCTTTCTTCCCGGTGCTGCGGTCGACGTGGAAAACGCCCGAGCGTGAATGCCCGGAGCCCTGGCTGGTATGGACCGCCGCCTACGGCGTCCTCGCGATCGTCACCATGCTCGCCGACCAAGGCCGCCATCCGGCGCTCTTGGTCTATCCGTTGCTCGCCATGCTCCTCCACGGTTCGGTGGCTTTGATGTCGCTGCGCGGCAAGGCGAACATCGAGCGCTGGGTCGACGCCGCCCGGACCATCTATATCGGCCGGAGCCCGATCCACGGCCACGGCATGATCGCCGGCCGCCGCTTCGAGCCGGGCGAGGCCGTCTGGAAGCTGACCGGCACGCCGATCTTCGGCGCGGTCACCGAGAGCGGCCCCAATTATATCGGCATCGGCCCGAACGTGTGGATCGACCCCGATCTGCCGTTCGACCATATCAACCATCATTGCGCGCCCAACGCCGCCTTCGGCCCGCGCCGCCAGCTCATCGCCCTGCGCCCGATCGCGGCGCACGAAGAGGTGACGATGGATTATTCGACCACGGAGGCGGACGGCGCCTGGGCGATGGCCTGCAGCTGCGGCGCGGCAAGCTGCCGCAAGATGCTCTATTCGATCCAGCACGCCTTCGCGGACCAGGCGGAGCCGCCGGCCGCGAGCCCGGTCATGCAATTGGTCTGGCGCAACCGCCATGCCGCCGCGGCCGCCAGCGCCTTCCCGCAGCTGCCGGTCCCGGCGCCCGCCGCCGTGCCCACCGCCACGCCGGCCTTGCCCCCGCATTTCGAGCCCGGCCACGGCTATCAGCGCCGCTACCCGCTGCTGCCCGCCACCGCGACGCGCCGCCGCCTGCTGCGCGCGCGCGGGGCAGGGGGATCGGGCCTCGCCTGGCGGGCCTTCGGTTCTCTATAGGGTTCGCGCGGCCCGCTGGTTTACGGTCCGCTAACCAGCTTCGGCTAAAAAGCGAACCATGACTCAGCACCCTTTGCGCCGCACCGCGCTCGCCGCCCTCGCCCTCACGGCCTTCACCGCCGCCCCCGCGCACGCGCAGGATCAGGCGCCGGCGCAAGGCGAGCAGGAGGCGGCGGACGACGGCGCCTTCGACATCACCGCCACCGCCACCGTCGTTTCGGATTATCGCTTCCGCGGCGTCTCCCTGTCGGACCGCGACCCCGCTTTGCAGGGCTCGGTCGATATCACCTGGCGCGGCTTCTACGCCGGCGCCTGGGCATCCTCGATCTCGCGCTTTGCCGACACCAATGTCGAGCTCGATCTCTATGCCGGCTATGCCGGCGCGGCGGGTCCGGTCGAATATGAGATCGGCGCGATCGCCTATCTCTATCCGGGCGGCGACGGCACCGGCAATGTCTACGAGGCCACCGGCGCTCTCTCCTACCGGCTCGGGCCGGTGCAGGCGAAGCTCAGCGCCTTCTACGCGCCCGACCAAGAGAATCTGGCGGGCGACAACCTCTATCTGAGTGCAGAGGCCAAGGCGGGGATTCCGGGCACGCCGTTCACCCTTTTCGGCCAGTTCGGGCGCGAGCGCGGCTCGTTCTACGGCCGCAAGCACGATTGGTCGTTCGGCGCCGAATATACGCGCGGCCCGTTCACCGCGAGCCTGGGCTATTTCGACACCGACCTGAACGGCGTCACCTCGGGCCTGGGCCGCAACGTGCGCAGCGGCATCGTCGCCAGCGCCAGCTTCGAATTCTAGCGTCCTTCGATACGCGTCTTCGCCAGGCTCAGCCGCTACTCAGGATGAGCGATAGAGATCATCCGCTCATGCCGAGTAGGCATTGAGCGAAGTCGAAATGCCGTCTCGAAGCACGGCCCGCATTCCTAGCGCGTCGCGAACTGGCCGGCTTCGGCGCCGAAATGCTCCTTGGCGTGGGTGCGGGCGGCGGTGGCGCTCTTGAAGCTTTCCTCGACCGGCGTCGCCGTCACCAGGGGGTAGCCCTGGCTGTTGTAGCGGGTCTCGCGGACGGTGAGGCGGAAGCTGCCGTCCTCGTCCTTGGCGATCAGATAGGGTTTCAGTATTTCTCTCGACATCGGTCGGGTCCGTTCATCAAAACGCCCTCCCTTTGCGAGGGAGGGCGGGGGTGGTGGCTTCAGTCGACCATCGCGGCGACCAGTCGGCGCAGCGCCTGGGGCGCGTGCCGCGTCGGCGCGGAGGTCGGCATATTTGCCTTGGAAGCCGCCAGCAGGGCCAGCGGCAGATAAAGTTTCGGTCGTTTCTCGTAATTCATTTCATTCCTGGGCGGCCGTGGCCGCCATCATAAGTCGTTTCGGTGTTGGGGCGTCATCGCCTGAAAGTGCGGCGGCGCGGTCCGCTCCCCGGACCCTGGCCCGGAATCTTCTCGCGGAAGATGATCCGGCCCTTGCTCAGGTCGTAGGGGGTCATCTCGACATGGACCCGGTCGCCGACCACCGACTTGATGCGGAAGCGCCGCATCTTGCCGGCGGTGTAGGCGATGATCCGGTGCTCGTTGTCGAGCATGACGCCGAACCGGCCATCGGGGTAGATCTCGTCGATCTGCCCCTCCATGACCATCAATTCCTCTTTGGCCACGCTTTATGCGGCCTCGAGATTGACCGCGGAGCTCTTGCCGTTCTGGCCGGTCTCCAGCTCGTAGCTGACCTTCTGGCCTTCCTTGAGGCTGCCGAGGCCGGCGCGCTCGACGGCGCTGATGTGGACGAAGGCGTCAGGGCCGCCGGCTTCGTTGGTGATGAAGCCGTAGCCGCGGTCCATGTTGAAAAATTTTACGGTGCCGATAGCCATGATCGGGTCCTTTCGAATGCAAAAATTGCCCGCGCGCAAAAGGCGCGGCGGGGCCAGTGAAGCTTGAAAGGAAGAGAGAGGCCCGAAGGCGTCAGTTTCGCTCGCAGGCGACGTCAGCCCCTTTGATATAGGCCAAGCGCCGTTCATTTACAACGCGCCATGGCTGAACGCGGACTTTCGTCGATCAGCGTTCGCGAACCACGGCCTTGGGCCAGCTCACCAACACGGTAATTCCTTCGCCCGGGCGGAGCGGCGATGTCGTTCGGAACCGGATGTCGCCCGGCCGCTCGGCGACAATGGCGGCGTTGGCCGCCCGGGATCCGGCCGGGCCGGTAAAGACCGAGCGACTGGCGAACCGGACGGGCGACGGGAGCCGGATACGCGCTTCGGCCTGGTCGATAGTGAAAGGCCAGTCATTGCCGGTCACGTTCCAGTTCAGCTCGGCATAGTCGCCAAAGAAGCCGATCTGGCCGGTCGTCCGGTAGCGAAGCCGATAGCTGTGCGGGCCGTTGGCCAGGAGTGCGTTCGCATCGCCGATCCAGACCCGAACGCCGCCGTCCACCGCTTCGGTGCGCCACGGTTCGGGCCGGCCGTTGCGCGTGACGCTCTCGACTTCGAAGCCCGTCTCCACCACTTGGCTGCCGCGCTCATAGCGGGTCGGGAAAGCGCGATAGAGGCCGTGCCGGAATTGCTCTCCTCTGGCTTCGATCCGGATCGTCTCGGTAACCCGGAGCGATGCATCGCGGCGCACCTCGATGTCGCTCAGGAAGGAGACGATGCGCTCGGCGTCATTCGCGTTGCCGGCGGGTTGCGCGGGCGCGCCGGCCGAACAGCAAAGCAGCGCAAGGAAGGCGAGGTGCCGCCAGAAGTTCGCCATCGTCCACCCTCCGATCCGTTGCCCCCGGCGCGAATACCAGATTTTCGTGGGTCCGGCTCCTCTCGCCTTGGCCGTGGCTCAAAAAACAAGTGCCCGGACGTTTCCGTCCGGGCACCCGTGAGACGGTCTTGCGACCGTCTACCCCCTTGCGATGCTCCGGCCCGCGCGCTTTCCTCACCTCGCCAGAGGAGAGCGGGGCCGAAGCCTCCCCGAACCAGGCCGTTAAGTCCTTGGTTGCGTGGAAGTACGGTATGCACCCCCGCCGCCCTTGTCATGGCCCTATCGGCGGGCGTGGCCAGTTTGCGCCGCGGCTGTTGCGAACCGGCAACAGGCGCCTCCGTGTTGCGTTGCGGCATCGCCCTGCCTAGAGGGTCGCCATGCGCCTGACCCATTATTTCCTCCCGGTCGCCAAGGAGACGCCCGCAGACGCCCAGATCGTCAGCCACAAGCTGATGCTCCGCGCCGGCCTGATCCGCCAGACCGCCGCCGGCATCTACGCCTGGCTGCCGCTGGGCCTGCGCGTCCTGAAGCGGATCGAGGCGATCGTCCGCGAGGAGCAGGACAAAGCCGGAGCGATCGAATTGCTGATGCCGACCATCCAGTCGGCCGATTTGTGGCGCGAATCCGGCCGCTACGACGCCTACGGCCCGGAAATGCTGCGCTTCAAGGACCGGCACGACCGCGAGATGCTCTACGGGCCGACCAACGAGGAGGTGATCACCCAGATCTTCCTTGGCGCGGTCAAATCCTATCGCGATCTGCCGCGCACGCTCTACCATATCCAGTGGAAGTTCCGCGACGAGGTCCGCCCGCGCTTCGGCATCATGCGCGGCCGCGAATTCCTGATGAAGGACGCCTACAGCTTCGACCTCGACGAGGCGGGCCTCAAGGCGAGCTACGAGGCGATGTTCGTCGCTTACCTTCGCACCTTCGCCCGCATGGGCCTGCAGGCGGTGCCGGTGCGTGCGCCGACCGGCCCGATCGGCGGCGACCTCAGCCACGAATTCCACATATTGGCGGAGACCGGCGAAAGCGCCATCTTCTACGATTCGGCGCTCGAGGACATCACCCGCGACGAATTGCTCAGCGCCGACGCCGCGACCATCGCCCGCCTTACCGGCGTCTACGCGATGGAAGAAGAAGAGCATGCCAAGGTCGCCGATTGCCCGGTGCCGGCCGAGCGCCTGCGCAGCCGCCGCGGCATCGAGGTCGGCCACATCTTCGCCTTCGGCACCAAATATAGCGAATCGATGGGCTTGGCGGTGCAGACGGCCGACGGCGGCCAGGTCCATCCGCACATGGGCAGTTACGGCATCGGCGTGTCGCGGCTGATGGGCGCGATCATCGAGGCCAGCCATGACGACAAGGGCATCGTCTGGCCGGAGAGCGTCGCGCCCTTCCAGGTCGGCCTCATCAACATGCGCGCCGACGACGGCAATTGCGCAAGCGCCGCCGACGAGATTTACGGCCGCCTGACGCAGGCCGGCTGCGACACGCTCTACGACGACCGCGACGAGCGCGGCGGCGCCAAGTTCGCGACCATGGACCTGATCGGCCTGCCCTGGCAGCTGATCGTCGGCCCCAGGGGGCTCGAGAAAGGCGTGGTCGAGCTGAAGCGCCGCGCCACCGGCGAGCGCGAGGAGCTGTCGATCGAGAGCGCGCTGGCGAGGCTGACCGCATGATCCTCAACCGCTACGAACGGATGGTCGCGCGGCGCTATTTGCTGCCGGGCAAGGGCGAGGGCTTCATCTTCGTCGTCGCCGGAATCAGCCTGGGCGCGGTCATGCTCGGGGTGATGGCGCTGATCGTGGTGATGAGCGTGATGAACGGCTTCCGCGCCGAATTGTTCGACAAGGTGACGGGCCTCAACGGCCATGCCGTGGTCGCGGGCATGGGCGGCCGGCTGGAGAACTGGCGGCCGGTGCTCGCGCGGGTCCGGCGCACGCCCGGCATCGTCTCCGCCCAGCCCTTGATCGAGGTGCCCTTGATGGCGAGCCGCAACGGCCGGGTCGAGGCGATCCTGCTGCGCGGCATGCCGCGCGAGGAGATTCTCTCCAATCCTTCCTTCACCCGCAACGTCATCGCCGGCTCGCTGGCTGAGCTTCGGCCCGGCAGCACCAACGTCGCGATCGGCTCGCACCTCGCCGAGAAGCTCGGCCTGTCGGTCGGCAGCCCGATCACCATCCTCTCGCCCGAGGGCCGGACGACGCCGTTCGGGACCGTGCCGCGCATCGTCGACTACAATGTCGCGGCGATCTTCGAGGTCGGCCTCTACGATTTCGACAAGGCGTTCGTGGTGATGCCGATGGAGGAGGCGCAGGGCCTTTTGATGATGGGCGACGCGATCGGCATGATCGAGGTCACCACCACCGATGCCGACCGGGTCGGCGAGATCCTCGCGCCGCTCCAGTCGGTGCTCGCCCGCCGCGCGATCGTCAACGACTGGCGGACGATGAACGCCGCCTTGTTCGAGGCGATCCAGGTCGAGCGGGTGGTGATGTTCTGCATCCTGTCGCTGATCATCCTGGTGGCGGCGTTCAACATCCTCTCCTCGCTGACCATGCTGGTGCGGGCGAAGACGCGCGACATCGCGATCCTGCGGACGATGGGCGCGACCCGGCGGGCGATGCTGCGCATCTTCATGACCGTTGGCCTCACCATCGGCACTTTGGGGACCATGCTCGGCGTCGGCTTCGGCTTCCTGATTCTTTATTTCCGCCAGCCGATCGTCGACTTCATCCAGGCGCTGAGCGGCCAGAATCTGTGGGATCCGAGCGTTCGCTTCATCACCGAGCTGCCGGCGCGGACCAATTGGTTCGAGGTCATGCTGATCGTCCTCCTCGCCATTGGCTCCTCTTTCCTGTTCACGCTCTACCCGGCGTGGAAGGCGGCGAGCACCGATCCGGTCCAGGTGCTGCGCTATGAGTGAGGTGCTCGAGGGGAAGGTGCTCGAGGGGAAGGTGCTCGAGGTGGGCGGCCTGAAGCGCAGCTTCGTCCAGGGCGACGTCACGATCGAGGTGCTGCGCGGCGTCGATCTCGCCGTGCGCAAGGGCGAGATCGTCGCTCTGCTCGGCCCGTCGGGCTCGGGCAAGTCGACCCTGCTCCAGGCCGTCGGGCTGCTCGAAGGCGGTTTCGAAGGCTCGATCCGCATCCAGGGCCAGGAGGCCGCGCAGTTGAGCGAGGGCGAGCGCACGCGGGTGCGCCGCGACCTGCTCGGCTTCGTCTACCAATTCCACCATCTCCTCCCCGATTTCACCGCGCTCGAAAACGTCATCCTGCCCCAGCTGGTGCGCGGCGCGACCAGGGCGGACGCGCGCGAACGCGCCGAATCCCTGCTCGGCACGCTCGGCCTCGCCGAGCGGCTCAGCCACCGCCCAAGCAAGCTTTCGGGCGGCGAGCAGCAGCGCGTCGCCGTCGGCCGCGCGCTCGCCAATCGGCCCGCTTTGGTGCTCGCCGACGAGCCCACCGGCAATCTCGACGAGGCCACCGCCGACATCGTCTTCGCCGAATTCCTCCGCCTGGTCCGCGACGAAGGCAGCGCCGCTCTGGTCGCAACCCATAACGAACGCATCGCCGCCAAGATGGACCGGGTGCTGCGCTTGCATGAGGGCGTGATCGAATAGATGTGGAAAAGCCCAAACGGGCGCTTTCCCGAATCGCCACGACTGACCATGGTGGCTCCATGCCCGCCCCCTACGTCCCCCTGCGCCTGTTCTCCTGCTACACGATGCTCGAAGGGGCGATGGAGCCAAAGGCGATCGCCAAGCAGGCCAAGCGCCTCGATTTTCCCGCCGCCGCCTTGACCGACCGCAACGGCCTCTACGCGGTGATGCCCTATAGCGACGCCTGCATCGCGGAAGGCGTGCAGCCGATCGTCGGCACCCTGCTCGGCGTGGCGCGGCCCGGCACGCCGGAGGGCAAGCCGCCGCTGATCGATTGGCTGCCGCTCTACGCGCAGGACGAGGCCGGCTATGCCAACCTCTGCGCGCTCGTCTCCGCCGCCCATCTCGGCCGCCCCGTCGAGGAGCAGGCGCACGTGCCGTTCGCGGCCTTGGAAGGGCGGACCGAGGGGCTGATCGCGCTCACCGGCGGCGGCGAGGGCGCGCTGGCGCGGCTGATCCACGAAGGGCAGGGGGCCGCGGCCGAGGACATGGCCGCCAGGCTCGGCGCCCTGTTCCCCGGCCGGCTCTATATCGAGCTCAGCCGGCGCGGCGACGAGATCGAGACCGGCGCGGAGGCGGCGCTGATCGACATGGCCTATGCCCGCGAACTGCCTTTGGTGGCGACCAACCCGGCTTCCTATGCCGAGGCGCATTTCCACGAAGCGCACGACGCCATGCTGTGCATCGCCCAGTCGAGCCAGATCGCCCGCGACGACCGCATCAGCTCCTCGCCCGAGGCCTGGATGAAGCCGGCCGCCGAGATGCGCGCGCTCTTCGCCGATCTGCCCGAGGCGATCGACAACAGCGCGGTAATCGCGCAGCGTTGCGCGTTCAGCGCGCCCCAGCGCAAGCCGATCCTGCCGCGCACCGCGGGCGACCTCGAAAGCGAGGCCGAGCAGCTCCGCCGCGACGCTCGGCTCGGGCTCGAGGCGCGGCTGGCGGTCTACCTCGAAGCGTTGCCCGAAGGCCGGGGGCCAGCGGCACCGGCGGAAGACCTGGACCCCGGCCTTCGCCGGGGAACAAAGGAGCGTTACCCCGAATATTTCGAACGCCTCGAATTCGAGCTCGACGTCATCGCCGGCATGGGCTTTCCGGGCTATTTCCTGATCGTCGCGGACTTCATCAAATGGGCCAAGGAGCAGGGCATTCCGGTCGGCCCGGGCCGCGGCTCGGGCGCCGGCTCGGTGGTCGCCTGGTCGCTGACCATCACCGATCTCGATCCGATCCGGCTGGGGCTCCTGTTCGAGCGCTTTCTCAATCCCGAGCGCGTGTCGATGCCGGATTTCGACATCGATTTCTGCGAGACTCGGCGCGGCGAGGTGATCCGCTACGTCCAGGAGCGCTGGGGCGCCGACCGCGTCGCCCAGATCATCACCTTCGGGAAGTTGAAGGCGCGCGCCGTCTTGAAGGATACCGGCCGGGTCCTGCAAATGCCCTACGGCCAGGTCGACCGGCTCGCCAAATTGATCCCCAACCATCCGACCGACCCGTGGACGCTGGAGCGGGCGCTGAACGGCGTTTCCGAGCTCGCCGCCGATTATAAGGACGACCGCGAGGTCCGCCGGCTGTTCGACCTGGCGATGAAGCTCGAAGGGCTGCCGCGCCACGCCTCGACCCATGCCGCCGGCGTGGTCATCGCCGACCGGCCGCTGGACCAGCTCGTCCCGCTCTACCGCGATCCGCGCTCGGACATGCCGGTGACCCAGTTCGACATGAAATATGTCGAGGCGGCCGGGCTGGTGAAGTTCGACTTCCTTGGCCTGAAGACCCTGTCCGTCCTCAGGAAAGCGGTCGAGATGCTGGCCGCGCGCGGCATAGAGGTCGATCTCGACCGCATCCCCTGGGACGATCCGGACGTCTACGCCTTCCTCCAGCGCGGCGAGACGGTCGGCGTCTTCCAGCTCGAATCGGAAGGGATGCGGCGCACGCTGGCGGCGGTGAAGCCCGACAATTTCGGCGACATCATCGCGCTGGTCTCGCTCTACCGGCCGGGCCCGATGGACAATATCCCGATGTTCGGCGCCCGCAAGAACGGCCGCGAGCCGATCGAATATCCGCACCCCTTGCTGGAGGATGTGCTCAAAGAGACTTATGGCGTCTTCGTCTATCAGGAGCAGGTGATGGAGGCGGCCAAGGTGCTCGCCGGCTTCAGCCTCGGCGAGGCCGATCTGCTGCGCCGCGCCATGGGCAAGAAGATCAAATCGGAGATGGACGCGCAGCGCCAGGGCTTCGTCGAGGGCTGCGCGCGGGTCAACCAGATTCCCGCGGCCAAGGCCAACTTCCTGTTCGATTTGATCGACAAGTTCGCCGGCTACGGCTTCAACAAGAGCCACGCCGCCGCTTATGCGCTGGTCGCCTACCAGACCGCCTGGCTGAAGGCGCATCATCCGGTCGAATTCTACGCCGCCTCGATGTGCTTCGACATGACGCAGACCGACAAGCTCGCCATCTTCGCCGACGACATGCGGCGGATCGGCGTCCAATGCCTGCCGCCCGCGATCAACGCCAGCGAGGCGGAATTCTCCGTCGAGGAGCATGATGAAGGCTATGGCGTCCGCTACGCGCTCGGCGCCCTGAAGGGCGTCGGCGAGAAGGCGATGGAGCTTTTGGTCGACGAGCGACGGGCGAACGGCCCCTTCGCCGGGCTCGACGATTTCGCCGCGCGCATCGATCCGCGCCTGCTCAACCGCCGTCAGATCGAGAGCCTCGCCGGCGGCGGCGCCTTCGACGGCCTTGCCGAACGCTGGCAGGTCGCGGCGGCGGCCGAGACCATCCTCGCCGCCGCCTCGAGCGCCGCCGATGCGCGGGTCAGCGGGCAGGGGGGCCTGTTCGGCGAAGGCCCCGCCAACGTCGTCCCGATCCGCATGCCGACCGGCGAGAGCTGGAGCCTGGCCCAGCGGATGGCCGCCGAGAAAGAGAGCTTCGGCTTCTATTTCTCCGCCCATCCCGTCGACAATTACCGCCATCTCGCCGAGGCCGCCGGCGCCAGCACCTTCGCCGCGCTCGGCGCGCTGCCCGCTTCGGCCGAGGGCGGCCGCGCCTCGGCGACCATGGCCGGCCTCGTCGAGGATGTGCGCTGGCGGACCTCGGCGCGCGGCCGCCGCTACATGATGGCGACCCTGTCCGATTCGTCGGGCCAGTTCGAGGCGACGGTGTTCGACGACCAGGTCGCCGAGCAGGTCGCGGGCGCGGCCAAGGCGGGGAGCTGCGCGCTGCTGAGCGTGGAGCTCGACCGCCGCCCCGGCGAGGAGACGCCGCGCGTCACCATCCGCTCGCTCCAGCCCTTCGAAAGCCTCGCCCGGCGGAGCCGGCTGCAGATCGCGGTCGAGGTCGAGGACGAGGCGGCGCTGCGCCGCCTCGCCGGCGCGGTGGCGGGCGAGCATGGAGGCACCGGCCTGCTCCGGCTCAACGCGAAATGGGCCAAGGGCGCCGCCGATCTCGTCCTCGGCCGCGATTTCCTGCTCGACGCCGAGCTCGCCGAAAAGCTGCGGCGACTGGAAGGGGTGACCTCGGCGACGCTCAGCGTGATCCCGCTCGAAGAGCTTCGTTTGGCGCAGGCGTCCTAAACCCCCTTGCGTCATTCCCGCGAAAGCGGGAATCCATGCTGCAGAAGAGAAGAAGCTGGATTCCCGCTTTCGCGGGAAGGACGGGATTTCGGGGAGAGGTGCGCGATGCTGGGCGGGATGCAGGATTACGAGCTGCGCGTGCCGCGGCTGATCGACCATGCCGAGCGCGAGCATGGCCGGCGCGAGATCGTCACCCAATGGGCCGACGGCAGCCAGACGCGGACCGACTGGGCCGGTATCGCCCGCGATGCGAGGAAGCTCGCGCAAGCTCTTGAATCCTTGGGCGTGAAGCGCGGCGACCGCGTCGCCACTCTGGCCATGAACCACCACCGCCATCTGGTCGCCTGGTACGGCACGATCGGCATGGGCGGGGTCATCCACACGCTCAACCCGCGCCTGTTCGACGAGCAGCTCGTCTATATCGCCAACCATGCCGAGGACCGGGTGCTGCTCTACGACAAGGCCTTTCAGCCGATCGTCGACCGGCTCCGGGCCCAGTGGACGACGATCGACCATTATGTCTGCTTCGACAATGGCGAGTTCGAGGATCTCATCGCGCGCTTCGACGGCAATTATCGCTGGGTCGAGGGCTCCGAGCGCGAGCCGTGCATGCTCTGCTACACATCGGGCACGACCGGCAATCCCAAGGGCGTGCTCTACGAGCACCGCTCCTCGGTGATCCACGCCATGACCGTGATCGCCCCGGCCTGCTTCGACATGGGGCCGCAGGCGGTGGCGCTGCCGATCGTGCCGATGTTCCACGCCGCCGCCTGGGGGCTCCCGTTCGCCGGGGCCAGCGCGGGCATCAAGTTCGTCTATGCGCAGGTCAACGATCCAGTGGTCCTGTGCCGGCTGATGAACGAGGAGGAGGTCACCCACAGCGCCGGCGTGCCGACGGTCTGGCTCGGCATGTTCCAGCATATGGACGAAACCGGCGTATCGCCCGAGCATCTCCGCCTGGTCACCATCGGCGGCTCGGCGGCGCCGCGGGCGATGATCGAGCGGCTGATGAAGATGGGCATCCGCGTCGGCCATGCCTGGGGGATGACCGAGACCTCGCCCATCGGCACGATCGGGGCGCCGCCGGCGAACTGGGAGGAGATGAGCTTCGACGAGCAGGTCGATCTGGTCGCCAAGCAGGGGAGGGTGCCGTTCGGCGTCGAGCTGCGCGTGGTCGATGACGAGGACCAGGTCCAGCCCCGCGACGGCCAGAGCTCGGGGCGGCTTCAAATTCGCGGCCCCTGGGTGATCAGGCGTTATTTCCAGGACGAGGCGGGCGATTGCGTCGGCGCCGACAATTGGTTCGACACCGGCGACGTCGCCGTGATGCACCCCTGCGGCACGATGCAGATCACCGACCGCTCCAAGGACGTGATCAAATCGGGCGGCGAATGGATCAGCTCGGTCGACCTCGAAAATGCCGCGGTCGGCTGCGCCGGCGTCGCCGAGGCCGCCGCGATCGGCATCAAGCATCCCAAATGGGACGAGCGCCCGCTGCTGCTCGTCGTCCGCAAGCCGGGCGCCGAGGTCAGCGAGGCCGAAATCCGCGCCCATCTCGCCGCCCATGTCGCCAAATGGTGGCTGCCCGACGACATCCTCTTCGTCGACAGCCTGCCGCACACCGCCACCGGCAAATTGCTCAAGACGGCGCTGCGCGAGCAATATCGGGACTATCAGCTGCAAGGCGCCTGAGCTCCCGTCATTCCGGCGAAAGCTGGAATGACTGAGGGCCCGGCTCCGCCCACCATATCTTTACCTCTGTGCGCTATCCCGCGCCGATGAGTTCGATGGGGCGGATTGCGGCGCGGGCCGATCGGCGCGAGGTGGCGCGCGTGGCGCTCGGGGCCGTGCCCGGCGCCGGCGAGGTCCGCGTCCTGGTCCGGCCGCTCGCCGCCGCGATCGAGAGCCTCGCCGCCGAATGGACCGCGCTCGCCGACATCGCGTCCGAGCCCAATGCCTTTGCCGAGCATTGGTTCGTCGCCGCCTCGCTGCCGACTATGGCCGCCGGCCGCGACATCCGCCTGATGGAGGTCCGCCGCGGCCAAGGCCTGATCGGCCTGCTGCCTCTCGAGGCCCACCGGGGCTATGCCCGCCTGCCGGTCGGCATCGTCCGCAATTGGTCGCACGACCACATGTTCCTGCTGACCCCGCTCGCCGCCGCGGGGGAGGAAACGGCGTTCTGGGCCGCGATCCTGGCCGCGCTCGACGAGGCCGGCTGGGCGGGCAATCTGCTGCATCTGCGCGGCCTCAACGAGGATGGCCCGGTGCTGCGCGGCCTCGCCGCGGTCCGCCATGTCGAGATCGCCCATCGCGAGGTCCGCGCCTTCCTCCAGAGCGACCTCGAGCCCGAGGCTTATTATGAGCGCGCGGTCCGCCAGAAGAAGCGCAAGGAGCTGCGCCGCCTGCGCAACCGCCTCGCCGAGCAGGGGCCGGTCGCCTTTCGCACCCTCGACGCCGCCGCCGAGCTCGACGATTGGTGCAGCCTCTATCTCACCATGGAGAAAGCGGGCTGGAAGGGCGCGGCGGGGAGCGCGCTCGCCGGCCGGCCCGAGACCGACGCCTTCTTCCGCGCCGCGGTCCGCGCCGCCTGGGACGCGGGCAGGCTGCAATTCCTCCGCCTCGACGTCGGCGAGACGACGATCGCGATGCTGGTCAATTTCCTCAGCCCGCCGGGCAGCTTCTCGTTCAAGACCGTGTTCGACGAAACTCATGCCCGCTTCTCGCCCGGCGTGCTGATCCAGCGCGAGAATCTCGAAATTCTAAGGCGCCCCGGCATTGCCTGGATGGACAGCTGCGCCGCCGCCGACCACCCGATGATCGACAGCCTGTGGACCGAGCGCCGCGCGATCGTGCGCGTCTCTGTGCCGCTCAAGGGCGCCCGCCGCGCCATCGCCTTCGCCTTCTGCCGCGCCCTCGAACGGGGCTCGGCCATGTTCAGGAAGCTGCTCAAATGACCCATTTCGACGATTCACTGGAGACGTTCCGCGGCGCCTATCCAGAGCAGCCGGCTTTGCTGAGCCACGGCCTGACCGATCACCCGCTGCTGCAGCTCGACGCGCTGGCGGCGCTGGCGGGCCGGATCCGGCCGGTCGACGTCGAATATTATCCCGGCGACACGCCGTTCGGGATCGATCCGCTGACCGCGCCCGGCAACGGCCTCAGCGTCCAGGAGACGATCCGCCGGATCGAGGAATGCGGCTCGTGGATGGTGCTGAAGTTCGTCGAGCAGGACGAGATCTTCCGCAACTTCCTGATGGAGGCGCTGGCGCCGCTGGAAGCGGCCGTCGGGGCGAAGACCGGCGAAATGCTCAAGCATCGCGGCTTCGTCTTCATCACCTCGCCGGGCTCGGTGACGCCGCTCCATTTCGATCCCGAGCACAATATCCTGCTCCAGGTCCGCGGCACCAAGACGATGACCATCTTCCCGCCCGACGACGAGCAGGTGGTGCCGGCGCAGGAGCATGAGCGCTTCCACAGCGGCGGCCACCGCAACCTGCCCTGGCGCGAGGAATTCGCCAGCCGGGGCCGCGAATTCGACCTCGCGCCCGGGCAGGCGGTGCATGTGCCGTTCATGGCGCCGCACTGGGTCCGCAACGGTCCGGGGGTCTCGGTCTCCTTCTCGATCACCTGGCGTTCGGAATGGAGCTACCGCGAAGAATATGCGCACCGCATGAACGCGGTGTTGCGCAAGGCCGGGCTGAGCCCCGCCCGCCCGAAGCGCTACCCGCACCAGAACCACCTGAAATCGCTCGGCTATCGCGTGATCGACAAGGCGCGCCGGATGCGGGGCCAGCGCGCGGAGCAATAAGCTAGGGCGCCGGCCTCGCCACCCGGGGCTGGCTGCCCCCGAAGGCGTCGCCGAAGAAGCTTCCCCGATACCATCTCGGCACTTCCGCCCCGTCGGCGATCTCGCGCGCGATCAGATAGTTGAGCTGCGCGAATTTCGCGCCCGCCTGCCAGTTGATATTCTGGCTGAGGTCGTCGCCGACATTGTGGTAGCGGGTGGCGAGGAAGTTGCGGAACTCGCGCTCGCCCTCGCCGGCGAAGCCGGTCATCAGGAAGACCGCCGGCACGCCCTGGCGCACGAACTTGTAATGGTCGGAGCGGGTGAACAGGCCTTCCTCGGGCAGCGGATCGGGCGAGAGGCGCACGCCCATCCGCGCCGCCGCCCGCGCGACGATCGGTCCCAAAGTCGAATGCTCGGCGCCGAAGGCAGTCACGTCCTGGAAGTCGTAGGTCAGGATCGGCATGTCGAGATTGACCACCGAGACGATGCGCCCCCGGCCGACGACCGGGTGGCGGGCGAGGAACTCGGCGCCGAGCAGGCCTTTCTCCTCGGCGGTGACCGCGGCGATCAGGATCGGGCGGCGCGGGCGGTTGCCCGGCCGGCTCATCGCCCGCGCGACCTCGATCAAAGTGGCGATGCCGGCGGCATTGTCCATCGCGCCATTGTTGATCCGGTCGGCGCCGGGCGCGTCGCCGGGGCGCGGGTCGCGCACCCCGATATGGTCGAGATGCGCCATCAGCAGCACATATTCGCCGGCCACGCTCGGATCGGTGCCCGGCAGCACGGCGATCACATTCGGGCTGGAGAAGCGCGTCGCGGCCGCCGGCTCGCGCGCGACCTGCGCGGTCTGCGCCAGCGCAAAGCCGCGCGGGCGGTAGCCGGCGCGGGCCGCCTCGTCGAGGATGTCGCTCAGCTGGCGGCGGGCGCCGTGGAACAGGGTCTCGGCGCTGGCATCGTCGAGCGTCGCGCTGAAGCGCAGGGCCCCGGCGTCGGCGAAGGGGGTGCCGTCCGGCTCCAGCCAGGTCGTGCCCGGGCGATTGGCGAAGCGGAGCGCGCGCTGCCAGGACAGGGCGCCGGCCTCGCCGCGCGCGCGGATGTTGATCATGCCGACGGCGCCGCGCGCGCCCGCCATCCGCCTTTTCTCGCTGTTGAGATGCGCGGCGACGTCGCTCGGCGTGCCTTCGGGAACGCCGTTCAGCGCGACCACGATCTTGCCGCGCACGTCGAGGCCGCGATAATCGTCGAAACCGTGGCTCGGCATGTCGAGCCCGTAGCCGACGAAGACCAACGGCGCCGAGAGCGCCAGCGGCGCCGGATCGGGGCTCGCCCGCATCATCATCTCGCGGCCGTGGGTGAAGACCTGGCCGGCCACCCGCAGCGTCGCCGTGCCTTGCGGGACGAAGCGGACGAACCCGACCGGCTGATACCAATCGCCCTCGCCGGCGCCGGGCTGGAAGCCGAGCGCCGCGAACTGGGTGGCGACGTAGCGCGCCGCGATTTCGTGGCCGCGCGAGCCGGCGTCGCGGCCCTCGAGCAGATCGTCGGCGAGGAAGGCGACATGGGCGCGGAAGGCATCGGCGCTGAACTCGGCGGCCGGGGGCGCCGGAGGCGCCGGCTGGGCGAGCGACGAAGCGGCAAGGGAAAAAGCGGCCAGGCCGGCCAGCAAAGGTCTGACGATCATCGGAAATATGCCCTCGAAACGCGGTGTGCCGCCCGACTAATGCAGTTGTCCGGCGCTTTCAATCCCGCCCGCAAGCTGAACGGCGGGGAACCGCGTCAGTCAGCTTCTGTTCAACTCATCCATGAAATAGAACGCTTCGTCGCTGCCAAGTACGGCAGGATACAGGGGAGTAAGACCAATGCGTGTTTCGATCTTCGGCAAGGCGGGCAGGGACCATGCGCACGATCCGGCGCGGCGCGGCTACCATATCGCCTATCGCGACGACGAGGTGAACCATTGCCCCGGCTGCGGCCGCACGCACTGGTATGTCGGCCGGCTCTCCGCCGAATGCTGCTTCTGCGGGACGGCGCTGCCGCTGACCGAAAGCCTGAGCTCCGGCGCCGGCCTGTTCCGCAGCCGCGGCGGCGGCCTGCGCGATTTCGCCAGGGCCGCCTGACCCCTGACGCTTGCCCTTCATGCCAGCATCGTTATAGACGCCGCCTGCCGGCCTAAGCGGGCGTGGCGGAACTGGTAGACGCGCCAGGTTTAGGTCCTGGTATCGAAAGATGTGGGGGTTCGAGTCCCTTCGCCCGCACCAGTTGCGCGCAGCGTCCGCAGCAAGGCCGTTCTAGCTGACATGAAGGTTTGAATTCGAGATGCAGACTGTCGAGACGTTGAACCAGGGCCTCAAGCGCGCCTACCGGATCACCATTGCCGCCGAGGACATCGACGCGCTCGTCGACAAGGAATTGAAGTCGATCGCGCCGCAGGCGCGGATGCCCGGCTTCCGCCCCGGCAAGGTCCCCGCCAACCTGTTGCGCCGGATGCACGGCCCGCAGCTCGAGCAGCAGGCGCTGCAAAATGCGGTCCAGGACGGCGTCCAGCAATTGATGACCGAGCAGAAGATCCGCCCGGCGATGCAGCCGACGGTCGCGCTCGAGGAAGGCGGCGCCGGCAAGGACGCGGTGGTGACGGTCGAGGTCGAGACGCTTCCCGACGTCCCCGAGGCGAATATCGCCGGCCTCAAGATCGAGCGGCTGCGCGTCGAGCCGACCGCCGACGCGATCGACGCCGCCGTGGCGCGCCTCGCCGAGGGCCAGAAGAGCTACGATCCGGCGCCCGCCAAGCACAAGGCGGCGCGGGGCGACCTCGTCATCATGGATTTCGAGGGCAAGGTCGACGGCGAGTCGTTCGACGGCGGCAAGGGCGAGGGCATGTCCGTCGAGCTCGGCTCGGGCCGGCTGATCCCGGGCTTCGAGGACCAGCTCGTCGGCGCCAAGGCGAATGACGAGCTCGTCGTCAGCGTCACCTTCCCGGCCGATTACACCGTCGATTATCTCAAGGGCCGCGCCGCCACCTTCGACGTCGTCGTCAACGAGGTCCAGATCGCCAAGGCGATGAAGCCCGACGACGATTTCGCCAAGGCGATGGGCCTCGAGGGCATCGGCCAGCTGCGCGACCTCTTGAAAGGCCAGATCGAGCAGGAGCTGAACGGGCTGACCCGTACCCATATGAAGCGGCAATTGCTCGACCAGCTCGCCTCCGCCCACGATTTTCCGGTGCCCGATTCGATGGTCGAGGCCGAGTTCGAGCAGATCTGGCAGCAGCTCGAGCATGAGGCGAGCCACGAGCCCGACCCCGAGGCCGCCCGCAAGGAGATGGAGAAGGAGCGCGGCGACTATCGCACCATCGCCGAGCGCCGCGTCCGCCTCGGCCTGCTCCTCTCGGAGATCGGCCAGAAGAACGACATCCAGATCAGCAATCAGGAGATGAACCAGCTGATCATGCAGGCCGCCCAGCAGTACAAGCCCGAGGACCGGCAGAAGTTCGTCGAATATGTCCGCGCCGAGCCGATGGCCTCGGCCCAGCTGCGCGCGCCTTTGTTCGAGGACAAGGTCGTCGATTTCCTCTTCGCCGGCGCCGACATCGCCGAGCGCGAGGTCAGCCGCGAGGATCTGGAGGCCGCGATCGAATCCGAGGACACCCACGTCCACGGCCCGGGCTGCGGGCACGACCATGAAAGCGCGGCCAAGCCGAAGAAGGGCGCGGCCAAGAAAGCGGCGCCGGCCAAGGGCGAAGCTGCGGAGAAGCCCGCGAAGAAGGCCGAGGCCAAGGCGGAGGCCGATAAAGCCGCTTCCCCCGCCAAGAAGCCTGCGGCAAAGAAGGCCAAGAGCAAGGGCTAGGGCGTTTCGTTCGTCCCGAGCGAAGTCGAGGGGCGCTGCTCGGCTTCATCACGAACGCCCCTCGACCTCGCTCGGGACGAACGAGCCATGGGGTATGAGCCAGTGACCGAATCGAAGCTGATATCCCTCCGCGTCGCCGTGCTGCTCCCCTGCTACAATGAGGAGACAGCGATCGCGCAGACGATCGCCGGCTTCCGCGCCGCGCTGCCGGACGCGGACATCTACGTTTACGACAATAACAGCAACGACCGCACCCGCGAGGTCGCGGCGGAGGCGGGCGCGATCGTCCGCACCGAGAAGATGCAGGGCAAGGGCCATGTCGTCCGCCGCATGTTCGCCGACGTCGAGGCGGACGTCTATCTGATGGCCGACGGCGATGCGACCTACGATGCCGCCGCCGCCCCCGATTTGATCCGCAAGCTTCTCGACGAGCAGCTCGACATGGTCGTCGGCGCCCGCAAGTCGGCGGTCGAGGAGGCCTATCGCCGCGGCCACGCGCTCGGCAACAAGCTGTTCACCGGCCTGCTCGCCAGCCTGTTCGGCCGCAGCTTCACCGACATCTTCTCCGGCTATCGCGTCTTCTCGCGCCGCTTCGCCAAGAGCTTCCCGGCGCTGTCGCGCGGCTTCGAGACCGAGACCGAGATCAGCGTCCACGCGCTCGAGCTTTCCATGCCGGTCGGCGAGATCGTCACCACCTACGGCGCGCGCCCCGAAGGCTCGACCTCGAAGCTCTCGACCTGGCGCGACGGCTCGCGGATCCTGCGCACGATCATCCACCTCTACCGGATCGAGCGCCCCGTCCTCTTCTACGGCAGCTTCAGCCTGTTCCTGATCGCGCTCGCCGTGGTGCTCGCCATCCCGCTCGCCATCACCTATTTCCAGACCGGCCTGGTGCCGCGCTTCCCGACCGCGATCCTCGCCACCGGCCTGGTCATCCTCGCCTTCCTGAGCTTCGCCTGCGGCCTCATCCTCGACACGGTCGTGCGCGGACGGCGCGAGGTCAGGCGGCTCCATTATCTGAGCTTCCCGGCGCCGGGGGCGGGATCATTGTAACACGAATGCAACGATCACCGAAGATTCGTCGCTTACCGTCCGATCAACGCGCCTTTTCGCTCCGCAAATCTTGGCAACCGGCCTAGTCCTCGTCCCGAGGGGCGTCCTGCCGCGACGGTCGCGAGCCCGCCCCATTTGGGAGCGCACGGGCCATGACCAAACTCTCCGCCAGCATCCGCTTCGGCAGCGCCCTTCTGGCGATCGCCGCTGCAACGCCAGCTTTGGCCCAGCCCGATCAGACCGGCGATCCCAATGTCGCCCAGGGCGACCAGCAGAATGTCGTCGTCACCGGCTCGCGCATCCGCCGCGACCCGCTCGACCAGGATCAGCCGGTCACCTTCGTCGACCGCGCCGACATCGACCGCACCGGCCTCACCTCGACCGCCGAGGTGCTGCAACGGCTGCCCGGCTCGGGCGGCGCGCTCAACAGCCGCTTCAACAATAGCGGCAATTTCGGCAATCCGCCCGACGGCGGCGGCGTCGGCGCCGGCGCGGCCGAGGTCGATCTGCGCTATCTCGGCTCGCGGCGCGTGCTCGTCCTCGTCGACGGCCTGCGCTACGTCAACGGCGCCTCGGCGAGCGGCGTCCCCGGCTCGACCGACCTCAATTCGATCCCCGAGGGCATGATCGAGCGGGTCGAGGTGCTCCAGGGCGGCGCCTCGTCCATCTACGGCTCGGACGCGATTTCGGGCGTGGTCAACATCATCACCCGCTCGCAGCAGGAAGGCTTCGTCGCCTCCGCGCAGCTTGGCGTGTTCGACGCCGGCGACGGCTTTTCCCAGAATTACGGGCTGAGCTGGGGGATTGGCAGCCGCGACAGCCGCACCCGCTTCGTGATCGGCGTCAATTATGTGAAGCAGGACGAGGTCAGCTCGGCCGACCGCTCGATCTCGCTCTTCCCGACGCCGGGAACCACCGCCTGCGACAATAGCTGCAGCTCGGGAACGCCCAACGGCCGCTTCATCGTGCTGGGGCAGGATTTGACCCTGATCGCGCCGGTGCTCAATCGCCCGCCGGTACTGGCCGACTATCGCAATTTCGCCGGCGCGCCCGACCGCTACAATTTCGCGCCGTCCAACTTCGTCCAGGTCCCGCTCGAACGCTATGGCGGCTTCGTCAATCTCACCCAGGAATTGAGCGACAACGCCACCTTGCGGATGCGCGCGGTCTACAACCGCCGCAATTCGTCGAACCAGGCCGCGCCTTTGCCGCTGTTCGTCGGCCCCGATTCCGGTAACGGCAATCTGCTCGACAACATCACAATCGACGCCACCAATCCGTTCAATCCGTTCGGAACCCTGCGTTCGGGCCGTAATCTCGACGGCACGTCCAATGGCCAGGTCGCCAATTACGCCTTCATCGGCCGCCGCGTCGTCGAGAACGGCCCCCGGCGCTACGACCAGCGCGTCGACACTTATTATGGCGCGGCCACGATCGAAGGCTCGTTCGAAGCCTTCGGCCATCCGTGGAACTGGGACGTCAACGGCGTCTGGGGCCGCAACCGGGCCAGGCAGGAAGTGCACGGCAACATCAACGCCGCCAATCTCGCCCGCGCTCTGGGCCCGGTCGCGGCCTGCACCGCGCCCTGCGTGCCGTTCAACATTTTCGGGGGCGCGGGCTCCATAACCCCCGCCATGCTCGATTATGTCGCGTTCACTCAGCGGGACAGCAGCCGGCAGCGGCTTTGGGATTTCTCCGCGAACATCACCGGCGGGCTGTTCGATCTGCCCGGCGGCGCCGCCAGCATCGCCATCGGCGTCGAGCATCGCGACCAATCCGGCCGCTTCGACCCCGATCCGATCGTCGCCGCGGGCCTCGGCTCCGACATCCCCGCGCTGCCGACCTCGGGCGGCTTCAACGTCGACGAGGCCTATGCCGAATTGCGCCTGCCTCTGCTTCGCGACGTCGGCGGCTTCCATCGCCTGGAAGTGACCGGCGCCGCGCGCTATTCCGATTATTCGACATCGGGTTCGACGACGACCTTCAGCGCCGGCATCAACTGGGAGCCGGTCGAGGGCCTGCTCTTCCGCGGCAATTGGGCGGAAGGCTTCCGCGCGCCCAGCATCGGCGAGCTCTTCGGCACCCCGTCGCGCTTCGACCAGGAAGTGGTCGATCCCTGCTCGGCGGTCGGCGGCGCCGTCCCGCCGGCGGTCGCGGCCAATTGCATCGCCGACGGCGTCCCCGCCAACGGCTCCTACGTCCAGCTCAACGCCCAGCTTCCGGTCGTCACCGGCGGCAACGTCAATCTCGCCGCCGAGAGCTCGGAAAGCTGGGGCTTCGGCGCGGTCTGGCGGCCCACGTTCCTGCCGCGCCTCTCGATCGAGGCCAATTATTTCAACATCAAGGTCGACGGCGCGATCCAGTCGATCGACGCCGGCACCCTGCTCGGCCGCTGCGCCCAGTCCGGCGACGCCTTGTCCTGCGCGGCGATCGACCGCTCCCCGTCGGGCCAGGTCACGCAGATTCGCGGCTTCCTGCAGAACATCGCCGGCATCGAGACCGACGGCCTCGATCTGACCCTGATCTACCGCGGCGGCGCCGGCTCGGCGGGCACGTTCAACCTGACCTGGAACAGCACCTTCCTGTTCAACTACCGGGTCACGGTGCCGGCGACGGTCGGCGTGACGGTGATCGACCGCGAGGGCACCGAGCAGGGCAGCCCCGACCAGGCCTTCCCCAAGTTCAAGTCGACCGGAATCATCGACTGGAACCTCGGCCAGGTCGGCGCCTCGCTGACCGGGCGCTACATAGCGGGCGTCGAGGAGGGCAATGGCAACGAGCTCGATTCGCGCTTCTACGTCGACGTCCAGCTGCGCTGGTCGCCCGACTGGTTCGGCGAGGGCCTCGGCTTCGCGATCGGCGCCAACAACGTCTTCAACTCCGACCCGCCGGCCTGCTTCACCTGCGGCCTGAACAATATGGACCCGACCACCTACGACGTGCCGGGGACCTTCTTCTACGCGCGGGCGACGCTCAGGATGTAGGCAAGGGCAGGGGCACAGTTAGGGAGCACAGGGGAGAGTTGCTTGTAACTGTCCCCATCCGGGCCTCGGCATTCCGCTCGGGACGCCTGCGGCGGTCCCCTCCGCGTGCGTGAAAGAAAATCCGGCTCGCGCGAAGACGGTGAGACCGGCGAAACGGGGGAGGGATCGACATGCGCCTCATCGCAATCGATCGCGACGGGCGCGGCGCGGCGCGGGCCCGCAAGTTGATCGCGCGCCGGTGCCCACGGGCCGGGCCGCTTGCGCTTGCGGCGGCCTGCTTCGCAACGGCCGCGGCTGCTCAGCCCCGCGCCCCTGCGCCTGCGCGAGACCGGGCGGCGCCCTATTTCCAATTCTCGCCTTTGCCCCTGGAGCGCGGGCTCGCGCTTTTCCGGACCTTGTGCGTGAGGGCGTTTCCCGACGCCGACGCCCTGGAGCGCGCGGTCAGGGCGATCGACCCGGATATCGGCCGATCGGAAAGCGGCTTGCCGTCCAGATATTACTGGCACTCCGGGCGGCGCTTCGATCTGACCTACGACGTCTATGGTTTCCGCGAGGACGCTGCCTGGGGGCGGGGCGAGGGGACCTGCGAGCTGACCTTGACCGTGGCGGGCAGGCTCGGCCCGGCGGCCCTGGTCGCGAGGATTTCCGCGCGGCTGGCGCCGAGGCGGCAGCCTGTCGTCAGGGCCGGCACCGTTATCTGGCACCTCACCCACGACAATCGGGATCGCCTCGAATATCGATTCTCCGCGCCGGAGCGGCGCCTCAGCCTGACGCGCCGTCTCAGCAGGGGGAGATGATCCGCGGCGATCGCCGGGCGGAACGCCGCGACGGCCGCCGGACTGGTTCGGCAAGGGCGTCGGCTTCGCGGTTCCCATTCGCGCTGACAGTTCGTCACGGGACAACCCCCTCGCGCCATTCCTTCGCGCCCTTGCGGTCTTGGCGGCTTCGCGCGGAAGAAAATTCGGTTCACGCGAAGGCGCAAAGGCGCGAAGAAGGGACGCGAAGGAAAAATCCTACGTACCTGTCACCGAGGAAAAATCCTCGCGTAGAGCTGTTTCGCTTCGGCCCTGAGCGCGGTTTCGGCCTGGCGGCAGGTGGCGGTCACCGCCCCAGCGCTGCGTCGATCTGGCGATGGAGAAGCTCCGCGACCTCGTCATTCACGAAGAGCTGGATTGTCTTGTAGGGCCCCGTCGTCAGCGCTTCCGGCGTTTCGGCATATTGGATCAGCAGCACCCCGGCCTGACCGCCAGATGCGGAAGAGACGCCGCGCGGATAGACGCCTCGAGGGGAGCCGTCTTCGTCCAAATCCCAAAACTTGCGGTCCATCGATTCAACTCCATCATTGGTGAAGGGAAGGGCTGCGCGAGGCCCAACCCGCGCTGGCCGGGTACCTGTCACCGAGGAAAAATCCTAGGTACCTGTCACCAAGCTGATCCCGAGGAGCCGTCAGCCCGGACATCTCCGGGGCCCCGCACAGGCCGGCTTGAACATCTGGACGCGGTCGACCGCCTGCCGCGCTTCCTGCTTCGCCAGCTCGCGCTCGGCGGCGCTTCGGCAGCGCCTGACCCCGCCCAGACGGCTGCCCGTCGGGATGGCGACCTCGCAGACCCGCTTGGTGCTGTATTGCGACTTCGTCCGCGCCGGCTGCTGGGCGCCGGCGACCGCCGCCGGGATGGCGATAACGGCGGCAGCCGCGCTCAACGCGCGAATGGTCACTGGCATCTCCGCTTGCCTCCCCAAGCAGGCGATCTGCCTAACATCGGCCGCGTCAGCCATCAACCACGTCGATCGAGCGCGCCGGAGCGGCCCGGCCAGCGCGCGGACGATGGGCGGAAAATGGTGACGGTTACGCAACTGTCACCGCCCAGGCGCGCGGGGCCGGCGGGGCGCTTTCCTGAGCTTGAGGACGATCTCCGGGCGTTCACTTATGCAGGCTATGAAGGGGCGGGCTCGCCGGACCGCGCCGACGCCATGATCTGGGCGATGAGCGAGCTGATCCGGGGCGACCGGACGCCGGGCGTGCGGAGATTGTGAGGCTCCGAAACTCCCGGGCGGATTTGCGATCATCGAAGCTATAGGGCGGCCGCCGCGCGCCATCGACTCTCGTCCGTTACTGGAGCACCTTCCCAAAGTGAGACCCGAGTCGGGACAAAGGGGGAGGCGATATCGTGGCCAACTTTCGTGCAGCCAGGCGTCTTATTGTCGCCATCGCGGTCGCGGTCGTCATGGCGGGCAGCGCGGCGCAGGCCTGGGGGCCGGTCGGCCACAGCCAGGTCGGCGCGATCGCCGACGCCCTGCTCAAGCGCCATCCCCGCGCCGCCGCGCAGGTCCGAATCATCCTCGGCCCGGTCACCCTGGCGCAGGGCGGGCCGTGGGGCGACTGCATCCGCTCGGTGACCGGGCCGACCGACGGCTTCCGCTACCAGCCGCTGCCGCAATATCGGCCGCCCTGCCTGGTCTTCGAAACTCCGGAGCTGCTCGCCTCGATGATCGACTATGCCCGCAACAATTGGACCAATTGCTCTTATACGCGCAACGACGGCTGCCACACCCAATATCATTTCGCCGACCTGGCCGTGGAGAGCGCCGGCTATCGCTTCGGCGACGTCGGCACCAGCGACTATGACATCGTCCACGCGCTTGGCGCCGCGATCGCCGTGCTGCGCTCCGACGAATGCCGCGGCCCGGGCGCGGCGACGGCGCGGCCCGCGGCGCCGGCGCCGTTCAACTTCACCTGCCGCCAGGCGCTGCTCATCCTGACCCACCTCGTCGGCGACCTGCACCAGCCGCTCCATGTCGGCGGCGTCTATCTCGACCCGGCCGGCCACCAGGTCGATCCCAATTCCTCGCCCGCCGAGCGCGCCCGCGAGCATGACACGACCACGCTGGGCGGCAATTCGCTGGTTTGGGGCGATGCCAGCGCCCCCGACAAGCTGCACTCGGCCTGGGACGGCGGCATCGCCGCGCTGCGCTACGATCTGCCCTGCGCGTCCCGGCGGCCGCGGCCCGCCTGCCTGTCGCTGGCGCGGGCCCGCCGGGTCGCGCCGGCCGGCGGGCCGATCGCCGGCTGGCCGACGCTGTGGGCGAACGATTCGCTGCTGCGCGCGCGCTCGGTCTTCGCGGGGCTGAGCTTCGGCCCCCAGCAGGGGCGCCGCTGGCCGGTGATTTTCGCCGACCAGGCCGCTTACCTGCGCACGATGCAGACGATCCAGCGCGACCAGATCGAAAAGGGCGGCGCCCGGCTCGCGCAATTGCTGGTGGCGATCTGGCCCGACCGCTGAGGTGAGGGGACAGTTGCTGGCAACTGTCCCCGTTGACGGCGCGCGTTCCGGCGTCGCAAGGCGGGGGAAATTGGAAAGGACCCCCGATGACCACCAAAGCCTATGGCGCCTATGCCGCCGACAAGCCGCTCGAAAAGATGGCGATCGAGCGGCGCCGGCCCGGCCCGCGCGACGTCCAGATCGACATCGCCTATTGCGGCATCTGCCATTCGGACCTGCACACGGTGCGCTCGGAATGGGGCGGCACGCTCTATCCGTGCGTGCCCGGCCACGAAATCGTCGGCCACGTCAGCGCAATCGGCGCGGAGGTCACCGGCTTTGCGGTCGGCGAGGCGGTCGGCGTCGGCTGCCTGGTCGATTCCTGCCAGCATTGCGCCGCCTGCGCCGAGGGGCTCGAGCAATATTGCGAGGTGGGCTTCACCGGCACCTATAACGGCGCGACCGCGGACGCGCCCGGGCACACGCTCGGCGGCTATGCGCAGCGGATCGTGGTCGACGACCGGTTCGTGCTCAGGATCCGCCATCCCGAGGACCAGCTCGCCGCGGTGGCGCCCCTGTTGTGCGCGGGGATCACCACTTATTCGCCGCTCAGGCACTGGCGGGCCGGGCCCGGCAAGAAGGTCGGCATCGTCGGGATAGGCGGGCTCGGCCATATGGGGGTGAAGCTCGCCCATGCGATGGGCGCTGAGACCGTCGCCTTCACCACCTCGGAGAGCAAGCGCGAGGACGCGCTGGCGCTCGGCGCCGACGCGGTCATCGTCTCGGGCAACCGCGACGAGATGAAGGCGCATGCCGGCAGCTTCGACCTCATCATCAACACGGTCGCGGCGAGCCACAAGCTCGACGTCTATACCAGGCTGCTGAAGCGCGACGGGACGATGGTGCTGGTCGGCGTGCCCGAGCATCCGCATCCCTCGCCGGACATATCGGCGTTGATCTTCAAGCGCCGCTCGATCGCCGGCTCGCTGATCGGCGGCATCGCCGAGACCCAGGAGATGCTCGATTTCTGCGCCGACAAGGGCATCGTCGCCGATATCGAGATGGTCCGCGCCGGACAGATCGACGAAGCCTATGACCGGATGCAGAAGAGCGACGTGAAGTATCGCTTCGTGATCGACAATGCCTCGATGGCGGAGTGATCCTTCGCCGGGATGACTCCTTCCCTGGAAATGCGATAATCGCTTACCGACCTTGCGGAGGCGCACATGCTCAAGGGATCCTGCCTGTGCGGCGCGATCGGCTTCGAGGTGGCGGGGGCGCTGGCGCCACCCGACGCCTGCCATTGCTCGCAATGCCGAAGGCAATCGGGCCATTACTGGGCCTCGACCGACGTGCCGCGCGAGGCGTTGACGATCGCGGGCGCGGAGCATGTCACCTGGTATCGCTCGTCGGAGCGGGTCCGGCGCGGCTTCTGCTCGATTTGCGGGTCGGTGCTGTTCTGGGACCCGATCGGGCGGGCCGGGATCGGCATCGCCATGGGCGCTTTCGAGGCGCCGACCGGGACGCATCTGGAGAAGCATATCTTCACCGCCGACAAGGGCGATTATTACGATATCGCCGACGGCGTGCCGCAGGAGCCGGAGCCGCCAGGGGCCTGAGGAGCGGGCGCCGAGGGCAAAAGCGGTTGGAACGAACGGCGCCGCCTCCTATCTTACCGCTGACGGGCGGCGAGCGAAGGAGGCATCATCATGGCCGGCGGTTGGGCGCGCGACGGCGCGGTCCAGGAGCAGATCGACGACACCGTGCTGGACGCCGTGATGGGCGCGCGGGCGCGGCTGCCCGCGGGCGAAGGGTCCGAACATTGCGAGGAGTGCGGCGAAGACATACCGGAGCGCCGCCGTCTCGCCTTGCCGGGCGCGCGCACCTGCGTCTCCTGCCAGTCCGCCCGGGACGCGCGGCACGTCGGCGCCGGCATCAACCGGCGCGGCAGCAAGGACAGCCAGCTGCGCTGAACCATTGGAACCATGGGACAGTTAACGGTAACTGTCCCCGGTAACCAAGCAGGGACGCAAGAACGAGGCTCAAGGCCATGGAAACGCTCTCCCGGGCGCTCATTCGGTAAGAGCGATGCCGGGGGGCGCGGGCCTGCTGTCCAGAGGCGCTGGCCCGTGAGGGTCACGGGCTGACGGGGGAATCCCCTTCGTCGTCGCCGAACCGCTGGAACGGAGCCTGCTTCCCCTGCTAGCGGGTCCCGATGGCGACCCCCGATATCCGCCTCGCCCGCCCCACCGAGCGCGCGGCGCTGGAAGATTTGCAGCGGCGCGCGTCCCTGGCGCTGGCGGACTATCGCGCGCAGCTGGAGGCGCATCCGGATGCGATCGACCTGCCCGCCGCGCGGATCGCGGAAGGGCGGGTGCTGGTGGCCGAGGATGAAGCGGGCGTTGCCGGCTTCGCGGTGTGGATCGACGGGGAGGCGGCGCTCGAGGCCGAGTTGGACGGGCTGTTCGTGGAGCCGGAGCGCTGGCGCGGCGGTATCGGGCGGGCTCTGGTCGAAGCCGTCGCCGCGGCGGCGGCCGATGCGGGGAAGACTCGGCTCCGGGTCGTCGCCAACCCGGCCGCGCTCGCTTTCCATCGCCATTGCGGTTTCGTCCCGGCCGGCGAGACGCAGACCCGCTTCGGCCCGGCGCCGGTCATGGTCCACAGCGCAGGCCCCTTGAACCTTCGCCCCGATCCTCCGATGTAGGCTCCACCTCAGTCACCTCAGCAGGACCCAGCCGCCGCCATGGACCATGAAGACATCATCAACGGCCTCGTGCCGATCGTCATCGAGCAGTCGAACCGCGGCGAGCGCAGCTTCGACATCTATTCCAGGCTGCTGCGGGAGCGGATCGTCTTCGTCACCGGCGGGGTCGAGGACCATATGTCGACGCTGGTGACGGCGCAGCTCCTCTACCTGGAGAGCGAGAATCCGAAGAAGGACATCTACATGTACATCAACTCGCCGGGCGGGGTCGTCACGGCGGGCATGGCCGTCCACGACACGATGCAATATATCCGCCCGCGGGTCGGCACGGTCTGCATCGGCCAGGCCGCCTCGATGGGCGCCTTCCTGCTCTGCGCCGGCGAGCCCGGCATGCGGGTCGCGCTCACCAATGCGCGGATCATGATCCACCAGCCTTCGGGCGGCGCCCAGGGCATGGCCTCCGATATCGAGATCCAGGCGCGCGAGATATTGCGCATCCGCCACCGGATGAACGAGCTCATGGCCCAATATACCGGCCAGCCGATCGAGGAGATCGAGAAGAATGTCGAGCGCGACAAATTCTTTTCCGCCGACGAGGCCAGGGTCTTCGGCCTGGTCGACGAGGTGTTCGACAAAAGGCCGGTGCCGGCGGACGGCGAGACGGCGGTCAAGGCGGCCTAGCGGGTGCGCCGCGAAGGCGCCTTAACGATTAGACCATTGTCCTGGCGTATATTTGCCGTCAGGATGGCGCGCTGACAGGAAGGGAAGGGGCCGCGGCCCCGGAGAGTTTATGACGAAATTGAGCGGCGGCGACAGCAAGAGCACTCTCTACTGCTCGTTCTGCGGCAAGTCGCAGCACGAGGTCAGGAAGCTGATCGCCGGGCCGACCGTGTTCATCTGCGACGAATGCGTTGAGCTGTGCAACGACATCATCCGCGAGGAGACCAAGTCCGCTCTGGTGAAGACCAGGGACGGGGTGCCGACGCCGGTCGAGATCTGCAACGTGCTCGACGATTACGTGATCGGCCAGACCCACGCCAAGCGCGTGCTCTCGGTCGCGGTCCACAACCATTACAAACGCCTCGCCCACGGCGCCAAGGGCGCCGACGTCGAGCTCGCCAAGTCGAACATATTGCTGGTCGGCCCGACCGGCTGCGGCAAGACTCTGCTCGCGCAGACGCTCGCCCGAATCCTCGATGTGCCCTTCACCATGGCCGATGCGACCACTTTGACCGAGGCCGGCTATGTCGGCGAGGACGTCGAGAACATCATCCTCAAGCTGCTGCAATCCTCCGACTACAATGTCGAGCGGGCGCAGCGCGGCATCGTCTATATCGACGAGATCGACAAGATCAGCCGCAAGTCGGACAACCCCTCGATCACCCGCGACGTTTCGGGCGAGGGCGTCCAGCAGGCCCTGCTCAAGCTGATGGAGGGCACCACCGCCTCGGTGCCCCCGCAGGGCGGCCGCAAGCACCCGCAGCAGGAATTCCTCCAGGTCGACACGACCAACATATTGTTCATCTGCGGCGGCGCCTTCGCCGGCCTCGAGAAGATCATCGCCGACCGCCTGCAGGGCAAGTCGATCGGCTTCGGCGCCTATGTCGCTGCGCCCGAGGAGCGCCGCACCGGCGAGATCC
>JAXDPD010000047.1:0-23538 GCA_034668505.1 Sphingomonadales bacterium
TCTATGACACTGTAACGGAGCAACAGAACGAGGGCGCGGACACGGTGAAGACCGCGATCGGTTCCTACACGCTAGGTGCGAACGTCGAGAAGCTGACCTACACGGGCAATGCTTCGTTCACCGGCACCGGCAACGATCTGAACAACATCCTGATCGGCGGTGGCGCCACCGACACGCTCAATGGCGGCGCAGGCAACGACACACTGGATGGCGGGCTTGGCGCGGATATAATGGCGGGCGGCGCCGGCGACGACATCTATATGGTCGACACCGGGGATACTGTGACCGAGCTCAACGGCGAGGGCACCGACCTGGTGGAGACCGCGCTCGGTTCCTACACGCTTGGCGCCAATGTCGAGAACCTGACCTACACGGGCAGCGGTAATTTCACCGGCACCGGCAATGGTCTGAACAATGTTATGAAGGGCGGGACGGGTGCAGATTGGTTCTACCTGCAGACCGGCGGCAACGATACGGTCCTTGGCGGTGATGGGATCGACGTCGCATTATTCGGGGCTTCGCTGACCTCTGCCGACAAGGTAGACGGCGGCGCCGGCACCGACCAGATCGCGCTTCAGGGCAATTATGCCACGACGGCGCTTACCCTCGGGGCCGACATCCTGAACGTCGAGTCGCTGGGGATCCTCAACGGCGCCGACACGCGCTTCGGCGACTCCGGCGCCAATTTCTACAGCTACAACATCACCACGCTCGACATCAACGTCGCCGCCGGCGTGCTGTTCACCGTCGATGCCGCCAGCTTGCGGGCGAGCGAGACCTTGACATTCAACGGGGCGGCGGAAAGCAACGGCAGCTTCCGGGTGTTCGGCGGCGACGGCAACGACGCGGTGACAGGCGGCGGCGGAGCTGACACGCTCAATGGCCGCGCCGGCAACGACACGCTCAATGGCGGCGCAGGCAACGACACACTCGATGGCGGCGCGGGTGCCGACGCGATGACCGGCGGGGTTGGCAACGACTCCTATATTGTAGACGACGCGGGCGATACCGTGAACGAGCAAGCCAATGAGGGTACGGACTTGGTTAGCACCACGCTTCTTGTCTACACGCTGGGCGCAACCCTCGAGAACCTGACCTATACGGGCGTCGACACTTTCAAAGGCACCGGCAACGCGTCCAACAACGTGATCGTCGGCGGCGCGGGCTCTGACCTGATCTACCTGCAGACCGGCGGCGTCGACACCGTCGATGGCGGAGCGGGCAACGATCTCTTCTTCTTCGTCGGCTCACTGACCGCGGCCGACATCGCGACCGGCGGAGCCGGCGATGACGACACCATCATTCTGCAGGGGAATTATGCCGCCGGCCTGGCGCTCACGAATAACGTCACCGGCATCGAGAGCATCTCCCTGCTTGCAGGCACCAACACGGCGTTCGGTGAGTCTGGAACCAACCGCTACAGTTACAACATCACCACCAGCGACACCAATCTGGGCACCGGGCAGCTGGGCCTTGCGAAGATCAACGGGTCCAGTTTGCTGGCGGGCGAGAATTTGACCTTCAACGGCGCGGCAGAGACCGATATCCGCCTGCTCATCTACGGCGGCATGGGCACCGATACGCTCACCGGCGGTGCCAAGGACGACGTCTTCTTCTTCGCCACGGGCGGGCGCTTCGCAGCCAATGACAAGGTGATCGGCGGCGCTGGCTATGACGGGCTGTTCCTGCGTGGAGACTATGCGGTCGATTTCAACGCGGCGGGCTTCACTGGAGCCCTCCAAGGGATCGAGAACATCACCCTCTCCTCCGTCGTCGACACACGCTACGCCAAGGAATTAGGCGACGGTGAATTCGATTATTCGATCATCTGGAATGACGCGCACCTGGGCGCTGGTGAGACGATCACCGTGAACGGCTCAGGCGGCGGTGGGCTGCAGGCGAACGAAGAGATGTTTTTCGACGGCAGCCGGGAGACCAACGGCATTCTGAGACTGTTCGGCGGCGCCGGCAATGATACGCTGGTCGGCGGCGCGGGCAACGACACGCTCAACGGCGGCGCCGGCAATGACACTTTGTTCGGCGGGGCTGGCGCCGACACGATGACGGGCGGTGCGGGCGACGATGTCTTCTTCGTCGACGGCGCGAGCGACACGGTCAGTGAAGTTGCGGGCGAAGGAACGGATCTGGTGAAGACCACATCCACTTCCTACACATTGGGCGCGGATGTCGAAAATCTCACTTATATCGGTACCGCCGGCAGCATTATTGGACAAGGAAATGCGCTGAATAACGTCATGACCGGCGGCGCCTTCAATGACTTTCTCATGGGCGGTGACGGGAACGACACGCTCTACGGCGGCCTGGGGATTGATAGTCTTGTCGGCGGCTTGGGCAATGACACGCTGGTCGGCGGCGAAGGAGCAGATACGCTCTACGGCGGCGAGGGCGCAGACGTCTTCCATTTCGTGGACGCCAATGTTTCAGGCGTCGACCGGATCGCCGATTTCGTCGCGGGCACCGACAAGATCGATCTGTCCGGCCTCGACGCCAACGCCGCCGCCGCCGGCACCCAGACCTATGCCTTCATCGGCACCGGCGCTTTCTCAGGGTCCGCGGGCCAGCTGCGCTATTTCCAAAGCGGTGCGGACACCAAGATCCAGGCGGACCGCAACGGCGATGGGATCGCCGATTTCGAGATTGTGTTGACCGGAGCGATGGCGCTTGGCGCATCAAGCTTCAACGGCATCAATCCGGGGCTGGGCCCGATCGTCTTCGATCTCGCCGGAAGGGGCCTCGACGAAGCCTTCGCCGCGAGGACGGTCGACTATGATCTGGACGGCGACGGCGGCAAGGAAAAAGTGAACTGGCTGAGCGCCGGCTTCGCCTTCCTCGCCCTCGATCGGAACGGCGACGGGGCGATTTCCTCCCGGCTCGAAATATCCTTCACCCAGGACAAAGCGGGCGCCAAGACCGATCTCGAAGGCCTGGCCGCGTTCGACACCAGTGGCGACGGCCTATTCTCCGCCGCCGACTCCCGCTTCGGCGACTTCCAGGTCTGGCAGGACCATGACAATGACGGTGTATCCGCGGCCGGCGAGTTGCGCAGCCTTGCCGAAACGGGGATCGTGTCGATCAAGCTTCAGCCGACGGCGACCGGAAAAACTCTGGACGGTACCTTGGGGAACATCATCCTCAACACGACGAGCTTCACGCGCTCCGATGGGACCCAGGGGACGATCGGTGACACTGTGCTTCGCCCCGGGGCGGAGTCCGCTCAAGGCGCGATGAGCTTCGCCCGCCAGGTCTTCGGACGAAAGAGCGGCAAATACGAGCTCGCCGCCGTGGGGGGCAGCCTGTCCGTTGCGCTTAAGAAAGCGGCTGGCGCCATCGATACCCGTGCCGGCCAGGCCGGTGCGGCAACCATGTTGAGCTTCCGCGATCGGCAGGTTGGAATGCTCGGGCCGATCATTCTCGATCTCGACGGCGACGGACTCGAATTGAAGAAGCGTGAGAAGGCCAAAGCCAGTTTCGACATGGACGGCAACGGCGCCGCGGACGACACCGGGTGGATCGGCAAGGATGACGGCTTCCTGGTCGCCGACCTCGACGGCGACGGGCGGATCGGCTCGGCCTCGGAGCTGAGCCTCCTGGGTCTCAAGCCGGCTGCCCGGAGCAGCATTGAGGCGCTCGGCTCGCTCGATTCCAACCTGGACGGGAGGATCGACGCCAACGATGCGCGCTTTGCCGAGTTGAGGGTCTGGCGCGATCGGAACGGCAACGGTATTTCCGATCAGGGAGAGCTGGCTTCGCTCATCGACAACGGCATCCTGTCGATCAGTCTGAACGCCCAGACCACGGCCGCGAAGGTCAAGGTCGGACAGAATATCGTGCTCGCGACGTCGACCTTCGCTCGGGCCGATGGAACGACCGCGACGCTGGGCGACGTCGGCCTGGCCTTCAAGCCGTCCCCCGCCTTGCATGCCAGTGGTCAACCAGCGTCCGGAATCGACGACCCGCTGAGTGCGCTGCGTTCCGGGCTGGAGCAAGGCAGGCCCTTGCGTTGGTCCCTCGTCGACAGTCTCGGGGCTGACGGCGTGGGTTTCGCGGCCGAAGCCGGATCTCCAGACAATTCCAAATCCGGATTTGCTGGCCCGGTGTGCGACTTGCCATTGTCCGACGCGTTGTCCCAACTCGCCGAGACCCGTGATCTCGGGCCTGGGGATGCGCCGGCGTGGATTGCAAACCCGTATCAGGATCGCCTTGCCTACATCGTTCAGCAGATGGCGAGCTTCGGACCCCGACCGGGCGAAGGCGAATGGAAGCCGCGTGCTTCCAATCTCCCGAGTTACGACTATTTCGCAAGCTAGAGAGATTGGAAATCGATTTGACGAAAAAGAGGAAGCCCGGAGCGGGCGGTGCCGCCGCCCCCCATTCGCCGGAAGATAATGCCGGCCCGGCTCCGCCGGGCGGGGGTGCCGGCCCTGCAGACCCTTCGGGCCCAGTGACGCTTAGTCACCTGCTTGGCGAAATGACTTGGCTGCTCAGCCAGTCGCCTCTCCACCGGGCGCTGCAGATCGGTGATCTCGAATGGCTGGTGATGCCCGCGCTCATCTATCAACAATTCTACATCTTTCGAGATGGCGACAAGCCGATCGGGCTCGCGCTCTGGGCACAATGCAATTCCGTCGCCGAAGCCAAGCTGGACCGGGGCATGATCGAGCCGGGCAACCGCCTTACGCCTGAGGAGTGGCAGTCAGGCGATGCGGTGTGGCTCGTCGACCTCGTCGCGCCATTTGCCGACGCCGGCAACAAGCACCGTGAGATCATGATTGCGGACCTGATCTCGGGTCCGCTGGCCGGGCAGCAATTCAAATTCCATGTGACTGACCCGGCCTCGGGACAGCGAACGGTGACGACCGTTGAAGCAGATGCGGGCGAAAAACTTCGCGAGGCGATCCTTGAGGCGGCGAGGCAATAACCGAGGTCCCGGGCGAGACTCTCTAAAGGCGAATGCTGGCTTGGCCTGGGCGAAGGCGTCCGGCGACACTCGAACCGTTACGATGATCGCGACAAGGGGCCATAGAGACAAGCGGGCCGTGCCTCGAAGCGGCGGTGAGCCGCCGGGTCTGATCAGACGCAATGCCGATTCGGGATGCGGGCCGCGTGCGCCATGACGCGCAACGTTCGCGTGGACAATTTGGCAAAGGCGAGGCACGAATAGTCCGGCACATAGAGGTGGGATATGCTCCCTAAGGGCCTAATGTTGCGAACCATCCGCTGCTTTGCCGATGTTTGTGCCGATTTCGGGGAACTTGCCGGCCGGGGCGCCGCAGCGCGCGCCGTTCGAATATTGTCTCGGGGCGAAACGGGGGAGGATTGAAATGCCGTTCTACAGCCCGCTCAGGCACCTTCCCGAGGACGTCCGCGCCCGCACCGTCGCCGGATTGCAGGCGCTTCGGGCCCAGGCCCGGGCGACGGGCATCCCCAAGCGCACGCTCAAGGACACGTTGCTGCTGGCGACCTGGAATATCCGCGATTTCGGCAATGAGGACAAAAGGGCGCAAAGCGGGCTGGACCAGCCCGGTCCCCGCCTCGAGGAATCCTATTATTACATCGCCGAGATCATCGCCAATTTCGATCTGGTTGCGATCCAGGAGGTGAACAGCCTCGAGGCGCTGCAGCGGGTGATCCGGATCCTGGGGCCGTCCTGGGATTATATGACGACGGACATCAGCCCGGGCAAAGCCGGCAACGAGGAGCGGATGACCTTCGTGTTCGACACCCGCAAGGTCCGGTTCCGGAAGATCGCGGGGCAGATCGTCACCGATCGGTCGCGGCAGTTCGTGCGGCCGCCTTATTATGCGGCATTCCAGTCGGGCTGGTTCAAATTCTCGCTCTGCACCGTCCATATCCTGTTCGGCGACTATAAGGACACGAGCGCGCGGATCGCGGAGATAGACGAAATCGCCGCGTTCCTCTCCGAGCGGGCGCTGCGCACCGGCGAGAACATCATCCTGCTCGGCGATTTCAACATCCTCTCGCGCGAGGATCCGACCTTCGCGCCGTTCGAACGGCATGGCTGGACGGTGCCGCTGGACTATCAGACCAACGTCGAAGCGAACCAGGCCTACGACCAGATCGCCTTCAAGATGAAGGAAGGCGAGGTTCGGCGCGGCCCGAGCGTTCCGAATTCAGGGGTGTTCGAGCCGTACAAATCGGTTTTCACCGATCGGGAGTGGGAGGCCTATCACGCGATCGCGACCGCCACCGGGCGGCCGATGACGAGCTGGGACGGAACGCTGCGATGGCCGGAGAACGACCGGATATTGAGCCGGGAGGAATATTTCCGCCAATGGCGGACCTGGCAGATATCGGATCATATGCCGCTCTGGCTGGAGCTGGAGATCGATTTCGCGGACGACTATCTCGAGCGGATCGGAAAGAAATAGGGGACAGTCAGCGCGACCGTCCCCTTTCCCGTTCCTACCAGATGTGCACCCTCTGCTCGGGCGGCAGATAGAGGCGGTCGCCAGGCTGGATGTTGAAGGCGCGGTACCAGGCGTCCATGTTGCGGACGACGCCGTTCACCCGCCATTCGGGCGGGCTGTGCGGATCGGTCAGCACCTGCTGGCGGAGCGCGCCCTCGCGGACGTTGTTGCGCCAGGCCTGGGCATAAGCGAGGAAGAAGCGCTGATCGCCGGTGAGGCCGCCGATCACCCGCGCCCGGCCGTGCCTCTGCTGGTAGCGCTGATAGGCGGCATAGGCCATTTCGAGCCCGCCCAGATCGCCGATATTCTCGCCCATGGTGAGCGCGCCGTTGAGGTTCTGGCCGGCCGACTGGTAGGCGCCATATTGCGCGCCGAGGCGGCGGGTCAGCTCGGTGAAGCGGGCCGCGCTCTCCGCCGACCACCAGTCGCGCAGCCGCCCCTGCGGATCGAAGCGGCGGCCATTGTCGTCGAAGCCGTGGCCGATTTCGTGGCCGATCACCGCGCCGATCGCGCCGTAATTGACCGCCGGATCCGCCGCCGGGTTGAAGAAGGGCGGCTGCAGGATCGCGGCCGGGAAGGTGATCTGGTTGGAGAGCGGGCTGTAATAAGCGTTGATCGTCTGCGGGGTCATCGCCCAGAGCGAGCGATCGACCGGATTGGGCAGCCGCGACAGCGCCAGGCGCTGCTGGAATTCGGCGGAGCGGACGATGTTGCCGATGAGGTCGGCCGGATCGACCCGGATCGAGGAATAATCGATGAAGCGGACCGGATTGCCGATGCGCGGATCGAAGGCGTCCAATTTGGCGAGCGCGGCGGCACGGGTCGCCTCGTCCATCCAGGCATTGGCCCTGAGCCGCTCGCCGAGCGCGACGCGCAGGTCGCCGACCAGCTCGGTCATCTGCCGCCGGCTGCTTTCGGGGAAGTGGCGGCGGATGTAGATTTCGCCGACCGCCTCGCCGAGCGTGCCGTCGAGCACGCCGAGGCCGCGCTTCCAGCGGTCGCGCTGCTGCTCGACGCCGCGCAATGCGCGCGAATAGAAGTCGAAATTGGCCTGGTCGAACGCGCGGGGCAGATATTGGGCGTAGGCGCGGATGAAGTGGAAGGTCATATAATCCTTCCAGGTCTCCAGCGGCACTTCGTCGAGCAGCCGGCCCTCGGCCTGGATGGCGGTGGTCTGGCGGACGATCATGGTCTGCACGTCGCCCAGGCCCTGGGTGCGCAGCAGCAGCGGCCAGTTGAACTGCGGCGCCAGCTCGACGAGCGCGGCCGGAGTCATCGGATTGATCGACTGGGTGACGTCGCGGCTGCGCTCCGGAGTCCAGTGCGCCTCGGCGATGCGCCGTTCGAGCGCGATGATCGCGTCGGCCTTGGTCTCCGGCTCGGCGATTCCGGCAAGGCGCAGCATCGTCGTCACGTAGGTGCGGTAGGCGGCGCGATAGGTGTCGAACTGGGCGCCCTCGCGCAGATAATAATCGCGGTTGGGCATGCCGAGCCCGCCCTGGGCGGTGCCGGCGACATAGCGCATCGGATCGGCCGGATTGGGGGTGATGCCGACGCCGATCGGCGCCGGATAACCGGGCGTCGCGAACAGGACGACGAGGTCGTCGCGGTTGCGCACCGCGGCGATGCGGCCGAGATAGGGTGTGAGCACGGCGGCGCCGCGCGCCTCGATGCCGGCCTCGTCCATCCAGCTCGCATACATGGCCGCGACCTGGCGGCTGACCGGATCGGTGCCGCGATTGGCGGTCTCCACGATGGCGCGCAGCTGCGCCTCGACATCCTCGCTGAGCACCGTGCCGACGCCCCAGGCCTGGCGGTCGGCCGGGATCGGGTTGGCGGCGAACCAGCGGCCGTTGGCGTAGCGCCAGAAATCGTCGCCGGGCTTGATCGCCGGATCGCGGGCGCCGAGGTCGACGCCCCAGCGGCCGTAGCGCGACGCGGCGGGCGGCCGCGCCGCCGGCGCCTTGGCGGCGGGCGCGCCGACGGATTGAACGCTGGTTTGCGCGACGAGCGGCGCGGTGCCGGCCAGAAGAAGCGCCGAGATCAGCGCGATGCGAGCTTTTGCCATGAAAGAAATGCCTCCAGCGGCGGGCCCTGAGGCGCGCCGCTCCCGATAAGTGTCCCCGCGCACCCGTTGGCACCGCCGGCGATTCGCGCAAGCCTTTTTTCGACGAAACGCTTGATCGCTCTTGCGAAATTCGCGCCGGACGGGGCCGGACCACTCATCTATGTTATTGCGGACGGGCGGCGATCGGCGGATAGCGGCCCCGGGGGGCACGCATTGAGAAGGCGTTCCATGCTGTTCCGCTTCGGCCCCGAGGACCTTCACGGCGTCCGCATCCTGATCGTCGAGGACGAGGCCTATCTCGCCGCCGACCTCGCCGAGGCGCTGCGCGCGCGGGGCGCGACCGTGATCGGGCCGGCGGCGACGCTCGACGAGGCCTATCGCGCGATCGCCTCGCACTGGATCGACCGCGCCGTGCTCGACGTCAATCTCGACGGCGAGATGAGCTTTCCGATCGCCGACCGGCTCGAGGCCGCCGGCATCCCCTATGTCATCGCCACCGGCTATGCCGCCGACGCGCTCCCCGAACGCTTCCGCGGCAAGCCGCGGCTGGAGAAGCCCTATCGGGCGGAAGCGCTGGCGCTGCTGATGGCGCAAGCGGGTTAGACCCCGTTCCCCGGCGAAAGGGCACCCCGCAAAGTAGTACTTTGCGGGGACCCCGAAGGCCGGGGTCCAGGGGACGGGAGTGCCGGGCAGGACTGGGCTGTATCGACATTCAATCTCTATCGTCATTCCCGCGAAAGCGGGAATCCATCTCCTTTCATGACTTATGGGAGGAAAGAAGCTGGACCCCCGCTTTCGCGGGGGTGAGCCTTCGCCGGGGAACATTATCTCGGCACTTCCCCGATCCGGTCCGGGGTGACCGCGAACAGGCGCTGGGGATCGCCGGCGACGACGACGAGCGGATGGCCGGTCCAGATCGACAGGAAGACGTGGATCTCCTGGGGCAGCGGATCGATCAGATGGGTGATCGCGATCGGCGCCGGCCGCGCCCCCGCCGCCGGCTCGGCCACCGCCGTGTCGAGGCAGGCATTGGTGAAGCTGCGGGTGGCGGCGACGCTGCCGTCGGCGGCGATGCTGGTCTTGAAATGGCCGCCCAGGAAATAATAGCCGCGCCGGGTCTGCGGGCTGATCTGGTAGACGTCGATCGGCCCGTCGGCGCTCGCCGGCGGCACCACGAAGACGTTGAAATCCTCGCCGGCGCAGGGCCGGTTCTCGAGCCGGGCGGTGGCGGCGCGCGCGGCCGCCATCCGCGCCTGGATCGGATTGAGCGGCGGCCGCCCGGCGGCGGCGATATGGACGTCGCGCGAGACGATGCGGCCGCCAAGGATGGTGACCCGGTAGACGGTGACCGGCCCGGCATCACCGTCGGCGTAGAAGGTTACGGTGACGCCATTGCCCTCCGGCTCGGCGATCCAGCCGGTGATGCCGGCGGCCGCGGGATCGGAGATCCGGCTCAGCATGTCCTGGGTGGCGAAGCGGCCCGAGCGGTCGATCAGGCCGAGCAGCCGGCCGCGCTGGAGGGCGGCGTCGAGCGCGGCGAGGTCGGCCCGGCTCAGCGGCTGCGGCGGGCCGGTGAGGACGATTCGCGGGACCTCCGGCGCGGGGATCCGAACCGCGGTGTTCGGCTGCGGCGTATCCTGCTGGGGCGCGGCCTGCTGCGGCGGATCCTGCAGGCCCTCGACGGTGTTGCCGAGCCCGGAAAGGCCCGGCTCGGCCGCGTTTCCGGCCGGCGGCGGATTGTCCTGCGCCAGCGCGTTGACCGCGAGCAGCGCCGCGGCGGACGCGGCCAGGAAGAGGGGAGCCAGACGCATGCACATGTCCTCAGCTGTTTGCCGCGCGGCCTTGGACCGGCGCGGGGCGGCGATCAAGCGGGCAACGTTCAGGCGAGCATGGTCCGCGCCCGCGCGACGATGAACGACGTCGCTAGATCAAAGTGCGGGTGACGAGGCGAATCGACCGGCGGCGGCGGTCGCGCAGGACGTCCAGGCGGTGAGCCCGGCCCGGCTGGCGCAGCGCCACGCGGATGCGGCCGAGGGTCAGCCGGCCGGCGGGCGTGCCGTCGAAATGCAGGAGCCGGTCGCCGGGCCGCAGCCCCGCCTCGGCCGCCGGCGTGTCCGGCAGCACCAGCCGCACCCGCTTCACCGCGAAATCGGGCGCCGCCGCGACCAGCGAGAGGCCGCTCGCGTCGAAGCGCAGCGGATCGCGGTAGCGGCGCCCGGGCCGAAGCCGCATCAAGCCCCGGCGATAATCGTAGGTCGCGATGAACCGGCTCAGCAATTCGCCGCCGATCTGGCCGGCATCGCCGGGCGCGGCATCGTCGCCGCCGCTGTTCGAGGAGAAGTTGGCGACCGGCCTGGCAAAGCGCAGCGGCCCCAGCGCCAGCGCGCCGAGCCGCCCGGTCCGGGCGCGGAACTGGCCGGGGAGAATCGCGCCGCCGGTCAGCGCGAGGGTGCGCATGGGAATGAGGTCGGGATGCGCGGCGACGAAATCGGCATAGAGCGTCAGCGCGCTGCTCGCCCCGATATCGACCAGCAGGCGGGCGGGCACGCTTTCCCCGCTTTGGCTCAAGCTCGCCGCGACGAACGGCGTGCCATCGCGAATCTCGATCGCAATGGCGGTGCCATCATCGCCCCTGCCGGCCTCGCCCGGCTCGAAAAGGGTCAGGCGGCGCCGGTCATAATCGATGCGCACCACATAGCGGGCGAACAGCTCATGGCCCAAAATGCCGTCGATGCGGCGCCCGAGCCCGGCGCTGAGTCCGGCGAGGTCGACCGCCGCGATCGAGTCGGGAGCCAGCCGGACGGGGCCGAGGCGCAGCACGGCACCCCGCACCGCCGCGGTGTCGAGTTCGCCGCCCTGGCCGGTCGCGGCGACGCCGGCGCCGGCGGCGAGGCCGGCCTCGGCCAGCCGGTCCGCCGCGATCACGCTGGCCGACGCCCCGGTATCGACGAGGAAGGCGAGCGGCGGCGAAGCGCCGATCCTGACCCGGACGATGACGAGATTCTGCTCGATCTCGATCGGAACGCTGACCGCCGCGCGAGCTTCGGCCGCGCCGAGGCCGGAGAGCAGGAGGCAGAGAAGAAGGACAAGCGGGCGTCTCATGGTGGTTTCAGACGAGCAGGCTCCGCGCTTTCTCGATCAGCGCGTCCTGGTCCTCCGGCCGCGGCGGCACGATCAGGCCGCGCTGGACGGCGGGGCGGGCGGCGATCGCGTCCAGCCAGCGCTGGAGATGGGGCAGGCCCTCGATCGGCACGCCCGGCCATTCGTGGATCCGCGCCCAGGCGAAATTGGCGATGTCGGCGATCGAATAGTCGCCGGCGAGATATTCGTTCTCCGCGAGCCGGCCGTCGAGCACCTCCAGCAGCCGCCGGCTCTCGCGCCGGTAGCGGTCGATCGCGGCCGGGATCACTTCGGGGAAATAGCGCGAGAAGACGTTGGCCTGGCCCATCATCGGCCCGAGCCCGCCCATCTGGAACATCAGCCACTGGACGACCCGGCTGCGGCCCTTCTCGTCGGCGGGGATCAGCCGGCCTTCCCGCTCGGCGAGATAGAGCATGATCGCGCCGCTCTCGAAGATGGGGAAATCGCCGTTTCCCGTGTCGACGATGGCGGGGATGCGGCCGTTCGGGTTGATCGCGGTGAACCAGGGCTCCTTCTGCGCCCCCGACGACAGGTCGATGGCATGGACCTCGTAGGGGAGGCCGAGCTCCTCGAGCGTGATCGAGACCTTGTAGCCGTTCGGCGTCGGCGAGGTGTAGAGCTGGATCATGAAGCCTCCAGCGGGGACAGTTACTCGTAACCGTCCCCATTTCCAGCCCCCACGCGAATGGGGACAGTTACGAGTAACTGTCCCCCGTCCGGCGCCTCAGCCGATGATGAGCTCGCAGCCGAAATTGAGGCCGACGCGGCCGTCCCTGGACCAGCGGACGAAGGCGTGGATCGGGCTGCAGCCCTCGAAGCGGATGATCACGCTCTCGCCGAGCCGGGGGGTGATGTCGCTCTCGATCATCGTCCCGCGCGAGGAGATGTTGATCACCGGCACGACATAGGAGGCGCCGCGGAAGAGCAAGGTGGAGCTTTCGCCCGCGGCCTCGCGGCGGGGCTCGCGGCGGCGCTCGGCCGGCTGTGGTGCTCCTGCCTCGCGCGGGTGCGGTTGAGTCGCCATCGCAATCCCCCCGATCGTTGGGAGGGGAGGATCGCAGACAGAAGTTACGGAAATGTGAGCGATACAAACCCGTCGCCCCGGGCTTGGCCCGGGGTCCACCCCCTTCCCGCGACATGGGGAGAAGCAGGTGGATGCCGGATCAAGTCCGGCATGACGAAAAGCGCCTCAATCCTCGTCCTGGCCGATCGCCGCCGCCGGGGCGCCGCCGCCGTCGCCGTCGGCTTCCCAATAATAAGGCAGGCGCTGGCGGTTGCCGGTGCCGATCTCGTTGAGCGTGGCGGCATTGTAGAGCCGGCCGTTCAGCATCACCCGGTCGATATGGTCCGAATTGCGGATGTCCCGGGTCGGGTCGTCGTTGAGGATGACGAGGTCGGCGAGCTTGCCCGGCTCCAAGGTGCCGATGTCGCTAAAGCCGTAGATGCGGGCGGCGTCGGCGGTGCCGTGCCTGAGCGCCTCGATCGGGGTGGCGCCGCCGCGGACGTGGCTCCACAATTCCCAATGCTCGGCCATGCCCGGCTGCTGGCCGTGGCCGCCGATCGCGACGAGCACCCCGCGCAAAGCAAGCCGGTGCGATTCGCGCGCGCTATATTGGTCGACGAACTGGTCGGCCGGCGCGCTGACGTTGCGCACCCGCGCGGCGAGCTGCGCCGGCGGCGTGTGGCGGGTGAGCAGGGGATGCTGCCAGACCGGCGTCGCCTGGCTCCAATAAGGGTCGCCGGCAAGGCCGCCATAAGTGACGACAAGGGTCGGATTGTAGCCGACCTGGGTCTGGCTGAAGAGGCTGACCACGTCCTCGTAGAAACGCTGCTGCGGGATATTGTGCTCGAGCGTCGAATTGCCGTCCTGGATCAGGGTGATGTCCATCTGGAACAGCGAGCCGCCCTCGGGCACGACCAGGATGTTCTCGGCGCGCGCGGCGGCGGCGACCTGCTGGCGCTGGTTGCGGCGCGGCTGGTTGTAATTCTTGATCGAATGGGCGCCCTCGCGCTCGAGCCGGCGGACGTGATTGAGCGCGTCCTGGTAGCTGTCGATCAAGGCGTAGCGGCCGGGCGAGCGGGCGCCGTAGACGATCTCGCCCGAGGAATAGGTGCGTGGGCCCAGGATCAGGCCGGCGCGCTGCATCTCGCTCGCGGCGAAGATCTCCGACGCGGTGCTCGACGGGTCGTGGACGGTGGTGACGCCCATGGCCAGGTGGGCCATGGCCGACCAGTTCTGCTGCGGGATGAGGTCGTCCTCGCCCTGTATGCCATGGGCGTGGCCGTCGACCAGGCCGGGGATGATGGTCTTGCCGGCGACGTCGATGACGCCCGCGCCGGCGGGGATGGTCACCGAGGCGCGCGGGCCGACGGCGCGGATGCGGTTGCCCTCGATCAGGATGACGGCGTCGTCGATGATGCCGCCTTCGGCATTGGCCATGGTGACGACGCGGGCGCCGACCAGAGCAAGCCAGCCGGTGGGCGTGTCGGCGGGGACCGTCATCGACAGCGACAGGCCGGTGACCGGCGGGCTGTAGGCGGTGCCGCCGGGCGCGTTGCGCAGCAGATCGGACGCATTGGCGCCGTAGAGCGCGGGGCCCAGGCTCCAGGACAGGCGGTTGCCCGCCCAGCCCGGATAATTGGCGCCGCCGGTGGAGACGCGGGTGAGCGGCATCTGCGAGCCCTTGGCCGACAGCTCCAGCACCCGGTTCGCGCCGAAGAAGGGCGTGACGAAGAGGTTGTAATTCTCGGTGAAGGCCAAGGCGCGGCCGTCGGGCGAAAGCTCGTAGCCGGTGACCATCTCGCCCTGGGCATGCTCGCGCCGGTTGCCGCCGTTCAGATCGACGCTGATCAGCTTGCGCTTCTGCTGCTCGCTGACCTCGACGAAGACGCGGTCCGAGGCGGTGCCGAATTGCGGATTGCCGCCCTCGGCGAGGATGCGGACGGCGGGGCCGCCGGCCGAAGGCACGCGGAAGATGCCGGTCTGCGCCGACCAGCGGTTGGAGGTCATGCCGCCGCCGCCGCTCACCTCGTAGACGATCGTGCCGCCGTCGGGCGAGAAGCGCGGGCGGCGGTAATGGCCGGGATTCTGGGTGATCGTGCGCGGGTTGGAGCCGTCCGCGGCGACGGTGCGGATTTCGCCGAGCCGCGCATCGTTCCACGAGACGAAGGCGATCCGGGAGCCGTCGCGCGACCAGGTCGGGAAGAGCTGGAAATCGCCGTCGGGCGCGGTCAGCAGGCGCGGCGCGCCGCCCGTCGCGTCGGCGAGGTAGAGCCGGCCGAGCGTTTCGAACACCACCCAGCGGCGGTCGGGCGAGACCGCGGCGAAGCGCGGCATGCGGGTGGTGATGGTCGGCGGCGCGACCTCGACCATTGGCCGCGGCGGATCGATCACCGCGCGGGTGTCGCTGACCTGGAAGGGGATTTCGGCGGCGCCGGCGCCGTCGCGGCCGACCCGCCGGATCTTGCCGCCGGCCCAGAACAGGATCGTGCTGCTGTCCGGAGTCCAGGCCATGTTGGGATAGACGCCGTGCACCGCCCAGGTCTCCTGCAGATCCTGATCGAGATCCGCATAGACCTGGCGCTCCTCGCCCGAGCGCAGATCCTTGACGAAGAGCCGCGAACGGCCGCCGGTGCGGTGGACATAAGCGAGCCAGCGGCCGTCGGGCGAGGGCGTCGGCCGGACCGCGCCGCCGGGGCCGCCGGCGATCTGGCTGCGCTCGCCGGTGGCGATGTCGAAGCGCTCGATCGCGAACACCTGCTGGTTGGAATCCTGCGCATATTCGAATGTGTTGCCGGGCGTGACGTTGCGGCTGAAATAGATGGAGGCGCCGTCGCGGGAATAAGCGGGCTCGCCGAGCTCCTTCTGGAATTGCGGGTTGGGCCGCTCGACCAGGGGCACGCCCTCGCCGACGCCCGAGACATGGTAGAGCCAGATTTCGCCGGTGCCGAGCGAGCGCTGGGTGGTGAAATGCTTGCGCGCCGCGATATATTGGCCGTCCGGGCTCCAGCTCGGCGCGTTCAAGAGGCGGAAGGTCTCGCGCGTGATCGCCCGCGCGCCGGTGCCGTCGGCGTTCATCACCCAGATATTGTCGCCGCCGCCCCGGTCCGAGGTGAAGGCGATCAGCCGGCCGTCGGGCGAGAAGCGCGGCTGCATGTCGAAGGCGAGGCCGGCGCTGATCCGCGTCGGCCGCCCGCCGGCGATCGGCATGGTGTAGATGTCGCCGAGCAGGTCGAAGGCGATCGTCCGCCCGTCCGGGCTGACGTCGACGTTCATCCAGGTGCCCTCGGTGACGCTGATCGGCACCTGGCGCAAGCGCTGCCCCGGCGGCGCGTTGACGTCCCAGGCCGGCGCGTCGCCGCCGCCGCCCCTGCGCGGCTGCGCGAGCGCGCTGGTCGAGACGAGCAGAAGCGAAAGCGCGGCGAAGCTGCGGATCATGAGCAAAACCCCCGGGACTCAGGCGTCGGAAAGACGCGGTGGTGCCCTAACCGGGCAAGACAGGCAAGGGAGCCCGGCGCGGGGACGGGCCGCTCGTCGAAACGATCAAGGGGTTCGTCGAGGCGGCGCGCGCATTTTGTTGGATACTTGTTGGATTTCGCGACCTAGTTCACCTTTCGTTCCGAAACGACTCGGGAACCAGAAAGGAAAAATCAATGTCCGCAGATCTAGCCATCAAGGAGCCGTGCCTCGTCGCGACCTCCGCCAATATCACCCTGTCCGGCCTCCAGACGATCGACGGAGTCACCGTCGCCGCAGGCGACCGAATCCTCGTCAAGGCGCAGACCACCGCCAGCCAGAACGGCATCTATACGGCCGCGTCGGGCGCCTGGTCGCGCGCGACCGACTTCGACGTCAGCAGCGAGGCGATCGGCGGCACCCAGGTGCTGGTCACCTCCGGCACGCTGAATGCCGGGAGCTCGTGGCGGATCGCCGGGAGCGCCACGATCACGCTCGGCTCGACCTCGATCGCTTTCGAGCGCGCGGTCGACAGCGATTCCGTCGCCTTTCTGCAGCGGGGACCGGGCGCCGAGATCCGCGGCGCGGAAGCCAAGATGGGCGATTTCTTCAACCTGCTCGACTTCCACGACGCGGCCAACGGGGCGAACATCACCGATGCGCTGGAGGCCGTCATCTATGACGCGGCTCCGGGTCTCGTCTCGATCCAGATCTTCATTCCCGAAGGCCGGTTCGTCGTGAGCCGGCAGATCATTCCCGCCCGGCCGATCACGCTGCGCGGCGCCGGCATGTACGCCAGCGAGCTCGTCTTTCAGAACCTCGCCACGGCCAACACGACCCTCCTGGGAGCGTTCGGCATTGCCAACGGCGGCACCTACGATCCCGCGATGAGCAGCAAGGCAGGGAATGGGAGCGGCAGCGCAAGCTTCTCCGTCTTCCAGGATCTGGCCATCGAGATCGACGGAACGCGGCCGACCGGCCTCGATTACGGCATCTGGACCGCCGGCCGCGTGTTCGCGACGAACGTCCGGTTCGTGAACTGCGGCGTCAAGGTCCGCGCCGGCGGCCCGACCGTCGGCAGCGGGGCGATCACCGGCAACGCGAATAATTGCGTGTTCCAGAATTGCATCAGCAGCTACTCGCCGGAGCACGGCTTCATCTTCGAAGGAACGGATGCGAACGCCTGCGCGATCGTCGGCTGCACCGCCTACGGCGCGCAGCAGTTCGGCTTCTATGACGCCAGCCTTCTCGGCAACAGCTACGTCGGATGCTGCGCGGACGGCGGCGGCATCAGCGCCGTTTCTGCCTATGTGCACAGGAACGTCATCGGCACCAACAGCAGCCTCTTTTCCGGCTGCTATGCCGAGAGCAACTTCGCTGGCGACATCTGGGACATCCAGACCGGCGGGCTGATCCTGCAGCCGCTCGGGATCCTGCCGGAGCCGGTCGGAACGCTGGGCAACCCCACCTTCGCCTCGATCGAAAGCTCGGGCTTATGGGGCAATTTGCCGCTGACCGTGACGCCGAGCAAGCAAAACGCCTTCACGGTCGGCGACGCGACCAACCACGCGGCGCGCTACCAGGCCGAGGGCCTGTATATCCGCGACCGCAACGGCAATCTCGCGCAGTTCACGGCGGAGGCGGGCGGGACCATGCTGCTCAAGGCGAATTTCCCGGTCCACGCCAACAATGCCGCCGCGGCCGGCGCCGGGCTTGCGGTCGATTCGGTCTACAGCACGGCCACCGGCGAGCTGCGCGTCGTCGTCTGAGGGTCACCCGGCTCGGCATTCTCCGGGCCGGGCGCGCTTGCCCGGCCGGAGAATGCTCCGGCCGGCCGGGGCTTCCTAAGCCACGGCTCCTGGCGTAACCCTCTCGACGGGCCGAAATGCGAGGACGCCGTCATGCGCAGACCACGGAATGTCGTCGTCCCGGTCGGCATGGCCGGCGCCGCCTTGCTTGCGCTGGCGGGGTGCGGGCGAAGCGACGCCCCCGCCGCCAACGAGGCCGCGCCGCAGCCGGCCAACGCCGCCGCCGCGCCCGCAATGCCCGCCGACGGCATTCCGGCCTATCCGGGCGCCACCGCCGAGGGCGGCGACATCAGGGTGAGCGGCGGGGGCGGCGAAACCCGGGGACGTATGTTCACATTCCACACCCCCGACCCGCCGGCCCGGGTGATCGAATATTATGCCGGGGCGGCCGGCCGGGCCGGCTATGGCATCGATGAACGCTCCGGCACCGGCCGGAGCGCGACGCTGCTCGCCAGCCGCGGCGGGGATCTGGTGCTCCGCGTGACCGCCACGCCGACCGGCGATTCGACCATGGTCGACGTGGTGATCGGCGAGCCCAGCCTTTCGCCGCCGTCGGGACGGGCGCCGGCCCGCTAGGCTTCGAGGGCGCCGACAGGCCGCTCCGCCCTGGCGACAATCAGTCCCCGAACGCCGCCTTCAATTCCTCCAGCCACGGCCCGGCATTGCCGTCGCTCGGGGCGCGCCAGTCGCCGCGCGGGCTCAAGGCGCCGCCGCCGGAGACCTTGGGGGAATTGGGGATGGCGCTGCGCTTATACTGGCTCAATTGGAAGAAGCGGAAGCAGAAGACCTCCAGCCATTTGCGGATGGTCGGCAAATCGTATTGGCGCTTGAGCGCTTCGGGATAGTGGAACGGCCATTTGCCCGCTTCCGCGTCCTTCCACGCCGCATGGGCCATGAACGCGACCTTCGACGGCGGCTGACCGTGGCGGAGGATGTGGTAGAGGAAGAAATCGTGGAGCTCGTAGGGGCCGATCCGGTCCTCGGTCGATTGCATGCCGCTCGCGCCGTCGGCGGGGACCAGCTCGGGCGAGATCTTGGTGTCGAGGATCGCCTGGAGGACGCGGTTGGTGGGCTCGTCGAACTGGCCCGAATTGATCGCCCAGCGGATCAGATACTGGATCAGCGTCTTGGGGACGCCGCCGTTGACGCCGTAATGGCTCATCTGGTCGCCGACGCCGTAGGTCGACCAGCCCAAAGCGATCTCCGAAAGGTCGCCGGTGCCGATGACGAAGCCCGCGCGCTGGTTGGCGAGGCGGAAGAGATAGTCGGTCCTGAGGCCCGCCTGCACATTCTCGAAGGTGATGTCATATTGCGGCTCGCCCTTGGCGAAGGGGTGGCCCATGTCGGCGAGCATCTGCCTGGCGGCGGGCCGGATGTCGATCTCCTCGCCGGCTATGCCCAATGCGTTCATCAGCGACCAGGCATTGCCCTTGGTCTCCGCGCCGGTGGCGAAGCCGGGCATGGTGAAGCCCAGGATCGTCGAGCGCGGCAGGCCCAGTTCGTCGCAGGCCTTGGCGGCGACGATCAGCGCATGGGTCGAATCGAGCCCGCCCGACACGCCGATGACGAGATGGTCGCCCGAGGTCGCCTGGAAGCGGCGGACCAGGCCCTGGACCTGGATGTTGAACGCCTCGTAGCAATCCTGATCGAGCTGCTCGGGCCGGTTGGGGACATAAGGGAAGCGGCGCAGCTTCCGCTCGAAGCCGATCTCGGCGAAGGCGGGCTTGTGCTCGAAGCCGATGCGGCGGAAGCGCAGCTCGGGATGGCCGGCGGCGCGGGCATTGTCGTTGAACGTGCCGTTGCGCATCCGCTCGAGCCTGAGGCGCTGGACGTCGATATCGGCGATTGCGAGCTCGGAATTGCGGTCGAAGCGGCCGGTTTCGGCGAGCAGTTCGCCAAGCTCGTAGATCGAGCCCTGGCCGTCCCAGGCGAGGTCGGTGGTGCTCTCGCCGGGGCCCGCGGCGGAGAAGATATAGCCGGCGATGCAGCGGCTGGCCTGGCTGGCGCAGAGCAATTTGCGCTCGTCCGCCTTGCCGATGGTGATGTTCGACGCCGAAAGGTTGGTGAGGATCAAAGCGCCCGCCATCGCGCCCAGGGTCGAGGGCGGCTGCGGCGCCCAATAATCCTCGCAAATCTCGATGTGGAAGACGAAGTCGGCGAGGTCCTCTGCGGCGAAGAGGAGGTCGGTGCCGAAGGGCACGCCCTGGCCGGCCACCTCCGTCTTCAATTCCTCGAGCCCGACACCCGAGGCGAACCAGCGCTTCTCGTAATATTCGCGGTAATTGGGCAGGAAGCTCTTCGGCACCGCGCCGAGGATCTGGCCGCGCGCGATCGCCAAGGCGCAATTGTAGAGCCGACCGTTGCGCCTGAGCGGCGCGCCGACGACGAGCACGGTCGCAAGCTCCGCGCTCTCCTGCGCCAGCCGGCCGATCCCCGCCTCGACCGCATCCAAGAAGGCGTCCTGCAGGAACAGGTCGTCGACCGCGTAGGAGGAGATGTTGAGCTCGGGGAAGACGGCGAGATCGACGCCGCGCGCATCGGCCTCGCGGGCCAGCTTCAGCGTCTCCTCGACGTTGAAGGCGACCTCGCCCGCCGACGCGCGAGGACTGGCGGCGGCGACGCGGACGAAGCCGTGGCGGTGGATCGCGCCGAACGGCGGCCGCGCTGGCGCTTCCGCCTCCGCTTCCGCTTCCGCCTTCTTGCCGGCCTTCGCCATCTACAGCATCTCCGTCATCATCGCGATCGCCACGTCGAGCGCCGCCACCCGGACGGCGCCGCGCCCGATGCCGCCGAAATGCTCCTCGCGGTGCATGGTTGTACGCCCGTTCCGCGCGCAGGCGAAATGGACCAGCCCCGGCTCCTCGCCCGTATCGGCATATCCGGTGATGGCAAGCGCGATATTGGCGCGGGAGCGGGACAATGCCCCCTCGGCCATCGCCACCGCGACCGCCTCCGAGACCGCGCCCTCCTGCTCGATCAGGTCCGCGGGCACGCCGAGCATCCCGGTCTTGGCCTCCTCGCTATAGGTGACGAAGCCGCGATCGAAGGCGTGGGCGACACCCTTGACGTCGGTCAAAAGGCTGGCGAGCATGCCGCCGGTGCAGCTCTCCGCCGTGGCGAGGACGAGGCCGCGCTCGCTGGCCTTGGCGAGCAGCCGCCGGGTCGCCTCCTCGACCCGGTCGGGCAGCAGCGGCGAAAGCGTCTCGGTGTCGTTCAAAATTCCTGTCCCCGACCGTAAGCAGACTCGGGAACCGGCGCCCGGCTCCGAATGTTCCAAGCGCGCAATCAAACGAGCAGGGAAGCGACGCCGACATGGCCTGGAACCGCAAGACATCGATCATCGCCGCCGGCACGGCCGCAATCGTCGGCCTCGGCGCCGCTTTGTTCGCCCGCCGCTGGTGGCGCGGCGACAATGAGGAGCGCCCGGCTCCCGCCACCGCGCGCGGCAAGACCGCCCCCGGCCCGGTCGGCCATTCGGGCGCCGCCCGCTCCGCCGGCCCCGACGCGATGCGCGACCCGCCGGCCGAATGGGAAAAGACCGACCAGGCCTCGGACGAAAGCTTCCCGGCGAGCGATCCCCCGGCGGTCAGCCCGCACGTCGACTGAGCACGCACCGCCGATTTCAGGCGACCGCCCGCGATCGCGAAATGCATCGCGACCCGCTGTCGCTACGCCGAAATCAAAAGCCACAGGGAACCAAGCGTAGTAGCACGGTGTTCATGTTGTTAGCTTGGTAATCTATGCATACTAGCCAGTGTTTTAGTTTGAATATATTTTGAGATTACCAAGGCATAACTTGCCATTTTTCTGCAAATCTCGGCGCGGCGATCCGCGAGTAATGCGTAGGCGATCCGGGATGTATGCAGCTCCTTGCCGCTCCGCCCAAGGAGAATTGACATGGCTATCCTTACAGTCGGCCCCACTTCCACCTTTCCCTCCATCGCCGCCGCCATGGCCGCGGCCGGACCGGGCGACACCATCCAGCTCGAAGCCGGCTATTCCAACGAGACCGCGACGGTCACGCATAGCGGGATGACCATCACCGGCGGCGCCGGCTCGCTCGGTATCGTTCTCCAGCTCGGCAGCGGCATCGCCACGGTCACGCTCGGCGGCGCGGCGCCGATCGACGTCATCGACGCCGGCGACGGCAACGGCATCGTCGGCAATGACGGCGCCAATTTCGTCACCGTCACCGCAGGAGCCGATTCGGTCAGCGGCGGGGCGGGCGACGACCGGCTGTTCGTCGACTATCGGCTCGCGACTGGCGCCGTCACCGGCGATTCCACGTCCAACGTCGCCGAAGCAGGCGGCGGCGGCCGGCTGGTGACGATCAACGGCGGCTTCGAGCATTTCACCATCTGGACCGGCTCCGGCGCGGACACGATCACCACCGGCGGCGGCGACGACGACATCCGCACCGGCGAAGGTGCCGGCACCGTCACCGCCGGCGAGGGCGCCAACACCATAATCGGCGGTAGCGGCGCGGACACGATCACAGCGGGCGGCGGCGGCAATTTCGTCGATGCCGGCGACGGCACCAACACGGTCACCACCGGCGGCGGGGTCGACGAGATTCTCACCGGGCGTGGCGCCGACACCATCGTCGCCGGCGCGGGCGCGGACCGGATCACGGTCACCGGCGGCAGCGATACGGTCAACGCCGGCGCCGACAGCGACCTGCTGATCATTGATTATTCCGCCGCCGTTACCGCGGTGACCGGCGGCGTCACCGGCGGCCAGCTGGGGAGCGGCTATTCCGGTCACCTTGCCGACGCCGCCACCGCGACGCTCGATTTCGTCGAGACCGAGCGGTTCTGGATCACCACCGGCACCGGCGACGACGTCATCAACACCGGCGCCGCGGACGACAGGATCTCGACCGGCGACGGCAACGATTTCCTGGTCGGTGGTCGCGGCAACGACATAATGACCGGCGGCGCGGGCAACGATCTCTATCGGGTTGAAGATGAGGGCGATCAGCTCATCGAGGCCATCGGCGGCGGCTTTGACGCCGCCTATGTCGGGCTGGCCCTGGGCCGCTACACGCTTCAGGCGGGCTCCGAGATCGAGCTGCTCTCGGCGATCGATCCTTCGTCCACGGTCGCGTTCGACCTCACGGGCAATGCGTTCGCCCAGACCGTTATCGGCACGGCCGGCTCCAACGTCCTGATCGGCGGTGGCGGGGGCGACGTGCTCGTCGGCGGTCTGGGCAACGACTTCTACCGGATCGAGGATGCCCGCGACGTCATCCTCGAGGGTGTCGGCGGCGGCGTGGATGCGGCCTATGTCGCTCTGAGCCTGGGCAGCTACACGCTCAATGCCGGCGCGGAGGTCGAATTGCTCTCGGCGATCGACCCCGGCTCGACGGCGGCGATGAACCTGACCGGCAACGATTATGGCAACACGATCATCGGCACGGCCGGCGCCAACACCCTGATCGGCGGCGGCGGCAACGACGTTCTCGCCGGCGGCCTCGGCAACGACGTCTACCGGGTCGAGGATGCCGGCGACGTCGTCCTCGAATATGCCGGCGGCGGTGCCGACGCGGTCTATGCGGTGGGCAGCTACACGCTGCAAACCGGCTATGAGATCGAGGTGCTGGCGGCGATCGATCCG
>JAXDPD010000048.1:0-53724 GCA_034668505.1 Sphingomonadales bacterium
CCCCCGTCGTCGAGCTCGACGGCGACGAGATGACCCGGATCATCTGGCAGTTCATCAAGGACCAGCTGATCCTCCCCTACCTGGATGTCGATCTGAAGTACTACGACCTCGGCATCGAGTCCCGCGACGCCACCGACGACCAGATCACGGTCGACGCGGCGAACGCGATCAAGGAGTACGGCGTCGGCGTGAAGTGCGCGACGATCACTCCTGACGAGGCTCGCGTCGAGGAGTTCGGCCTCAAGCGGATGTACCGCTCGCCGAACGGCACGATCCGCAACATCCTCGGCGGCGTCATCTTCCGCGAGCCGATCGTGATGAAGAACGTCCCGCGCCTGGTCCCGGGCTGGACGAAGCCGATCATCATCGGCCGTCACGCGTTCGGCGACCAGTACCGCGCCGAGGACTTCCTCGTGCCGGGCGCCGGCAAGCTCACGATGACGTTCGAGCCCTCGGACGGCGGCGAGAACATCGAGATCGACGTCTTCGACTTCCCGGACGCCGGCATCGCGATGGGCATGTACAACCTCGACGGCTCGATCGTCGACTTCGCGCGCGCGTCGATGCGGTACGCGCTCGACCGCGGCTTCCCGCTGTACATGTCGACGAAGAACACGATCCTCAAGGCCTACGACGGCCGCTTCAAGGACCTCTTCCAGAAGGTCTACGACGAGGAGTTCAAGGACGAGTTCGAGAAGGCCGGGCTGACCTACGAGCACCGCCTGATCGACGACATGGTCGCCGCGGCGATGAAGTGGGAGGGCGGGTACGTCTGGGCCTGCAAGAACTACGACGGCGACGTGCAGTCCGACACCGTCGCGCAGGGCTTCGGCTCGCTCGGCCTGATGACCTCGGTGCTGATGACCCCCGACGGCAAGACCGTCGAGGCCGAGGCGGCGCACGGGACGGTGACCCGGCACTTCCGCCAGCACCAGCAGGGCAAGCCCACCTCGACCAACCCGATCGCCTCGATCTTCGCCTGGACCGGCGGCCTCAAGTTCCGCGGCAAGTTCGACGGCACGCCCGAAGTCACCCGCTTCGCCGAGACGCTCGAGCGGGTCTGCGTCGAAACCGTCGAGAGCGGCAAGATGACCAAGGACCTCGCCATATTGATCGGCCCCGAGCAGAGCTGGATGACCACCGAGCAATTCTTCGAGGCGATCGTGGTCAATCTCGAGGCGGCGATGGCGGCGGCACGGCCCGCCTGAGCCCCGCATCGGGCGAGCGGATGTGCTCGCGGCGGAAGCCGAGGCCGACGATCCGCGCGGGTATCCGCCGGAGTATCGGGAAGCGCTTGAAGAGCCGAAGCACGAACGGCACCTTGTCGAGCACGGCCTTGCGGACCACGAGCGGCGTCAGGATGCGGTCGTGGACAATCTTCTGCATGCGCTGGATCAGCCGGACCGGGAGCAGGCGCCGGTCCTGAACCTTCTCCAGCAGGGCATCGACATTTTCGCCCCTGGCCAGGGGTGCCGCCAGAATGTTGGCGGCGGCGACCGCGTCCTGGATGGCGAGATTGATGCCGACTCCGCCCACCGGCGACATGGCATGCGCGGCATCGCCGATCGCGAGCAGGCCGGGCTTCGACCAATGATCGAGCCGGTCCAGCGAGACCGAGAGCAATTTCACCTGGTCCCAGTCCTCGAGCGTGCCGGTGACGTCCGCCAGATCAGGGATCGCCCGGGCGACGTCGTCGCGGAAGGCGATGATGCCCCGCGCCCGGACCTCGTCCGCGCCGCCCTTGGGCACGACGAAGGCGCATTGCCAATAATCGCCCCGGTTGATCTGGACGATGAAGCTGCCCGCGCCGAACGTGCCGCCGGTCTCGCGATAGTCGCTCGCGCCCTTGGGCAGGCGGAACCAGAGCACGTCGATCGGCGCGCCGAGGTCGCGAAGCGGCAGCTCCTTTTTGGCGCGCACGATCGAGCCGCGGCCGTCGGCGGCGATGGTGAGCAGCCGCGGCCTGATCTCGCGGCCGTCGCCGAGCCGCGCGCCGGCGACGCGGCCCTGCTCGGTCAGCAGCTCGACCGCCTCGGCGTTCATCCAGAGCGAGAAGGTGGGATAGTCCTTCGCCGCGTCGGCGAGGAAATCGAGGAACTCCCATTGCGGCATCATCGCGACGAACGGGCATTTGACCGGCAGATGGCTCAAGTCGGCGATGGTGATGCGCTCGTCGGCGACGCGGGCGGTCAGCGTCCTGATCTCGTCATGGGGGCGCTGGAGGAGCTCGTCGAGCAGGCCGAGCTCGTCCATCAGCTCCAGCGTCGAGGGATGGACCGTGTCGCCCCGGAAATCGCGCAGGAAATCGCCGTGCTTCTCGAGCACCAAGGTCTTCACCCCGGCGCGCGCGAACAGCAGGCCGGCCATCATCCCGGCGGGGCCGCCGCCGGCGATCAGCAGATCGTGGATTTCCTCGGCCATGATGGCTGACAATCACCCGCAAACTTGCATAATGGCAAGATGGCGACCGATTTCGGCACTTCCGGCCTCAGCGACGTGCTCGTCATCCTCGGCGCGGCGGGCATCGTCATCCCCGCTTTCGCCCGGATCAGGATCAGCCCGGTCATCGGTTTCATCCTGATCGGCATCCTGATCGGCCCTTCGGGGCTGGGCAAGCTCTCGGAGGGGGCGCCCTGGCTCAATTATGTGACGATCACCCATGTCGAGGCGATCGAGCCCTTCGCCGAGTTCGGCATCATCATGCTGCTCTTCTCGATCGGGCTGGAGCTGAGCTTCCGGCGATTATGGGGCATGCGGCGGCTGGTGTTCGGCGTCGGTGCCGGCCAGCTGATCGTCTCGGCGCTGCTGATCGGCCTCGCCATCCATATCGGCGGCCATGGCTGGACCGCCGCTCTGGCGCTCGGCACCGCTCTGGCTTTGTCTTCGACCGCGGTCGTGCTGCCCCTGGTGGGGACGACGAGCCCGGTCGGCAAATCGGCTTTCTCGATGCTCCTGTTCGAGGATCTGGCCTTGGTGCCGATCGTCTTCGCGCTCGGCGCGCTCAGCCCGCGTGCCGATGCCGATGTCGCGGCGCTGATGAACACGCTCGGGCTCGGCGCGCTGGTGATCGTCGCCATGCTGCTGCTCGGCCGCTTCGTGCTGCCGCGGCTGTTCGCGCAGGCGGCGCGGACCAAGAGCCCGGAGCTGTTCCTCTCGGTCAGCCTGCTCGTCGTCATCACCTCGAGCCTCGCCACCACGGCCGTCGGCCTGTCGCCGATCGTCGGCGCTCTGGTCGCCGGCATCCTCATCGCCGAGACCGAATATCGCGGCGAGGTCGAGGTGATGACCGCGCCGTTCCGCGGGCTCGGGCTCGGCATCTTCCTGATCGCGGTCGGGATGAGCATGGACCTTGGCTTCATCGCCGGTCACTGGCCGCAGCTCCTGATGGCGCTGATCGGCGTGATGGTCGCCAAGACCGTGGTGACGGCCCTGTTCCTGCGCTGGGGCGGGCGGCGCAAGGCGGTGGCGGCCGAAGCGAGCCTGCTCATGGCCTCGCCGTCGGAGACCACCCTGATCGTGCTGACCGCGGCGGGCGCCGCCGGCCTGATCGACGCCCAGACCGCCGCCTTCTGGCAGATCGTCACCGCCATGGGCCTGACGCTGACGCCCTTGCTGGCGCGGATCGGGCGCGACGCCGGCGCCAGGATCGAGAAGCGCGGCCAGGCGAGCGAGCCCGACATCAGCCCGACCCGCGAGGCGCCGCGCGCGGTGATCCTCGGCTTCGGCCGGGTCGGGCGGATGGTCGCCGAGATGCTGGCCGAGCACGAACGGCCCTATGTCGCGGTGGATTCGAACATCGACGCCGTCAGGGCGGCGCGGGCCGAGGGCTTCCCGCTCATCTACGGCGACGCCGCCCGGCCCGAATTCCTCGACAAGCTCAACCTCGGCCATGCCAGCGCTTTGATCCTGACCATGGACGATCCGCGCCAGGCGGTGCGGCTGGTCAAAAGGGTGCGCGGCTGGTGCCCCGATCTGACCATCGTCGCCCGCGCCCGCGACCCCGAGCATGCCGCCGAGCTCTACCGGGCGGGCGCGACCGACGCGGTGCCGGAGACGCTCGAATCCTCGCTCCAGCTCTCCGAAGCGGTGCTCGTCGACCTCGGCATGGCGATGGGCCCGGTAATCGCCTCGATCCACGAGAAGCGCGCCGAATTGCGCCAGCAGATCATGGAGATGGGCGAGCTCGACGCCGAGCCCGTGCAGCGGGGCAAGCGGCTGCGGGACGCGCTCAAAGGTTAGGCTAAGGTTGGGCCAACGCGTCCAGGCCGGTTAACGATCGAAAGAGCCGCGACCGGCAGCCCGAGCCGCGAGTCCCGCCCAGCGTGGCAGGTCAAATCCTATTCGTATCCAACAATCGGCACCGGCTCCCCTCCCCTCGATGGGGAAGGGGTGGGGTGAGGTGAGGTGAACGTTCGAGACCCGCTGTGAAGCTGAGGGGCGATCAGGCCGACCTGGCGCGCCGCTCGTCGAGGAGGCCGACCAGCGCGCCAAGCGCGAACCAGGCGGCAAAGGCTCCCCAATAGAGGTGAAACGGCCATAGCCCGCCGACGAACGGGTAGGTGAGCATGCGCCACAGCGCCCAGGCCGATCCCGCGACGGCAAATCCGTGCAGCACGGGCCAGGCGGTCACGCCGCCGGCCGGGCGGGCCAGCCGCCATTTGAGACGGCGCCCTTCGGACGGCGGACTGTAGAGAAAGAAAGCGAAGCGCGCGAACGGATAGAGCATCGCCACAACCAGAACGGGGACGACGAAGACCTCCAGCACTATCTCGAGCACCGGGAGATAATCGCTCGGGCATCCGCCGGGCCCGGTCGAGGTCGGGTCGCAGCGGTGGAGGGCCTGCTTCGCCAGCCCGCCTTCGTGGAAGATGAGCGGAAGGGCGAGCCAGAGCAGCACGCCGAGCAGCGCGATCAGCCAGCGCGCCCGCTCGCCGAGCCTCATGCGGTCACGGTCTGTCCGGCCAACGCGTCGCGCACCGCCTGGAGCGCGGCGGACGCCTTGGCTCCGTCGGGGCCGCCGCCCTGCGCCATGTCGGGCCGGCCGCCGCCGCCCTGCCCGCCGACCGCCTCAACCGCCTTGCGGACGAGGTCGACGGCGCTGCGGCTGGCGGCGAGGTCGTCGGTGACGCCGACGGCGACCGTGGCGCGGCCCTCGTTGACCGCGACCAGAGCGACGACGCCGGAGCCGATCCGCGCCTTGTTCTCGTCGACCAGCCCGCGCAGCGCCTTGGGATCCATGCCGTCGAGGATCTGGCCGATGAAGCTGGTGCCGCCGATCGCTTCCGGGCCCGCCGCCTCGGCCTTGCTTCCGCCGCCCAAAGCCAGCGCCTTCTTCGCCTCGGCGAGCTCGCGCTCGAGCCGGCGGCGGTCGTCGAGCAAGGCGGCGACGCGGGCGGGGACGTCCTCGGGCGACGCCTTGAGCGAAGCGGCGGCCTGCTTGAGCCGGTCCTCGCGGTCGGTGAGCCACAGCCGCGCCGCCTCGCCGGTCAGCGCCTCGATGCGGCGCACGCCCGCGGCGACCGCGCTTTCCGAGGTGATCTTGAGCAGCTGGATGTCGCCCAATGCCCTGACATGGGTGCCGCCGCACAATTCGACCGAATAGCTGGCCGCGTCCTCGTCGCCCATCGAAAGGACGCGGACCTCCTCGCCATATTTCTCGCCGAACAGGGCCATGGCGCCCGACGAAATGGCGTCGTCCATGCTCATCAGGCGGATGCCGACCGCGCGGTTGGAGCGGATGTGGCGATTGACGTCGGCCTCGACCGTCTCGATCTCCGCGCGGGTCATCGGCTTGGGGTGCGAGAAATCGAAGCGGAAATAGTCCGGTGCGACCAGGCTGCCTTTCTGCGTCACATGCGTGCCGAGCCGCTTGCGCAGGGCCGCGTGCAGCAAATGGGTGGCGCTGTGATTGGCGCGGACCTTGTCGCGGCGCGCCCCGTCGACGGCGAGGTGGACGGCGTCGCCGACCGCGACCTCGCCCTCCCTGATCTCCGCATGATGCGCGTGGAGCTTGCCGAGCGGCTTCGACGTGTCCTCAACAACGGCCGCCAGGCCCTTGTCGGAGCTGATCTTTCCCGTGTCGCCTATCTGCCCGCCGCTCTCGCCGTAAAAGGGCGTCTGGTTGGTGAGGATGGTGACGCTGTCGCCCGCACCGGCCTTGTCGACGCGCGCGCCGTCCTTGACCAAGGCGACGACCACGCCTTCGCCCTCGTCGCCGAGATAGCCGGTGAACTCGGTCGCGCCCTCATCCTCGGCGATGTCGAACCAGATGTCGTCCGACGCCTTCGAGCCCGAGCCCTTCCAGGCGGCGCGGGCGGCGGCCTTCTGCTCGCCCATCGCGGCGTCGAAGCCGGCCCGGTCGACGTTGAGGCCCAAAGCGCGCAGCGCGTCCTCGGTGAGGTCGTAGGGGAAGCCGAACGTGTCGTAGAGCTTGAAGGCGGTGGCGCCGGGCAGGGTGTCGCCGGGCGCCATGCGCGCGGTCGCCTCGTCGAGCAGCCTCAGGCCATTGTCGAGGGTCTGGCGGAAGCGGGTCTCCTCCAGCTTCAGCGTTTCCTCGATCAGCGGCTGGGCGCGGACCAGATCGGGATAGGCCGCGCCCATTTCGGCGACCAGGCCCGGCACCAGCCGGTGCATCAGCGGCTCGGCCGCGCCGAGCAGGTGGGCGTGGCGCATCGCGCGGCGCATGATCCGGCGCAGGACATAGCCCCGCCCCTCGTTGGAGGGAAGGACGCCGTCGCTGATCAGGAAGCCCGACGAGCGCAGATGATCGGCGATCACCCTGTGGCTGACGTTCGCGGCGTCGGTCCTGGTCAGCTCGGCCGAAGCCTCGGTCAGCGCCCTGAACGTGTCGATGTCGAAGACGTTGTGGACGCCCTGCAGCACCGTCGAGATGCGCTCCAGGCCCATGCCGGTGTCGATCGACTGCTTGGGCAGGTCGCGGACGATCTCATTGTCCTCCTGCTCATATTGCATGAAGACGAGGTTCCAGATCTCGACGAAGCGGTCGCCGTCCTCGTCCGGCGAGCCGGGCGGGCCGCCGGCGATCTGGGGGCCGTGATCGAAGAAGATTTCCGAGCAGGGCCCGCACGGGCCGCTGTCGCCCATCGCCCAGAAATTGTCCTTGGTGGCGATGCGGATGATGCGCTCGTCGGGGAGGCCGGCGATCCTCTTCCACAGGTCCCAGGCCTCGTCGTCGGTATGATAGACGGTGACGCTGAGCCTCTCGGGGGACAGCCCCCATTCCTTGGTGATGAGGGTCCAGGCGAGGTCGATCGCCCGCTCCTTGAAATAGTCGCCGAACGAGAAATTGCCGAGCATCTCGAAGAAGGTGAGGTGGCGCGCGGTGTAGCCGACATTGTCGAGGTCGTTATGCTTGCCGCCGGCGCGCACGCATTTCTGCGACGAGGTGGCGGTGACATAGGGCCGGGTCTCGAGGCCGGTGAAGACGTTCTTGAACGGCACCATGCCGGCGTTGACGAACATCAGGGTCGGGTCGTTCTGCGGCACCAAAGGCGCCGAGCGCACGATTTCGTGCCCCTCGCGGGCGAAATAATCCAGGAAGGCCCGGCGGATGTCGTTCGTCGAGGTCATGGGCGCGATGTAAGCGACATGCTGCGATGCGGCAAGCGAGGGCGCCGTGCAGAGATGAAGATGACAAAGATGACACTTGCCATCCGTGCCGTCACCCCCGCCCGCGAAACGTGACAAGGGTGACGCCCGCTGCGCTTCATCGCGCCGGGATTGTCACGTTCCAAAGGCGGGCGGTGGCAGGAACTCCGGGCCGGGCGCGAGTCAGTTGCGGTCCTCATCCGCAAGCTTGGACCACGGCAATTCCAACATTGTAAGCGCGACGAGCGAGAGCGGGCGCTGCGCCGTCACGCTCGTCCGTCACCCTGAACTCGTTTCAGGGCCCAGGCCTCCACCCCAGCGCGGTTCGTCGCTGGGTGCCGAAACGAGTTCGGCATGACGGCAACGACCCGGTCGCGACGACAGCGCGCGAAAGCAGGACCAGCCGCCATTTTGCCCCCTTGCACTTCCCCGCCGACAGGTCGAAGCTGGACCTTTCCCCATGAGGCGCGCGCCGCGTCTTCTCGCGGACCCGCGCCAGCGGACGAGGAGACGAATATGCCCACCAGAGCTGCCGGCACCAGAAGTATCGCGCTCGTGGGCCCCGGCGGGGCGGGTAAGACCAGCCTAGCCGAGGCCCTTCTTTTTGCGGCCGGCGCGAGCGGGCGCCAGGGATCGGTGGCCGACGGCTCGAGCACCGGCGACGCCAGCCCGGAAGCCAGGGCGCGCGGCGGCTCGACCGAGCTCAACCTCTTGAACTTCGATTATATGGGCGATCATTATGCGTTGATCGACTGCCCCGGATCGGTCGGCTTCGCGGCCGACGGCGCGCTCGGCACCGCGGTCGCCGACCTCGCCATCGTCGTCGTCGATCCCGACCCGAACCGCGCCCTGCTCGCCGAGCCGACGCTCCGCCAGCTGGAGGCGCTCGGCATTCCGCACATGATCTTCGTCAACAAGATCGATCAGGCGCGCGGCTCGATCCAGGGCCTCTTGGAAGCGCTGCAGCCGATGAGCGCCCTGCCGCTGATCGCGCGCTGGCTGCCGATCCGCGACGGCGAGAAGATCACCGGCTTCGTCGATATCGCGCTCGAGCGCGCTTATTATTACCAGCCCGGCAAGCCCTCCGAGCAGAAGGAGATCCCCGCCGACCTCGCCGACCGCGAGGCGCTGGAGCGCGGCCAGATGCTGGAGAAGCTCGCCGACCATGACGATGCTTTGCTTGAGCAATTGCTGATGGACGAGGTGCCCGACCGCGAGACCGTCTTCGCCGATCTCGCCAAGGAGACCGGCCAGGGCCAGATCGTGCCGGTATTGTTCGGCTCGGCGACCGGCGCGCTCGGCGTCCGGCGGCTGCAGAAGGCGCTCCGCCACGAAGCCCCCGCCCCTTCCGCCGCGGCCGAACGGCTCGGCGCCGGTGGCGGCTCTTCGGCCTTCCTGTTCAAGGTCAGCCATGGCGGCGCGATGGGCCGGCTCTCCTACGCGCGAATCTTCGGCGGGACGCTCAAGGAGGGGCAGGAGCTGAAGAGCAGCGGCGGCGAGGACGTGCGCATCGGCACATTGTTCGCAGTCCAGGGCGAAAAGACGGTCAAGCTCGCCGAGGCCAGAGACGGCGACGTCGTCGCCATCGCCAAGCTCGAAGGCGTCCATGCCGGCGACTGGCTGGTCTCCGGCAAGGCGCCGCCGAGGCTGGAGGTGGCGCCGCCGACCCGCAATTACGCGCTCGCCATCGCCACCAGGGACAGGAAGGACGACGTCCGCCTGTCGACCGCTTTGCACAAGCTGACCGAGGAGGACCGGGCGCTCGTCTGGGAGCAGGACGAGGCGATGCACGAGACCCGGCTCAAGGGCGTCAATGACGAGCATCTCAAGGTCACGCTGGAGCGGCTGAGAAGGCGCTACGGCGTCGCCGTCGATTCGCGCCAGCCGGCGATCGGCTACAAGGAATCGATCCGCAAGACCGTCACCCAGCGCGGCCGCCACAAGAAGCAGTCCGGCGGCCACGGCCAGTTCGGCGATTGCGTCATCGAGGTCAGGCCGCAGGCGCGCGGCGAGGGCTTCACCTTCACCGACAAGATTTCCGGCGGGGTCGTACCCAAGCAGTGGATCCCGGCGGTCGAGGACGGCGTCCGCGACGCTCTGGTCAAGGGGCCGCTGGGCTTCCCGGTGGTCGACGTCGCGGTGACGTTGGTCGACGGCTCCTATCACAGCGTCGACAGCTCCGAGCTCGCCTTCCGCACCGCGGGCCGGATCGGCATGGCCGAGGCGCTCGGGCAGGCCGCGCCGCACTTGCTGGAGCCGGTGATGAAGGTGACCATAACGGTGCCGAGCGGGGCGACCTCCAAGGCGACCTCCGCTGTCGCCAGCCGGCGCGGCCAGATGCTCGGCATGGAGCCGCGCGAGGGCTGGTCGCGCTGGGACCGGGTCGAGGCTTTGGTCCCCGAGGCGGAGATGCAGGGCTTCGACGCCGAATTGCGCTCGCTGAGCCAGGGCCTCGCCACCTATACCGCCGCCTTCGACCATCTCGCCGAACTGAACGGCACGCTCGCCGACAAGGTCGTGCAGAAGGAGCTGGAGCCCGCCTGACGCGGGCCGCGACAGGCCGGCGCGGATTTGATAGAGTCGCGCCATGGCGAAGGTCTTCCTTCCCTGTGCGCGGACCATGCGGCCGCGGGTCGAGCAGATCAGCGACGCGGCGCGGGATTCGGGCGCCTTCGCCCCGGCGGCGATAGTGATGGCGCGCGCCGCCTCCACCCTGGTCCGCGTCAGCCTGGCGTCGCGGCGATGAGCGGGCCGACCAACAAACGCTTCGTGCGCAGCGCGCGGATGCTTCTCGCCTTCCAGTTCGTCGCCGCGGCGGGCGCGACCGGGCTGGCGATCTGGGCGGCGACCAAGGTGCAGGATGTGGTCGACCAGCGCGACCTGCTCCGGCGGCGGGTCACCGAGCTGGAGGCGCGGCGCGCGCCGGCGCCGCCGACCGCCGGGGCGCTGCCCGGCGTGCCGCCCATCGGCGTCGACAATGGCGCGGCGCGGGTCCCGCCGCCGCCCCCACCGCCGCCGCCGCGCAATAACCTGCCCCACCCGACGCCGACGCCGCCGCCGCGGACGGGCGGCCCACCGGTCGGCGCCGGCCCGGGCAGCGTATTGCCGGTGAATCCGCTGCCGGTGCGCCGCGAGGCGCAGGTCGACCCGCGCTACGCCAACGCGCTGCAGCCGCCTTATCCGCCGTCGGAGCAACGCGCGCAGCGCGGCGGCACGGTCCGCGTTCGCGTCACCGTCGCGCCCGACGGCCGGGTGACCGCGGTGCAGCAGCTGGAAGCGACCAATGCGGCCTTCGGGCGGGCCACCGAACGCCAGGCGCTCAGCCGCTGGCGCTTCCGCCCGGCGACGCTCGACGGGCGGCCGGTGCAAGGGTCCATCGTGATGACGGTGCATTTCCGGATCGAGGATCCCTAGCGGGAGAAGGGACGGTCGGAGGGAAGCCCGAAAGCGGCTGTCCCATTCGCGCTGACAAAGTCGCCGGGATTTGATAGGCTCCTGCCATGGCCGACGTGTTCGTCTCCTATTCGCGCGTCAATCGGGACCGGATCGCCGGGGTCAGCGACGCGCTCGTGGAAAGCGGCCACAGCGTCTGGTGGGACAAGGCCCTGGCCCCCGGCGACGATTATGCGATGCTGATCGAGAAGGAGATCGGCGCGGCGCGCTGCTGCGTCGTCGCCTGGTCGAAGACCGCGCGCGAATCGCTCTGGGTCCGCGCCGAGGCCAATGAGGCGCTCGATTCGGGCAAGCTCGTGCAGATCATCCTCGACGAGGCCAAGCCGCCTTTGCCCTTCACCGCGCTCCAGCTGCTCGACTTCAGCCGCTGGGGCGGGAGCCGCGCCGACGAACCGTGGAGCGCGCTCGACAGCCGCGTGCACCGCCGCCTGAACGGCGAATGGATCGACGACAAGGCGCCGCCGCCCGGGCCCGCTCTGCAGGGCCTCGGCCGGGTGTCGATGCTCGGCTGGGTCTCGATCCTGGTCGCGGCGATGGCCGCGCTCGCGGTCGGGCTGGCGGCGACCGGAACGCTCAGCCCCGCCGCGTTCGGCGGCCTCACCATGTTCGCGCTCGCCGTGGCCGCGGTGCTGCTCGCCGCGACCGCGTTCAGCCTGGTCCGCATCCAAAGGGCATCACGGCGATGAGCACCCACGATTCCCCGACGATCCGGCGCTTCGTGCGCACCGCCTGGATCATGCTCGGCTTCCAGCTCGTCTTCGCCGCCGGCGCGGCCGGAGTCGCGATCTGGGCGGCGAGCGCGGTCCGCCAGACCGTCGACCAGCGCGACCTGCTGCAGGCGCGCGTCGCCGAGCTCGAGGCCGGCCAGACCCGCGCCGCGCCCCCGTCCGCGCCGGCGCCGGTCGAGGAGGTCGCGCCCGCGGCCGGGCCCGAGCCCGTCAACCAGGTGGCCGCGACGCCGCGGCAGCCGGTCCGGGACGCGCCCGTCGCGCCGGTGGTGCGGACGCCGCCGACCCGCCAGCCGCCGATCCGCGCCCAGCCGTCGACGCCGCCGGTCTACGTGCCGCCAATCTATACGCAGCCGCCGGTCTACGTGCCGCCGCCGCGGGTCGAGGACAAGCCGCCCGAGACCCGCGACGATCCGCCGCCGCGCCGGCGGCGCCCGCGGATCAATATCGATATACCCGGCCTGTTCGGCGGCCCGTCGCGCGACCGGCCCAACCGCAACCCAAGCAATCCCAATACGCGCAACCCGGCGACCGGCGCGACCCAGCCCAATTCGAACGGCCGCCAGTCGGCCCGGCCGCCGGCGGCCAACGCGCCGAATCCGGCGACGGTGGTCAGGCGCCGGCCGCGGCCGGTCACCAACAACCCGCCGCCGCCGCAAATCCGCTGAGCCGTCCCGCCGCTTGACCGGGCGCCGACAATCGGCTTCCTCTGCTTCAGCAAAATCGGGGGACCCGGCATGGCCAAGCGCCTCACTTATTACATCCTCGCCGCCCTCGTGCTCGGCGTCCTCGCCGGCTGGGCGCTCAACGTATGGATTGGCGACGACACTCCTGCGCAGGTCGCCAAGCTGCACGAGATCAGCAGTTGGATCTCGATTGTCAGCACGATATTCCTGCGGCTCATCAAGATGATCATCGCTCCCCTGGTCTTCGCGACGCTCGTCGCGGGCATCGCCCACATGGGGGACACCGCGGCGCTCGGACGCGTGGGCCTGAAAGCGATCGGCTGGTTTATCTGCGCCAGCCTCGTGTCGCTGACTCTGGGGTTGATCCTCGTCAATCTGCTCAATCCAGGCCTCGGCATGGACCTGTCGGTCGCGGCAAGCGGCGGCAGCACCGTCGCGCCCCGCCAGTTCAATCCGCAGGAATTCATCGGCCATATCGTACCCGCGTCGATGATCGAGGCGATGGCGACCAACGAAATATTGCAGATCGTGGTCTTCTCGATCTTCGTCGGCGTCGCGATCACGGCGGTGGGGGAAAAAGCGAAGCCTCTGGTACGTGCGGTCGAAGGCCTGGTCGCCGTCATGCTGCAGATCACCGACTATGTGATGCGTCTCGCCCCCCTCGCAATCCTGGCCGCCGTAACCGCCTCAATCGCCCAGCACGGCCTCGATGTGATCGGCCGCCTCGGTTATTTCATGCTGAGCGTCTACATCGGGCTCGCCCTGCTGTGGGCTCTCCTGATCGGGGTCTGCTTCCTGATCGTGGGGCCGCGAACGGGCAAGCTAGTCCGCTACATCCGCGATCCGATCATCGTCGCTTTCTCGACCGCCTCCTCGGAGGCCGCGTTTCCGCGGACTCTGGAGGCGCTCGACCGGTTTGGGGTACCCCCCCGCATCGCCAGCTTCGTGCTGCCGCTTGGCTATTCGTTCAACCTCGACGGCTCGATGATGTACATGACCTTCGCGAGCCTGTTCATCGCCCAGGCCTACGGCTTCGAACTGTCGCTCGCCCAGCAGGTCGCAATGCTGCTCGTGTTGATGGTTTCGTCCAAGGGCATTGCCGGGGTTCCGCGCGCGAGCCTGGTGGTGATCGCGGGGACCTTGGCGATGTTCGGCCTGCCCGAAGCGGGTCTGCTCCTGATTATCGGCATCGACCAGTTTCTCGACATGGGCCGCTCGGCGACGAACGTGGTAGGCAATGCGGTGGCGAGCGCGGTGGTGGCGAAATGGGAAGGCGGGTTCGATCCGATCCAGCCGGCCGACATCGAACCGCCGCACGCGCCTTCGCACCGCATGACGCCGCCCGCAGCCGAGACCTGACACCATGCTTGAGGTCGCCGGCATCTTCCTGCTGCCGGCCTGGCCGGTCTTCCTGAGCTTCGTCGCCGCGGGCCTCGCCCTCAACATCGTGCCGGGCGCGGACATGACCTTCATCATCGCCAGCGCCGCGCGCGGCGGCCGGCGGGCCGGCGTGATCGCCGCGCTCGGCGTCGGCGCCGGCGCCCTCGTCCATATCCTGGCGGCGGTGCTTGGCCTGTCGGCGATCCTGGCCTCGTCGCAGGCGGCCTATGACGCGATCAAATATGCCGGCGCGGCCTATCTGTTGTGGCTGGCCGTCTCGCTGCTGCGGACGCGGGAGGCGCCCGCGCCGGCGGGCCCAAGGCCGCCGGACTCGCTCCGGCGGCTGTTCCGGGCGGCGATGCTGGTCAACATATTGAACCCCAAGGTGGCGCTGTTCTTTCTGGCCTTCCTGCCCCAGTTCGTCGATCCGGCCGCGTCCGTCCCCGCCCTCCAGATCCTCTGCCTCGGCCTGTGGTTCGATTTCGCCGGGACCCTGGTCAACGTCGCGGTGGCGCTGGCCGCGGCCGGCGCTGCGGCGCGGCTGCGCCACGTCGCCTGGCTGGGCAAGGCCGCGCGCTGGATCGGGGCGACGGCGATGGGCGCGCTGGCGGTGCAGCTCGCACTGGCTTCGCGGCATCGGGCCTGAGTGGTGATGATCGAAATTGAATCGTCACCCCGGACTTGATCCGGGGACCACCTTCTTCAGATCGCCGCGATGAGCGAAGAAGGTGGATGCCGGATCAAGTCCGGCATGACGAACCTGGGGATCGACCCCCAATCGCGGCCTCACGCATAAGCGTAAGGCCCGCCCGCCTTCAGCGCCGCCGCATAAGCCGGGCGGGCGTGGATGCGCTCGAGCCAGTCGAGCAGATTGGGATGCTCCTCGCCCAGGCCGGCGCGCTGGCGGGCGGCTTCGAGCGGGAAGCTCATCATGATGTCGGCGGCGGTGAATTCGTCGCCGGCGAACCAGGCCCGGGTCGAGAGTTCGGCCTCCAGCCAGTCCAGATGCTGGCGGAACATGGCGAGCAACGGCTTCCTCGCCGGCTTGCCGAGCAGCCCGAGCCGCCCCACCACCAGCAAAGCGAGCAAGGGCGGCATCATCGAGCCTTCCGCATAATGGAGGAAATGGCGGTAGCGCAGGACGACGTCGCGATTGGCCGAGGGGCCGAGCCGCCCGCCCGCCTGCTCGACCAGATATTCGACGATCGCGCCCGTTTCGGCAAGGGCGCGGCCCTGGTCCTCGATCACCGGCGACTTGCCGAGCGGATGGACCTGGCGAAGCTCGGGCGGCGCCAGCATGGTCTGCCTGTCGCGCGCGTAGCGGATCACCTCATAAGGCAGGCCGAGCTCCTCGAGCAGCCACAGGATTCGCTGCGAGCGCGAATTTTCGAGATGATGGACCTTGATCATGGCGGCCCCCTACGCGCTAAAGCGAGGAAATGGAACTTGCCGCCCGGCGCCGACTTGGGCAGAGCGTCCGGCCGATCCTCCCAGGCGTGACAGCGATGCAACCGACCGCGGCCCGAATTCCGGGCAAGAGAGAATTCGTCGTGCTGGTCGCCGCCTTGATGGCGGCGAACGCGCTCGCGATCGACGCCATGCTGCCGGCTTTGCCGGCGATCGGCGAGGCGCTGGGCGTGGCCACGGACAATCGGCGCCAGCTGGTGATCACCGTCTATCTGCTCGGCTTCGGCGGCTCGCAGATCTTCTACGGGCCGCTCGCCGACCGCTTCGGCCGCAAGGCGATGCTGATCGGCTGCATGCTGTTCTACGCTTTGTTCGCGGCTTTGGCCGGGCTGGCGGGGAGCATGAACCTGCTGCTCGCCGCGCGCTTCATGCAGGGGGTGGCGGCAGGCGGCACGCGGGTGCTCGTCGTCGCGATCGTCCGCGACCGCTTCCACGGCTCGGCGATGGCGCAGATCATGTCGCTGGTGATGATCGTGTTCATGCTCGTGCCGGTGCTCGCGCCGACCGTCGGCCAGGGCATATTGGCGATCGCCGGCTGGCGGCACATCTTCATCGCGCTGGCCGCTTATGCGATGGCGCTGGCTTTGTGGGGCGGGATCCGGATGCCCGAGACGCTGGCGGGCGAGGACCGCCGGGCCTTGTCCTTCGCCAACATCGCCGCAGCGGTCCGGCAGACGCTCGGCAACCGCACCTCGATCGGCAACACCTTCGCCGCGACCCTGGCGTTCGGCGGCCTGTTCGGCTTCATCGGCTCGATCCAGCAGATCGTCTTCGACGTCTTCGCGCGCCCCGAGCTGATCGGCCTGGTCTTCGCCTGCATCGCCGGGCCGATGGGGCTGAGCTCCTACGCCAATTCGCGGCTGGTGATGCGGCTCGGCGCGCGCCGGCTGCTGCTGACGGCGCTCGGCCTGTTCACATTCATGGCCCTGCTCCACCTCGGCATCGTCCTGGCTTATGGCGAGACGCTCTGGGTGTTCGTCGTCCTGCAGGCGCTGACCACGGCCTGCTTCGGCCTGGTCGGCGCGAATTCGGGCGCGCTGGCGATGGAGCCGGTCGGCCATATCGCCGGCACCGCCTCGGCGCTGCAGGGGCTGATCACGACCGTCGGCGGCGCCCTGATCGGGCTCCTCGTCGGCCAGCTGTTCGACGGCACGACATTGCCGCTGATCGCCGGCTTCGTGGTCTGCGGGGTGCTCGCTTTGTCGGTCGCGCTCTGGGCGAACCCCAAGCCCAAGGCCCCGCCCGACGAGGCGGACGCGGCCCTGTTCTGAGCGAAGTGGACGAAGTGGACGCCCGAAGCGGCCAGCAACGGCGAGCGCCAGGCCGCACCAATTCGTCATGCCGCGGCTGACCCGGTATCCACCTTCTTTTCCGATTGGGCCGCGAGAAGGTGGACCCCGGGTCAAGCCCGGGGTGACGAGCAGGTCGCGAGCCCTAAACCTCGTCCTCCGCGTCCGGGCCCGTCATCAGCGCCTCGGCGACCTCGTCGGTCTTGCCGCGGATCGAGCGCTCGATGCGGTCGGCCATTTCGGGATTGTCCCTGAGATAGGCCTTGGCGTTCTCGCGGCCCTGGCCGATGCGGATCGAATCGTAGCTGAACCAGCTGCCCGATTTCTCGACGAGGCCGGCCTTGACGCCGAGATCGAGGATCTCGCCCAATTTGGACACACCCTCGCCATACATGATGTCGAACTCGACCTGCTTGAACGGCGGCGCCAGCTTGTTCTTGACGACCTTCACCCGGGTGGTGTTGCCGACGATGTCGTCGCGGTCCTTGATCTGGCCGGTGCGGCGGATGTCGAGCCGGATCGAGGCGTAGAATTTGAGCGCGTTGCCGCCGGTCGTCGTCTCGGGATTGCCGTACATGACGCCGATTTTCATCCGGAGCTGGTTGATGAAGATGACCAGGCATTTGGATTTCGAGATCGAGCCGGTCAGCTTGCGTAAGGATTGCGACATCAGCCGCGCCTGCAGGCCGACATGGCTGTCGCCCATCTCGCCCTCGATCTCGGCGCGCGGGACGAGCGCGGCGACCGAATCGATCACCAATATGTCGACCGCGTTGGAGCGGACCAAAGTGTCGGTGATTTCGAGCGCCTGCTCGCCGGTGTCGGGCTGCGAGACGATGAGATTGTCGACGTCGACGCCAAGCTTGCGGGCGTAGATCGGATCGAGCGCATGCTCGGCGTCGATGAAGGCGGCGACGCCGCCGGCCTTCTGCGCCTCGGCGACCGCGTGCAGAGCGAGCGTGGTCTTGCCCGAGCTTTCCGGCCCGTAAACCTCGACGACGCGGCCGCGCGGCAGCCCGCCGATCCCCAAGGCGATGTCGAGGCCGAGCGAGCCCGTCGAGATGGTCTCGATCTCGATCGCCTCGCGCGAGCCGAGCCGCATCGCGCTGCCCTTGCCGAAGGCGCGGTCGATCTGCGCCAAAGCGGCGTCGAGCGCCTTCTGCTTGTCCGTATCCATCGGGCTCCTGTCGGAAACGATCTGAAGTGAGGCCGTCATTGGCGTATCTCCCCGTATTGCGTCGGCGCGCGCCGATCAATGCGGGAGTATGTACCGCGTTTGTTCCTCGGGAACAAGATGGAAACGCATCCTTCGAAATCTTTTCGGCGCTCGGCCTCAGCCCCCGCAGGCGCGGTCCAGCGCGGGTTCGATGGCGTCGATCGTGTAGGGCTTGGCGAGGATTGGGGCGCCGGCATGCTGGACCGGCGGCGGCTCGATATGGCCGCCGGTGGCGAGGACGAAGGGCGTGCCCCGCGCGGCGAGGCGGTCGGCGACCGGCCAGACCTTCTCGCCGTCCTTGAGCTGGACGTCGATGATGGCGACGTCGAAGCCGCCCGCCTCGACATGGCCGAGCGCCACCGCGACGCTGTCGCAGGTCGCGATCACCTCGTGGCCGAGCGATTCGAGGAAATCCTCGAGCATCATCGCGATGAGCGGCTCGTCCTCGACGATCAGGATGGATCTGGGCCCCGGCATGGGGAGGCCTTAGCGTCTGTTACGCAAAGAAAAAGGCTTAATTCGCCAGTGGCCGCCACGGGGGTTATTTCGCCGCCAGCGCGTCCCTGACCGTCTCGGCGAGCTGCTGGACCGAGAAGGGCTTGGCGAGGAAGGCGACGTTGGGGATGTCGATCGACTTCCTGAGCTGCTCCTCGGCATAGCCGGAGATGAACAGGATCGGCAGGTCGGGCTGCATCTTGCGGGCGGCGCGGACCGTGGTCGGGCCGTCCATGGTCGGCATGACGACATCGGAGACCATCAGATCGACCCTTCCTTCGCGGGCGAGGATCTCGAGCGCGGCCTCGCCATTTTCGGCGGTGAGCACGGTGTAGCCGTGCCGGGTCAGCGCGCGCTCGGCGACGGCGCGGACCATATGCTCGTCCTCGACGATCAGCACCGTCCCCGTGCCCCAGAGCTCGCCGGCTTTCTCCCTGGCCTTGGCGCGGACCGGCGCCTCGCCGGGCTGCGCGCGGTGGACGGGCAGGTACATGGTGAAGGTGGTGCCCTTCCTGACCTGCGATTCGGCGAAGATGAAGCCGCCCGATTGCTTGACGATGCCGTAGACGGTGGAAAGGCCGAGGCCCGTCCCCTTCCCCACTTCCTTGGTGGTGAAGAAGGGCTCGAAGATCTTGCCGAGCAAATGGGTCGGGATGCCGGTGCCGGTGTCGGTGACCTTCATCGCGGTATAGTCGCCGATCGGCAGCACGTCGCTCGACATTCGGCGGACGTCCTCGGCGGGGACGGCGAAGGTCTGCAAGGTGAGCGTGCCGCCGCCGTCGGGGTCGCGGGCGAGCATCGCGTCGCGGGCGTTGACGGCGAGGTTTACGATCACCTGCTCGAGCTGGCCGGGGTCGGCGCGCACCGCGCCGAGCCCGCGGCCGTGCTTGACGTCGAGCCTGATCCGCTCGCCCAGCAGGCGGGTGAGCAGATGCGAGACCTCGGCGACGACGTCGGGAAGCTGGAGCACCTGCGGGCGCAAAGTCTGCTGGCGCGAAAAGGCCAAGAGCTGGCGGGTCAGGTTGGCGGCGCGGTTGGAGTTGGAGCGGATCTGCTGGATGTCGTCATAATCGCTGTCGCCGGGCGCGTGGCGCATCAGCATGAGGTCGCAATTGCCGAGGATCGCTGTCAGGATATTGTTGAAATCGTGGGCGACGCCGCCGGCCAATTGGCCGACCGCCTGCATCTTGGTCGCCTGGGCGATTTCGCGCTTGAGCCGGGCTTCCTCGCTATTGTCCTTGAGCGAGAGCAGGACGGCGGCATTGCCGAGGCCGCGCGCGCCGGCGACGGTCATCGCCACCGGCTCCTCGGGATTGGTCTTGAGCCGCACCGCGAGGTCGCCCGACATCGCCCGGCCGCGGCCGAAGCGGCGCACCGCGTCCGAGACCGCAGCCTTGTCCTCGTCGACGACGAGGTCGCCGGGCCAGGACGGCCGCTCGCTCTGCGTGAGGCCGACCGCCTTGCGGAACACCTTGTTGAGGAACAGGAAGCGGCCGTCGCCGTCGGCCAAAGCGAGGCCCAAAGGCAGGCTGTCGAGAAGCGCGTGGACGTGGCTTGTCTCGTCGTCGCCGCGCGGGCCGGCGACGTCGTCGAGCAGGAGGAAAGCGGAAAGCGCTTCGGGGCCGTCGCCGGCGGGGACCTGGACGATGCGCAAAGGCGCCGCCGCCTTGCCCTCGGCGGCGAAGCGGAACTGGCCGCCGGCCGAGGCCGAGAGATGGTCGACCAACTGCGTGCCCTCGACCGCGACCGGCTCGCCGTCGGGGCTGAGGATGCGCGCGGCAAAGGCGCCGTTGGCGGCGAGGATATTGCCCGCCGAATCGACGATCGCCGCCATCAGCCCGGCCTCGCCCATCCGCCGGCCCGCCTCGCCCGCGATCAGCCGGCGCGCGTCGGCGGCAAGGTCGGCCGTCTCGCCGCGCCTGAGCCGCCAGAGCAGATGGCCGCTGCCGACCGAAGCGATCCCGCCGCGTATGGCGAGGTTGGCGAGGCTGAGCGGCGGCACGATCGCATTGCGGTCGCGGCGGGCGACGCGGATCGCGGCGAGGATGGCGGCGCGCTCGCTCTCGCCGGCGAGGTCGGCGGGCGCGGCGGCGCCGCCGAACCAGTCCGACCAGGTGGAATTGGCGCAGACGAGGCCGCCCTCGCCGTCGGTCAGCGCCAGAGCGACGGCGGGCGGGGCGGTGTCGAGCGCGGCGCGGAGCAGAGCGAGGTCGGCGCCCGCTTGCTGCCCCGGCGCTGCCTCGGCCGATGGCCGGGCGAATGCGATCAGGCCGCCGGCGCCGATCAGCCCGGCGAGGAAAGCGGCGGCGAAGACCGGGCTGTCCGCCGCCCAGAGCAGCAGGCCCGCCGAAGCGATGGCGGCGAGGCCGAGCAGCAGCGCCGGGCGGCCGAACCGCTCGCCGTTGCCGCCCGGAAGGTCCGCCGCGCTCGCCATCCTACCAGATGCGGACGCGGCGCGCGGGCGCGAGGAACAGGGAGTCGCCCGGCCTGGGGCGGAAGGCCGCATACCAGGGATCGAGGTTGCGCACGACCGCGGCGCGCTGCTCGGACGGCGAATGCGGATCGGTCAGCAGCCGCTGGAGCAGGTTCGCCTCGCGATATTTGCGCCGCCAGATCTGCGCCCAGCCGAGATAGAAGCGCTGGTCGCCGGTCAGCCCGTCGATCACCGGCGCCCGTCGGCCGCCCAGCGCATGCCGGTAGGCGTCGTAGGCGACGGTGAGGCCGGCGAGATCGGCGATATTCTCGCCGAGCGTGAGCGCGCCCTGGACGTGGTGGCCCGGCAGCGGCTCATAAGCGTCATATTGGGCGACGAGCTGGGCGGTCAGCGCATTGAAGCGGGTGCGGTCCTCCGCCGTCCACCACTCGCGAAGCGCGCCGGTCTCGTCATAATGGCTGCCCTGGTCGTCGAAATGATGGCTGATCTCGTGGCCGATCACCGCGGCGATGCCGCCGTAATTGACCGCCGGATCGGCGTTGGGATCGAAGAAGGGCGGCTGCAGGATGGCGGCTGGAAAGACGATCTCGTTCCACACCGGATTGGCGTAGGCGTTCACCGTCATCGGCGTCATGCCCCATTCGGTGCGGTCGACGGGCCGGCCGAGCTTGTTGAGGTTGCGCTGATATTCGAACTCGGTCGCGTTGAGGATGTTCTGGAGCAGGTTGTCGCGGCCGATCCGCACGCTCGAATAATCGTGCCAATTGTCGGGATAGCCGATCTTGGGGGTGAAGGCGGCGAGCTTGCGGCGCGCCCGCGCCCGCGTCTCCGGCGCCATCCAGGTCAGGCCGGCGAGGCGGCGGTCCATCGCGGCGATGACGTTGCGGACCATCGCGTCGGCCTCGCGCTTGGCCGCGGGCGGGAAATAGCGCTGGACGTAGATCCGGCTGACGTCGTCGGGAATGGCGGCGGTGACGAGGTCGACGCCGCGCTTCCAGCGCTCGGTGTTCTGCGGCGTGCCGTTGAGAACGGTGCCGCGGAAGGCGAAATTGGCGTCGACGAAGGGCTGCGAGAGGAACGGCGCCGCATTGTCGACGAGCCGCAGCAGCATATAATCCTTGAGCACCTCGAGCGGCGTCTCCGAGACGATGCGCGCGGTCGCGGTGAAGGTGCTCGGCTGCGAGACCAGGATGTTGGCCTGGCCGGAGAGGCCGGTCTCCTGGAAATAGCGCGCCCAATCGAAGCCCGGCGCGTTGCGGGCGAAATCGGCGATCGCCCAGCGATTGTAGGTCGCCTCCTCGTCGCGATTCTGGATTCGGGTCCAGTGCGCCTCCGCGAGCCGGCGCTCGAAGCCGAGCACGGCGGCGGCGCGCTCGGCCCCGTTCCGCTCGCCGGCGAGGCTCAGCAATTGGGCGAGATAGGCCTGGTAGGCCGTGCGCTTCTGGACCTGGCCGGCATCCTCGCTGAGATAATAATCGCGGTCGGGAAGGCCCAGGCCCGACTGGGTCAGGCGGGCGATCATCTCATTGGGATTGCGCTCGTCGCTGTTGACATAGCCGTTGAACGGCGCGGTCACCCCCTGGCGGAACAGGCGGCCCGCCTCGGCCGCCCAATCGGAGCGGTCGGCGATCGCCTGGACCCGCGCCATCATCGGGCGGAGCGGCGCGATGCCGGCGGCGTTGACCGCCGCCTCGTCCATGAAGCTCGCGTAGAAATCGCCGATCCGCGAGCCCGGCGTGCGCGCCGCCTCCTCGAGAATGCTCCGGGTGCGCGTCTGCGAAAGGTCGGCGAGCACGGTGAACATGCCGTAATTGGAGCGGTCGTCGGGGATTTGCGTGGTCCGGTCCCAATTGCCGTTGGCGTAATTGTAGAAGCTCGCGCCGGGCGCGACATTGCGGTCCATGCCGGCGGCGTCGAAGCCGAACGTGCCGTATTGCGGGCTGGTCGCGGCGGAGCCCGGGGTCGGCGCCGGCGCGCCGTGCTGGCTGGCGGCGAGGCTGGCGAAGGAGCCGAGGATGAGGGCGGTGGAAGCGGCGAGGATGTAGCGCTTGCGCATGGGGCGGGTCCTGTGTCTGGGTGTGTGACGGCCCTATAGCAGTCCGCCCGCCCCGATCAATCGGGCGTCGACCGGGCGTGGGCGCGGCGCCGCCACTTGCGCGCCACCCACCAGCGCCACACGAAGATCGAGATCAGCCAGCCGATCGCCGCGCTCGCCACGGCGACGATGAACAGGCCGATGACCAGGGCCGGCGCGGCGTCGGAGGCGAGCCAGGACAGCCAGTCGCCCAGAGGCGCGCTGGTCTTGTACATGTGCATGATCGCGCCGCCGTCGGCGTGGAAGCCGAACAGATTGCCGATCGGCAGCGAGGCCAGGATCAGGAAGGGGGTGGTGAAGGGATTGGTGAGGAAGGTCATCCCCGCCGCGATCGGGATGTTGCCGCGCACCGGCACGCAGAACAAGGCGGCGCCGATGATCTGCACCCCCGGGATCAGGAAGAAGACGCCGACGAACAGCCCCATGGCGACTCCGCGCGGTACCGAGCGCCGCGTGAAGCGCCAGAATTCCGAATGGAGGATGCGCTGGCCGAACGGCTTCATCCACTTGCTCTGCGCGAGCTGCTCGCGGCTCGGCATGTTGTTCACCACCCAGCGGTCGACCCAGGATTTCTTCTGAACGGGCGGAACGGCGGATCGGGGATCGGGAAGCGGCGGCACCGCGGGAGGGGGCGCCTCAGCCATGCTGCCTCATAAGGCGGCCCTGCTCGCGCTTCCAGTCCTTCTCTTTCTCATAGTCGCGCTTGTCGTGCGCCTTGCGGCCGCGGGCGAGCGCGATCTCGACCTTGGCGCGGCCGCGGCTGTTGAAATAGACGCTCAAGGGGACGATCGTCATGCCCTGGCGCGCGACCGCCCCGTACAATTTGGCGATCTGGCGGTGGTTGAGCAGCAGCTTGCGCGGCCGCTTGGGCTCGTGGTTGTGGCGGTTGCCGTGGCTGAATTCGGGGATGTTGGCGTTGATCAGCCAGACCTCCTCGTCCTTCACCTCGGCATAGCTCTCCGCGATCGTGCCTTCGCCGAAGCGCAGGCTCTTCACCTCGGTCCCGGTCAGCGCGATCCCGGCCTCGAACTTGTCCTCGATCGCATAATCGAACCGCGCCCGCCGGTTCTCGGCGACCACCTTCTTCTTGTCGAACTCCTCGGGGCGGGGACGGGCCATGGCGCGTGGACATAGGGGTTGCGGGGCCGGAGGGGAAGCGCCCCTCGCCAGGGGTCAGCGCGGCGGCAGGAGCTCGGGGCGATATTCGAAATGCATGGTGTCGAAATGGCTCCATTTTCCGCCCCAGATGAAGCCGTGCCGCTCGAAGATCTCGACGATCTCCCAGGGGATGCGGTTGCGGTAGCGGGCGCCCTCGCCGCCCGCCCAGCGCCAGTAATCGGATTGGCCGACGTTGATGTCGATGGCCACTCCGTAAGCGTGCATGCTGCGCTGGTCGGTGCCGGCAATGACCCGGCAATTGTAGGTGCCGGCCGAGGGGACGAGGTAGCGGGTCATTGCGGGCGGCAGGCGATCGAGGTCGCGGATCACCGCCTCCAGCCGCCCGGCGACATTGTTGACGCTGGTCACCTGCAGCGGCGCGCCGCCGCGGCCCGGCATCCAGCGGACATTGCGCAGCCGCGGGCTCACCTCGCCGCGGCGGCAATCGCCGTAGATCCGGTCGAAAAAGGGCTCGTTGCGCGCCCGCCCCGGATCCTCGCCGCCCTGCGGCGGCCGCTGCGGGCGGCCGGGCACGTAAATGTCGGCGAACATGTCGTCTATGTCGGGCCGGCGCAGCCTTTGCGCCCGCGTCTTGCCGGCGATGCCGTCGGAGATGGCCAGCCTCGTGCCGTCGCGCAGCACGACATGGGTCGCATCGACCGAGGCGACATGGTCGGGATAGGCGCGGGCCAGGATCGCCGGGCCCGACGCCGCCGGTGGCGCCGGCGCAGCAGCCTGGGCGCCCTGCCCGCGCGCCGCGCCATTGCCGCAGCTCGCGGCGCAGAGCAGCGCCAGGGCCGCGGCGCTAGCGGATCTGGGCATGATCGAGCGCGGCGTCGACGGCGCGCCGGCTGGCGTCGGAGGCCGGAGTCATCGGCAGGCGCAGATCGGCGGGGAAATCGGGGCGGACCTTGTTCACCGCATATTTGACCGGGCCGGGCGAGGCGTCGCTGAACAAGGCGGCGTGGAGCGGGTAGAGCCTGTCCTGCAATGCGAGCGCCGCCGCCCAATCGCCTGACAGACAAGCATTTTGCAAGTCGGCGCAGAGCCTGGGCGCGACATTGGCGCTGACCGAGATGCAGCCCGTTCCGCCCATCGCGTTGAAGCCCAGCGCCATGTCGTCATTGCCTGAGAGCTGGACGAAATTCGCGCCGCACGCCGCGCGCTGGGCGGAGACCCGGGCAAGGTTGCCGGTCGCGTCCTTGACCGCGACCACATTGGCGATCCGCGCCAGCCGGGCCATCGTCTCGACCGTTATGTCGGTGATCGTGCGCGAGGGGACATTGTAGAGACAGATTGGGATATCGACCGCCTCGGCGATGGCGGCGAGATGGGCGTAGACGCCCTCCTGATTGGGGCGATTGTAATAAGGCGGCACGTGCAAGGCGGCGTCGGCGCCGGCCGCCTTGGCGGCGCGGGTCAGCGCGATCGCAACGCGGGTGTCGTTGGAGCCGCAGCCGGCGATGACGGGGACGCGGCCGGCGGCGACGTCGACGCAGGTTTCGATCACATAAGCATGCTCGGCCGAATCGAGCGTGGCGCCCTCCCCGGTGGTGCCGCAGGGGACGAGGCCGTGGCTGCCCTCGGCGATCTGCCAGGCGACGAAGCGGCGATAGGCGTCCTCATCGAACGCTTCGTCGCGAAATGGCGTCACCAGGGCCGGGATCGAGCCGGAGAACATGGATCACTCCTTCACGTCCCGGCTGCGCCCGTCTTAGGGTCGGAGCCGAACGTCGCGGGGAACGTTTGAGAGGACTGATAAGGAGGGGATCATCATTCTGTCCAGCATGCATCGGAAGGCCGCCCTTTCTCTCCTGCTCGCGGCGTCCGCGGCGGCGGCGCTCGCCGCGCAGAATGAAGGGCTCGTCCAGGAGTCCGGCCAGCGCGCGCCCGCTTCCGGCGGCTACAGCCCGGCGGCGGCGAACATCGCCCAGTGGAACGCGGTCAGGCAGAGCGACAGCCTGCCCTTCTCCACTTATGCCTCCTTCCTCGCGCGCAACCGCGGCTGGCCGGGCGAGGCGGCGCTGCGCCGGACCGCCGAGCGGCGGCTGTCGCTCGAGGCGGTGCCGCCGGCCGACGTGGTCCGGTTCTTCGCGGATGCGCCGCCGGCGACGGCGGGCGGCCAGGCCCAGCTCGCCTTCGCGCTGCAGGCGACCGGGCGGCGGGACGAGGCGCGGGCGGCGGCGCGGCGGGCCTGGACGGCGGGCGCGATGGCGCTGGCCGACGAGCAGCGCCTGCTCGCCACGTTCGGCCGCGATTTCACCGCCGACGATCATGACGCGCGCCTGGAGGCCCTGCTCGGCAGTGGCGACACAGTCAGCGGCGCGCGCGCGCTCGCCTGGGCGCGGCCGGACAGGAGGCCCCTCTTCGAGGCGCGGCTCGCGCTCCAGACCCGCGCCGCGAACGCAAACGCGCTGGCGGCGGCGCTCGATCCCTCGACCGCGCGCGATCCGGGCCTGATCATCGATCGGGCCAATTGGCTGAGGAATAGCGGCCAGAGCGCCTCGGCGCGCCTGCTGCTCGCCAACCGGCCCCGGCTCGACCGGCCGCCGGCCAATCCCGCGCGCTGGCTCGATACCTCGCTGACCCTGGCGCGCGCCGCCGCCAACGACCGCAACTGGCAGACCGCCTACGGCATCGCCTCGCGGCTCGAGGATCTCTACGCGCCGGGCGTCGACGTCTCCGAGCGGCCCTATGACGAGCGCGACGATTATACGAGCCTGGTCTGGCTGGGCGGCCAGGCGGCCCTGTTCCGGCTGGGCCGTCCCGCCGACGCGGCCCGTCTGTTCGAGCTTTACGGGCGCGCCGCGCGCTCGCCGCAGACACGGGCCAAGGGCTTCTACTGGGCCTCGCGCGCCGCCACCGCGGCCGGGCGCGCCGCCGAAGCGCAGCGCTGGCTCGAGCAGGCGGCCGACAGCCCCGACCAGTTTTACGGCCAGCTCGCGCTCGAGCGGCTCGGGCGGAGCGCGCCGCCGCCGCCGACGCCGCAGCCGGTCAGCGCCGCCGAGCGCGCGGCCTTCGCCCAGCGGCCGATGGTTGAGGCGATCCGCTATCTCGGCACGCTCGGCCGGCGCGGCGACCAGAGCCTGTTCATCCGCGCGCTGGCGGGGACGCTCAGGAACGACCGCGAGCGCGCCATCGCCGGCGAGTTCGGCCGCCAGATCGGCCGGCTCGACATGGGCGTCTGGGCGTCGCGCGAGGCGCGCAGCTCGGGCGAGACCTTCTACGCGCGGCCGGCCTTTCCGGAGGTGCCGATGCCGCCGGTTTATGCGCAATATTGGTCCTTCGCCCACGCCATCACCCGCCAGGAAAGCTCGTTCGAGCGCACCGCGCAAAGCCCGGTCGGCGCGCGCGGGCTGATGCAGCTCATGCCCGGCACCGCGGCGATGCAGGCGCGGCGGCTCGGCGTGCCCTACAGCCTCGGCCGGCTGACCGAGGATCCGGCCTACAACATCCTGCTCGGCAACGATCATATCGCCCTGCTGATGCGCCAATATGGCGGCAATCCCGTGCTGGTCGCGGCCGCCTACAATGCCGGCGGCGGCAACGTGAACCGCTGGATCGCGGCCAATGGCGATCCGCGCAGCCCCGGCGTCGACGTGGTCCGCTGGATCGAGGACATCCCGTTCACCGAGACCCGCAACTACGTCCAGCGCGTGCTCGAGAACATGGTCGTCTACGACACGATCAACCCCAATGGCGGCGCCGCGGGGCGCGGCCGGCTCACCCGCTATCTCGGCGGACGGGATTGAGCCTCTCCCAGTCACCCCCGCGAAAGCAGCCTGGATTCCCGCTTTCGCGGGAATGACGTTAGTGGGGGTTGGTGAGCGAGAGACCGAATTTCATCACCCCCGGCGGCTATCGCCGCCTTCGCGAGGAATATGAGCAGCTCTTCGCCGGCGAGCGGCCGAAGCTGCTGGAGACGATCGCCTGGGCCGCGGCGAACGGCGACCGCTCGGAAAATGCCGATTATCAATATGGCCGCCGCCGGCTGCGCGAGGTCGATCGGCGGATCAACTTCCTCTCGCGGCGGATGAAGGCGGCCAAGGTCACCGATCCGGCGCGCCAGGCGGACCGGAGCCGCGCATGGTTCGGCGCCACCGTCACCTTGGCGGACGACGACGACAATGAACGGATCCTCACCCTTGTCGGCGAGGACGAGGCGGATGCCGAGGCGGGGCGGATCAGCTTCTATTCCCCGATCGCCCGCGCCGTCTGCGGCGCGGCGGTGGGCGACGTGCGGCGGGTCACGTTGCCGGGCGGGGAGAAGGATTATGAAGTGACGGCGATCGTTTATCCGGACTAGCCGCGATCTTAGCCTCCCCGTCATCCCGGACTTGATCCGGGGTCCACCTCCTTCGGCGGCGGTGGGCAAAAGAAGGTGGATGCCGGATCAAGTCCGGCATGACGAAGCCCCTAGTCCGCGTCCTTCTCCAGCTTCTTCGCCAGCTTTTCGAGCTCCGGGCTGGCCGGCGGCGGCCCCTTGGGCAGCGCCTCGGCCAGCGCGTCGGCGACCCGGGTCAGGGCGGCGATGCGGGCGGATTTCTTGTTGTTGCCGTCGATCGCCGTCCACGGCGCCCAGCGCGTGTCGGTTTCGGCGAACATCTCCTTGACCGCGTCGAGATAATCGTCGCGCCGCGCCCGGTTGCGGATGTCCTCCGCATTGACCTTCCAGCGCTTCCAGGGATGGTCGAGCCGGGCCTTGAGGCGCTCCGCCTGCTCCGCCTGGGTGACGTGGAAGAACAGCTTGACGATGATCGTGCCGGCGGCGGCGAGCTGGGATTCGAGCTCGTTGATCTCGTCGAAAGCGCGGCGCCATTCGGCCTTGTCGGCAAAGCCCTCGACCCGCTCGACGAGGACCCGGCCGTACCAGCTGCGGTCGAAGATCGCGATCTCGCCGGCCCCGGGCATACGCGTCCAGAAGCGCCATAGATAATGGTGGACCTTTTCCTCGTCGGTCGGAGCGGCGATCGGCCAGACCCGATAGGCGCGCGGGTCGCACTCGGCGGTCATCCGCTGGATCGCCCCGCCCTTCCCCGCCGCGTCCCAGCCCTCGCACAGGATGATCGCCGAGCGCTTGTGGACGAGATTGGCGACGAACAGGTGGGAGAGGCGCTCCTGCAGCGCGGCGAGGTCCGCTGCATAGTCGCCGGGATATTTCGCTCCCGATTCGTAATCCTTGAGCTTGATCGCCATGCGCCGCCCTAACACGGGCAAGATCGGGGCACCACGCCGTGCTTTCCGGTCAGATGCTGATCGGCGGGTCTTCGATGGAGATGCCATCGATCCGCTCCTCGCCGCGATGGTTGTAGTGTGCCGGATCGTCACGGAGGTGAAATCGGGCAGCTCGAGGCGGAAGCAGGTGAAACTCGGAGTCGCATGGCAGCGGCTGTTCTGAACGATCCCTTCCGCGGCCATGGCGAGCGCTTTCCGCAATGGACCCTGGCCCGCCGGCTTTCGCGGCAGCCCCTGATGCCCCCGCCGCCCGCGTTCAGCTGCGCGCGCGCGACGGTGAGCGCCTTATGGCCGCCGGCGGCGACATAGGCGTCGGTCGCCAGAAACCAGCCACGCGTCTCCGCGCCGTTCAGCGCCGCGCATTCGCCCGCATAGGGTCGCTCGTGGTTGGCGGCGCCGAACGCGGCGACGTCGCGGCGCACGTTGAACCAGGCCGGGCGGCGACTGCGAAGGGCTCGGAGGCGTTCTCGGCCACGCCGCCGCCAAAGGCCTCCCGGCCGGCATAAGAGACGATCACCTCGTCCATGCGGCAGACAGCGGTGACCATGGTCGCATAAGGCCGCGTGCGGATGCTACCCAGCGCCTTGGCCGTGGCGCCGTAGCTACGCTCCAGCGATCCGCCGGGCTGAAAAAGCGTGCCGAGGTCGCGGCGGACCCGGTCCCCGATTTCGGGCCCTTCCATCCGGTCGGTCTGGGCCGCGGCGGCCGACGCGGCGGCCAGGAAGGCCGCGGACATCGTCAGGTGAAGCACTCTCATGGCGGAATCCTCCCCGCCGCCGAGCCTAGCCCGGCGTGGCCGGCTTGGGGAGGGGCCGCGCGTGGATCAGCTCTTCGCCTGCTCCACCACCCGGATGCCGAGCTCGCGCAGCTGTTTGGCGCTGACTGCGCCCGGCGCGTTCATCATCAGATCCTCTGCGCGCTGGTTCATCGGGAAGAGGACGACCTCGCGGATGTTGGGCTCGCCGGCGAGCAGCATGACGATCCGGTCGATGCCGGGCGCCGAGCCGCCATGCGGCGGCGCGCCATATTTGAAGGCGTTGATCATGCCGGCGAAATTGGTGTCGACGTCGGCCTGGCTGTAGCCGGCGATTGCGAACGCCTTGTACATGATATCGGGCCGGTGGTTGCGGATCGCGCCGGAGCTCAGCTCGACGCCGTTGCAGACGATGTCGTACTGGAAAGCGAGGATGTCGAGCGGGTCCTTCCGCTCCAGCGCCTCGAGCCCGCCCTGCGGCATCGAGAAGGGATTGTGCGAGAAATCGACTTTCTTCGTTTCCTCGTCCAGCTCGTACATCGGAAAATCGACGATCCAGCAGAATTTGAAGGCGCCGTCCTCGATCAGGCCGAGCGTCTCGCCCACCCGCGTGCGAGCCGCGCCCGCCAGCTTGGCGGCCTGGTCCGGCTTGCCGGCGGCGAAGAAGATGCCGTCGTCGGGGCCGAGGCCGAGCGCGGCGATCAGCAGCCTCGTCGCCTCCTCGCCGTGATTCTTGGCGATCGGCCCGCCCGGCTCGCCGCCCTTCTGGGTGATGTAGCCGAGGCCCGCATGGCCTTCGGAGCGCGCCCATTCGTTCATGTCGTCGAAGAATTTGCGGCTCATCCCGGCGGTGCCGGGCGCCGGAATGGCGCGGACGGCGCCGCCGCCCTCGACGATGCGGGCGAACAGGCCGAAGCCCGAGCCGGCGAAATGGCCGGACACGTCCGAGATCAGGATCGGGTTGCGCAAATCGGGCTTGTCGGAGCCGTATTTGAGCATCGCTTCTTTGTAGGGGATGCGGGGAAATTCGCCGGCGGGCGTCACCGCCTTGCCATTGGCGAATTCTTCGAACACGCCGGCCAGGACCGGCTCGATCGCTTCGAAAACATCGTCTTGCGTGACGAAGCTCATTTCGAAATCGAGCTGGTAGAACTCGCCGGGCGAGCGATCGGCGCGGGCATCCTCGTCGCGGAAGCAGGGCGCGATCTGGAAATAGCGGTCGAAGCCGGCGACCATGATCAATTGCTTGAACATCTGCGGCGCCTGCGGGAGTGCGTAGAATTTGCCGGGATGGACCCGGCTCGGCACCAGATAGTCGCGCGCGCCTTCGGGGCTGGACGCGGTCAGGATCGGCGTCTGGAACTCGGTGAAGCCCCGGTCGATCATCCGCCGGCGGATCGAGCTGATCACGTTCGAGCGCAGCAATATGTTCGCATGCAGGCGCTCGCGCCTGAGATCGAGATAGCGGTAGCGAAGCCGGATATCCTCGGGATAATCCGCCTCGCCGGCGACTGGCAGCGGCAGCTCTTCGGCGGCGGATTGGACGGTGACCGTGTCGGCGACCACCTCGATCGCGCCGGTCGGCAGGTTCGGATTGGCCGCCTCCACCCCGCGCGACACCACGCCGCCCTCGATCGTCACCACCGATTCGGCGCGCAGATGCTCGAGAATGGCGAGCGGCGCGCTGCCGGCGCGGGCGACGATCTGGGTCAGCCCATGATGGTCGCGCAGGTCGACGAAGAGGACGCCGCCATGATCGCGCTTGCGGTGGATCCAGCCCGACAGCTTCACCCGCGTCCCGACGTCGGCTTCGCGGAGCTGGCCGCAATTGTGGGTGCGATAGGCGTGCATGGGGGACGGGCTTTCGGACGAATAAGTTGGGGAAAAGACGTGCTGGGGCGCTTCGCGTCACCGAAGGCGCTTTGTCAAGCGCATAGGCCCCGCTATGAGGGCGGCCAATGCACATCCATCCCCTCATTTCCGACACCGATTCCCTCGAAAAGCTCTGCGAACGGCTGGCCCGGTCGGACTTCGTCGCGGTCGACACCGAGTTCATGCGCGAGAATACTTATTGGCCGGACCTGTGCCTGTTCCAGCTGGCCAATAGCGAGGAGGCCGCCGCCGTCGACCCCAAAGCGGAGGGGATCGACCTCACCCCGCTGCTCAACCTGCTCGTCAACAACGAGCATGTGCTCAAGATCTTCCACGCCGGCGGCCAGGATATCGAGATCGTCTTCAACCTGACCGGAGGCACGCCCCACCCGCTCTTCGACACCCAGATCGCGGCGATGGCGCTGGGGCTGGGCGAGCAGGTCGGCTACCAGAATCTGGTCGAGAGCCTGCTCGGCCGCACCCTCGACAAGGGCGCGCGCTTCACCGATTGGGCGCGCCGCCCGCTCGACAAGCGCCAGATCGATTATGCGATCGGCGACGTCACCCATCTCGCCGAGCTCTTCCCCAAGATGCTCGAGCGGCTGAAGCGCACCGGGCGCGGCGACTGGCTCGACCAGGAGATGGAGCGGATCGCCGACAAGGCCAATTACATCAACGATCCGGCGCTCGCCTGGAAGCGGGTCAAGATCCAGTCGCGCCGGCCGGACGCTCTGGGCCGGCTGAAGGCGCTGGCCGCCTGGCGCGAGATCGAGGCGCGGTCCAAGAATCTGCCGCGCGGGCGGATCATGAAGGACGAGACCATGGCCGACGTCGCCGTCCACCCGCCGGCGAACCAGGAGGCGCTGGGCCAGGTGCGCGGCCTCTCCTCGGCCTGGAAGGGCAACGATATCGGCGCGAGGATGATGGAGGCGCTCGCTTATGCCGAGCTGCTTCCCGCCTCCGAGCTGCCGGCGCGCGAAGATCGCGGGCCGGGGCTGGGCAAGGAGGGCGCTCTGGTCGCCGACCTGCTGAAGCTGCTGCTCAAGATCAGGGCGCGGGAGAGCAACGTCGCGCCGCGGCTGGTCGCCAAATCGGAGGAATTGGAGCTGCTCGCGGCCGGGCGGCGCGAGGGGCTGGCGATCCTGGAGGGCTGGCGGTTCGAGGAGTTCGGCCGCGACGCGCTCGATCTGGTCGAGGGCCGGCTCGCCTTCGCGATAAGGGGGGGGAAGCTGATCATGACCCGCACCGCATTGGAGAGCGACAATGAAGAGCCTGATCGCCGCCTTGGCGCTGCTGAGCCTTCCGGCCTGCGCGACGACCCCGCGGATCGGCCCGGGCCCGAAGCCTGACGCCGGCCTGTGCAACGCCGCCGCGGCGCGCGGGCTGGCCGGCCGGCCGGCGACGGAGGAGCTCGCCGCCGAGGCGATGCGGCTGACCGGCGCGCAGCAGCTGCGCGTGATCGAGCCCGGCATGGTGGTGACGATGGATTACAGCGGCGAGCGGCTCAACATCTATGTCGGCCCCGACGGCAGGGTCGAGCGCCTCGCCTGCGGCTGAACGCTCCGGGATAGAAGCAACACACCTCCGTCATTCCCGCGAAAGCGGGAATCCAGGCGGCATTGGGGATGGATCAGTCGGTAAGAGGCTGGATCCCCGCTTTCGCGGGGATGACGAGGGGGTTCAGGAGGCGGGTTTCAGGCCGAGCGCGGAGGCGAGGCTTTTGAGGCGGCGTTCGACGATCTCGCCGACCAGGTGCGCGGCCTCGCGGTCGACCTCGAGGCGCAGCGTGTCGCCGTCGCGGACGAGGCGGCTGTGCTTGAGCCCCGCCGCGACGCCGCCGCTCAGCCGCTGGCCGAGCCGCATCGCATAGCCCCAGGCGGTGGCGCGCTTCAATTCGGACGGAGTGGCGAGCGCGGCGATGGCTGGATAGGGCAGATCGCGGCCGCCGCCGAAATTGCAGAACAGGGCCTGGGCGAGCATCACCCGGCCGGCCGCGTCGATCGCCACCCAATTGCCGTGCAGCGCCATGTCGATGCCGCGCTCGGCGCGGAAATCGGGATGGGCGGCCCAGGCGATGTCGGCGAGCAGGCAGGCGGCGAGGCGCAGCCGGGCGCAGCGCGGGTCGTCGTCGAAGGCGGGCGCGATCCAGCGGTCGAGCAAATCGCCATGCTGGGCGAAGCGGCCGAGCCCCGCCCCGGCCTCGCCCGCCGCCTCGATCAGCGGATCGCGCCGGCGCTCCTCGCGCCCCAGCTCGTCGTAGAGCAGGCCCTCCCTGATGCCGAAGCTCGAGACGATGAGGCGGTCCGGGCCGATCACCCCGACCAAGGCGTCGAGCAGCAGGCTGGCATTGGGCAGGGTCGGGAAGCGCGAGATGGAGACCGAGCCGAGGTCCGGGATCGCGGCCTTGCCGCCCGCCAGCATCTCGCGCAGCTGGCGCGGCCGCCCGATCGGCATCTCATATTGGTGGGTGACCGGCAGCGGATGGTCGATCAGCGCCATGTCCAGCCTGGCCAGCGCGCGCCAGCTCCCGCCGACCATGTAAAAGGGCCTCCCCGCGCCGGCACCTTCGAAGCCCGCAGCCGCCACCGCCTTGGCGACGCGCCTGGCGAAATTGCCCTTCCCGGCGAGCGCGTCGAGGCGCAGCACGCCGAGCGGCAGCGAGGCGCTGCGCAGCACGCGGCCGCCGGCGACCTCGACCAGCTCGAGGCTGCCGCCGCCGAGATCGCCGACGATGCCGTCCGCCTCGGGGATGGCGGAGAGCACGCCCTGCCCCGCCCTCTTGCCTTCCTCCTCGCCCGACAGGATGCGCGGATCGAGGCCGAGCCGCCGCACCCGCTCCAGGAACGAGGCGCCGTTCGAAGCCTCGCGGACCGCGGCGGTGGCGACGGTGCGGGTGCGGACCACGTTCATCTGGCGGACCAGCAGGTGGAAGCGTTCGAGCGCGGCGAGCGCGCGCGCCTCGGCCTCGGGCGCGATCGCGCCGGTTTCGCCGACGCCCTTGCCGAGGCCGGCCAGCACCTTCTCGTTGAAGATCACCGAGGGGATTCGGGTCGCGCCCGAATAGACGACCAGGCGGACCGAATTGGAGCCGATATCGATGATCGCGATCGGCTTTTCGGCGAACATCCCGGCGGCCCTCAGGCTCGGCCGCGCCCACACCCCGTCACCCCGGGCTCGACCCGGGGCCCACCTTCTTCCGCGGGCGCGGAAAGAGAGGTGGATCCCGGATCAAGTCCGGCATGACGACGATGGGTCGACAGGATCACGGCCGCCATCAAGCTCTGCCGCGGGGGATGGTGAGCTTCTTCGGCGTCGCGTCGCCGGATTCCAGCGCCGCGCCGCGCCCCGACAGCGAGGGATTGGTCATGAAATAATGGTGGAGGTTGAACGGCGTCTCCTCGGGCAGCAAGGCGAAGCGCGTGTAGCTGCCGTCGGCGTTCAGATGCCAGCTCTGCTCGTTGTCGATGATGTTGGCGACCATCACCTGGTCGAGGATCTGGGCGTGGACGGTGTCGTTCTCGATTGGCAGCGCATATTCGACGCGGCGGTCGAAGTTGCGCGGCATCCAGTCGGCCGAGCTGATATAGACCTTGGCCTCGCGGTTGGGCAGCGCGTCGCCATTGCCGAAGCACCAGATCCGGCTGTGCTCGAGGAAGCGGCCGACGATCGATTTGACGCTGATATTGTCGCTAAGGCCGGGCACGCCGGGCCTGAGGCAGCAAATGCCGCGGATGACGAGGTCGACGTCGACGCCGGCCTGGCTCGCTGCGTAGAGCTTGTCGATGATCGCCGGATCCACCAGCGAGTTCAATTTGGCCCAGACCGCGCCGGGCCTGCCGGCGCGGACGTTGGCGATCTCGGCGTCGATCATCGCCTCGATCTGCGGGCGCAGGTTCTTGGGCGACATGGTGACGAGCTCGAGCGCGCGCGGCTCGATATAGCCGGTGATGTAGTTGAAGATGTCGGCGACGTCGCTGCCGACCCTGGGATCGGCGGTGAAGAAGCTGAGGTCCGTGTAGATGCGCGCGGTCACCGGGTGATAATTGCCGGTGCCGAGGTGGCAATAGGTGCGGTAGAAGCCGCCTTCCTCGCGGCGCACCACCATCGACATCTTGGCGTGGGTCTTCCAGTCGATGAAGCCGTAGACGACCTGGACTCCGGCGCGTTCGAGCGCGTCGGCCCACATCAGATTCTGCTCCTCCTCGAAGCGCGCCTTCAATTCGACCACGGCGGTGACCGATTTGCCGGCCTCGGCGGCGGCGATCAAAGCGTTGACCACCGCCGATTGCTTGCCGGCGCGGTAGAGCGTCTGCTTGATCGCGACCACGCCGGGATCCTCGGCCGCCTGGCGCAGGAAGGCCAAGACGACGTCGAAGCTTTCATAAGGGTGGTGGACGACGATGTCCTTGGCGCTGATCGCGGCGAAGCAATCGCCGTCATATTCGCGGATCCGCTCGGGAAAGCGCGGCGTGTAGGGCGGGAATTTGAGGTCGGGCCGGTCCTCCTCGACCAGCAAGGCGAGGTCGGCGATGCCGAGGAAGCCGGTCGATTCGAAGACCAAAGCGTCCGACGCGTCGATGCCCTCGCGGACCAGGGCTTCGAGCTCGTCGGAGATGTCGGCCTCGAGCTTGAGCCGGATCACCCGGCCCCGCCGCCGTCTTTTCAGCGCCGAGCGGAAGAAGCGGACCAGATCCTCGGCCTCCTCCTCGATCTCGATGTCGCTGTCGCGGATGATCCGGAAGGCGCCGCCGCCCCATAATTTATAGCCCGGGAAGAGCTTGGCGATCTGGCGCCGGATCACGGTCTCGATCGGCACGTAGCGCGCCGCCTCGCCGGGCAGCCGGATGAAGCGGGGCAAAGCCGCCGGCACCATCAGCAATTCGCGAATCGGCTCGCCGTCGGAGATGCGCCTCAAATCGAAGATCAGCGAGAAGCCCTTGTTCGGGATGAACGGGAAGGGGTGGGCCGGATCGATCGCCTGCGGGGTGAGCACGCGCGAAATATGGTCGTCGAAATGGCGCTCCAGCCATTCCGCCTCGCCGTCGTCGATCTCGTCATTGCCGAGCACGACGACGCCCGCCTCGCGCAGCGCCTCGCGCAGCTCGGCCCAGACCTGCTGCTGGCTGGCCGTGAGCGCGTCGGCCTCGCGTGCGATGGCGGCGAGCTGCTGGCCCGGATTGAGCCCGTCGGCCGACATCTCCTCGACGCCGGCGAGCTGCTGGCCCTTGAGGCCGGCGACCCGGACCATGAAGAATTCGTCGAGATTGTTGCCCGAGATGGAAAGGAAGCGCAGCCGCTCGAGCAAGGGGTGCGCCGGGTTGCAAGCTTCCTCGAGCACGCGCCGGTTGAAGGCCAGCCAGGAGAGCTCGCGGTTGAAATAGAGCGCGCTCGGCGCCTCGGCGGCGGCGCCGTCGCCCTCGGCATCGTTGGCGGCGGCCGGGCGGACCATCAGCCGGCGCTCCGCGCGCGGAAGATCAGCCCGGCCTCGTCCAGCGCCCGCTTGGCGAGCGGGACGGTCATCCGGCGGTGGTGCGAGAGCATCACCCGGTCGAGGATGTCGACGATCATGATCACGCTTACATAGGAGCGTTCGATCCTGGGGACCAGATAATCGGCCAGTTCGGGCGGCGCGGCGATGCCGCGGTCGCCGAGCAGCTTGAGGATGAGCTGGCCGAGCAGGACGTCGTCGGGCGGGCCGATCTCGACTTGCGGCGTGGCGGCGATGCGCGAGCGCAGATCGGGGAGCTTGATCGCCCAGGCCGGCGGGGCTGAATCGGCGATGATCAGCAGCGGCCGGCGCCTGCCCTGCGCGTCGTTCCAGGCGTGGAACAGCGCCTCCTCTTCGTGGCTTTCGGCGGTGTCGAACAGCCGGCCGCCGGTCTTGCGGACGAAGATCCGGCCGAGCAGGCTGCGCCCCGACTTGCGCGGGCCGGTGACGAGCGTCGCCATGACCGGCCACAGCGACCAGCGGGCGAGATGCTCGAACGCGGCGCGATTGGCGTCGGACAGCAGGAAATCCTCGTCCCTGTCCGCCACCGGCCAGGCGAGGGGGAGCGCGATCTGGTCGGCCGGGCCGCTCAGCGCGAGATCCTCAAGGTGTTGCCATTGACCGCCTGCACCGCCCAGCCCTGGGCGCGGAGCGCGGCCTGGAAGGCGGCGGCGTCGCCGGCGAAGGTCACCCGCATCACCGAGGTGCCGCCGGGCGCGAGGCTGATGATGATCGCCGAGGTGACGCCGTCGGCGCGGCTCACCGAGACTTCGGCCTGCTGGACCGCCCCGGCATTGGGGGTGGCGACCTGGAGGTTGAAGGTCTGGCTCGGCGCGGTCGGCACCGGCGTCGTCGGCGTCGCCGGCTCGGCCTCCTCGGCGAGCGGATCCGCGGCCGTCTCGGCCGGCGCCGGCGGCGGCGGCGCGGCGAGGATCACCAGGCTGGGATCGGGCCGAAGCAGGCCCTGGTCGAACGCCTGGCGGTAAAGCAGGTCCATCCGCCGCACGCCTTCGTCCAGCATCGCCTGCACGCCCGAGCTGTTCGCCACGCGCAGCACGAAGCGGCCGAGGATTATGGCATCGGGCCCGTAGCGCGCGGTGAAAATGCCGACCGCCGGCCCGCCCGGATAGAGCCGCCGCACGTCGACCTCGGCGATGAGGATGTCGGCGGCGCCATATTGGTCGAGCAGCATCCGCCACCAGCCGCGCCCGCGCCGGTGGGTCTGGGCGGCGTTGAGCAGCAGCGGATCGATGCCGCGGCCGGCGGTGCGGACATAGTCGATCGGGCTGCCGGCGGTGCGGTAAAGCGCCCAGGCGCGCTGCCAGCCGTTGCGATATTCGAAGCTGTAGGCGGTCGATCCGGTGGTCATGACCGGGATGACCAGCATCGGCGACGAGCGCGCGGTGAAACCCGAGACGCCGAGCAATTGCGCGGTTCTGGAGCGGTCGAACATCACGCCGAGGCGCGCGATATAGCGGCGCGGGCCGATCTGCTCCTGCTCGATGATGATCCCCGAGACGATCCCGCTCAGGGTGGAATCGGGGAGATCGGGCGCCTCGGCGAGCGGGCGATTGTGGGTCCGCGCCCACAGCATCCGCCAGCCCAATATCTGGGCGCGGCGCCAGCCCTCCGAGCGCGCCGCCTCGGCATTGGCGGCGCTGACATCGACCTGGACTCCGGTAATCTCGAAATTGGCGAGGCTGTCGACGGGCGCGATGCCGCGCTCCTCGCCTTCGAGCTGCGCGTAGAGAACGCCGCCCCCGACCGCGAGCAGGACGGCCACGACCGGAATCAGCAGGGCAAGCGGGCGGCGGAGCGGCGTCACGCGCGCCTTTTGGCGAGTTGGCCGTGGAAATCCAAGCGCGTTGTGGGTAGCGGGGTCCTTCGATACGCGGCTTCGACAAGCTCAGCCGCTACTCAGGACGAGCGGTTCATCATGTCCGCTCATGCTGAGTAGGCATTGAGCCTGGCGAATGCCGTATCGAAGCACGGGAAGCAGCGCTTGAGCGAGGACGAACCTTACACCTACGCCAAGGCCGGCGTCTCGATCGCGGCCGGCAATGCGCTGGTCAGTGCGATCGCCCCGCTCGCCAAGGCGACGGCGCGGGCCGGCGCCGACGCGGCTTTGGGCGGGTTCGGCGGCTTTTTCGACCTGAAGGCGGCGGGCTATCGCGATCCCCTGCTGGTCGCGGCCAATGACGGCGTCGGCACCAAATTGAAGCTCGCCATCGAGGCCGGCCGTCATGACGGGGTCGGCGTGGACCTCGTCTCGATGTGCGCCAACGATCTCATCGTCCAAGGCGCCGAGCCGCTCTTCTTCCTCGATTATTTCGCCTGCGCGACGCTCGACGCGGCCATCGCCGAGCGGGTGATCGCCTCGATCGCCGAGGGCTGCCGCCAGGCGGGCTGCGCGCTGATCGGCGGCGAGACCGCCGAAATGCCCGGAATGTACGCGCCCGGCGATTACGATTTGGCCGGCTTTTGCGTCGGCGCGGTCGAGCGCGGCGAGGCGCTGACCGGCGCTCGGGTCGCCGCCGGTGACGTCATTCTCGGCGTGGCGTCGTCGGGCCTCCATTCCAACGGCTTCTCGCTGGTCCGCCACCTCGCCGCCGACAAGGGCTGGAAGCTCGACCGGCCGGCCTTGTTCGATCCGGACCGGCTGCTGATCGATTTCCTGCTCGAGCCCACGCGCATCTACGTGAAGCCGCTGCTGCCCGCGATCCGCGCCGGCCGGATTCGCGCGCTGGCGCATATCACCGGCGGCGGCCTGCTGGAGAACATCCCGCGCGTCCTTCCCAACGGCCTCCACGCCCGGATCGACGCCGCCGCCTGGCCGCAGCCGCGGCTGATGGCCTTCCTCCAGGCGCAGGGCAATATCGAGCCTGGCGAGCTCGCCCGGACCTTCAATTGCGGCGTCGGCATGGCCCTCATCGTAGCTCCAGACGATGTGAGAAATGCCACGCAAGCGCTGGAAACTACTGGAGAAAAAGTTTTCCAGATCGGCCGGATCGAGGCGGGCGAGCGCGGCTGCACGGTGGCGGGGCCGGCGGAAAGCTGGTCGGCGCGCGAGCCCTGGAGCGCCACTCATCATGGCTGAGCCGGCCAAGGCTGACCCGGTGCGCGTCGCGGTGCTGATCTCGGGCCGCGGCTCCAACATGCTGGCGCTCTCCGAGCATAAGCGCCGCGACCCGGAGCGCGCCTACAGGATCGTCCTGGTCGCCTCGAACGTGCCCGAGGCGCGAGGCCTCGTCCTCGCCAAGAGGCTGGGCATCCCGATCTGGGCGCAGAGCCATGACGGCATGGAGCGGGCCGCGTTCGAGGCGCTGCTCGACGAACAATTGCGCGCCCATGACGTCGAGATCGTCGCGCTGGCCGGCTATATGCGGCTGCTCTCGGCCGGGTTCGTGGCGAAATATGAGGGGCGGATCCTCAACGTCCATCCGAGCCTGCTGCCGCTGCACAAGGGCCTCGACACCCACCGGCGCGCATTGCTGGCCGGCGACGCCCATGCCGGCTGCTCGGTCCACCTGGTCACCGCCGATCTCGACGCGGGGCCGGTCCTCGCCCAGGCCGAAGTGAAGATCCTCCCCCGCGACGATGCCGACAGCCTCGCCGCCCGCGTGCTCGAGCAGGAGCACCTGCTCTACCCGCTCGCGCTCGAGGAATATTGCCGGGCCTTGCGGGAGTCGGGCTCTTAGTTTCCCCGGCGAAGGCCGGGCCCCGGTCTTCTTTCGTCGGCAGGCCTGGACCCCGGCTTTCGCCGGGGAACCAAGCCTAACGCGCAGCCGCCTCGCGCCAGCGCACCGTGCCGTCCTCGGCGATCGAAAGCCCCGAATCGGGGAAGTCCTGCGCGGTCAGAGCGGCGATCCGGCGGGCGGCGCCGCCGGCCGGGTCGTAATAGGGGCCGCCCGGCCGGTCCTGCCGCGCCGACACGATCCGCGCCGAGAGCAGGCGGCCGTCGCGGGCGACGTCGAGCGCCGCGATCGGCGCCAGCGTGCTCGAGCCGCGCAGGCTGAACCGGCCATAGGTCCAGAAATTGCCGAGGCTGTAGGCGATGAAGCGGCCGCGATAGACTTCGATCGCGCGCGGGATATGCGGCCCGTGGCAGAAGACGATGTCGGCGCCGGCGTCGACCGCGGCGTGGGCGAAGGCATAGGGATTGCCCCTGTTCTCGCCGAGGAACAGCTCGTTGGCGCGGGTGATCGCGCTTCGGCCCTCCCCTTCGGCGCCGATATGGCAGGAGACGATGACCACGTCCGCCCGGCGCCCGGCCTCGCGGACCATGGCGGCAAGCCGGGCGAGGTCGGTCACCTGCATCAGCCCCGGATTGTGGCCGAAGGCGACCAAGGCGAAGCGGGTGCCGTCCGCCAGCGTCTGGACGCCGATCCGGGTCGCCGCCGTGTCGGCGCCGCTGACCGCAAGGCCCGCGCCGGTCAGGTTGCGATAGGTCTCGGCGCGGCCGGGCTCGCCGAAATCGCGGCTGTGATTGTTGGCGTTGGAGACCAGGGTGAAGCCGGCGCGGCGCAGATATTGCGCGTGGAAGGGCGGGCTTCGGAAGGTGAAGCAGACCGCGGGATTGCCGCAGGCCTTGGCATTATCGGAGCGGGTGTGGATCGTGCCCTCGACATTGCCGAAGACGACGTCGCCGCTCCGGAACAGGCCGACAATCTCGCGCCCGAGCAACTCGGCCGGATCGGCCGAGGGCGTCACCCGCGCGTCCATGATCGGGGTCGGCCAGTCGCTGCCCATCATGATGTCGCCGACGCCGATCACGCGATAGCCGGTGCGGGTCCGGCGCCGGCCGGCCGCGCCCGGCGGCGGCGTCGCCTGCGCGAGGCCGGCGGCGGCGCCCGTGTAAATCTCTTCGCGCGGCGCGTCGCTGCGGGCGGCGGGGGCGACCGACTCGGGGGCCGGGCCGGCGCCGACCGGCACCGTCACCGCGCTGGCGTCCGCCGAGGGATTAAGCCGACCGGTGCCGATCGCGAACGCGGCCGTCGCCACGCCCACGCTCAGCGAGACGAACGCCAAGCTCTTGAATCTCAACTCTTACCCCTCCCGAGACGCCGAGTCGCACCGGCGAAAAAGCCAGCATAGCAGGCTATTTCGGGGGGTCCGAATCGCGATGTCCCGGATTCGGGCCCGGAACGTTCGTCCCATCCCCATCACGACTCGCCGTACTTGCGTTGCATCCATGGAACCGAGCAGCCAAAGCGGCAAACGGATCTACGGGGTAGGTATTTTCCCAGGATTAAGACGTGAAACGCGGCACCGCGCGACATTTGTCGTTCGCGCGTGAAGCCCCTTTTGGCGCATTTGTTGGAGTATTGAATGTCTGTTTTCGGAAAGCCTCTTGCGGTGGCGCTCGGCGCCGTCGCGCTTTCCGGCACCGCGATGGTGCCCTTCGCTTACGCGCTCGCCGAATCGACCGGCCAGGCGCAAATAACCCCCCTCACCGCGCAGGCCCCCGCGCCTGCCCCCGCGCCAGCCCCCATCCCCGCCGTGCTGGCGCAGCCGGAAGCGGCGATCGCGCCCGCGGCCGACGAGGATGCGGCGGCCCCGGCCGAAGCCGCGCCCGCCCCGCCTGCGAGCCAGATCGTCGATGCGGAGCTCGCCTGCCTCGCCAAGGTCGTCGTCCACGAGGCCGGCAACCAGTCCCGCGAGGGCCAGATGGCGGTCGCCCAGGTGGTGATGAACCGGGTCAACGATTCGCGCGGCCGCTTCGGCCGCACGATCTGCGGCGTGATCATGCAGCGCGGCCAGTTCTTCAACGTCCACGCCTACAATCCGCCGCGCAACGCGCGCTGGCGGACCGCCGTCGAGATCGCCCGCCAGGCGCGGGACGGCGATCATCCGCCGGTGATCGGCAATGCGCTGTTCTTCCACGCCGCTTATGCGGCCCCCTTCCGCGGCCGCACCCGCGTCGGCCGGATCGGCAATCACGTCTTCTACCGCTGAGCGGTCAGACCACACCAACCCGAGTTCGTCATGCCGGACCTGATCCGGCATCCATCTTTCTTTCTCGCTGAAGAAGGTGGACCCCGGATCAAGTCCGGGGTGACGATTTGGTGTGGTCGCACCCGGGGGCGGGCCGATTCATTCCTCCAGCCGGACATCCGGCGGCGCCGGCTCCTGGCCGGCGAAGCGCAGGTTCATCACCTCGCGCCAGGCCTTGTGCAGTGCCTCGACCGGGCGGTTGAGGCCGATGCTGGCGGTCGCGTCGTACCAGCCCTCCGACGCCGACACGATCTTGGCATTGGCGTCGGTCGGGTGGAGCTCATAGGCCCAGCCGCGCAACGTATGGGCGTTGAACACCAGCAGGATGAGCGTCGCCAGCACGATGATCGTGCTCGTCCACCGGAGCCCGTCATGGGGCAGCGGCTCGGCCGGCTCGGGCAGGTCGACCGGCGACAAAGTATGGGCGAGCCCGGTCGGATCGGGCAGCGGCGCCCGCTCGGGCTCCGTCCTTTCGATCTCTTCGCTCGCTCCGACTTTCTCAGGCATCGTCCTCGTCCCCGTCAGAACTGGTAATAGATGAACGGCGCGACCCCTTCGGGGCGCATCGCGTCGACGATCAGGATCAGCACGCCGACGGCCAGGCCCACCCAGATTGCCGGCATCGCCCGCACCCGCATCGCCACCCGCTGGATCGTGTAGGGCGGCGCATAATGGAAGCTCATCCCGACCAGGATCATGCCGAGCAAGGCCGGCGTCAGCAGGGTCGCGGCGCCGCCGGCGGTGAAGATTCCGGAAAGGAAGGCGAGCGCGCTATCGAAGCTGGTCGCGCGGAAGAAGATCCAGCCGAGCAGGACGATGTGCAGGGTGATGATCACGCCGACCGCGTTCGGCAGCGGCTTCCAGTTCTTCGGCCGGAATTCGCGCCACAGCCGCTCGATCGCGAGGACGGAGCCGTGGAGCGCCCCCCAGATCACGAAGTTCCAGCTCGCGCCGTGCCACAGGCCGCCCAAGAGCATCGTCGTCATCAGCGCGAGGCAGAGCCGCGCCAGACCGTGCCGCGAGCCGCCCAGCGACACGTAGAGATAGTCCCTCAGCCAGCTCGACAGGCTGATATGCCAGCGCCGCCAGAAATCCTGCAGCGAGAAGGCGCGATAGGGCTGGTTGAAATTGTGCGGGAAGCGGTAGCCGAGCAAAGCGGCGAGCCCGATCGCCATGTCGCTATAGGCGGAGAAATCGCAATAGATCTGGACCGCATAGCCGTACGTGGCGGCGATCAGGTCGACGCTGCCATGGGCGGAGGGGTCGAAGAAGACGTTGTCGACCAGGCCGGTGGCGAGTTCCGAGGCGATGATCGATTTCTTGAACAGGCCCCAGACGATCAGCGCGATGCCCATCGCCGCCATCGAGCGGGTGAGCTCCGGCACCTTCCTGAATTGCGGGATGAGATGCGACGCTCGGACGATGGGGCCGGCGACGAGGTGGGGGAAGAAGCTCATCAGCAGGACCATGTCGAGCAGCACCGCCGGCTCGGTCTTGCGGCGGTAGACGTCGATGACGTAGCTCATCCCCTGGAAGGTGAAGAAGGAGATGCCGACCGGCAGCACCACCTGCATGATCGCCAGGTCGCGCTCCCAGCCGAGCAGGTGGAGGAGCTGGTCGACCTGCTCCATGAAGAAGCCGTAATATTTGAAGAAGCCCAAGATGGTGAGGTTGATGGCGATGCCGACGGCGAGCCAGACCTTCCTCAGCCTCGGCCGGTCGTCGGCGGCGACGATCAGCCGCGCCGCGCCCCAATTGAGGATGCCGCTGACGATCAGCAGGGCGACGAAGCGCGTGTCCCACCAGCCGTAGAAGACCCAGGACGCGACCAGCAGCACGATCTTGCGCCACTCGTTCGACCCCCTGAGCGCCCAGCCGAGCGCGAAGACGATCAGGAAGAAGAGCCCGAAGGTGAGCGTTGGGAACAGCATCTCAGGGGCGCCTGCGCTCGGGGGGATCCTGCGGGGCCGCGCGGACGGCCGCCGCGGCGCGGACGACGTCGGCGTCGATCATCGCGCCGATCCGGTCGCCGCCGCTGCGGGTGAAATGGACATGGTCGCCGCGCATCAGCTCGGTCAGCCGCCATTGATAGGAGGCGCAGCGCCCGCCCATCGCCGCCGCCCAGTTCCAGAACGCCACCCGCATCTGCCGCGCCACGATCATCTGCCGCTCGCGCACCCGGGCAAGCGCGCGCGGCTCGAGCCAGCCCTCGCCGCAGGCCCGGGCCGGATCGCCGATCCCCGCGCTGCGGGTGCCGGCGTCGGGCGGGCCGAGCAACAGGATCGGCACGTTGGCGCCGGCGAGCCGCCTGACGCGGGCGATCTGGTCGCGCAGCACCGCCTCGTAGGCCTCGCCGCCGCTCGACGGGGAGAAGGCCTCGTTGGTGCCGAAGGCGAGCACGATCAGGTCGGGACGGTAAGCGGCGAGCTCGGCGCGGACCACGGCATCGTCGGTGCGGCCGAAATGGGTGAGCTGCGCGCCGACCACGCCGAGATTGGACAGGACGATGCCGCCGCGCCGCCGGAAGGTGCCGAAGGAGGTGATGCTGACCGGGCCGCCATCCTCGGTGGTGATCGAGGCCGAAGCGACCGGCGTCGCGCTGTCGACGGCGTGGCAGGCCGGCAGCCGGCGCGGCGCATCGAGGCTCCAGCGGCGCTCCTCGTCGCCCATGCGCAGCTGGATCGTGCCGCCGCCCGGCTGGGCGACCGCGCACAAGATGACCCGGTCGAAATATTGGTCGGGCGAATCGGCGGTGACGCCGATCGTCTGGCCGGGCGCGCTCGCGGTCTGGGTGAAGCCGGAAATGCCCAGCGCGGGTCCGCCCTCGCGATAGCGGCCGCCGAAGGTCGCGTTGACGCTCCAGCCCGAGGTCTGCGACGCGGTCACGCCCCAGGTCAGATAGCCCGCATAAGGCCGGCCGGCGGCGAGCACGCCGCGGCCGCCGACGCCGTGGCGCGCCTGCAGCCGGCTGCGCCAGCCATTGCTGATATTGTCGCCGGCGGTGTGGCTGTCGCCGATCTGGATGATGTGGACGGGCTGGCCGCTCTCGCGCCGGCTCGCCCTGAGCTTCGCCAGGAAGGGCGCGAGCGACTCCCCGTAGCACAAGGTAGCGTTGCAGCGGACCGGGTCGGGCGCCTGCGCCGCCGCGAAGGCGGCGACCGCGCCGATAAGCGACAGCATCAGCTCGGCGACCCGCTTTCGCGCCGGGCGCGGCTCGGGGTGGCGGCGGGCGCCTCGCGCTGGGCGCTCTGCCCGGCCTGGGCGCGCGCCTGGGCGACCGTGCGGCGGATGCGCTCGGTCAGCGGACGCATGACGATGATATAGCCCGGAATGGTCATGTGGATGCCGTCATTGGTGCGCGCATTGACCCGCGCGTGGCTGCGCGGATCGACCAGATAGGGCGCATAGCGCCCACCCGCATCGGCGCTCAGCGTCGCGGTCTCGAAATAGGGGACGCCGAGCTGTTGCATGCGCGCGGCGTAGAAGGCGTTCATCCGCACCATGTCGGCGTCGAACGCGGTCTCGCGCATCTTCGGCAGGCCGACCCAATAGACCTGGACGCCACGCTCCCTGAGCAGGTTGACGACCGCGGTCACCCGCTCGGTGACGATCCGCTGCCAGCCCTCGCTCATGAAGGTATTGCCATGGCCGTCGAGGAAGATGCCCTGGGTGTCGTTGGCGCCGAACGAGACGATGGCGATGTCGAGCGGCTGGCGGTCGAGCTTGGCGCGGATGTCGTCGAGCAGGTTGAGGCTGCGATAGCGGGTGAAGCCGGTCGAGCGCTCGGAGAATTGGTGGACCTCGAAGCCGGCATCGCCGCGCAAGATGTTGTAGAGCCCGGCCCAGACGCCGTCGCCGAAGCTGTCGCCGAACACGCCGATATGGATCTTGCGATTCTCGGCCACCGCCGAGGCGAGCCGCGACGCCGGCACGTCGGCCGCCTGGCCCTGCGCCGTGCCGACCGCGGTCGGCGTTGAGGACGCCGGCAGCACCGGCGTCGCCTGCGCCTCGGGGCTCGATTGGCCGCCGGTGAAGAAGGAGATGCCGACGACCGCGCCCACCGCGATGCCGATGAACAGCACCAGGGTCCGGTCCAGGCCGAAAAGCACTTTGCTCATCGGGCGCACATTGCCCCCTCGTCACCAGGCACGGCCCGGATTTCGGGTCGAATGACCCGTGCCCGCCGCCCGCGCTAACTATGTTCGAATCGCCCGATCTTGGCAAGAGTCGCGCGCCGCCGCGAGACCGTATTTTCCCGTGCGCGCCAAGGCATTGGACCCCTAGCGCGCCCCGCGCATGAGGTCGTCGAACAGCATCCGGCCGATGCGGTCGCCGCCGTCGCGGGTGAAGTGGATATGGTCGTCGCGCATCAGCCCGGCGCGATGCCAGGCGCGCGCGGCGCAGCGGCCGCCCATCGCCGCTTCCCAGTCCCAGAAGGCAAGGCCCAGATCGCGCGCCACGGCGCGCTGGCGGCGGCGGATCTGGCCGAGCAAAGCCGGGGTGTAATAGCCCTCGCCGCAATCGCCGCCGGCCGCCGCCGGATCGCGGCTCGCCGCGTCGGGCGCGCCGACGATGAGGATCGGCACGCTGGCGCCGGCGAGCCGGCGAAGGCGGGCGATCTGGGCGCGCAGCCCGGCCTCATAGTCGCGCGCCGAGACCCGGCGGTCGAAGCCTTCGTTGGTGCCGAAGGCGAGGATGATGAGGTCGGGGCGGTAAGCGTCGAGCTCGGCGCGCAGCACGATGTCGTCGCTTCGGGCGAAATGGGCGAGCTGGGCGCCGATCACGCCGAGATTGGAGAGGATCGCGCCGCCGCCGCGCCGGAAGGTCGCCAAAGAGGTGATGCCGACCAGCCCCTCGCCCTCGGTGGTGACCGAAGCGGAGGCGACCGGCCGGTCGCTGTCGACGGCATGGCAGGCCGCCAGCCGGCGCGGCGCATCGAGGCTCCAGCGCCGTTCCTCCCCGCCGATGCGCACCGCGATCGTGCCGCCGCCGGGCTGGGCGAGCGCGCACAGGACCAGCCGGTCGAATTCATGCTCGGGGGCATCGGCGGCAAGGCCGATCGTCTCGCCTCCGGCGCGCGCCGTCAAAGTGAAGCCGGAGAGGCCGAGCGGGGGCGATATTGCGGTGGAATTGGTCCAGCTGTTCGCCGTCCAGCCGCCGCTCTGCGCGGCGGTGACGTTCCAGGTGACGTAATTCTGATAGGGCCGGCCCGGCGCCACCACGCCGCGGCCGCCATTGCCGAAGCGGGCCTGCAGGGGCACGCGCATGCCGTTGCTGATCGCGTCGGCGCTGGTGTGGCTGTCGCCGATCTGGAGGATGTGGATCGCCCTGGGCCCGGGCGCGCGCAGCCGGGCATGGAACGGCGCGAGCGCGTCCTCATCGTGCATGGCGGCGAGCGGCGGCGGCAGCATGGCGGGCATTTGCATCGCCGCCGCACCCCAGAATATCAACCCGAGGACGGAGCCCATCAGCCCCGCGAGCCGCCGCCACGCGGGCTCGCCGCCTGGCGAAGCTCGGGCCGGCCGGCCTGCCGGCGCGCCGCCGCGATCGTCGTCCGGATGCGCTGCGCGAGGCCGCGGGTGAGCATGGTATAGCCCGACATCGTCATGTGGATGCCGTCATTGGTCCGCGTCGGGGTGAGCCGGCCGGTCTCGGGATTGGGCAGCGAGGCGACGAATCGTCCATGGGCATCCTGGGTCGTTGTCACGGTGTCGATGAACGCGACATTGAGCGCGCGCATGCGGCTCGCGAAGAAGGCATTCATCCGCTGCGCCTTCTCGTCATAGCCCTCCGAGCGCATCCGCGGCAGGCCGACCCAATAGACCTGGACGCCGCGGCTGCGCAGCAGGGTGACGATCGCGTCGACCCGCGCGCCGATCACCCGCCGCCAGGTCTCGCCCATATATTCGGCCGCCCGGCCCTCGTTCATGATCCCCTGCGTGTCGTTGGCGCCGAAGGAGACGATCGCGATGTCGAGCGGCTGGCGGTCGAGCTTGACCCTGATGTCGTCGAGCAGGTTGACGTTCTGGTAGGAGGTGAAGCCGGTTGCCGGGCGGCTGAGGCGGTGGATTTCGATGCCGTTCTCGCCGTCGAGCTCTTGGTCGAGCGCCCACCAGATGCCGTCGCCGAAGCTGTCGCCGAACACGCCGACATTGACGTCGCGGCCGAGCGCGGCGGCCGAGGCGAGATTGGGCGCGATGCCGCTCGCCGCCGCCGCCGCTTGCGGGCGCGGGGTCGCGGCCGGCGCGGCCTGCGTCCGCGCCTGGCTGTCGTCGACCGGCGCGAACAGCGAGAAGGCCAACCCCGCCGACGCGAGCATGACGAGAGGAACCGCCAATCGGTCCAGCAGGGGAATCAGGGCGTTCCTTCTAAACACTTCGTCCCCCCGGACGCCGTCGGCTGTGCGAAATTGCGCGCCGCTCGCGCGGCAAATATCTACTGCCATTCCCGCACGGTAGACAAGCGCTCCCCGCTACGGCGTCCGTGCTTTTTCCGGACGGCCGCTAAGATTGTGCTTTTCCAGCAACTTAGCCCGATTGTCTCTCCGGGCCGCCTTTTAGCCGACGATTTCGTCGGGCGTGAAGAAGAAGTCGATCTCGATCGCGGCATTCTCGTCGCTGTCCGAGCCGTGGACGCTGTTCGCCTCGATCGACTCGGCATGGGCCTTGCGGATCGTGCCCTCGTCGGCAGCGGCGGGGTTGGTCGCGCCCATCACCGCCCGGTTGCGGGCGACCGCATCCTCGCCCTCGAGCACCTGGACGACGACCGGGCCCGAGGTCATGAAGGCGACGAGGTCGTTGAAGAAGGGCCGCTCGCGGTGGACTCCGTAAAAGCCCTCGGCCTGCTCTTTGGTCAGGCGGATCCGCTTCGAGGCGATCACGCGCAGCCCGGCCTCCTCCAGCATGGCGGTGATCGCGCCGGTGCGGTTGCGGCGGGTGGCGTCGGGCTTGATGATCGAGAAGGTGCGTGTCGTGGCCATGGCCCGCTGAAGCTCCGTGTTTGGGGGATCGGTTGGGCCGGTCCCCTAACCGCCGAGTGTGACAAGGGCAAGGCAGCCGAAAAGAGTGACAGTCACGCTTTTCGAAAATGGTGACTGTCACTCTTTTATGGGAGCGCCGGAAAAAGAGTGACTGTCACTCTTTTCCCTAGCCGCCCGCGGGCCGCACGACGATGCTGTAGGGCACGTAGAGGATGACCTCGGTCGGGCTCGCCCGGCTCCATTCGACCGGCCGGTCCAGCCCGCTCGCCTCGACCGCATAATTGGGGCCGAAGCGCAAGGCGGTGGCGCGGCTGTCGGCGGCGATCAGATCGAGGATCTGGCCGCGATACTGGTCGGGCGCGACCACCGAGAGGGTGAGCTCCCCGGTCGGCCGGATCTCGGCGCGGCCGTTCGCGGGCACCGAGCGGACGAATTGCTGGAGCCGCTGAAGCGCGGCATTGCCGTCGGCCTCGCCGGAGAGCCGGGTCTTGATCAGGAAGGTGACCCGGTCCGTGTCCGGCCGCCCGTCATTCACCATCTGGAGGGTGCGGTAATTGGCGGCGGTCAGCGGGGCGAGGATGAAGTCGCCGGTGGAAAGCTCGATGCCCGAGCGGCCGGCGAGATCGATGGCGCTGCGCACCATCGTCAGGATCTCCTCGCGGCGGCGGTCGGTCTCGCGGGTGTCGCCGACGATGCTGACATACATCACCGCGAAGTCGGCGGTGCGGCGAAGCCCGATTGCCGGCCGGTTGCCGCCGGGCTCGTCGCGGTCGGTGATCCGCGATCCGGTGACCATGACCTCGGCCATGCCCGGATCCTGCGCCAGCGCGGGCGACGGCGCGAGCATCAGCATGAGCAGCGGCAAGGCGAAACGGGCGACGAGCTTCATGGCATCCCTCCCTCGGCCGGGACAGTTACCCCTCGGCCGGGGACAGTTACCGGTAACTGTCCCCATTCCTAGCAACGTTAGCCTCGGGCGGGGACAGTTACCAGCAACTGTCCCCATTCCTCATTCGTGATTGTCGGCGAGGTAGCGGTCGAGCAAGGCGACGCCGTAGCCGGTGGCGCCCTTGTCGAAGAGATGGCCGGCCTTGTCCGACCAGACCATGCCGGCAATGTCGAGATGCGCCCATTTGACGCCCTCCTCGACGAACCGCTCGAGGAAGCAGGCCGCGGTGATCGAGCCGCCTTCGCGCGAGGCGCTGTTCTTCATGTCGGCGACCGGCGAATCCATGATCTTGTTATAGGCCTCGCCCATCGGTAGCCGCCACAAATGGTCGCCGCTCGCCTTGCCCGCCGCGAACAAGGCGTCGGCGAGGCCGTCGTCGTTCGAGAACAGGCCGCCATATTCGTGGCCGAGGCTGATGATCATCGCCCCGGTCAGGGTGGCGAGGTCGACGACGATCTCGGGCTTGTACCGGCGCTGCGCCCAGGTCAGCGCGTCGGCGAGGACCAGCCGGCCTTCGGCGTCGGTGTTGATCACCTCGATGGTCTGGCCGGACATCGAGGTGACGATGTCGCCGGGGCGCTGGGCGTTGCCGTCGGGCATGTTCTCGGCGAGCGCGCAAATGCCGACGACGTTGACCTTGGCCTTGCGGGTGGCGACCGACTTGATCAGCCCGGCGACCGCGCCGGCGCCGCCCATGTCCCACTTCATCGCTTCCATGCCGAGCGCCGGCTTGATCGAGATGCCGCCGGTGTCGAAGGTGATCCCCTTGCCGATGAACACGACCGGCTTGGCGTCGCCGCCGCCGTGCCAGCGCATCGCCAGCAGCCGCGGCGGCCGCACCGAGCCCTGGCCGACGCCGAGCAGCGCGCCCATGCCGAGCTTCGCCATCTCCTTCTCGTCGAGCACCCGGAACTCGACGCCGAGCCCTTCCATCGCCTCGCGGCAGCGGGCCACGAAGCTTTCCGGATAGACGATGTTGGCGGGTTCGGTGACGAGGCCGCGGGCGAGGCCGAGCCCGTCGAGCAGCGCGGAATAATCGGCCCAGGCGGCTTCCGCACCGTCGCCGGCGCCCACGATCACGACCTCCTCCAGCGTCGGCTTCTGCTTGCGGCCGAGCTTGGTGCGGTAGATGTCGTAGCGCCAGCTGCGCGCGGCCGCGCCGAAGCCGATCCGCGCCGCCGCCTGCGCGTCGAGGTCGAGGCCGGAAACGTCGATGACGAGCCGGGTCTCGCCCGAAGTGAGCAGCCGCCCGGTCAGCGCGCCGCCCGCTTTCTCATATGCGGCCACGTCTTCCTTTCCCTTGCCGAGTCCGACGAGGAGCAGGCGGCGCGCGCTTTCCCCTTCGGCGACGAAGGTCTCGGCCACCGCCGCCGCCTCGCGCTCGAAGCGCTGCGCCTCGGCCGAGCGGGCGGCGAGCCGCCGCGCCGCCTCGTCGAGGCCGGCGAGCCGGTCGTTCAGCATGTCGTCGCCGCGCACCAATATGGCCAGAGCGTAGGGCCCTTCCGGGCGCCGGGCGGCGAACGTGACTTTCATCGTGGCGGAACTCCTTCGATCTGCGGCGGCGCGCAGCCTTAAGCGCTCCGGCGGCCGCTGGCAAAGGCCAAGGGCCGTGCTCGATTCGGACCCCGGCATTGCAGCCCCGCGCCGCGGGTGCGATAGGCTGCGGCCGGAGCCTGGCAGAAGCGGCGGGGATGAAGAAGCGCGAATCGATCTGCCGCACGGCCCTGCCCTTGCTGCTGTGCGCGCCCGCCATGGCGGCGGCGCAGGAGGTTCCGGCCGCAAGCATCGCGCCCGCGACCGCCCCCATCACGCCCGCGCCCGCCCCCGTCACGCCCGCGCCCGCGGACGGGGAGGAGGCCCGCGTCTCGTTCAGCGCCGACCGGCTGGCCTATGACGAGCGCGCCGACATCGTCACCGCCACCGGCGCGGTGCGGATGACCCGCGAGGGCTACCGCCTCAGCGCCGACCAGGTCTCGTGGAACCGCGCGACCGGCCAGGTCCGGGCCGAGGGCAATGTCCGGGTCGTCAGCCCGGAAGGCGACGTCGCTTATGGCGACAATGTCGAGCTCACCGACACGCTGCGCGACGGCATCGTCTCCAACTTGCTGCTCGTGCTGGAGGACGGCGGCCGCCTCGCCGCCGCCGAGGCGACGCGCGAGAACGGCCGCACGACGCTCAGCCGCGCCACTTACTCGCCCTGCGCGGTGATCGGCGAGGACGGCTGCCCGCGCGATCCGACCTGGCACATCACCGCCGTCCGGGTGACTCACGACCCGGTCCGCCACCGCATCTATTATCGCGGCGCCACCTTGAACCTGTTCGGCAGCGCGATCCTGCCCTTGCCCGGCCTCTCGCACCCGGACGGCAGCGGCGGCGGCGCCGGCAGCGGCAACGGCTTCCTGATCCCGGACCTGCGCTTCTCCCGCTCCAACGGGCTCGAGATC
>JAXDPD010000049.1:0-27163 GCA_034668505.1 Sphingomonadales bacterium
CCCGATGCGCCCCCTTGCGACCGCGAGGCAGCAACGGCTCGATCCGCGCCCACTCCGCATCGCTCAACCACGTCAGCTGCCTCGCCATCCAACGCCTCCTCCATAACCAGAAGCGTTGAATCAGCAACCACAAGCACGCGCAACCCTATTGAGTACGGACCCTAGCCGGCGGCTCAGGCCGCCTGCGGCACCTCGTAGCGCCGCGCCGCCTCCGACAAACGCTCGACGAACTCGGCGATATGCGCTTCCTCGATCACCAGAGGCGGCAGCACGCGCATGACATTGTCGCCGGCCGCCACCGTCAGCAGGCCCTGCTGGCGCAGATAATTGACGAAATCGCGGCTGTCGGTCTTCATCTTGACGCCGAGCATCAGGCCGAGCCCGCGCACGCCTTCGAACAGATGGTCGTGATTGGGGATCATCTGCTCGAGCGCTCCCCTCAGCCGCTCGCCCATGCGGGTGACGCGGTCCAGGAATTCGTCGTTGGCGACCACGTCGAGCACCGCCTGGCCCGCGGCCATGGCGAGCGGGTTGCCGCCATAGGTCGAGCCGTGGGTGCCGATCACCATGCCGGCGGCCGCCTTCTCGGTGGCGAGGCAGGCGCCGAGCGGGAAGCCGCCGCCGATCCCCTTGGCGGTGGCGAGGATGTCCGGGGTGATGCCGTAATGCTCGTAGGCGTAGAGCTTGCCGGTGCGGGCGACGCCGCACTGGACCTCGTCGTGGACCAACATCAGATCGTGCTCGTCGGCGAGCGCGCGCAGGCCCTGGAGGAAGGCCTGGCTGGCCGGGCGGATGCCGCCCTCGCCCTGGACCGGCTCGATCAGGAAGCCCGCCGTGTGCGGCCCCATCGCGGCTTTCACCGCGTCGAGATCGTCGAACGCGACGACGGTGAAGCCGGGCAGCAGGGGCGCGAAGCCGTCGCGCATCTTGGGCTGGTTGGTGGCGCTGATCGCGCCCAAAGTGCGGCCGTGAAAGGCGTTGGCGAAGGTGATCAGCTCGTGCTTTTCGGGCCGGCCGTGATGGTGATGGTAGCGGCGCGCGGTCTTGATCGCGCATTCGACCGCCTCGACGCCGGAATTGGTGAAGAAGACGGTGTCGGCGAAGGTCAGGTCGACCAGGCGCTGCGCCAGCGCCTCGCCCTGCGGGCTGCCGTAGAGGTTGGAGACGTGGATCAGGGTCGCCGCCTGCTCCTGGATCGCCTTGGTCAGATGGGGATGGCCGTGGCCGAGCAGGTTGACCGCGATGCCGCTGGCGAAATCGAGATATTTCTCGCCCTGGTCACCATAGAGATAGACCCCCTCCCCGCGCACCGGCCGCACCGGCGAGCGCGGATAAACGGGCATGAGCGGCGTGATGGCCATGACGGGCTCCTGAGGGCAAAAAGGATAAGTGAAAAAGGCGACCCTTTCAGGCCGCCTCTTACCCCCGCTATAGGGATTTGGGGGGCGCCGCGTCAATCGCGGCGCCCCCCTTTATCTGCCGTCTAGTGGCGGCGGTTGTCGCGGTCGTTGCGCTCGTGGCGCACGCGCGCTTCGAGGCGGTTGACCCGGACGCGCAGGCTGGCGAACTCGCGGGCGTTGATGCCGTTGCGCAGCGCCAGGTTCAGGCCGAAGCGGATCTGCCGCGCCTCGTTGCGCAGGCCCATTGCTTCGCGGCGGGAAATGCCCCGGGCGCGGTCGATCTGGTTCTCGGCGCGGCTGAGGTCGCGCAGAAGATCGTTGACCATGGCCCGGGTCGGGCCGCCGCGCTGCCAGCCATAGCCGGGCCGCTGAGCGGTCGTCGCGGCAGCCGGGACAGCCGCGGCGATCGTGGCGGTCGCAACGGCGACGGAAATAAGCAACTTACGCATTTGAACTACTCCTTGCTGCACTATTGCAGCGCCGCTTCTACGTCCGGCGCGCTGTTTTGCTCCTGAACGGACTCGACAGAATCCGTTCATAAATGTCGCAATTTGTATGAACGAGATTCTCGGCTCAGGGGCGTGACGGCGTCGACCGGGACAAAGCGCTGCTCAGCACCTGCGCCCGGAAGCGCAGCTCCGTCACCTCCGAGGGCGACAGGCCGTCCCGGCCGTAGCGCCGGGCCCAGCGCGCCGATCGCCCGCGCCTCGCGCCGATAGGCGCGCGCCTCGCTCCGCGAGATGCGCCCGGACCCGCGCGCCTCCTCGATCCGCTCGCGCAGGTCGCGCCGCCCGTTGCGGACGCGGGGCGCCGGAATGCGGCTCTCGACCGCCCCGAGCCGGTCCATCCGCGGCACGCCGCCATAATCGGGGCGGCCGGCAATCTGGGCGGCGGCCGGCGCGGCGAGCGGAAAGGCGGCGAGGATGGCGAGCAAGGAAGCAAGGCGCATAAGGCGGTCCTCCTGCGCCGGAAGCTAGGCCGCGCAAGCTGTGCGGGCGATGAACGCGCGTCCGCCGCGCGCCGCCGCTTCGAAGGGCTTGTGCGGGAAATCTTCCCGTCCGGTTGGCAACCGGCAATTTGCTTTCTAACCTGCCTGGCCCCATTCAGCCGACCTCTCCGGATCGGGCTTTTCGTGACGATGCTCCAATGTATCAAGAGCGAGGAATGAGCGATGACAAGGGCGGAAACCTCCGACACGCGAACCGCGGTCGTCACCGGGGGCGCCGGCTTTGTCGGGTCCCATCTTTGCGAGCGCCTCTTGAAGAGCGGATTTACCGTAATCTCCCTCGACAATTACCGCTACGGAAATGAAAAGAACCACGTTCAGGGCGTTTCCTACCGCCGCGGCGACACCAGAGACATCGTCGAGCTCGTTCCCGAAAATCCCGATCTGCTCTTCCATCTTGGCGAGTATGCAAGGGTGGCGGCAAGCATCAATGAGCCGGAGCTGACGTTCGAGTCGAACCTTACCGGAACGTCCCGGGTCCTGGAGTTCTGGCGCAGCCGCCGTTGCAAGATGATATATGCGGGTTCGTCCGCCTTATTCTCCGACAACGGCTCGCAATTGTCGCCATATACCTGGTCTAAAATGGCGAATTGTGACCTGATCAACAATTATGCCCGCTGGTATGATCTTCAATTCACCATCGTATATCTGTCGAACGTCTATGGACCGCGGGAGCGGACCCTGCAGGAACATGGGACGCTGATCGAAACGTGGCGGCAGAGCTTCCTCGCCGACCGCCCGCTCGTGATTCGCGGAGCCGGCACCCAGGTCCGGCATTTTACCGACGTTCGCGACGCCGTGACCGGGATGATCTTGGCCGCCGAGAAAGGCGCGGGCGACGGCTATCAGATCGCGTCGCGAGACCGGCATTCGGTGCTCGAAGTCTCGCAGATATTCGGCGGCGACGTCGAGCATGTTCCGGCCAGCCCGGCGAACAGGATGGATTCCGAGGCCAACACTTCGAAGATCAAAGATCTCGGCTGGAGACAGGTTTACACATTAAGGCAATATGTCGACAACATAAAACATAGCAAGAGTCTGCAATCGAACGAAATTGCTTCTCCGCACGACGATGCATCGCCCAGATGATCCTCGATGACGTGCCAGCTGTCGACGTAATGGACTTCGACGAAGCACCGTCGCTGGGCCGCGATCTTGCGGCGCTGGTCGTCATCAAGGGCTTCCACCAGATTGAGCAGAACGAAAGATATACTCGAAGGCTTATCGAGGGCGGTCCACTTGGAAGAATAGATATTCGGGAATATCGACAGGGAGTGGCCTTCGCCGCCATTCTCGACGAAGACTTTCTGTCCGACGGAAATTTCTCGCGATCCGAGGTTTGTTTTTTCGGACTGGAGCCGCATTGGGTCGATTTCGCCGGGGACTGGATGATCATCGCGTTCGGTGACGAGCTTTTATTCTACGACTGTCGCAGCGGCGAAACCCGGCGGCTGAAAAATGCTTGGTTCGGTCAAATTCACTCGGCGGTCGTATCGCCGGACCGGCGCCACGTCCTGGTGACTTCGACGGGGTTCGATTCGATCGTCGAATGCGAAATCCAGACCGGCCTGGTGACCTGGCGATGGTGTGCCTGGGAGCATGGCTTCGACGTCGCGGGCGAGGGTCACCAGATCCGTTTGGCGGACCATGGCGCCGGCGGCGCTTCGCCGCTCGTGCTGGTTGACGGAAGACCGGCGGTACTGACCAGCGGCGGCCGGCAATTCGGCCTGCCGATGAGGCTGCAGACCTGCCACATCAATCACGCGCGTTATGCGGGCGGCGACGTCCTTGCCGTCTTCTTTCACCAGGGCGCGGTCTTCCGAATCGATCGGCGCACCGGCGCGCACATCGAATGCCTCCGGGGATTGCGATGCCCGCACGGGCTGTTTCCGGCGAACGCGGCGGAATATTTCATCAGCGACACCCAGAGCGGCCGCATCCTGTTCCTCGACCGCGAATTCGCGCCGAAGCGGGCGCTCGGCATTGCCAACCTGCCGAATATCGTCGCCGCTCGAAGCAGAGCCACAGAATGGCTTCAGTGCACCGATCTGCACGAAGGCGGGCTGCTCTGTGCCGTCGATGTTCACCGATCGCAGATCCATATTCTCGACGTCGCGGCCCGGCGCAGGCGATCGATAAACGCGCCGAGGCACTGGGCCATGCAACGCGTCGTTCCGGTGACGCCGGCAAATCCGATCCGGGCCAGGCTCGGCCGTCCGGAAGCCCCGACGGGAGCCTGACCCCGGCCATGACGGGCGCCGGCCGGCTAGGCCTTGATCTTCCAGCCGCTCCTCAGCAGGCCGAAGCACAGGGCGCCGAGCGCCAGGTTGACGCCAAGCAGCAGCAGCGCGCCGAGCATCACCGGCGAATCGGCGACGCCGAGGAAGCCGTAACGGAAGCCCGAAATGATGTAGAAGAAGGGATTGGCGTGGCTGATCGCCTGGAAGGTGGGCGAGAGATTGTCGATCGCGTAGAAGGTGCCCGAGAGCAAGGACAAAGGCGCGACCACGAAATTGCCGACCGCGGCGGCATGATCGAACTTCTCGGCCCAGATCGAGGTGATCAGGCCGAGGAAGGACAGCATCAGGCTGCCCATCAGCCCGAACCAGAAAACCGCCCAGATGTGGCTCGGCATGATGTGGACGCCGGGCCAGGCGAGCATCGCCAGCCAGACCGCGCCGCCGACCAGGAAGGCCCGGGTCACCGAGGCGCCGGCCATGCCGAGCATCAGCTCGCCGGTCGAGAGCGGCGGCATCAGATAGTCGACGATCGTGCCCTGGACCTTGCCGACCAGGAGCGAGAAGGAGGAATTGGCGAAGGCGTTCTGAAGCATGGACATGACGATCAGGCCGGGCGCGAGGAAATCGGCGAACGGCACATGGACGCCGTGCAGCGTCACCTGCCGGCCGGCGCTTCCCAAAGCGACCGTGAAAATGACCAGGAACAGCAAGGTGGTGACGGCCGGCGCCCAGATCGTCTGCAGCTGGACCTTGAAGAAACGCCTCACCTCCTTCACATAGAGGGTCGCAAGGCCGCCCCAATTGACGTTGCGGATAACCGGGACGCCGGGGGCGGTTCGTACCCAATTCGAAGGCTGGTCGCTCACAGGCGCCGTCGCTAGTCGCTGACGCCGTAGCCCGCAAGCCCACGAGAGCCGAGGAAGACCAATGTCCCTGTCATGGACCGACGAGAGAATCGACCGCCTGAGGGAGCTGTGGAGCCAGGGCAAGACCGCGAGCCATATCGCCGACGAGCTCGGCGGCGTCTCGCGCAACGCCGTGATCGGCAAGGCGCACCGGCTCGGCCTCCAGTCGCGCCCCTCGCCGGTCAAGCCCAACGAGCCCGCCCCCAAGGCGCGCGCCAGGGTCCGCGACAAGGCCGAGACCCAGGCCGCCGCCGCGCCCGAGCCCAAGCCCGCCGCAGAAGCGCCGCCCGCCCCGTGGGAGGAGGATGACGAGGCTGGGGCGCCCGCCGCCGACGCCGCCGCTTCTCCCCCTGAGGAGGCAAGCGCCGAGCCCGCCGCGCCGGCCGCGCCGCAGCCCGTCGTCCGCTCGATCGGCCCGGGCGGCTTCGTCCGCCAGGGGCCGAGCGACCAGCAGGCGCCGATCCCGCCGGCGCCGCCGCGCCGGCTGGTCCCGGCCAAGCCGAGCCCCGAGGTCGCCGACAAGACCGGGCTCCTGGATCTGAACGAGCGCATCTGCAAATGGCCGATCGGCCATCCCGGCGAGCCCGATTTCCATTTCTGCGGCCGCAACGCCAATCCGGGCTTCCCTTATTGCGTCGAGCATTGCGGCGTCGCCTACCAGGCCCAGCTCCCTCGCCGCGACCGCAAGCCCCCGCCGCCGCTGCCGTTCGGCGGGCCGCGGGTGCGCTAGACGGGTGCGCCGACCGGCGCCTCCCGCGACGAATAATGCCGGATATGTGAGCCGCGGCCGGCGTGGATTGGACTCCCCCGGCGAATAGGCCCAGGCTCGAGCCGCTTCATTCGCAGCCGGGGAGTCCGACCATGGACTTGAGGACAATGGCCGCGGCTTCGGCCGCTCTGGCGCTCGCCGCGGGCTGTTCGAAGGAACCGACCGCGCCGGGCAACAATGCGGCGGCCGCCCCCGCTGCGGCGTCCGCACCGGTCAAGCAGCAGATAGCGCTCACCGAGACGACGATGACCGGCCAGCCGCTCAGGGTGCCGCCGCCCCGGATCCAGCTGATCGTGACCCGCGTCGAGGTGCCCGCGGGCTTCCTGATCGCCTGCCACAAGCATCCCTGGTCGCGCTACGTCTACCTGGAGGCGGGGGCGGTGCGCGTCACCAATTACGACGCGAACCGGACCAGCGACTTCGTCGCCGGCCAGGCGCTGGTCGAGGCGATCGACCAATGGCACGACGCCCGCGTCACCGGCCCCGGCCCGGCCCGGCTGATCGTCGTCGATCAGGTGCCGCCGGGCACCGCCAACCAGATCGACCCGCCGCCCCCGCCCGCGCCCTCGCCCTGCGTGCGCCGGCGGTAGAGCGGCCCATCAGGCGGCCGCACCGAGTCATGCAGACATTTGCCTTGGACGATTCGCCGCGCCGAACGCGTCCTTCGCTCCTTGCGTACCTGCGGCACGCCCTTGTTGCCGCGCGTCACCACCGTGCCTTTCGCCATCCGCCCTCTCCTTCCAAAGCCAAAGAAAAAGCCGCGGCAGGAGCGCCACGGCTTGGTTTTCTGAGACGCGCGAACGGCCTTCGCCGACGCGACTCGCAGTTCTAGAGCATGGGGAGAATGTACCGGATCAACGTGACGCTGTCAAGCACGTTTATCCGGATGGGTTTTATTTCATGAAAAATGTCCCCTCGTTCATCCACTTTCTATGACTGGGACATCCGCATCAGGGCATTGCACATCGGTGACAGGTACGTGCTGTCACCACCATACTTGGGTCGCCAGCTTGAGACGCCATAACCAAACTGATACTCGCTCCAGCCGGGGACACGCGAATGAGCGAGGAATTCCCGCGACAGGTCACTGGTGCGAACGGCACGTCCCGGTGGCAAGGCGCGAGCGGACCGAGCTACGCAACAAAAGCTGAGGCTTTGGCCGGGGCATCCGCTACATAATGTCGAGCGAGTGAGGCTCACTTCCGTCTCCCCTTCCGGCCTTCCCTCCAGACGCGCAGGAAGCTGAGGGTTTGGTGACAGGTACGTAGGATTTTTCCTCGGTGACAGGTACGTACATGTCACCGCTATGCGTGGCTGGCGAATTGCTGCATCGGCTCGAGCAAAAGGGGGTGAGGCGTGTTCGAAGCGCTGGCAGGTTCATTGGTGGGCGGGTTGCTCGCTCTTCTTGGGGCCCGGCTCGGCATCGGGTGGCAAGCGCGCCTCCGGGCGCGGACGCTCGCCGCCGCACTGCTCGCGGAAATCGAGGCGGCGCGGGATCTGGACGACCAAGGCGCCGGCCAGCGCTTGAACCGCGAACTGTTCAAAGCCCTTCAGGAGGGCGGTGAATTGATGAGCCGGGCCGCGATCCGCGGCCTCTATGGCGTCGGCCCAAGCGAAGCGGCGCCGGTCTATCACGCCTCGCTCGGAGAGATCGGCTTCCTCGAACCGCAGCTCTCCAGAAGCCTGATCGCCTATTACGCATCGGCCTTTTCCCTGTTGAGGTTCATCACCCGCTTCCTCGGCGAAGATCTAGGCCTCGACGCGGCGGCGCTGAAAGGGATCGGCCAATCGATCGAGGCGCAATATGCCGTGATGATCGAGCGACGCAATGAAGCGGTCGCAAGCCTCAAGGCCTATCTGAGACTTCCTTAGCCCCTTGAGAAAAGCCCGAGGGGCACCGGCCGGAGGGATTTTGGTGACAGGTACGTAGGATTTTTCTCGGATAGCATGCTCGGTCGGCAATTGGCGTCCCGAAAGAGCAATAGGCACAAGACGCTGAGAGCTGCCGTGCATAGGGCATCAGGCCGGTAGGCGCTCAGCGGGGATTGTGCTCCCTCGATTCGGCCCGCCTCTCACGGCGCTCGGCGGCCGGCGATTCGTGGGTTCGTGACACCAGCCGGCCGGTTACCGCGCTAATCTGCACTTCCTCGATGCCGGAACGACGGGGAACCTGAATGTCGAAGCTGTAGATCAGTTGTCCATGTTCGGTCTCAAGTTCGGCCGACCGGATCCTGCCGTTCGGCACGGCGGCCAACGCATGGGCGCGCGCCGTCTGCATCGAGATTCGAGGATGCTGCGTTTGCGCGATTGCCGTACTCGAGAGAATGAAAACGGCGATGGCGACTGGGAAGAGTGGGGGTCTCATATAGCCTCCTTAATGGGTCCCCCGACTCAGCCTTAGACGTCGCAGAAAGCGATAACCCGCACCACGCCCACCAACCCCCTTCGCACAGGTGTCCGCTTTCCACCCTTGGCTGCCGCTGCTTCCGTTCAAGACGCGCCCCCAACGCCTGCATATCGCCGGAAATCCAGCGGACTCGCCCCAACGTCTTGCCCCCGCGATTCCCGCACGCCTATAGCGGGCCATGTCCGACGACCTGTTCGCTTCCAACGCCCGCCCCGGCGCCGACTATGACGCCCACTCGATCGAGGTCCTCGAGGGCCTCGAGCCCGTGCGCCGCCGCCCTGGCATGTATATCGGCGGCATCGACGAGCGGGCGCTGCATCATCTTGCCGCCGAGGTGATCGACAACAGCATGGACGAGGCGGTGGCCGGCCATGCGACGCGGATCGAGGTGACGCTGGAGGCGCAGGCCGGGACGGCGGGACGCCTCACCGTCGCCGACAATGGCCGCGGCATGCCGGTCGACGAGCATCCCAAATATCCGGGCAAGTCCGCGCTCGAGGTGATCATGACCATGCTCCATTCGGGCGGGAAATTCTCGGACAAGGCCTATGCGACCTCGGGCGGGCTGCACGGCGTCGGCGTCTCGGTGGTCAACGCCTTGTCGAGCGAGACGATCGTCGAGGTGGCGCGGGACCGGCAGCTCTACCGCCAGACCTTCGCGCGCGGGCTGCCGACCTCGGCTTTGGTCGAGTTGGGCGCCACCCAGAATAGGCGCGGGACGACGGTCACCTTCACCCCAGACGCCGCGATCTTCGGCGCTGAGGCCAAGCTCAAGCCCGCCCGGCTCTACCGGCTGGCGCGCTCCAAGGCCTATCTCTTCGCCGGCGTCGAGATACGCTGGCGCTGCGACCCAGAATTGGCGGACGACGAGGTGCCCGCCGAGGCCGTCTTCCAATTCCCCGGCGGTCTCGCCGATCATTTGCGCGAGCAGATCGGCGCGCGCGAGACCGCGACCAATACGCCCTTCGTCGGCCGCCACGAGTTGCCGGGTGGCCAGGGGTCCGTCGAATGGGCGGTGGCCTGGCCGCTCTGGGGCGACGGCAATTCCTCTTATTATTGCAACACCATCCCGACGCCCGACGGCGGCACCCACGAGCAGGGGCTGCGCATGGCGCTGACCCGGGGGCTGCGCGCCTTCGCCGAGCTGACGGGCGTCAAGAAGGCGAAGGACATCCAGGCCGAGGACGTGGTGACCGGCGCCGAGATCATGCTCTCGGTCTTCATCCGCGATCCCCAGTTCCAGAGCCAGACCAAGGACCGGCTGACCTCGCCCGACGCGGCGCGCTTCGTCGAAAATGCGGTGCGCGACCATTTCGACCATTATCTGGCCGATCATATGGAGCGCGGGCGCGCCTTGCTCGGCTTCGTGCTGGAGCGGATGGACGAGCGGCTCAAGCGCCGCGCCGAGCGCGAGATCAAGCGCAAGACCGCGACCTCGGCGCGCAAGCTGCGGCTGCCGGGCAAGCTCACCGACTGCGCCAACGACGATCCCAAGGGCACCGAGCTGTTCATCGTCGAGGGCGATTCCGCCGGCGGCTCGGCCAAGCAGGCGCGCGACCGCAAGACCCAGGCGATCCTCCCCATACGCGGCAAGATATTGAACGTGGCGTCGGCGACCGCCGACAAGATCCGCGCCAACCAGGAGATCGCCGACCTCATATTGGCTCTGGGCTGCGGCGTGCGCGACAAATGCGTGCCCGACGACCTGCGCTACGAGCGCGTCGTCATCATGACCGACGCCGACGTCGACGGCGCCCACATCGCCACCCTGCTGATGACGTTTTTCTTCAACGAAATGAAAGACTTAGTTCAACGCGGTCACCTCTACCTCGCGCAGCCGCCGCTCTACCGGCTCGCCGCGGGCGGCACGATCGCCTACGCCCGCGACGACGCGCATCGCGCCGAGCTGGAAGCCTCGACCTTCAAGGGCAAGAAGGTCGAGGTGTCGCGCTTCAAGGGCCTTGGCGAGATGAACCCGGCACAGCTGCGCGAAACCACGATGGACCCCAGGACCCGCGGCATGATCCGAATCACCCTCCCCCAGGATTACGAGGAACGCTCGGCCGTCCGCGATCTGGTCGACCGGCTGATGGGCCGCAACCCGGAGCATCGCTTCCACTTCATCCAGAGCCACGCCGCCGAGCTCGACGAGGCCGAAATTGACGCGTAGGCGGCGCCCGCATCCGCCGCCGCCCAAAGGCGTGCTGGCGGGCTGGACGGCGTCGCGCGCCACCGTCTGGGGCATCGCGGTCGGGCTGCTCGCCTTGCTGGCCGCGATATTGATGCGCAGCTGGCCGGGCCTGCTCTATCCTTATGCGCTGCTGCTGCTGCTCACCCTTCTCTGCGGCGGCTCGATCCTGTGGCTCACGCTCTGGGACGTGCGCACGCGCGGCCGCGGCGGGCGGATGCGCCCGATCCGCGCCTTCGACGCGGCGATGGGCGCCGCGCTCGTTTTGCCCGCCGGCTACGGCCTGTGGCTGATCGCGCCTTTGCTCGGCCTACGCGGCTGAGGCGTCGGCCTCGGCGAGCGCCGCCTCGATCATCCGCTCCCAATTTTCGACGTCGCCGGCCGCGGCCATGGCCGGATCGGGCTCGCGCAGGGTGCGCAGGATCGACAAAGCGTCGTCGCGATAGTCGCGCCAGCACGCATCGACCCGTTCGGCCGCGTGCGCCTCCTCGCCTTCCGCGTTGATGCTGACCATGCGCGCGGCGATCACCCGCGCGATCCGCTCGACGACGTCCATGTTCGAAACCGGCATGCTTGCGTCTCCACCAGAGGTTCGGGTCTGTAACGGTGGAGCGGCGCGCATGTTTCGCTATAACGGGCGCGATGGTGAGACGGCTGCCTTTCATCCTGCTGGCGCTGCTCGCGCTGCTGGCGGTCCCCGCCGCCGCGCAGCGGCCGAGCCCCGTCTTGCGCGGCGGCGGCGAACGCGTCGTCGCGCTGCTGAAGGGCGAGGCGGCGCCGGCCGACATCTTCACGCCCGCCTTCCTCGCCCAGGTGCCGGACGAGCAGGTGCGCGCGATCGCGGCCCAGTTCATCGCCCAATATGGCCCGGTGCGCGGGCTTGCCCGGATCGATGCCGCGTCGGCGCAATCGGGCACGATCCATGTCGATTACGAGCGCGCCACCATCCACATGGATCTCGTCGTCGAGGCGCAGCCGCCCTTCCGGATCTCCGGTCTGCTGCTGACCGGCGCCGACATGCGCGGCGATTCGATGGCGGCGGTGCTCGCCGAGATCCGCGCCCTCCCCGGCCATGCCAGCTTCGCGGTCGCCCGCCTCGGCGGCCCGGCGCCGGTCCTTACCGCCAGCGTGACACCGGACCGGGCGCTGGCGATCGGCTCGGCGTTCAAATTGTGGATCCTGGCCGAATTGAGCCGGCAGGTCCGGGCCGGCGAGCGGCGCTGGAGCGACGTCGTCCCGATCGACCGGCGCTCGATCCCCGGCGGCACGCTTCATGGCTGGCCGCGGGGGGCGCCGGTGACTTTGCATACGCTCGCCTCGCTGATGATCTCGATCAGCGACAACAGCGCCACCGACGTGCTGCTGCACGTGGTCGGCCGCCAGGCGGTCGAGCGGATGATGGAGCGGATCGGCGTCGCGGCGGCGGCGCGCAACCGGCCCTTGCTCTCGACGCTCGAATTGTCGGCGATCAAGACCGGGCCGGACGCCGCGCGCGACCGCTGGCTCCGCGCCGGCGAGGCGGAGCGGCGGCGCATCCTCGCCGTCGAATATGCCGATCTGGACCCGGCGCGGGTCGATATTTCCCGCTTCGCGGGCCCCCCGCTATATATCGCCAGCGTCGAATGGTTCGCCTCGCCCGCCGATCTGGCGCGGACGATGGACTGGCTTCGGGTCAATGGCGACGATATTGCGCGCGCGATCCTGGCGATCAATCCCGGCCTCCCCCCGCAGATCCAGGGCAGCTTCGCCTATGTCGGCTATAAAGGCGGGTCGGAGCCCGGCGTCATCAGCCTGACCTGGCTGGTCAGCAACCGCACCGGCGACTGGTTCGCGGTCAGCGGCATCTGGAACGATCCGGCGGCCCCGGTCGACCCCACCCGCTTCGCCGCGCTGATGGCCCGGGCGGTGCAGCAGCAGCTGCTCATTAACCCTATCTTCGTCCCTCGCCCTTAAGCTTGAGCCGCTGAATTCAGGAGCGGGACGATGACGGTTCGGACGACCTTCGGACGAAAAGGCATGAGCGACGGCGGCGACGGCGACGGCGGCGCGACCCAGTCGCGGCGGGCGGCGTTCCTCGCCACCGAGCGGGAACGGACCGACCGGAGCGCCGAGACCGACGTCTTCCCGGCGCCGGCGCGCGTCGATCTCGCCAAGCAGAGCGCGCAAGCGGACGCCGCCGAGGCGCCGGCGCCCGCCAGAGCGCGCCCGGTCGGGCCGCGCTCGCTCAAGCTCGCTTACGCCTTGTGGCTGGTGCTCGGCATCGCCGGCATCCACCGCCTCTATCTCGGCCGCACCGCCAGCGGCGCGATCCAGGCCGCGCTCTGCGCCGGCTGCCTCGTGGCGACCTGGATGCAATATTACCAGGCCTTTGCCGGCCTCGCTCTGTGCTGGATCTGGATGTTCGTCGACGGCCTCAAGCTCAAGCAGATGCACGCCGAAGCGACCGCGCAGGCGGAGGCGCTCGCCTAGCTGGTCACCGCCGGAGCGATCAGCGGGAAGCGGGGGATGTCGACGGGGAAGCTGGCGCCGTCGGCGGCGATCATGAAATAGCGGCCTTCCATCATCCCCGTCGGCGTGCCCAAGGGGCAGCCCGAGACATAATCGAACGAGCCGCCCGGCTCGAGCACCGGCTGCTCGCCGACCACGCCCTCGCCCCTGACCTCGTGCCTTGTGCCGCGGCCGTCGCTGATCAGCCATTCGCGGCTGACCAATTGCACGGCCATGCCGCCGCCATTCTCGATGCGGACATGATAGGCCCAAAACCAGCGGCCCTTGCCGGGCTCGGACTGCTCGGGGAGGAAGCTGACCGAGACCCGGACGGTGATCGCGCCGGTGGTCGCGGCATGGGGGAAGAGCTCTTTCACGCCCGCTTCCTGTGCTGGCGGCCCGGCAAGGTCAACCTGCCATCCGCTTGAGCCGCTCGACCAGCCGCTCGCGCGCGGTCAGCACCTCGCCGCGGCGGTCGGTGAGCAGATCGCGGGCGAGGCGGTCGCCGGTCAGGCGCAGGCCTTCGCGCATGCCGTCGGGGAAGGCGCGAAACTCGTCCTCGTCCAGCCCGAAGCCGAGCTCGCCGAGCAGCAGCAATTCGAAGCGGATCAGCGCCGCCGCCCAGCCGCGCGCGCTCGGCGCCGCCTCGATCGCCGCCAGCAGCCCGTCCAGCCCTTCGAACAGGCGCGGATAAGGCTGGCCCTCGGGCAGAGCGGCGGCGGTCAACGCGGTCGCCCATTCGATGCCGGCCGAGGCGAGCGGCTCGGAGAGGAAGGAGCCGCGGCTGTGGACCAGCTCGACCGACACGTGAGCGAGCTGCTCGTCGGTGCGGGCGCGATAATCGGCCTGGACGAGATTGCCCGCCATCAGGACCGGCCTCAGCCGCCGCGATTTGCCGCCGCGGACATAGCCCGCCTGCACCCCGTCGGCCGGGGTCAGCGCGCGCACGATCGCGCCATGCTCGCCATGGGGGCGGACGGAGAGGACGATGGCGGCGGTGTTCAGGTGCATCGACTTCATCCCCCCGGATGGAAATAATCGTAGATGCCGCGCGCCGTCGTTCCGGAGATGCCGGGGACCTTCTCGATATCCTCGAGCGCGGCGTTGCGGACCGCGCGGGCGGTGCCGAAATGCATCAGCAGCGCGCGCTTGCGGCCCGGGCCGATGCCGGGGACCTCGTCGAGGGGCGAGGCGGTGAAGCTCTTGGCGCGCTTGGCCCGGTGGGCGCCGATGGCGAAGCGGTGGGCCTCGTCGCGCAGCCGCTGCAGGTAGAAGAGCAGAGGCGAATTGTGCGGCAGATGGATCTCGCGCCCGCCCGGCAGGTGGAAGGTCTCGCGCCCGGCGTTGCGGTCGGGGCCCTTGGAGACCGCGACCACGGGGACGTCGTGGACGCCGGCCTCCTCCAGCGTCGCGCAGACCGCGGAGAGCTGGCCCTTGCCGCCGTCGATCAGCAGCAGGTCCGGCCAATCGCCCTTGGAGCGGTCCGGATCCTCCTTCTCGAGCCGGGCGAAGCGGCGGCCGAGCACCTCGCGCATCATCGCGAAATCGTCGCCGGGCGCGGTCTCCGGCCGCTTGATGTTGAACTTGCGATACTGGTTCTTGCGGAAGCCCTCGGGCCCGGCGACGATCATCGCGCCGACCGCGTTGGTGCCCATCACGTGGCTGTTGTCGTAGACTTCGATCCGCTGCGGCGGCTCGGCCAGCTCGAAGGTCTCGGCGATCTCGCGCAGGTTCCGCGCCTGGGTCGAGGTCTCGGCGAGGCGGCGGTCGAGCTCCTCCTCGGCGTTGCGCGCGGCCTGGCGGATCATCTTCGCGGGATCGCCGCGCTGCGGGACCTTGAGCGCGACCTTGCGCTCCGCCGATTTGGACAGCGCCTCGGCGATCAGCTCGGCTTCGGGCAGCGCCCGGTCGGTCAGGATCAGGCGCGGGGACGGGACCTCCTCGTAGAACTGGACGAGGAAGCTCTGCAGCACCTCGGCTTCCGGAACGTCGTTGGTATGGGCGGGAAAGAAGCTGCGATGCCCCCAATTCTGGCCGCCGCGGATGAAGAAGGCCTGGATGCACATCGTCCCGCCCTTGCAGGCGAGCGCGAACAGATCGGCGTCGCCGAGCTTCTCGGCGTGGATCGCCTGGCTGCCCTGGACGTAGGTGAGTGCGCGCAGCCGGTCGCGATAGACCGCGGCAAGCTCGAAGTTCGTCGCGTCGGACGCCTCGGTCATCAGCGCCTGCAGCTTCTGCTGGATCTTGGTCGAGCGGCCGCCGAGGAAATCCTTGGCGTCGCGGACCAGCTCGTCATAGCCCGCCGCGTCGACCCGGCCGACGCAGGGCGCGCTGCAGCGGCGGATCTGGTGGAGCAAACAGGGCCGCGACCGGTTGGCGAAGAAGCTGTCGGTGCAGCTCCTGAGCAGGAACAATTTCTGCAGCGAGTTGAGCGTGTTGCGGACCGAGCCGGCGCTTGCGAACGGCCCGTAATATTGACCCTTGTGGCGGCGCGCGCCGCGATGGAGCTGGACGCGCGGGAAAGCATGATCCTCGCGCAGCAGGATGAAGGGGAAGCTTTTGTCGTCCCTGAGGAGCACATTGTAGGGGGGCCGGTAGCGCTTGATCAGCTGCGCCTCGAGCAGCAGCGCCTCGGCCTCCGAATTGGTGGTGACGATCTGCATCGAGCGGGTCTGCGCGATCATCCGCAGCAGCCGTTTCGTCTGCCGCGCGACCTGGGTGTAGGCATTGACCCGGTGCTTGAGCGCCCGCGCCTTGCCGACATAGAGGACGTCGCCGCGCGCATCGAGCATCCGATAGACGCCGGGCCGCACCGGCAATGACTTCACCACCGCCTTGATCGCCGCAATCCCCGCCTCCAGATCGGGCGCGCCGGACCCGCGCACCGTATAGGTCGCTTTCTCCTCGTTGAAGCGGTCGGGGGAATCGGGCGGCTGGGTCACGGTTGGTTATCTAGGGCGCGGGACCGCGAACGGCCATAACCTGACGAGTCCGACAGGCGCCATTCGAAGGCCGCGAAGGCTCGAAAGGTTCAAAGGTTCGGCTTCCCAAGAGAAAAAAACCTCTCCTTCGAACGGGAGCCGCGACGGGGAATGAAGGAGAGGCGTGGCAAGCCGACCATCGCCGGCTTGGAGCAGATGAATTCCTACATTGGAAGTGTTAGCCTGAGGCCATGGCCAGCGCCGAGGATTTCCGCCGCATCGCCCTCTCCTTCCCGGGCGCCGAGGAAAGCGCCCATATGGGCCACCCCGATTTCCGCGTCGGCGGCAGGATCTTCGCGGCCCTGCACGCGCCGGGGAAAGGCACCGGCGCGGTGATGCTGCTGCCCGAGCAGCAGGAACTGGCGATGGCGGCGGAGCCCGCGGCGTTCGAGCCGGCGGCCGGGGCGTGGGGGCGCGGCGGATCGACTGTGGTGACGCTCGACGCGGTAAGCGACGAATGGCTCGATCGGACGCTGGAATGGGCCTGGCGCAAGCGGGCGCCGGCGAAGCTGCTGAACATTTAGCCGTCATCCCGGCGAAAGCCGGGATCTCAGACCGATCGGTCGCGGCTGTCTCCACCAGAGCCCGGCCTTCGCCGGGTAACGGTCAGCGCGTCTTGCCCATCTCCGCGATCGCCCGGTCGACCAGCGCCTTGTCCGCGCCCGCGTCGAGCTTGTCGCGGATCAGCGCCTCGGCGGCGGCGGTGGCGGCCGAAGCGGCCTTGGCGCGGACCGCGTCGACTGCGGCGCGCTCGGCGGCGGCGATCTTGTCCTCGGCCATGCGGGTGCGGCGCTCGACCAGAGCGGCGGCGTCGCTTTCGGCCTGGCTGACGATCGAATCGGCCTCGGCGCGGGCGCGCTCGATCATGGTCGCGGCCTCGGCGCCGGCCAAAGCGGCCTTGGCCTGATATTCGCTCCTGAGCGCCTCGGCCTCGGCGCGCAGCTGGGCGGCTTCGTCGAGCTGCTCGCGGATGCCGGCGATCTTCTTGTCGAGCGCGGCGCCGATCAAAGCCGGCACCCTTTTCCAGATCAGGATGGCGAAGACCGCGATCATCGCCAGCGCGATCCACGCCGGCGCGGTCAGCCCGAGCGCGCTCGGCTCGGCATGATGCTCGGCGGGACCGCCAGGGGCCTGGGTCGAGGCATGGTTGCCCTCGCCCGGGGCGGGCGCGTGGCCTTGATTGGCGGCGGCGGCGGGAGAATGCTCAGCCATGGGCCATCGCCGCCTTCACGGCCTTGCTCGCCTCGGCCGCGCCGACGGAGAGGCCGGCCAGCTTTTGCACCATGTCGCGCGCCGCATCGGCGGCGACGCCTTCGATCTCGGCCAGAGCCGCCTCGGTCGCCGCCTTGATCCGCGCCTCGGCCGCCTCGACCGTCGCCTGGTTCGCGGCGTTGGCGGCGTGCATCCGCTCCTCGGTCGCCAGCGCGCTCGACGCCTTGGCCGCCGCCGCCACCCGCAACGCCTCGGCGCGGCTCTCGTCGATCCGGACGCGATAGGCGGCCTCGGTCTCGTCGGCAGCCGCGCGCGCCGCCTGGGCGGCGGCGAGATCGTCGGCGATACGCTTGTCGCGCGCCTCGACGGTCGACTGGATCTTGGGCAGCATCATCCGGCCGATGCCGAAATAGATGAGCGCGAGCACCAGCAGCAGCCAGAAGAGCTGCGACGTGGCGACCAGCGCGAGCTGATTGATCTGCGGCATCGTTGTCCTTCGGCGGAGCCTGGATGGGGACAGTTACTGTCCCCTCGCCTTAGACGGCGTAGAGGATGATCATCGCGACGGCGAAGGCGATCAGGCCGAGCAATTCGGCGGCGGCGAAGCCGATGAACAGCCGGCCCTGCTGGCCGTCGGCGGCCGCCGGATTGCGGATCGCGCTCTCGAGGAACGAGCCGAAGACGTTGCCGACGCCGATGGCGGCGGCGCCGACGCCGATCGCGGCGAGGCCCGCGCCGATCACTTTTGCTGCTTCGAGGTCCATGATTAACTCCTTTGTGAAAGCGTTGGAAAAGCTAGTGAAGGTTGACCGCGTCGTTGATGTAGAGCGAGGTCAGCAAGGCGAAGACATAGGCCTGGATCGCGCAGACGAGCAGCTCCAGCGCCATCACGCCGACGATGAAGACGAAGGAGAGCAGGCTGATCGCCGGCCCGGCGACGCCGCCCGCATTGATGCCGCCGACGACGAAGCTGCCGAACACCTCGACCAGGATGTGGCCGGCGATCATCGCCACGAACAGTCGCAGCGCCAGGCTGAACGGCCGCACCATGAACGAGACGAACTCGATCGGGACGATCAGCAGCTTGAGCACGAACGGCGTGTTCCTGGGCACGAACAGGGAAAAGAAATGGAGGCCGTGCCGCCAGAAGCCGGTGGCGAGGACGATGCCGAAGCTGATGATCGCCATCACGCCGGTGACGGTGAACTGGCTGGTGACGGTGAACGGATGGGCGCCGGGGACGATCGCGAAGGGCATCAGGCCGATCAGGTTCGCGACCAGGATGAACATGAAGACGGTGAACACCCAGGGCACGTATTTGCGCCCCTGCGGCCCGACATTGGTCTCCAGCATCGAGGTGACGAAATTGGTGACGCCCTCGACCGCGACCTGCCAGCGGGTCGGCACGAGCTGGCGTTTCATGCCGCCGAGCATGAACAGCCAGATCAAAGCCAGCACGATCAGCATCCACATCGCGCTGTTGGTGAAGACGAAGGGGCTCCCGTCCAGATTGCCCGCCACGGGCTGGATCTGGAACTGGTGCATCGGGTCGATCTTGGATTCGGCCGCCACTTAAGCTTTCCTCAGCCCTTCGGGGCTTGCTGTGATATCTTCCAAACTTCCCACATGGCGGCGCCGAACCCGAGGAACAGCATCACCAGCATGACCCAGCGCGTTCCCGCCCAGCGATCGATCACCCAACCGATCAGGGCGCTGCCCACCGGGTAGCTGACCAGCACCGACAGGATGCGCATGCCCTGGTTCTGCCCACGGCCTTGCGCGCCCCCCGCCGGGCCGGCCCTCGCCGCCTCGTCCGCCTGCGCCTGCCGGAGCCGCTCGTCGAGCGAGGCCAGCCGCGCATCCTGGGGAGACTTCGGGTCCTGCCAGGGTCCGTCTTCCGCCATGCCGTCCTTTCCTATGCCGCCGCACGCTCGACGAAGCGCGCTTGCACAAAGGGCGTGGGACATGCCGGCGAACGAACCCGCCAAGGCGCGGTTCCTTTAGGAAGCGGCTCGGGGCAAGTCAACAGAGCGCTTGCTGCACTGCATCATGCTGAGGGTGCTGGCGCCGCGCGAGCTTGCGCGCTAGGCGGTGCTCCCATGTTGAATCGCCTGCTTATTCCCGCCGCCCTGCTCCTCCTCGCCGCGTCCGCACCCGCGCAGGAGCCGGCCGAGCGGCCGCTCGATCCGATCTGCCCGCGCCACGGCGCCGACCGGCCGACCGGCGCCGAATGGCTGTGCAACGGCGAGCTCACCCGCGATTATGCCTTCGCCTTCGTCTATCCCGCCGCGGCGCAGAGCATCCCCGCGCTCAAGCAGCTGCTCCACGACCAGGCGGAGCTGGACCGGGCATTGCTGGTCCGGGAGGTCTGGGCCGTCGGGCATCCCGCCATCCCCTACAGCTACGACGCCCAATGGCGGATGGACGCGGTCACGCCCGAGCTGGCCGCCGCTTCGGGGGAGATCCGCAGCTTCAGGGGCGGACCCCAAAGCGGGCTCGATTATCGCGCGATCCTGATCGACCGGCGCGCCGACCGGGAAATCCGGCTGATCGACTTGTTCGCGCCCAACCTCTTCGAGAACAGCCTGTTCGGGCGCAGGATCCGCGGGATCAGGGCGGTGCAGGCGAGCTTCTGCCGTGCTTTGGCCGCGCAGATGCGGGCGCGGCGCGGGGAGCCCGCCGCCCAGATCGCCTGCCCCGACATCGAGACCCAGCCGATCACCCTGGTCTGCGGCCCGCGCGGCCGGATCGAGGCGATGCGGGCGCTGCTCAACCCCTATGTGATGGGCGGCTGGGCGGACGGCCCCTATCAGGTCGATTTCCGCCTCGACGCGCGCATCATCGGCAACATGAAGCAGCGCTACCGGAACGCCTTCGGAATGCCCGGAGAGCGGAGGGGGCGGCCGCGGACCTGCTGAGCGGCGGCGGGCGGTTTGCGCAACGGCCCGCGGCGGCCTAATCTTCCCGCATGGCGGACGCTTCGTCAGACGGCAGCGGGCACCGCGCCCGGCTGCGCCAGCGGCTGTTCGAGGGCGGGCCGGACGCCCTGCTCGATCACGAGCTCGTCGAATATCTGCTCGCGCTGGCGATCCCGCGCCGCGACACCAAGAAGCTCGCCAAGAAATTGATCGCGGAGTTCGGCGGCTTCGGCGGCCTGCTCGCGGCCGACGCGGCGACGATCGCGCGGGTCGGCGCGATAAGCGAAGGCGCGGTGGCGGCGCTCAAGATCGCCCAGGCCTCGGCGCTGCGCCTGCTCGAGAAGGAGATCAGGGACCGGCCGGTGCTCGCCTCCTGGCAGGCTTTGCTCGATTATCTGCGCGCCGACATGGCGCACGAGCCGGTCGAGCGGGTCCGCGTGCTCTTCCTCAACGCCAGGAACGTGCTCATCGCCAACGAGAAGATGTGGGAGGGCTCGGTCGACGAATCGGCGGTCCATATCCGCGAGATCATGCGGCGCGCGCTCGATCTCCAGGCCACCGCGATCATCGTCGTCCACAACCATCCCTCCGGCGACCCCTCCCCCAGCCAGCAGGACATCCGCCTGACCCGCGACCTCGCCGAGGCCGGGCGGCACCTCAAGGTGACGCTCCACGACCACATCATCGTCGGCGCGAGCGGATATAAGAGCCTGCGGGCGGAGGGGCTGATCTAGCGCGGCGCGGGGGCCGGCCCGACGCGGGTGAAGCGCATCGTCCACATCTCGCGCCAGGTCCCGCCCTGCCGGGCCGAGCTGCTCATCCCATAGCCCTCGCCTTGGCGGGTCAGCACGTTGCGGAGCGGCATCGGCTGGCCGTCGGGGCCGACATAAGTCTCCTCCGGGAAATCGATGCCGGTTGGCGTCGGATCGGTATAGCCGCCGCTATAGCCGCCGTCCGAGGCATAATAATCGTAGCGGATGCGCCGCGCGGCCGGATCCCAGCGATAGATGGTCTCGCCCGAATAAGGCGCCGGCGCGCCCTCGACCACGTGCAGATCGCGCACGTAGCGGCCGCCCAGCATTGCCGTATAGCAATGCGTGTCGGTCCGGGTCGCGTTCGGGAAAGTGGCACGCCAGCACGAGCCGACCAGGAAGGCGAGCGGCGCGAGCTCGGGCGCGAGGCCGGGTGCCGTGGGGGTCGCCGGCGCGGCCTGCGCCGCCATCGCCATCAGCATCGAAGCAAGCATAAGGCCTTCCCCTCACCAGGCAGTTGAACGATTGATCAACCGGGAGTCAAGCGGATTTGATCGATCGTTCAAATGGCCGCCGCGTTGCGCCCCGCCCCGCCCGTTGCTAGGCGGCCCTATGATCCCCCGCTACGCCCGCCCCGCCATGACCGCTTTGTGGGCGCCCGAGACTCGCTACCGCATCTGGTTCGAGATCGAGGCGCATGCGCTCGACGCGATGGCGGCGCTCGGCGTGGTCCCGCCCGAGGCGGCCGAGACGATCTGGTATGCCGACAAGCATTCCCCGCCCTTCGACATCGCCCGCATCGACGCGATCGAGGCGGAGACGAAGCATGACGTGATCGCCTTCCTCACCCATGTCGCCGAGCGCACCGGCCCGTCGGCGCGCTTCCTGCATCAGGGCATGACCAGCTCGGACGTGCTCGATACCTGCCTGGCGGTGCAGCTCGCCCGAGCCGCCGACATCCTCCTTGCCGATCTCGACGAATTGCTCGCGGTGCTGAAGCGCCGCGCCTTCGAGCACAAATTGACCCCGGCCATCGGCCGCAGCCACGGCATCCATGCCGAGCCGGTCACCTTCGGCCTGAAGCTGGCCCAAGCCTATGCCGAATTCGCCCGCAACCGCGCCCGCCTGGTCGCGGCGCGCGCGGAGATCGCGACCTGCGCCATTTCCGGCGCGGTCGGCACCTTCGCCAATGTGGATCCCCGGGTCGAGGCGCATGTCGCGGCGAAGATGGGCCTCGCCGTGGAGCCGATCTCGACCCAGGTCATCCCGCGCGACCGGCATGCGATGTTCTTCGCGACATTGGGCGTGATCGCCGCCTCGATCGAGCGGCTGGCGACCGAGATCCGCCATTTGCAGCGCACCGAAGTGCTCGAGGTGGAGGAATATTTCGCGGCCGGCCAGAAGGGCAGCTCGGCGATGCCGCACAAGCGCAACCCGGTGCTGAGCGAGAATCTGACCGGCCTCGCCCGCATCGTCCGCTCGGCGGTCGCGCCGGCGCTGGAGAATGTCGCGCTTTGGCACGAGCGCGACATCTCGCATTCGTCGGTCGAGCGCTATATCGGCCCCGACGCCACCATCACCCTCGATTTCGCGCTCGCCCGGCTCACCGGCCTGATCGACAAATTGCTGGTCTACCCCGAGCGGATGGGGAAGAATCTCGACCGCATGGGCGGCCTCGTCCACTCGCAGCGCGTGCTGCTCGCCCTCACCCAGGCCGGCGCGAGCCGCGAGCAGGCCTACCAGCTCGTCCAGCGCAACGCGATGAAGGTCTGGGACGCCGACGGCGCGCTTTCGCTGCTGGAGCTGCTCAAGGCGGACGCGGAGGTCACCGCTTTGCTGTCCCCGGCGCAGATCGAGGCGCAGTTCGACCTCGGCCATCATCTCAAGCATGTCGACACGATCTTCGAACGGGTGTTCGGCTAGAGCATCGTCCGCCAAATATCTATTTCGTCATGCCGGACTTGATCCGGCATCCACCTTCCTTTTCGAGGCCGCGGGAAGAAGGTGGATCCCGGGTCGAGCCCGGGGTGACGACTCATTGGCGCTAGTGATGCCCCGCCGGCGGGTGGGTGAGGCTGCGGTGGATCGTTTCGATCAGGCTGTCCGGCGAGATGAAGCCGTCCGGCGGGCCGTAGCCGTCGGCGAGGCGCTCGGCCTTGATCTGGTCGAGCGTGCGGCCCGCCGCGATCCCCTGCCCGACCCGGTTGCGCAAATCGAGCAGCATGTCGCGGTAGCGGACGAGGTCGGCGCGCCGCGCCATCGGGCCGTGGCCGGGGATGATCCGAGTCTCCTCGTCGGCGAGCGCGAGGCCGGTCTCCACCGCGGCGATGGCGCCGTCGATCGAGCCGCCCGAATCCAGATCGATGAAGGGCAGCAGGCCGTTGAAATAGGTGTCGCCCATGTGGAGCACGTTGGCCCGCTGCCAATAGATCAGCGAATCGCCGTCGGTATGGGCGTGGTCGACGTGGATCGCGCGGATATCGTCGCCGTTGAGGTGGAAGGTGAGATTCTCGGAGAAGGTGATCACCGGCAGCGCGCCGCCGGGCGCGGCCGGCACCGCCTCGCCGCGCACCATCTGCGCCGTCGACATCCTGAGGCGGACATTGTCGTGGGCGACGACGACCGTGCCAGCGCGGCCGAGATTCTCGTTCCCGCCGGTATGGTCGCCATGCCAGTGGGTGTTGATCACATAGCGGATCGGATCGGGATCGAGGGTGGCGACCGCCGCCACCACCCGCGCCGTCGCCGGCGCATATTGATCGTCGATCAGGATATTGCCGTCGGCGCCGTAGGAGACGCCGATATTGCCGCCCCGGCCGAACAGGACGGCGATTCCGGGCGCGATCCGCTCGACGCGGATCTCGCCGGCGGGCGGCGGCTGGTGCGCCCGGGCCGGCGCGGCGGCGAGCAGCGCGGCGGTGAGAATAAGGCGCATGGCGTCCCCCTTTTGCAGCCTCGATAATGCCCTATCTTGAGCCTCTGTCGAGGAGACTTTCATGGCCGATCTGTCGCATTACCCGATCACGACCCGCTGGCCCGCCGCTTATCCCGACCGGCTCCAGCTCTATTCGGTGCCCACGCCCAACGGCGTCAAGGTCTCGATCATGCTCGAGGAGACCGGCCTCCCCTACGAGCCGCATTTCATCGACATCGGCGAGAACCAGAGCTGGATCCCCGAATATCTGTCGCTCAACCCCAATGGCAAGATCCCCGCGATCATCGATCCCGACGGCCCCGGCGGCGAGCCGCTCGGGCTGTTCGAATCGGGCGCGATCCTGATCTATCTGGCGGAGAAGAGCGGGCAATTCCTCCCCGCCGATCCGGCCGCGCGCTACCAGACGATCCAGTGGCTGATGTGGCAGATGGGCGGGCTCGGGCCGATGTTCGGGCAGCTCGGCTTCTTCCACAAATTCGCCGGGCGGGACTATGAGGACAAGCGCCCGCTGGGCCGCTACGTCGCGGAATCGAAGCGGCTGCTCGGCGTGCTGGAGACGCGCCTCGAAGGCCGCGACTGGATCATGGACGATTATACGATCGCCGACATCGCCACCTTAGGCTGGGTCCGCAACCTCATCACCTTCTACGAGGCCCGCGAGCTGGTCGATTATGACGGGCTGACCAACGTCCCCGCCTGGCTGGAGCGTGGTTTGGCGCGGCCGGCGGTGCAAAAGGGGCTGACCATCCCGGCGCGGCCCTAGCCGTTCCCCGGCGAAAGCCGGGCCCAGCGGCACAGGCAGCGGGGACTGGGCCCCAGCCTTCGCCGGGGAACAAGATCAGCCGCCGAGCACCGTCTTGATCTTGGCGAAGAAGCCCTTGGAGTTCGGGCATTCCTCGCCGGTCTCGGTGTCGCGGAACTGCTCCAGTATCTCGCGCTGGCGGGCGTTCAGCCTGGTCGGGGTCTCGACCTCGATCTGGAGGACCATGTCGCCATGGCCGCGGCCGTTCATGCTCGGCATGCCGGCGCCGCGCTGGCGGAGTTGCTTGCCGGACTGGATGCCGGCCGGGATCCGGATCTCGTGCTTGCGCTTGTCGAGGCCGGGCACCTCGATCGTGCCGCCAAGGGCGGCGGTGGTGAAGCTGACCGGGCAGCGCGCGAACAGGGTGGTGCCGTCGCGCTGGAAGATGTCGTGCCGCTTCAGGTGGATGAAGATGTAGAGGTCGCCGGCCGGGCCGCCGCGCACGCCCGCCTCGCCCTCGCCGGTCAGGCGGATGCGGGTGCCCTCGTCGACGCCGGCGGGGATATCGACCTTGAGCGCCTTGCGCTTGTCGACGCGGCCCTCGCCGCGGCACGCCGGACAGGGATCGGCGATGGTCTCGCCGACGCCGCGGCAGGTCGGGCAGGTCTGCTCGACCACGAAGAAGCCCTGGCGCGCGCGGACCTGGCCGCGGCCGCCGCACATCGCGCAGCTGCTCGCCGAGGTGCCGGTTTTCGCGCCGGCGCCGCCGCACGGCTCGCAAGGCGCGGTGGTATCGACCTGGAGCTCGACCGGGCGGCCGTGAAAGGCATCCTCGAGCCCGATTTCGAGATCGTAGCGCAAATCCGAGCCGCGGCGGACGTTGGAGCGGCCGCGGCCCTGCTGCTGCCCGCCCATGAACTCGCCGAAGATATTGTCGAAAATGTCGGCGAAGGAGCCGAAATCCTGCGCCCCGCCATTGCCGCCGCCATTGCTGTTGCGGAAGGCGGCGTGGCCGAAGCGGTCGTAGGCGGCGCGCTTCTGCGGATCCTTGAGGCATTCATAAGCCTCGCTCAGCGTCTTGAACTTGGCCTCGGCGTCGGTGCAGCCGCCATTGCGGTCGGGATGGCATTCCATGGCGAGCTTGCGATAGGCGGCCTTGATCGTCGCCGGATCGGCGGTCCGCTCGACCTGCAGCAGCGAATAATAATCGGCTTCAGTCATGACGGCCCCGACAGGCCGTCACCCCGGCGCGGGCCGGGGTCTCGTCGAGAAGGGCCGTGACCCTGCTCGCTGAGATCCCGGCCTGCGCCGGGATGACGGCTAAATGGATGCGCCCCCACATCCCAAATCAGCCCTTATTGCCTTCGTCGACCTCGGAGAATTCGGCGTCGACGACCTCCTCGTCGCCGGCGGCCGCATTCTCGCCGTCCTGCGGCGCTTCGGCGCCGGGCGAGGCGGCGGCCTGCTGGTCCTTCTCGTAAATCGCCTGGCCCATCTTCATCGCGACCTGGGCGAGCGCTTCCGATTTGGCCTTGATCGCGTCGGTCTCGCCGCTCTCGACGGCGGTTTTCGCCTCGGCGATCGCGGCCTCGATCTCGGCCTTCAGCGCCTCGTCGATCTTATCGCCATGCTCCTTGATCTGCTGCTCGGTCGAATGGATCAGGCTTTCGGCGCCGTTCTTCGCCTCGGCGGCGTCGCGCCGGGTCTTGTCCTCGTCGGCGAACTGCTCGGCTTCCTGGACCATCTTCTCGATGTCGGAATCGGAAAGCCCGCCCGAGGCCTGGATGCGGATCTGCTGCTCCTTGCCGGTGCCCTTGTCCTTGGCCTGGACGTTGACGATGCCGTTGGCGTCGATGTCGAAGGTGACCTCGATCTGCGGCACGCCGCGCGGCGCCGGCGGGATGCCGACCAGGTCGAACTGGCCGAGGATCTTGTTGTCCGCCGCCATTTCGCGCTCGCCCTGGAAGACGCGGATCGTCACCGCGTTCTGATTGTCCTCGGCGGTCGAATAAGTCTGCGTCTTCTTGGTCGGGATCGTCGTGTTGCGGTCGATCATCCGGGTGAAGACGCCGCCAAGCGTCTCGATGCCCAGCGACAAGGGCGTGACGTCGAGCAGCAGGACGTCCTTGACCTCGCCCTGCAGCACGCCGGCCTGGATGGCGGCGCCCATCGCGACGACCTCGTCCGGATTGACGCCGGTATGCGGCTCCTTGCCGAAGAA
>JAXDPD010000050.1:0-26677 GCA_034668505.1 Sphingomonadales bacterium
GCTTCTCCAGGCTCAAGCAGTTCCGACGCGTCGCAACCAGGTTCGAAAAAACCGCCCGCAACTATCTCGCCGTCGTCACACTCGCCGCAACCATCCTCTGGTTACGATAAGTGTCCACACCACCTAGGGCTTCAGAATGTCCTGGAAGGCCTTCACCGCGGCGGCGGGACCCGAGACGTGGTTCCAGACGGAGCCGCACACCGCCAGGAAATCTGCGCCGGCCTCGACCAGCACGCGGCCATTGTCCGGCGTGATGCCGCCAATGGCGACGCAGGGGATTTCGAACAAAGTCGCCCACCAGGACAGGATCGAGGGATCGGGCCGGTGCCGCGCCTGCTTGGTGACACTCTGGAAGAAGCCCCCAAAGGCAACATAATCGCCCCCCGCCTCGCCCGCGTCCATGGCTAGGTGGCGGCTGTCATGGGCGGTGACGCCGATCTGCGCCGCGGGGCCGAGCAGGGCGCGTGCCTCGCGCGGGTCGCCGTCCTGTTGCCCGAGATGGACGCCGTCGGCGCCGAGCCGTTTCGCCAGCGCCGCCGAATCGTTGACGATGAAGGCGACCTCGCGCGCGGCGCAGAGACGCTGCAGCGGCTCGGCGAGCCGGACCGCCTCGTGCTGGTCGACGCCCTTCACGCGGAACTGGAAGGCGGCGACGGGACCGGCGTCGAGCGCCGCGGCGAGCCGGTCCGCAAAATCGCCGCCGACGTCGAGCGGCGAAATGAGGTAGAGCTGACAGGCCGGGCGGCGCGGATCGCGCACGAACTGCGCGGCGAAATCGGGATCGAGCGGGTCCATGGTCATGCGGTGCGCGCCAGATGCCGCTCGCGCAGCGCCAGGAACAAAGGCAAGGCGCAGCACAGGCCGATGCCGTAGGTCACCACCGGCTGCATCCACAAATGCCGCATGCCGAGCCGGCGGCCCTCCGCCCAGACGAAGACCAGGAAGACGATCGCCGCGAACAGGACGTCGGCGGCGAAGATGGTCGCGGGCCCGGTGGCGAAGAGCTGGGCGAGGAAGACTCGTCCATCCACGCCATGGTCGGCGAGCCAGGGAATGAAGAGGACGTAGGGCAGGATCGCGCCGGCGAGGGCAAGCGTCGCATAGATTCCGAACATCCGCCCCGCCGCCGCCATGCTCATGCCGTCCCCGCCAGGCGCCGCACCGCGGCGGCGAAGCCCGCGGCATCGTCGAGCCGGTGCGCGACCGCAGTCAGCGGCCGCTTGCGCGCGCCGGTGCCGGCGAGGGGCGGGTCGAGGTCCAGCATGACATTGGGATAGTTGATCAGGGCGAGATTGAGAACGCCCCGCTTTTTCTCGGCGCCGCTCGGCCAGCTCGTCCGCACGCCGGCGATCCGGCCGGCGGGCACGCGCACCGACTTGAGCGAGCCGAGGCGCATCAGCACGTCGCCGCCGCCGACGATGACGGGCAGCCGCTTGAAGGACCGGATCAGCAGCACGGTCCAGACCAGGATAGCGAAGGTCAGGAGGGAGAATATGCCGGCCGCGGTCGGGCTCCAAAGCGACGAGACCAGCAAATGGGTCACCGCCAGCTCGATCGCCATGATGCAGGCGAACGCCCACAGCAGCGGCGCGAGGGAGCGGCTATAGGAGAAAGCGAGCGGCGGCGCCGCTTCGGCCATGCCTTTATTCCTCGCCTTGGTAGATCCGCACCAGTCTGTCGAGCATCGCCAGCGCCTCGTCGCGGGGGCGCTGGAAGGCGTTGCGGCCGATGATCGAGCCGTTGCCGCCGCCGTCGCGAATGTCGCGGGCGTCCTGATAGACCGCGTCAATGCCCTTGGCGGCGCCGCCCGAGAAGACGACCATGCGGCGAGCGTTGAAGCAGCATTTGACGACGTGGCGAACGCGTTCGGCCTGGGCCGACCAATCCTGGCCTTCATAGGCCTTCTTGGCGTCGGGCTGCTCGATATGGGCGCTGGGCAGCTTCACCTTGACGATATGGGCACCGAGCAGGGCCGCCATGTGGGCGCCATAAGCGGTGACGTCGAGCGCCAGCTCGCCCTCCTTGGAGATGTTGCCGCCGCGCGGATAGGCCCAGATCACGGTGGCGACGCCGACCGACTTGGCCTCGGCGGAAAGCTCGCGAATCTCCTCGATCAGCTCGAGATTGTCCTCCGATCCCGGATAGGTGGTGAAGCCGATCGCCGAGCAGCCGAGGCGCAGCGCGTCGTCGACGCCGCCGGTCGTCGCCTGGTCCTTGCGCGTCGCCCAGCTGTTCGAGCTGTTGATCTTGAGGATGGTCGGGATCTGCCCGGCGAAGGTGTCGGCCCCGGCCTCGAGCGCGCCGAGCGGCGCCGCATAAGCGTTGAGGCCGGCGTCGATGGCGAGCTGGTAATGATAATGGGGATCGTAGGCGTCCGGATTGCCGGCGAAGCTGCGCCCCGGGCCATGCTCGAAGCCCTGGTCGACGGGCAGGATGATCATCTTCCCAGTGCCGCCGAGCCGCCCCTGCATCAGGATTCGGGCGAGGTTGGATTTCACCCCCGGCGAGTCGCTCTCATATTTGTCGAGAATGGCTTTGACGGTCGGCGTCATCATTGGCTCCTGTCGGCGAAATCGTTGCGCCGTCCGTTAGCGACAGGAAGCGCGAGCGGCAACGGGGGCACGGACGCTCAGCGGACCACCGGCTCAGGCGGCATCGTCGAAAACGAAGAAGGCGCCCGGCCGGACGAGAGGCGCCGCTTCCCGCCGCCACCAGGAAGCCGCTTCCGGATTGTGGGCGGCGAGTCGCTCGATCGCCTGCCATGCATCGACGGAGAAGCCCTCCACCCTCTGCCTCCGGCCGCGGACCGCCCCCCAGAGCTGGCCGAAAAAGGAACGTGGACCGGTCAGCACTCCGAAGCCGTACCAGCGGCCTGGCTGCGTGCCGGGAGCGGCAGGCTCAGGCCGACCCAGGCCTCGCGCACCCAGAGCGGCGCTTCGCCGATCGGCGCGCGGACGATCCGGATCGCCTGGGACCCGCTCATCCGCCGCGCGCGGCGAGCGCGGCGACGCCGGGCAGGTCCTTTCCTTCCATCCATTCGAGGAAGGCGCCGCCGGCGGTGGAGACGAACGTGAAATCATCGCCGACGCCGGCCTGGTTCAAGGCCGCGACGGTATCGCCGCCGCCGGCGACCGAGACCAGGCTGCCTTCCTGGGTGAGCGCGGCGGCGGTGCGGGCGAGCGCGACGGTGGCTGCCTCGAACGGCGGGGTCTCGAAGGCGCCGAGCGGGCCGTTCCAGACCAGGGTGCGGCAATTCTTGAGCACGTCGGCCAGCGCCTCGACGGCGGCAGGGCCGATGTCGAGGATCATCTCGTCCGCAGCCACTTCGTGGACGTTGCAGGTGCGCAGGCTAAGCGGGTTGGGTGCGAATTCCTTCGCGACGACGACGTCATAGGGAAGATGGACGGTGCAATTCGCACGCTCCGCGGCGTCGAGGATCTCCTCCGCGGTGGCGGCGAGATCGTGCTCGCAGAGCGACTTGCCGACATCGACGCCGCGCGCGGCAAGGAAGGTGTTGGCCATGCCGCCGCCGATGATCAGGTGATCGACCTTCGCCACCAGGTGAGCCAGCACCTGGAGCTTGGTCGAGACCTTGGCGCCGCCGACCACCGCCGCGACGGGTCGTTCGGGATCGCCCAGCGCCCGCTCCAGCGCCTTCAATTCCGCCTCCATCGCCCGGCCGGCATAAGCGGGCAGCAGGTGGGCGATGCCCTCGGTCGAGGCATGGGCGCGGTGGGCGGCGGAGAAGGCGTCGTTGACGTAAAGATCGCCCAATTCGGCCATGGCGGCGGCCAGGCCCGGGTCGTTGGCCTCCTCGCCGGCGTGGAAGCGGGTGTTTTCGAGGATGGCGACGTCGCCAGGAGCGAGCGTCGCGACCGCCGCCTTGGCCCCCTCGCCGCAGCAATCCTCGACGAAGCGCACCGGGCGACCGAGCACATGCTCATAGGGCCTGGTCACCAGCGCCAGCGACATGTCCGGGCGCATCTTGCCCTTGGGCCGGCCGAAATGGGCGAGCAACAGGACGATCGCGCCCTTGTCGGCGAGCTCGGTCACGGTCGGCAGCGTCGCCCTGAGGCGGGTATCGTCGCCGACCTTCCCCTCCTGCATCGGCACGTTGAGGTCGACGCGCACGAGGATGCGCTTGCCGGAGACGTCGCCGAGGTCATCCAGAGTTCGAAATGACGTCATGACACCAACATCCGTCCGGTGCATTGCATGTCAGATCAGCCTCGCCATCGCCGCGGCGGTGTCGACCATGCGGTTCGAGAAGCCCCATTCATTGTCGTACCAGGAGAGGATTCGGACCAATTTGCCCTCGATCACCGCGGTCTCGAGGCTGTCGACGGTCGAGCTGACGGGATTGTGGTTATAGTCGATCGAGACCAGCGGCTCCTCGGAATAAGCGAGGATGCCGCGAAGCGCGCCTTCGGACGCCGCCTTGAGCAGGCCGTTCACTTCCTCGACCGAAGTGTCGCGGTTCGGCGTGAAGGTGAGGTCGACCAGGCTGACATTGGGCGTCGGCACGCGGATCGCGGCGCCGTCGAGCTTGCCCTTGAGCTCCGGCAGCACCTCGCCGACGGCGCGGGCGGCGCCGGTCGTGGTCGGGATCATCGACATGGCGGCGGCGCGGGCGCGGCGCTTGTCCGGATGGATCTGGTCGAGGATCTTCTGGTCGTTGGTATAGGCATGGACCGTGGTCATCAGCCCGCGGGCGATGCCGACGCTGTCGTTCATCACCTTGGCGACCGGCGCCAGGCAATTGGTGGTGCAGGACGCGTTGGAGACGATCTTGTGATCGGCGGTCAATTTGTCGTGGTTGACGCCGTAGACGATGGTGAGGTCGACGCCTTTGGCGGGCGCGGAAATGAGGACTTTCTTAGCGCCGGCAGTAAGATGAGCGCCGGCCTTATCGCGATCCGCGAAGAAGCCCGTGCATTCGAGCGCGAGGTCGATGCCATCGGCGCCATGCGGCAATTTGCCGGGATCGCGCTCGGCGGTGACCTTGATCCGGCGGCCGTCGACGATGAGGTCGTTGCCGTCGGCGCGGACTTCGCCGGGATAGGGGCCGTGCACCGAATCGCGCTTGAACAGCAAAGCGTTGGATTCGGCGTCGGCAAGGTCGTTGATCGCGACCAGCTCGAGGCCGCTATCGCCATTTTCGAGGATGGCGCGGGCGACGAGGCGGCCGATCCGGCCGAAGCCGTTGATCGCAACTCTGGTCATATATTCAACCTTTCCAATATTTTCGGCACGATGGCTTCGACGGTGAATCCGAAGCGGCTGAAGAGGTCGCCGGCCGGCGCCGAGGCGCCGAACCGGTCGAGGCCGATATTGAGGCCGCGGCGGCCGGTATAGCGCTCCCAGCCGAAGGTCGCGCCGGCCTCGATCGACACGATCACGGCGTCGCCCGGCAGAAGATCGGCGCGATAGGCCGGATCCTGGGCGTCGAAGCGGCTCCAGCAGGGCATGGAGACGATGTCGGCACCGATCCCCTGCGCTTCAAGCACGTCCGCCACATCCACCGCGACCGCGACCTCCGAGCCGGTCGCCAGCAGCACGATTTTGCGCGAGGCGGCGGCGGCGCGGAGGCGGTAGGCGCCCTTCGCGCAGAGATTTTCCGAGGCTTCGAGGCGCAGTTGCGGGAGATTCTGCCGGGTCAGCGCGAGCAGGGACGGCCCGTCGGCCTTGCGCAGCGCCAGCGCCCAGCATTCCGCCGTCTCGACCGCGTCGCAGGGGCGGTAGACGTCGAGATTGGGCATGGCGCGTAAGGAGGCGAGATGCTCGACCGGCTGGTGCGTCGGCCCGTCCTCGCCGAGCCCGATCGAATCGTGGGTCATGACGTAAATCACCCGGACCTGCTGCAGCGCCGACAGCCGGATGGCGGGGCGGCAATAATCGGCGAAGACCAGGAAGGTGCCGCCATAAGGGATGATTCCGCCGTGCAGCGCCATGCCGTTCATCGCCGCGGCCATGCCGAACTCGCGTATGCCGTAATAGATGTAGCGGCCGGAATAATCGTCTTTTGTCAGTGGCTTCTGGTTCTTCGTTTTGGTGTTGTTGGAGCCGGTGAGATCGGCCGAGCCGCCGATCGTCTCGGGCAGACGGTCGTTGATCGGCGCCAGCACCGCCTCCGACACCTTGCGGGTCGCGACCTTCTGCGGCGCGGCGATCAGGCCGTCGACAAAGTCGTCGAGCGAGAAGGTCTCGGGCAATTTGCCGGCCATGCGGCGGCTGAACTCGGCCGCCCGATCGCTCGCGTCGAGGCGCCGGCGCCATTCGGCATGCGCATCCTGGTTGCGCCGCCCCGCCTCGCGCCAGGCCGCGACGATCTCGGCGGGCAGTTCGAAGGGCGGGGAATCCCAGCCCAGCGTCTCGCGTGCGGCGGCGACCTCGTCCGCGCCCAAAGCGGCGCCGTGGGTGGCGGCGGTGCCCTGCTTGTTGGGCGCGCCATAGCCGATGATGGTGCGGCAGGCGATCAGCGACGGGCGCGGGTCGGCGAGCGCTTCGTCGATCGCGCGGCGGACGCTGTCGGCGTCGAGGCCGTCGCAGCGGACAATGTGCCAGCGATAGGCCGCGTAGCGCGCCTCGATATCCTCGGAGGTGGAAAGAGCGGTGGCGCCGTCGATGGTGATCTTGTTGTCGTCCCAGAAGACGATCAGCCGGCCAAGGCCGAGATGGCCGGCGAGGCCCGCCGCCTCGTGGTTGACGCCCTCCATCAGGCAGCCGTCGCCGGCGACGACCCAGGTCCGGTGATCGACCAGTCCATCCCCGAAGGCGGCGTTCAAATGGCGCTCGGCGATCGCCATGCCGACCGCCATGGCCAGCCCCTGCCCGAGCGGCCCGGTCGTCGCCTCGACGCCGTCGAGCAGGAAATTCTCGGGGTGCCCGGCGCAGGGGGAGCCGAGCTGGCGGAAGCCCTCGATGTCCGCGATCGTCGGCCGGTCGTAGCCGGTCAGGTGCAGAAGCGCGTAGATCAGCATCGAGCCGTGGCCGGCCGAGAGCACGAAACGGTCGCGGTCCGGCCATTTCGGATCGGCGGGATCGTGCTTCAGATATTCGGTCCACAAGACTGTGGCGGCATCCGCCATTCCCATCGGCATGCCGGGATGGCCGCTATTGGCGGCCTCGACGGCGTCCATGGCGAGGGCGCGGATGGCGTTGGCGAGCGTTCGGGTCGGGACGGCCATGGGCTCCTGGGGGCTGGATCCGGGGACGGATGCGTGCGGGCGCGCTGCGGTTCCTTTATCGGCGGCGCGGCCCGCGTCAACCGTGGCGCTTGAAGCGGGCGACAGTCATGCTATGCCGTGGCCATGGGGGATCAAAGGGCCCTTGACGCCATAAGCCGGATCGAACGCGCATTGGCGCGAATCGAGACTGCTGCCCGCCGCCCGCAGCCCGCCGGCGATTCCGCCGAGCTCGAGCAGCTCAAGGGCGCGCATCACAAGCTGCGCGCGCGGGTCGAGGGCGCGATCGGCCAGATCGACCGGCTGCTCGAAACCGGAGGGCGCTGATGGCCAATATCGACATCGAGGTCGCCGGCCGCCGCTACAACGTCGCCTGCCGCGACGGCGAGGAGCAGCATCTCCACTCGGTCGCCGCGATGGTCGACAAGCGCGCGACCGACGCGACCGACGCGCTCGGCAGCCTGACCGAAACCCGCCAGCTGCTGTTCGCGGCCTTGCTCATGGCCGACGACATCAAGGAGATGCGCGCCGGCGCCGGCATCCCCGATCCCGCGCCGCCGCCGCCGGACCCCGCCGTCGCCCAGGCGCTGGAGCGGCTCGCCGCGCGCATCGAGTCTTTGGCCGACAGCCTTGAGCGGAGCGGTGCGAGCGCCTAGATAGGGGATGACGGGTACTGCTCTGTACGAGCTTTAGAACATCCCTGGGCGATAAGCATCCTCGGGGGCTATCCCTGGTCGGGCCCTGGTTCGGCACATATGGTTCCCACCTGACGTTGACGCGTCAGAGGATATTCAAGCAAACGGCTATGGCGGTCCCGTCACCTTCTTCCCCCCTTCCCGGCAAGAGCGGCCTGCGCGCCGAGGGCCTGCGCCTGAGGCGGGGCTATGCGCGCAGCCTATTGCCGGAATTGCGCGCGGCGCTCGAGGCGGCGCTCGCGCGGCTGGTCCTGCCGCACCTTGCCGGCGCCGGCATCGTCGCGGCCTATCATCCGCTCAAGGACGAGATCAGCCCCGCCGCGATCCTCGCCGCGCTCGGGCCGGGCCAGCGCGCCGCTTTCCCCTGGTTCGCCGATCGGGAGGCCCGGTTCGTCTGGCGCGAAGGGCCGGCCACCGAGCCCGGCCCCTGGGGGGTGCTGCAGCCGCCGGCGGAGGCCGAGGCATTGGCGCCCGACGTCGTCTTGGTCCCGATCGTGCTGGCCGACCGGCACGGCACCCGCATCGGCCACGGCAAGGGCCATTACGACCGCGCGCTGGCGCATTTGCGCGAAGGCGGGACGAGCGTCACCGCCATCGGCCTGTGCTGGGAGGATCAGCTCGGCGACTCGCCGCTGCCCGCCGACCCGTGGGACATGAAGCTGGACGCGATCGCGACTCCGAAGGAGTGGGTGACATGCGGCTAGAGCCGACTTGGCGGCAGCCCTTCGGCATCGTCCTGATCCTCGCCTGGATCGTCAGCTGGTGCGTGATCGTCGCCAGCGTCGCCGCGCTGATCGTCGACGCCCCGTGGTGGGCGCTCGTCCTTTATTACCTCACGGCCGGGCTGGTCTGGATCCTGCCGCTCAAGCCGCTGCTGCGCTGGATGGAGACGGGGCGCCTGCGCTAATCGCCCGCGATGAACATCGTCATCCGCCACTGCCCGTCCCGCTTTTCGAAGATGGCGCGATAGTCGATCGGGCTCAGCAAATGAGCCGTCTCGATGAAACCGGCGCGGCCGTCGGCGAGGCGGACGCGCGTCCAGCCGCCATCCCTCTCCGCCTCGTCGAGAATCTCCCAGGGGATGGGGACGGAGTCTCCGTCGGTCACCTGCGTCCGATAGAGCCGCGCGCCGAGACCGGCGACGCCGGAACTGAAGACGTCGAGCTCGTCGGGAAAGCGGCGGAAGATGTAGGGCGCGGACATCGTCCCGCCGTCGCGCGCGCATCCCGAGGCGAGAGCCTTGGCCAGCTCCACCCAGAGCCCGCTCCGATCCGGATCGGCAAGGCCCCATTCGCCGGCGAAGGCGCGCCTGCCCTCGCCGCCGCCGAAGTCGAAGCGGATATCGTCGGCGACGACGGCGAGCAGCCGGGTGGCGTCATGGCGCGCGACGATGTCGAGCAGCTCGGCGCGGAAGCGGGCGAAATCGGGATCGGCGGCGCATTCGTCGCGCGGCGGCAGCGTGCGCGCCGGAAGGGCCGCGGGCAGCGCGGCGAGGGCGAGAGCGGCGAGGAGCGCCAGGCGCTTCATCGCGCCATCTTAGCGCAAGAGGTGAAATGTGGGAAATGGCGCGAGTGACGGGGCTCGAACCCGCGACCTCCGGCGTGACAGGCCGGCGCTCTAACCAACTGAGCTACACCCGCGTTCTGGTGAAGGCGGCGACCTAGTGAAGGCGCCATGGCCTGTCAAGCAACCGCCCGCCGGCCGGGTCAGCCGATCGGCGGCGGATGGCCGCGGGGCTCGTCCGGATCCTGGACGAGCGTCCCCTCCTCGAACAGGAAGCCGGTGATGTCGGGCTTGCCGGCGGCGGCGAAAACGGTCCTCAGGATGATCAGCAGGGGCACGGCGAGCAGGGCGCCCGTCGTCCCCCACACCCAGGCCCAGAAGCTCAAGGCGAGCAGGATCATCAACGGGTTGATGGTGAGCTTGCGGCCGACGATCAGCGGCGTGATGATATTGGCCTCGATCAGGTGGAAGACGACGAACAGCATCGCCGGCAGCATGGCGTGCCAGAAGCCGGTGAAGACCGGCTCCATCAGGCCCGCCAGCGCGAGCAGGAACGCGGCGGCGATCGGGCCCAGATAGGGGATGTAGTTCATCACCGCGACGATGCCGCCCCACATGAGCGGGTTCGGCATGCCGAGCAGCCACAGGGCGAAGGCCACGAGCAGGCCCAGGCTGACGTTCACGACCGTGATCGTGGCGAGATAGGTCGAGGTCGCATCGACCACCTGCTGGATGACCCGGGCTGTGGTCATCGCGCCGTCGAAGCTCGCCCGGGTGGTGATCGTGCGCTTGCGCATCCGGGTCCAGCCGGCGAGGAAGAAATAGATGACCAGGATCGCGAAGAACATCTGGATGATCGCGAACGGCGCCGAGGTGGCGATGATCTGGAGCAGCGAATTGGGCGTCTCCACGGTGACCGTCTGGGTGGCGAGGCCGGGCCCGCGCGAGAATCCCTGGGCCGTCGTGCGGATGAACGTGTCGAGGTCCGAAAAGGCGTCGAATATCGGCCTCAGCGTCGTCCTGACGCGATCGATCCCGTCCGGCAGCGTCTTCAGCCAGTCGCTCGCCGGAATGACGATCGCGGCGACGGCGGCGTTGGCGAGAGCGAGGAAGAGGATCACGCACAGGAAGCTGGCGAGGCCGGAGGGCACGCGCCGCCGCTCCAGCCATTCGAGCGCCGGCACCAAAGCGACCGCGATCACCAGAGCGGCGGTGACGGGGAGGAAGAATTCGGCGCCGGCGCGCAGCGCGAAGGGCAGCGCGACGAGCAGGCCAGCGCCGGTCATCAGCGCCAGCGAGGCGAGCAGCCGGTCGCGGCGATAGATGGTGGTCTCGGTTTCCGGCTCGGCGGCGGTCGCGCCTTCGGACGGGCGCGGCCCGCCGGGGCGCGGCAGGATCGACCGCGCCTTCCTCCGCGGCGCGGCGTCGGCGTCGCTCTGCGGCGGCTTGCTGCTCATCCCCGGCCTCTCCTTCCCCCCGACAATGCCCGAGCCGAAGGCCGCTGAGAAGAGGGATGAATGGTGCCCCTGGCCCGAGTCGAACGGGCACTCCTTGCGGAACTCGATTTTGAGTCGAGCGCGTCTACCAATTCCGCCACAGGGGCACGGAAAGCCGGCTCTCTAGTCGCCCGAAGAGCCGGCCGCAACCGCTCAGGAGAAGATCTGCGCGTCCCCGCCCGCCTTGGGATCGGGCCCGAACCGGTTCGGGCCGCGCGTGCCCTCGATGAAATAGAGGATGAGCAGCCAGATCCCGCCGATGAACGGGACCAGCGCGATCAGCATCCACCAGCCCGATTTGTCCTGGTCGTGCAGCCGCCGCACGGCGACCGCGAGGTTCGGGATGAAGATCGCCAGGCTGTACAGCATGAGCACGATGCCCGGAATGCCGAGCGAGCCGACGACGGTCTGCAAAAAGACGTCGGGCGGGATATCGTAGCGCTCCCCGTTCAGCTCGACATAGCTGCTGCCGTAATCATTGGGGATATAATTGGCGAATTCGCCGCTGGCGGCGCGATTGGCGAGGTCCGCGATCGAGCCGAACACCGCGCCCATGATGATCACCACCAGGATGCCCGTCACGATCAGGTTGAACAGCTGCCACAGCCAGAATTCGAGCCGGCGCGAACGCCCCGAGAAATCCGCATAGCGCTTCAGCGGCAGAAACATGTAGTTCATGGCAATCCCCCCTGCGGATCGAGTCGCTCCCCGATACGAGGACCCAAGGTCGGCCATTTACCGGCGAGAGGCAAGCGGCGCGGCGCGCCGGCCGAAAGCCGCTTCGGATCGCGTCGAAGCCACCGCCCCGGCCGCGCCTCCCGACCAAGCCGGCCGCAACCGCTCAGGAGAAGACCTGCGCCTCCCCGCCTGCCTTGGGATCGGGCCCGAACCGGGTCGGGCCGCGCGTGCCCGATTTGTCCTGCTCCGTCATGTCGGGGCGTAGTCAAGCCGGCGCGCGCTCAGATGTCCCCGAAATCGCCGGCCCGGCCGCGCCCGCCGGCAAAGCGCGCGGCGCCCTCGCGCGCGCCTTCGCGGATCGGCGCCGCGCCGGCGATCGCCTCGGCGCGGAGCGCTTCGGCGACGCCGCCGTCCCAACCCGCATAGGCGCTCAGCCGGTCGGTGCGCATGCAGAGCGCCGGGAACCGGGCGATGCCGGCGGCGAGGCGCTCGGCCTCGGCGCGCGCTTCGCCCTCGGCGACCACGCGGTTGGCGAGGCCGAAGGCGAGCGCTTCGGCCGCGCCGACCGGGCGGCCGGTCAGGATCATGTCGAGCGCCCGGCCCTGGCCGATTATCCGCGGCAGCCGCACCGTGCCGCCGTCGATCAGGGGCACGCCCCAGCGCCGGCAGAACACGCCGAAGGTCGCGCTCGCCGAGGCGATCCTGAGGTCGCACCACAAAGCGAGCTCGAGCCCGCCGGCGACCGCATAGCCCTCGACCGCGGCGAGCACGGGCTTGGCGGCCGGCCGCCGAGTCGGCCCCATCGGCCCGTCGCCGAGCGGATCGTAGCGTGGCGCCGCCTCGCCCACCGTCTTGAGATCGAAGCCGGCGCAGAAATGGCCGCCGGCGCCGGTCAGCACCGCCACCTGTGCGCTCTCGTCGGCCTCGAACGCCTCCACCGCCGCGCGCAGCGCCCGCGCGGTCTCTGGGTCGACCGCATTGCGGCGCCCGGGCCGGTTGAGGATCCAGGTGACGACCGGGCCGTCGCGTTCGACCAGCAGGCTCATATCCGCCTCTCCTTGCCCGCCCAGAAGGGCTCGCGAAGCGCGCGGCGCAGCGGCTTGCCGACCGGGCTCAGCGGGATCGAATCGACGAAGCGCACCGCTTTGGGCGCCTTGTAACCGGCGAGATGGGCGTGGGCGTGGGCGATCAGGGCGGCCTCGTCCGCTTCGGCGCCCTCATGCCGGACGATGAATGCCATCACCGCCTCGACCCAGATCTCGTCCGGCACGCCGACGACGGCGGCCTGGGCGACGGCGGGATGCGCAGCGAGCACGTCCTCGACCTCGCGCGGATAGACGTTGTAGCCGCCGGTCACGATCATGTCGGACGTGCGGTCGACGAGGCTGAGATAGCCTTCATCGTCGAAGCGGCCGATGTCGCGGGTCCGGAGCCAGCCGCCGGGGAGGAAGGCCAAAGCGGTCAGCGCCGGATCGGAATAGCCCTTCATCACGAAGGGCGCGCGAAGCACGATCTCGCCGGGCTCGCCGGCGGGCACGTCATCGCCGGCCTCGTCGACCAGCCGGACCTCGCATTCGTCGCTTGGCCGGCCGCAGGAGAGCAGCCGCTCGGCCGACGCGCCGACATGGTCTTCCTTGGTCAGCCGGCAGATGGCGATCGGCGCTTCGGTCTGGCCGTAATATTGGACGAAGACCGGACCCCACAAGGCCAGCGCCCTTTCGAGCACCGGGCGCGGCATCGGCGAGGCGCCGTAGCAGATCGTCTCGACCGAGGAGAGATCGGCCGCCTCGATGCCGGGCAGCTGGAACATCATCTGGAGCATGGTGGGCACGAGGTTCAGCGCCTGCGGCCGCCAGCGCTCGATCGCCTCGACGTAGGAAGCGGGCGCGAAGCCGGGCAGGATCGCCGCCGCGCCGCCGCGCAGCCAATAAGGCAGGACGAAGGTGCCGCTGGCGTGGATCATCGAGGCGGCGTGGAGCATGATCTCGCCGGGCCTGGGATCAACCATGCTCGACAGGACGTTGTGGACCACCGCCGCATAGGTCGCCTGGGTATGCTCGACGGCCTTGAGCGTGCCGGTCGTGCCCGAGGTGAACAATGCGAGGGTGACGTCGCCCGGGGCGATCGGCAGGCGCGGATCGGCGTCGGATGCGCCCTCCGCCAGCCGCAGCAAGTCCGGGCCGACGCTGTCGTCGCCGAGGCCGTAAACGGCAAGGCCCGGCAAGGCAGCCTTGAGCGCGGCGGCGCGCTCGGCCTGGCTCGGGCCGTGGATCATCGTGGCGGCGCCGATCTTCTCGATCATCGCCTTGTGCTCGTCGAGCGACAGGCGGCCGTTCAGCGGCGTGCGGACCAGGCCCGCCTTCACGCAGCCGAAATCGCAGGGCACCGAATGGAGGCCGTTGTCGATCAAGGCGGCGATCGGAATGCCCTTGCCGAGACCGAGCGAACCGCCGAGCGCATGGGCGATGCGGTTGGAGAGCCGGTCGACTGCGCGGAAGCTCATCCGCTCCTCGCCGAACAGCAAGGCGGTGCGGTCGCCATGATAAAGCGCGCCGCGGCGGATGAGCTCGGTGACCAGCATCAGCGCTTCCTCTCGCCCGCCTTTAGGCCATGGCGAGCCGAGGCTGGCAAGCGGGCGGCGTCAGCCGGCGGGCCGGATCCCCCAGCGCGCCCAATCGAACGCCCCGCGGGGCGGCATCATCGCGGCAAGCGGCGGGCGGTCGCGGCTGAGCGCGATCGCGGTCAGATTGACGAGCCAGAACCGATGGAAGCTGGTGACGCGCAGCGGCAGGCCGTCCGCGGTGAGGCAGAAACGATTCGAGCCCGAGGTGACCAGCATCTGCGGGTCGTGCCCGGACCAGAAGCAGGTTTCGCCGATCACTTGCTCGGAGGCGGGCGGATCGACGCGCACATAGGCCGCGGCCTGGCTCGCCCGCAGCTGGCCGGCCGGCACCCGATGGAGGGCGAGGCGGACCGGGCGGCCGTCGACCTCGGCCTCGTAGGACAGGAAGACGATCCCATTGTCGAGCGTGACGGAGCGGAAGCCCTCGCGCCGGACCGATTCCAGGTAGGTCCAGGGGCCGCGGCGGCGCATGATCCGCGATCGCTCGGCGCCGTGCTCGCCGGCGGCGGCCAGGCGAAGGTCGTAGTCGAGCGGCGCGGACGGCGTTGGCGGCGCGTCGCCCAACGGCGGCAGATCGCGCCAATAGGCCCAGCGCAGCAGATCGGCGGGCGGGAGGACCTCGCTCCGGCGGACCGGGCGGCGGCGGAAGGAGAGCGTGCGCGTTTCGGCGACGACCTGGCGGGTGTCCCTGCTCTGCGTCCGGGTCCAGAGCTGGATGCCGTCACGGGTCTCGCAGCTCAGCACCTCCACGTCATAGGGCTCGCTATTGACCCGGACCATGCGCCAGATCTCGCACGCCTCGCCGAGCGCCCGGTCCCGCCCGCCGGTCCGTTCGCGGCGGTAGCGGCTGTAGGTGTCGGACGTCGCCGGGCGGGCGATCGACAGGCTGAGATAGCGGCCGGACCCGTCGCGGACGAAGGAGATGCTCGTGCCGCTCTCGAAATCGGAATAGGTGGCCGCAGCATCGTTCCCCTCGCGCAGCCAGCGCCCCGAGCGGACGATCGTCCACCGCAGCTCGCCCCCCGAGCTGTGGCTCCGGCTGGTGAGAATGACCGCCTCATGATCGGCGGCGCGGACCGGCGCGGCGTAGAAGGTCGTGCCCGGCGGAATGGGCCGGCCGGCCGCGGGGTGGGCGGCCTGGAGGGCGAGCGCGGCGGCGAGGAGCAGCATCATCCCGGATTAGGTCCACGCCATGAACAAAGCCTTATGGGCAGCGCCGCCTTTCCGTGACAGGATCGGCGGCGGGGGGGCTCGAAGGGAGGGAATGATGACGCGACGATCCCCGGCTCCGCTGCTCGCCGCCGCGCTCGCCTGGGCCGCGCCCGCCTTCGCCGAGCCGATCCGGCTGCTGCCCACCGGCCATATGGCGGCCACCGTCCGGGTCAATGGCGAGGGGCCGTTCGAATTCATCGTCGACACCGCGGCAAGCGTGAGCGCGGTCTTCCCGAGCCTGCGCGCGCGCCTCGCGCTGGCCGGCGGCGGCACGCGCGCGGTCAACGGCGCCAGCGGCACGCAGGCGTTCGGAATCTTCCGGCTGGAGCGGATCGACATCGACGGCCGCAGCGCGCTCGGCGTAGACGCGCTCGGCCTCGACGGCATCCCCGAGGACCGGATCAGCGCCGGCATCCTCGGCGCCGACCTGCTGTCCCGCTTCATCGTCGAATTCGGTCTGCCGGGCGGGCAATTGCGGCTGCACGATCCGGGCACGGCGCTCGCCGGCCTGTGGCGCGAAGTGCCGTTCCGGTTGAACGGCGTCCGCTTCGCGGTCCTCGACGGCCGGCTCGACGGCCAGCCGGTGACGATGATCCTCGACACCGGCGCGCGGCGCACGATCGTCAACTGGCGGGCGGCGCAAGCCGCGGGGATGGCCCGGGACGCAGCCGATCTGCTCCCCGACGAACCGGTCAGGGGCGCCACCAACCACCGCACCGTGGCGGTGAAGCGCGATTTCGCCAGCCTCGCCGCCGGCCCGATCAGGCTGAGCGCCGCGGCGATCACGATCGCCGATCTGCCGGTGTTCGGCCAGCTCGGCCTTGCGGGGCGGCCGTCGATGATCCTGGGCATCGACCGCCTCCGCCGCTTGCGCTTCGCGGTCGATTATCCGCGCCGCCGGCTGCTGTTCCGCCCGGCCGCGCGGGCGAGGCATTAGGCGCCTTGCGGCCATGGCCCCGCTCAGCGCCGGCATCCTGATGTGGCGCCGCGGCGCGGCCGGCGAGGTCGAGGTGCTGCTCGGCCATTTCGGCGGGCCTTTGTGGGCGAAGCGCGACACCGGCGCCTGGGCGATCCCCAAGGGGCTGGTCGAGGCGGACGAGACGCCCGAGCAGGCGGCGCGGCGCGAATTCGCCGAGGAGCTCGGGACAATGCCCGAAGGCCCCCTCGCCCGCCTCGGCCGCATCCGCCAGAAAGGCGGCAAATGGGTCGAGGCATTCGCGCTCGAGGGCGATCTCGACGCCGGGGCGATCGTCAGCAATCCTTTCACGCTGGAATGGCCGCCGAAAAGCGGCCGCTTCGCCAGCCATCCCGAGATCGACCGCGCCCGATGGCTCACGCTGGCCGAAGCGCGGGAGAAGATCCTGCCGAGCCAGCTGCCGATCCTCGACCTCTTCGAGACGGAGCGAGAGTAAACCTGACGACTCCGACACATGCCATGCCTTCCGGCCGGCACCGCCGGAAGTTTCATAAGTTTCAGCTCCCCAAGGGGCAAAAAAAGTCGGGTTGCCCGTTTAGGCTCGCAGATCCATGCCGTCGGGGCTGTTGCAATGTGGACGAGGTCGCCATTGGGGCAGGATGACAGAAAGAGGCCGTGTCGGAAAATGGCGATGAAAGGCGCGGCGACTTTGGTCTTGTGGGCTTTGCTCCCGGCCGCCGCGCCGCCGATCATGTTCGTGCCCCAAAACCCGCATTTTGCTTCGGCCGCCGACGAATATCGGGCGATCTGGGAGGTGGACGGGCCGCGGATCGTCGCCGCTTTGGAGGCGGCCACGGGGCTTCGCTTTCGCAATATGCCGGTCGAAGCCATCGTCAACGACAGCCCGCCGATGACCGCTTATGGCGGCCGCTCGATGCGGCTCAGGGCGGCCTATTCGCCGGACTATAAGAAGGCCACCCTGGTCCACGAGCTGGGCCACCTGCTGTCCTTCGCCTTCCCACGAACGGCGGGCCTGGACGATCACCGGCTGCTCTACCTCTTCCTCTACGACGTCTGGACCGACCTCTACGGCCGCGCCTTCGCCGACCGCATGGTCGCGATCGAGCGCCGAATCCCCGGCGGCTACGATTATGACGCCGCCTGGAGCTGGGCGCTGGCGATGACCCGGGAGGAAAGGCAGGCGCGGATTAGCGCCCTGCGGTAGATCCCCGACGAGAGGTTCGGAAGAGGCCGCGCACCGACACCGTCGCGATTCCGGCGGGATGACCGGAAAGGACCGCAGAAAATCCCGTCTTTGCTGACATTGGCAGCTTGGGCCTGTTGTAACGGCGGCCGATACAACAGCCGAACCTTGCCTCCCCGCGCGGGGTGAGCGAGCGGATCGCACCGGTCCGCTGACGGAAGCATGCTCGGCGGCGCTCGGGCCGGCAAGCGGTGGAAACGAACGGAGCTGAAGACAGAGAGATGACCGAGACGGCACAAATCATCATTGCCGCCTCGGCTGGACTGGCTCACGTGCTAGCTTCGATCGCCCGAATTATTTGGGCGATACGCCGCTCCCGTCATGGTCCCACTTAGCGGCTCGTCCACTGTTCCGCGGGAAGAGCCGCCAGGCCCGGCCATCCTCAAATAGCCCTAAAAAGCCTCTGCCGGCAGCGCCATGATGCTGTCCGCGCCGGCCTCGATCTTCCGCCTATGGGCATTGCTCTCCGGCATGATGCGGTCGGCGAAGAAGCGGGCGGTGGCGAGCTTGTGCTTGTGGAAGTCCGCATTGCCGCCGCCGCCCGCGAGCGCGGCGGCGCTGACCTTGGCCATGCGCAGCCACATCAGGCCGAGGCAGGCCACGCCCATCAGGTTCATGTACGGGTAGGCGGCGGCGCCGGCATTGTTGGGGTTGGCGAGGCCGTTCTGCATCAGCCACAGGGTCGCGGTCTGGAGGTCGTTATTGGCGCGCTCGAGCGCGGCGGCGAGGACGGCGGTCTGCTCGTCTGCCTTGCCGGCGGCGGCTTCCTCGCCGACGATCTTGAAGAAGGCCTGGACCGCGCGGCCCCCGTTTGCGCCCAATTTGCGGCCGACCAGGTCGAGCGCCTGGATTCCGTTCGTGCCTTCGTAGATCTGGGCGATGCGGGCGTCGCGGACGAACTGCTCCATGCCCCATTCGCGGATGTAGCCGTGGCCGCCATAGACTTGCTGGGCGTTGACCGCGGCCTCGAAGCCCTTGTCGGTGAGATAGCCCTTGATGACCGGGGTGAGCAGCCCGAGCAGATCGTTGGCCGCCTCGCGCTCACCTTCCGTCTGCGCCTTGCGGCCGATATCGACCTGGAGCGCGCCCCACAGGACCAAAGCGCGGGCGGCCTCGTTGAACGATCTGGCCTCCATCAGCATGCGGCGCACGTCCGGATGGTGGATGATCGTGTCGGCCTTGGCGTCGGCCTCGCGCTCCTCGGGCCTGAGCGCCCTGCCCTGCCGGCGGTCCTTGGCGTAGATCACCGCATTCTGATAGGCGACCTCGCCCTGCGCCAGGCCCTGGACGCCGACGCCGAGCCGGGCCGCATTCATCATGATGAACATCGCCGCGAGGCCCTTTTCGGGCTCGCCGACCAGCCAGCCCGTGGCTTCGTCATAATTGAGCAGGCAGGTCGAATTGCCGTGAATGCCCATTTTCTCCTCGATCGAGCCGCAGACGACGCCGTTGCGCGCGCCGAGGGTGCCGTCCTCGTTGACCAGGAATTTGGGCACGATGAAGAGCGAGATGCCCTTCACATTGTCGGGCGCGCCCGTGACCTTGGCGAGGACGAGGTGGATGATGTTCTCGGCAAGGTCGTGCTCGCCCGACGAGATGAAGATCTTGGTGCCCGAGATCTTGTAGCTGCCGTCCGCCTGCGGCTCCGCCTTGGTCTTCAAGAGGCCAAGATCGGTGCCGCAATGCGGCTCGGTCAGGTTCATCGTCCCGGTCCACTTGCCGGAGACCATGTTGGGCACGTAGGTCCTTTTCTGCTCGTCGGAGCCCTTGACCAGGATCGAGGCGATCGCGCCCTGGGTGAGGCCGTTATACATTTCGAACGCCTGGTTGGCGGAGAGCAGATATTCGCTGACCGCGGTGGCGAGCACCATCGGCAGGCCCTGGCCGCCATATTCCTCGGGCGCCGACAAGGTCGTCCAGCCGCCGGCGACGAACTGGTCGTACGCCTGCTTGAAGCCCTTGGGCGTGGTGACGCTGCCGTCCTCGTGGCGGGTGCAGCCTTCCTCGTCGCCGACGCGGTTCAACGGCGCCAGCACTTCGGAGGCGAAGCGACCGCCTTCCGTCAATATCGCCTCGATCAAATCGGGCGTGGCATTCTCGAAGCCGGGCAGGTTCGAGTAGCGCTCGATGCCGAGCACCTCCTCCAGCACGTAGCGCGTGTCGGCGACGGGGGCGGTATAGCTGGGCATGTCCTCTGGGTTCCTTATCGGGCGAGTTGGGGATCGCTCGCCTCGACCATGGCGATGAAGCGGTCGAGCTCGTCGATCGTGGCGTCGATGTCGATCTTCTGCTTGCGCAGCAGGTCGACGCGGGCGCGGCATTTCTCGAGGGTGACGCGGCGCTGCGACAGGCGGTCGTCGTCGACGTCGTAAAGGTCGATCATCTCGCGAATGTCGGAAAGGCTGAAGCCCACTCTCTTGCCGCGCAGGATCCAGGCGAGCCGCGCCCGGTCGCGCCACGAATAGACTCGGGCAAGGCCGTTGCGGCGCGGCGAGATCAGCCCCTCATCCTCGTAGAAGCGCAGCGCCCGGGCGGTGACTCCGAATTCGTCGCAGAGCTGGGTGATCGTATAGGTGCGGACCTGGCGCGGCTGGCGGTAATCCGAATGAAGCGCGGTCTCGGGCATGTGCGCGGACCTAGGTCGCCTTTACGTTAACGTCAAGCGGCACACAGGCCATCTCCGTCATTGGTGGAGGACGCGGGATGACGTGGGGTGGGAGGTCAACCGCAAAGCGGGTCGCCGACCAGGTCGCGGGCGCGCAGGGCGTCTTCGCGCGTGCCGCCGGTCTTGGCGAAAGCGAGGCCGGCGAGCGGGGCGCCGGGCGCGCAATAATAAGCGCAGCCGCGCGGCAGGGCGGCGGGGAAGGTCAGCGCGCCGCCCTGGACCCGCGCCGCGATCGTGCAGGGCGATTCGCCGTCCATGGTCAAAGTGAGGGCATCGCCGCGGCGGACGGCGGCGCCGGCGCCCGAGCAGCCGGGGCGCTCGCTCTGCCAGGTCACCAGCCCGAAGCGGGCGCGCTCGCCCTGCTCGACGATGCAGAGCTGGCTGGGGCGGGCGGCGGGCGCCTCGTAGAGGCCGGTCAGCGTCTGCGTCTGGACCGGGGCGCGGGATGGCGAACCGGGGCGAGACTCCGGCTCGGCGCGGCTCGCATTGCCGGCGTCCGGGGCGCAGCCGGCCAGCATAAGCAGGAGGACCAGCGCTTTTCTCATCCATGCCTCCTCATCCGGGGCGACAAACGGCAGGGGCCTGACTATAGGACCGCGCAGACCAGCCTTCCAGCGGGCGAGATGCACAGCACCAACCCCTTCGATGACGACAAGCTCCGCGAGGAATGCGGGATATTCGGGCTGTGGGGCGCGGATGGCGCCGCCTCGCTCGTCGCGCTCGGGCTGCACGCGCTCCAGCATCGCGGCCAGGAAGCGGCCGGGATCACCAGCTATGACGGCCGGAATTTCCACAATCATCGCGGCATCGGCCATGTCGCCCGCGTCTTTCGCCAAAGCGAGATCATGGACGAGCTGGCGGGATCGACGGCGATCGGCCATGTCCGCTATTCCACCACCGGCGGCGCCGGCCTCAGGAACGTGCAGCCGCTCTTCGCCGAGCTGGCCTCGGGCGGCTTCGCCGTCGCGCATAACGGCAATATTTCGAACGCGATGCGCCTGCGCGGCGAATTGAACCGGCGCGGCTCGATCTTCCAGTCGACCTCCGACACCGAAGTCATCATCCACCTGGTCGCGACCTCGAGCTACCGGACCCTGCTCGACCGCTTCATCGACGCGCTCAAGCAGGTCGAGGGCGCCTATAGCCTGGTCTGCCTGACCGCCGAGGGGATGATCGCCTGCCGCGACCCGCTCGGCATCCGCCCGCTCGTCATGGGCCGCCTCGGCGACGCCTACATCTTCGCCTCCGAGACGGTGGCGCTCGACATTGTCGGCGCGACCTATTTACGCTCGGTCGAGCCCGGCGAACTGATCGAGGTGTCGGACCAGGGCCCGCGCTCGCACCGCCCTTTCACGCCGCAGCGGCCCCGCCCCTGCATCTTCGAGCATATTTACTTCTCGCGGCCGGACAGCGTCGTCGACGGCCAGTCGGTCTACGACGTCAGGAAGAGGATCGGCGCCGAGCTCGCCCGCGAGAATCCGGTCGCGGCCGATTATGTCGTGCCGGTGCCCGACAGCGGCGTTCCGGCGGCGATCGGCTATGCCCAGCAATCGGGCATCCCGTTCGAGCTCGGCATCATCCGCTCGCATTATGTCGGCCGCACCTTCATCCAGCCCGGCGACCAGGTCCGGCACCTGGGCGTCAAGCTGAAGCATAACGCCAATTCGGCGCTGATCAGGGGCAAGTCGATCGTCCTGGTCGACGATTCGATCGTCCGCGGCACGACCAGCCTCAAGATCGTCCAGATGATGCGCGAGGCCGGCGCGCGCGAGGTCCATATGCGGATCGCCAGCCCGCCGACGCGCCATAGCTGCTTCTACGGCGTCGACACGCCCGAACGCGCCAAATTGCTCGCCGCGCAGATGGATGTGGCCGGCATGAACGAATATATCCAATCCGACAGCCTCGCCTTCGTCTCGATCGACGGCCTCTACCGCGCGCTCGGCGAGAGCGGGCGCGATCGCGCGGCGCCGCAGCATTGCGACGCCTGCTTCAGCGGCGACTATCCGACCGGGCTCACCGACCAGGAGGATCTGGAGAAGCGCCATGAGCTCGAGCTCGTGGAGGAGCGCGTCGCTTGACCGCCAGACGTCACCCTGAACTTGTTTCAGGATCCATCTTCGAGCATCCGCGGCGTCTCCAGCATGGATGCTGAAACGAGTTCAGCATGACGGAAGGGTGAGATGGCAGGGGCTTTTCAGGGAAGACTGGCGCTGGTCACCGGCGCGAGCCGGGGGATCGGGGCGGCGCTCGCCGAAGCGCTGGCGCGAGCGGGCGCGCACGTCATCCTGACCGCGCGGACGGCCGCGGATCTGGAAGCGGTCGAGGGGCGGATCCACGCCGGCGGCGGCTCCTCGACGATCGCGCCGATGGACCTTGCCGCGAGCGACAGCATCGCCCGGCTCGCGCAGGCGGTGGGCGGCCGCTGGGACGCGCTCGACATCCTCGTGCTCAACGCGGCGATGCTTGGGACGCTGGGGCCGGTCTCGGCGATCGATGGCAAGGAGTTCAACAAGGTCCTGACCCTGAACCTGCTCGCCCAGCAGGCCTTGATCGCGGCCTTCGATCCGATGCTTCGGCAGAGCGAGGCGGGCCGCGTGCTGGCGCTGACCTCGAGCGTCGGCGCGCGGCCGCGCGCTTATTGGGGCGCCTATGGCGCGTCCAAGGCGGCGCTGGAGGCGCTCGTTTTGGCTTATGCCCAGGAGATCGGCAACGTCACCCCGATCAAGGTCGCGATCGTCGATCCCGGCGCCACCGCGACGACGATGCGCGCCCGCGCCTTCCCCGGCGAGGATCCGGCCACGCTGAAGGGCCCGGCGGCGGTGGCCGACGCGGTGGTGGATTTGTTGAACAGCGATTTCGAGAGCGGCTTTCGGCTGGACCTTGGAAACTGATTCGTCATCCCGGCGCAGGCCGGGATCTCGTGGAGACACGCCGAGACCTCTTGTCCCGGGATCCCGGCCTGCGCGGATGCCGAAATCACTTCTTGACCAAGGTCACCTGCGCGACATCGATGCCGCCGCCGCGGAAGCCGCCTTCGCAATACATCAGATAGTAACGCCACAGCTGGTGGAAGGCGTCGTCGAAGCCGGCCGGGAGGCGCCCCTCGGCGACGGCCTCCTCGTAGCGGGCGCGCCAGCGCTTCAGCGTTTCGGCATAATGCAGGCCGTAGCCTTGGCGGTCGCGCCATTCGAGGCCGGCGCCTTGCGCCAGCGCGCGGAAGCGGGCTTCGCCGATCAGCAGGCCGCCCGGGAAGATGTAGGTCTGGATGAAATCGGCATTGGCGGCGTAAAGATCGAACAGATCGTCGCGGATCGCGATCAGTTGCAGCGCCGCCTTGCCGCCGGGCTTCAGCATTCGGGCGATGCTCTCGAGATATTGCGGCCAATATTCGCGGCCGACCGCCTCCACCATCTCGACGCTGGCGACGGCGTCGAACCGGCCTTCGACGTCGCGATAGTCGGTGAGCGCGACGTCGACCCTGCCGGCGAGGCCGGCATGGGCGAGCCGGCCGTCGGCATAGGCTTTCTGCTCGGCCGACAAGGTGAGCGCGGTGACATGGACGCCATGGTCGCGCGCGGCGATCTCGGCGAGGCCGCCCCAGCCGCAGCCGATTTCGAGCAGATGCTGGCCGGGCTCGAGGTCGAGCCGGTCGAGCAGCAGCCGGACCTTGTGCGCCTGCGCCGCCTCCAGCTCATCCCCGGGCGCGGCGAAGATCGCGCTCGAATAGGTCATGCCGGGATCGAGCCAGGCGGCGTAGAAATCGTTGCCGAGGTCGTAATGGTGGGCGATGTTGCGCCGCGCCCGCACCCGGTTGTTGGCGCGCAGGCGATGGGCGAGCCAGTTGACCGCCCGCCACGGCCCCTTGGCGCGTGCGGTGTCGCCGAGGCCGGCGGCGTTGCGCATGAACAGGTCGAAGATCTGCACCGGATCGGGGCTTGCCCATTCGCCGCGCGCCCAGGCGACGTACCAGCCGACCGAGCCCGACACGACCAGCCGGACCAAGGCGCGCCAGCTGCGGATGTGCATGATCGAGACCGGCCCCGGCCCGCGCCCGCCGATGGTGCGGAAGCTGCCGTCGGGCAGGGTCGCGTCGATCCGGCCGTGATCGAGCGCGCGGTCGATCCGGTCGAGCAATTTGTGGAAGCCGCCGGCGAACAGCCGCGCGGCAAGCCCGCCGCCGGTGGCGAAGCCGCGGTCGCCCGCGACCAGATGTTTGCCCCGCTGCAGCATCGCCGGCCTTGATGCGGCGGGACCGCGCCGCGCGCAAGTCAGAGGTTGAGGCAGATGGCGCCGTCCGCGTCCGGACTCCGGCTTGAAACGACGATGTTGAAATGCGCGATCGCCTCGCGCGACAGGCAGGCGCGCCGGCCCTGCAGCTGTACATCCCATTGGACGTGCCAATAGCCGCCGTCGGTCCGCTCCAGCAGCGCCAGCCTGCGGATGCGGCCCCGGCGCATCCCCGCCATCTCCGGATAGACGCGGCGCAAGGTGATGCGCGCGGGCAGACGGGGCCCGGCCAGGACCCGGGCGACCCGAGCGCCTCTATGCTCGAACAGCGAGCCGTTGACGCCGTCCGGCGCGCCGTCGGCCTGGGGGAATGAGAGGAAGTTGAGGAACGCTCCGCCGCGATATTCGACGATGGCGAGGCTGACCGCGCCGCTTCCTTCGGGCGTGGCGAGCCTGATCTCCAATGGCGCCGCCAGCGCCAGCAGCAAGGCGGCGAGCGCCGCCATCACATCTCGTGCGGTTCTTTCTCGACCTGCCAGGTCTGGCCCTTGGAGACCAAAGCCTGGAGGTCGGCGGGCTTGCCCGCGGCCGCGGCTTCCTGCTGCTCGCGCACGGCGCTTTCGAAGGTCGGGCGGGGATCGTCGTAGATCACGCCGAGCGCCATCGGGAAAGCGCCGATCGGCATGTCGATCAGCATGTGCGCGACCGCCTTGTTCTTGGGATCGTGGACGATGACGTCGGCCGCGCGCCAGTCGCCGTCCGCGACCTCGACGACCTTGAGGTTGAGCGCCTCGCGGTCGAGCGTCAGCCCCTTGCTGCCATTGTCGAACAGCATTGGCTCGCCGGGCTTCAGCCAGAGCTGCTTGCCCGAATTGTCGCGGGCCGTGAACGGCGCGAACACGTCGTCATTGTAGACGATGCAATTCTGAAAGATTTCGACGAAGGACGCGCCCTTGTGGGCATGGGCGGCCTTCAGCAGATCGGGCAGGAACTTGCTGACGTCGATGCCGCGGCCGACGAAGCGCGCGCCCGAGCCCAAGGCGAAGGCGCAGGGCCGGACCGGCCGGTCGACCGAGCCGAAGGGCGTCGAAGGGCTCCGCGTGCCCACGCGGGAAGTGGGAGAATATTGGCCTTTCGTAAGGCCGTATATCTCATTGTTGAAAAGCAATATCTGGCAATCGAGGTTGCGGCGCAGGATGTGCATCGTATGGTTGCCGCCGATCGAGAGCGCATCGCCGTCGCCGGTGATGATCCACACGTCGAGTTCGGGGTTGGCGAGCTTCACCCCCGTCGCCAGCGCCGGCGCGCGGCCGTGGATGGTGTGGAAGCCGTAGGTTTCCATATAATAAGGGAAGCGGCTCGAGCAGCCGATGCCCGAGACGAACACGGTCTTGGACGGATCCGCGCCCAGGTCGGGCATGGTCCGCTGCACCGCCTTCAGCACCGCATAATCGCCGCAGCCGGGGCACCAGCGCACCTCCTGGTCGGTGGCGAAATCCTTGGCGGTCAGCTTCGTTATCTCGTTCATGGTCTTCCTTGTTCACCGGCGAAGGCCGGTGTCCAGACTGGGCCCCGGCCTTCGCCGGGAAACGGGTTCAACGCAGGTAGATGATCATGGCGGCGACCACCACGAGCAGCAGGACGAGCGGGAGCAGGCGGGGCGGGTTCATCGGGCACCTCCGTCACTCCGGCACCCATTTTCGTCACCCCGGCGAAGGCCGGGGTCCGGTGGGCATGTGCCGCGACTTTTCGACACGAGATCCCAGCCTTCGCCGGGATGACGACCAAGGATCGTCATGACAGCGCCTCCTCGATCGCGGCTTCGATCTCGGCGATCTTGAAGGGCTGGCCGGAGGTCTTGGTGATCGGGCGGGCATCGACCAGATATTGGTCGCGGAGCAGGGTCTTGAGCTGGCCCGTGTTCATTTCCGGTACGATGACCCGGTCGTAAGACTTTAGCAGCGCTCCCAGATTTTTCGGCAGCGGCCAGATGTGGCGGATGTGGATGTGGGACGCGTCCTGGCCGTTCTTGCGGGCGCGGCGCACGGCCTGGTGGATCGGCCCGAAGGTTGAGCCCCAGCCCACCACCGCCAGCTTGCCGCCCTCCTGGCCGAGGCAGACATCCTGATCGGGGAAGCTGTCGGCGACGCCCATCACCTTGTCGGCGCGGATGTCGGTCATCGCCTGGTGGTTGGCGGGCGAATAATCGAT
>JAXDPD010000051.1:0-34891 GCA_034668505.1 Sphingomonadales bacterium
CAGCCGCTACCGCGGCAGCTCCGCCTTGGGGAAGCCGCCCCAGGCTTCGTCGTAATCGCCCTGGAGCGCGTCGCTCTGCATCGCGAAGGCCGTCGGGCGGAAGGGCCAGCAGCTCTCGACCATGAAGGCCAACGTATCCTCGATCTTGCGGGGCTTCAGCTCGGCCTCGGAGGCCGCCTTCCAGCTCGCCACGTCGGGGCCGTGGCCGGACATGAGGTTGTGGAGGCTGAGGCCGCCCGGGGCGAAGCCCTCGGCCTTGGCGTCGTAGGCGCCTTCGATGAGCCCCATGCACTCGCTCATCACGTTGCGGTGGAACCAGGGCGGCCGGAACGTGTCCTCGGCGACCATCCAGCGCGGCGGGAAGATGACGAAATCGGCATTGGCCCGCCCGGGCACGTCGCTGGGCGAGGTCAGCACGGTGAAGATCGAGGGATCGGGATGATCGAAGCTCACCGTGCCGATCGCGTTGAACAGGGAAAGGTCGTATTTCCAGGGCGCGAGATTGCCGTGCCAGGCGACGACGTCGAGCGGGCTGTGGCCGAGCGTCGTCACCCAGAGCGACCCGAGATGCTTCTGGACCAGCTCGAAGCGCCCTTCGCGATCCTCGAACGCGGCTTCGGGCGTCAGGAAGTCGCGCGGATTGGCGAGCCCGTTGGCGCCGATCGGCCCAAGCTCCGGCAGCCGGAACAGGGCGCCGTGATTCTCGGCGACATAGCCGCGCGCCGCCCCGTCCGGCAGCAGCACCTGGAAGCGGATTCCGCGCGGGATCAGGGCGACCTCGCCGGGCGTGATCTCGATCCGCCCCAGCTCGGTCCTCAGGTCGAGCCGGCCCTGCTCGGGGATGAGCAGCAACTCGCCGTCGGCGTCGAAGAAATAGCGGTCGGCCATGTCGGCATTGGCGCGGTAGATGTGGACGGCGACGCCCTCGAGGTCGGCCGGGTCGCGATTGGCCATCATCGTCACCAGGCCGTCGATGAAGTCGGTGCCGTCGTCGGGCAAAGCGAGCGGGTCCCAGCGCAGCCGGTTGGGCGGCAGCGGATCTTCCGACGTGCCCGGCGCGAACAGGTGGGCGCCGCCGAAGCGCCTGTAGGGTGGGTGCGCGGCGCTCGGCCGCATCCGGTAGAGCCACGAGCGCCGGTTCTCGGCGCGCGGCGCGGTGAAGGCGGTGCCCGACAATTGCTCGGCATAAAGGCCGAAGGCGGGGCGCTGCGGCGAATTGCGGCCGTGGGGCAAAGCGCCCGGAACCGCCTCGCTGGCGAAATGGCTGCCGAAGCCGGACATGAAGCGGGCGGTCATCAGGCCGCCCTGATAGTCGCCAATTCGCGGCGAAATCCAGCCTTTTGAGCGCCGCCCGCCGGCCGCCCCAATAGACGGCCCCAATCGAATAGAATTGGCAAAGGGCCAACTAAACCCGTCCGCTTTGGGCCGCCGCCCCGGTTGCTCGTAACGGAACAGTTATGATAGCTTGTCGATCAGGGTCGGGATCGTCCGATTCGACATTTCAGGCCGTCGCACCGGGCGCTTTTTTTCGTCGGCGCCAGCTGCTTCTCATCGAGGGGCTTTGCATGTCCAACGTCGCTGGCAAGGCTTATGGCATGAATGTCGTCACGCCGATGCGGCCGGGGCTGACCTGGATCAACCGTTTCCTGTTCATGGTCTCGCGGGCGCTGCCCTCGACGCTGTCGGGATTGCTGGGCCTGTCGCTCATCCACTTCGCCCGCTGGGTGATGATCAAGCGCGACCAGTGGCCGGACCGCGGCCAGGGCAAGCAGGACCTCCAGAACGACTACATGCTGTTCTGCAGCAATTTCAACGGCACCTGGGATCAATATATCGACGCCTTCGCCGACGGCATTCCGGGCGGGCTCGACACCTTCTGGTATTCGAGCACCAAATATCCCAATTCGATCCCGATCACGCCGTTCAAGAGCTACATCCGCGACAATCAGATCGACACCAATTATTATTACAACGCGACGCCGGGCAGCGCCCAGCGCGACATCAAGCTGGCGCTGAAGCTGGCGGCGGCGCTGCGCGCGGTCGATGCGAGCGGCGACGATGCCGCGCTCGCGGCGGCTTATGCCAAGGTGATGCTCGAGGTCCAAAGCGGGTTCGGCGCGCCGGGCTATGCGCCGGTCGCGAGCTGCGACACCACCGCCGCCGACATCCACCGCTGCGCCGCCGTGCGCGAGCGCTGGGGGCCGAAGGGGGAGGGGCCGCCGCCGGCCGAGCATATCCTCCATCCGGTGCCCGCGGAAATCGTCGCGGCGAGCGCGAGCGGGGACATTACCGAGGGTGTCGGCGGGGCTGCCGGCGACGCCGACATGGAAGCGGCGGTGCGCGCGGCGGTTCAGGAGGTGGTCCAGGGCCGCTCCCGAGTCGACGAGGCACCGCGGCTCGTCCCCGCCGATTCGGAGAAGCCCGATGCCTGATCTCGACGGCGGCCATTATTTCTACACCGGGCTCGTGCCGATCTGCAACGTCGGCATCGTCCAGCACGAGGCGATGAAAAGCTCGCCAATCCACATGGTGCGCGAGGCGCTGGAAACTTTGCCGACCGCGCTGCAATCGCACGCCTCGGAGAAGATCGGCATCCAGAGCCCGTTCGCCCGCTCGCTCACCACCCATTTCGCGCGCCTGGTGGTGCTCGACCAGCCCTTCTACAACGGCCGCGACCATGCCAATGCCCTGGTCTCGGCGATCAGCGGCACCGATTTGCTCAAGGCGGAGCCGATCGACGCGCTCGCCTGCCCCTATGTCCTGGTGATGCTCGATTTCGACCCGGCCGATCCGCAGGGCAAAGGCGAGCCCCGCGCCTATTTCGAGGAACTCTGGCGGCTGATGCCCGACGCGCTCGATGCGGTGTTCCGCTATGCCTACGGCTTCTCGAAGGTGACGGACCCGGCGAGCTTCGCCGACATGATGCTCGCCTGCCAGATCGAGACGACGATGCCGTTCAACGATTATTGGATCGGCGCGCCGCAGCTGCCGTCGCTGTCCAAGTCGACGCTGGCGGCGGTGCCGATCGTCGCCATCATCGCCGCGGCGGCCATCGCCATCCTCGCCCACTGGCCGTGGTGGGCCGGAATCCTGCTCGGCATCGCCTTGCTGATCGTGGCGATCTTCATCGATTATTGGCTGGTCATGCGCCAGGGCGGCAAATCCTTCCCGGCCGCGCCCAATTCGACTTTGCGCGACGTGCTCAAGGGCCTCTATCTGCAGCAGGCCTTCACCCGCTTCGCCGCCGAGCGCCAGGGCGGCGATCCGGCAACCCTGGGCGCCGCGTTCCGCGACTTCCTCGCCCGACACAAGCCGAACGATCTCGACGGGCCGACCCAGAAGCCCGGCGTGATCCGCAGCCATTTTCCGGAAGGCACGGCATGAGCGCGCTCGACCTCGCCGACATCCAGGGCGGCATCCTGCGCGCTTATGGGCGCCAGGGCTTTCCCAAGGCGCGCTATTTCTTCCTGACCATCCGCGACGCCGCCAAGGGCCGCCATTTCGTCGAGACGCTGCGGCCGCGGATCACGACCGCCGCCCGCTGGAAGAATCCCGGGCGCGAGGAGCCCTTGCTGCGGACCCGCAACCCGCGCGTCAAGGACGTGGTCCGGGCCGAGGGCGCGCCCGATTATCCGGGCGAGGTGCAGCTGATCAAGCCCAAGGTGGCGCTCAACATCGCCTTCACCTTCCCGGGCCTGCAGGCGCTCGACGTGCCGACGCGGACGCTGCGCGAGATGCCCGACGAATATATGGACGGCATGGAGAAGCGCGCGTCGATCCTCGGCGACGATCCGTTCCTCGACAAGCGCGACGCGGTGTGGCGCAACTCCAAGGGGGAGAACCGGGTCCACATCCTGGTCTCGATGAACGCGGAGATGAACAAGGACGGGACGCCGATCGTCGAGCTGGAGGAAGAGACCCGCCGGCTGGAGGCGCTTTGCGCCGAATCCGAAGGCGGCGTCGTCCTGCTCGCTGGCACCGGGCCCGGCGGCGCCCGCTACCAGGAAATGTCCGCTGTCCTGCGCGAGGACGACGGCGTGATGTCGCCGACCAACAAGGAGCATTTCGGCCTTTCCGACGGCTTTGGCGACCCGGTGTTCGAGGGCCAGCTTTCCGGCGAGGGCGAGCGGCTGCGGATGATGGGCGGCGGCAAGATCCTGCCCGACCTGAGCTGGGCGCCGCTCGCCACCGGCGAGTTCCTGCTCGGCTATTCGGACGAGGCGCAGGAGATTCCGGGCGCGGCGATGCCGATCGAGTTCAGCCGCAACGGCACCTTCATGGCCTATCGCAAGCTCCACGAAAATGTCGGCAGCTTCGCGACCTATATCGAGGCGGTGGGCGCCCGCTACGCCCGCATGTTCGGGATCGCCGACGCCGGCGAGGCGCGCGACACGGTGAAGGCCAAGCTGGTCGGCCGCTGGCACGACGGCGTGCCGCTGATGGCGGCGCCGACCTATCAGGCCTGGAAGGCGTTCAACGCCGAGCTCGCCGCCGCGCGCGCCGCGCGGGACAAGCCGAAGCTCGCGCAGATCGCGCTCAAGTTCACCAACTTCCAATACCGGCCCGATCCCGACGGCGCGACCTGCCCGGTGACCTCGCACCTGCGCCGGGCCAATCCGCGCGACATGCTCGATCCCAATTTCGCTTCGCCGAACAAGGGGAGCTGGGACGGTTCGGCGCTGGTCAACCGGCGCCGCATCCTGCGCCGCGGCCTGCCTTATGGCGACGTCGATCCGGCCGCGCCGAGCGATGCGGGCGAGCAGGGCATCATCTTCCTCGCCCTCTGCACCAGCTTGTTCCGCCAGTTCGAGTTCGTCCAGCAGCAATGGATGCAATATGGGCTGGACTTCAACGCCGGCAGCGACACCTGCCCGATCATCGGCAATGACGACAAGGAGACGGGGAGCCACAAGCTGATGGTCGTCACCGACCCGGCGACGGGCCGCCCGCCCTTCCTTTGCGAGAGCATCCCGCAGCTCGTCGAGCCGCGCGGCGGCGACTATTTCTTCATTCCCTCGATGACCGCGCTCAGGATGATCGGCATGGGGATCGTCGACCCGACCTGACGCACATTTTCTCGACGCAAGGAGCCCTGCCATGTGGTTGCTGAACCTGCCGGTGGCGCTCTGGCGCCGGCTGCTGCTGATCGGGCAGGGGCTCGCCGCTTTGGTCGCCTTGCTGGGCGTTCCGATCGCCGCCTTGTTCCAGAGCGGCGGCACTTATGGGAGCCGGGTGCTGGCGGCGGCCACGTCGTCCAGGGGGCAGCGCCGGGTGTTCGCGGTGCTGCGGCTGTTCCAGCCCAATCTGGTGCTCAAGTTCCAGGCGATCACCTCTTATGAGAATAACGGGACGGCTTTGGTCATGCGCCGCAAGGACGTGACCGACGTGCTCACCCGGGACGACGATTTCGGCGTCGTCTACGGCCCGCGCATGGAGACGATCACCGGCGGCGAGAACTTCTTCCTGGGGATGCAGGATACGCCGCGCTACACGCGCGACACCTCCAACATGCGGCTCGCCATGCGGCGGGAGGACGTGCCGGCGATCATCACGCCGTTCGTCGCCGCCACCGCGGCCGAGCTGGTCGCCGCCGCGCCGGCCCGGATCGACGTGCCGCAGCAATTGAGCCTGCCGGTCGCGGCGCGGCTGCTCGGCCATTATTTCGGAACGCCCGGCCCCAATGAAACGGACATCGCCGACTGGACGAGCACGCTCTTCTGGTACCTCTTCCTCGACCTCAAGGCCGATGCGCAAAAGGATGTCGTGGCCGAGGCGAAGGCGAAGGCGTTCCGCGACTGGCTCGACGGCCATATCGCCGAGCGCAAGGCGAGCGAAGAAAAGCGCGACGACGTCCTCGGCCGCTGCCTTGCCATGCAGGCGGGCGGCGGCCTGCCGGGCATGACCGATCTCGACATCCGCAACAATCTGATCGGCCTTTTGATCGGCGAGCTGCCGACGACCTCGGCGACCGCGAACCTGGCGCTCGACGAATTGCTCGATCGGCCGGAGGCGCTGGCCGGCGCGCAGGCGGCGGCGCGCGCCGGCGACGACGCCTTGCTCGCCGCTCATGTCTTCGAGGCGCTGCGCTTCAACCCGCTCAATCCCGTGATCTACCGCCGGGCGCTCCGCGACGCGACGGTGGCCGGCGGCACGCTGCGCGCCCGCCGCATCCCCAAGGGCAGGATGGTGATGGCGTCGAACCTTTCCGCGATGTTCGATCCCCTGATGGTGCCCGCGCCCAACGCCTTCCGCGTCGACCGGCCGTGGGAGACCTACATGCTGTGGGGCTACGGCATGCATATCTGCTTCGGCGCCCATCTCAACCGGGCCACCCTGCCGAACATATTGAAGCCGCTGCTCGCCAAGAAGGGCCTGCGCCGCGCCGCGGGCGACGCCGGCCGGATCGAGAAGGGGGACAATAGCTTCCCGCTCCATTTCCACGTCGAATATGATGGCTGAGCCGATGCGGTTCGGTTCAGCGCCGGGTCGTACCCGCGGCTTAGCGCGCGCGTCTTGATGATCGAAGCCTTGTTCCCCGGCGAAGGCCGGGGTCCAGTCTACCCTCCGTGCCGCCGGGCCCCGGCTTTCGCCGGGGAACGGTCCGTCCTGTGAACCCGACGCGGCTCGTGGGTCCAGGCAGGGACGATTTGCGCGGTTGTATCGCCGTCTGTTTATTGTAGTCTCTTCGAAGAGAGCGTGATCTTGTCGGGGAATTGAAACAAGCAGGACTTGATGTTGGCACCGCTGATGGGGAAGGCGATGTGGCGAGCTTAGCGAAAGAGCCGGTTTCTCGCGATCAATTCGCCCACGTGCCGTTCATCGCGGGCGACGGGCTCGGCCTTTCGCTGCACAATCTCAAGGGCCCCAAATCGCGGGCGAAGAAAAAGCCGGTGCTGCTCGTCCACGGCGCCGGCGTGCGCAGCAACATCTTCAGCCCGCCCAATGACGACACGTTGCCGCGCATGCTGAGCCGCGCCGGCTACGACGTCTGGACGATCGACTGGCGCGGCAGCATCGAGACGGCGCCCAATCAATGGACGCTCGATCAGGCGGCGGTCCACGATTATCCGGCGGCGGTGGCCAAGATCCGCGAGCTGACCGGGGCCGCGACGGTCAAGGCGGTGATCCACTGCCAGGGCTCGACCAGCTTCATGATGTCGATCGCCGCCGGCCTGCTGCCCGACGTCGACACGGTGGTCAGCAACGCCGTCGCCCTGCACACATTGGTGCCGCCGATGGCATGGTGGAAGGCGATGCTGGCGACCAACACGATCGGCGCGACGGTCGATTATGTGAACCCGCAATGGGGGCTTTACGTCACCGGCTTCTGGCCGCGGCTGATCGATCTGTGGGTCAGGGCGACTCACCACGAATGCCGCAACGCGGTCTGCAAGCATGCGAGCTTCACCTACGGCTCCGGCTTCCCGACGCTTTGGCTGCACGAGAATCTCAGCGACGACACGCACGAATGGCTGAAGGGCGAATTCGCCCATGTGCCGATGAGCTTCTTCCGGCAGATGAGGAAATGCATCGCCAGGGGCAATCTCGTCTCGACCGGCAAATACGACCAGCTCCCGGCCGATTTCTGCGCGCAGGCGCCGAAGACGGACGCGCGCTTCGTCTTCCTCGGCGGCCAGCACAATCAATGCTTCACCTCCGCCGGCATGGCGCGCACCTACGATTATTTCGAAAGCTACGCGCCCGGCAGGCACGGCTTCCAGGAGCTTGCCGGCTACGGCCATCTCGACGTGTTCATCGGCAAGGACGCCCATCGCGACGTCTTTCCATTGATCGTCGACGAGCTCGGGAGAGCCTGAGCATGGGCCCGCCCGGACGCCAGAAAAGGCTGGAGGGGCGGCACGCTTATGTCGACGGCATCCGCTACGTCATGCCGGTCGACGCGGCCGAGGCGTCGGCGACGATCGCCGTCTTCCCCTGCGACTATGAGGCGGCGCGCAAGCTGATCCCGCCCGGCGACGTCCATCCCTTCCGGCTGTGGAGCAAGGCGCTGCTCGTGCTGACCGTGATCGATTATCGCAAGACCGATATCGGCCGCTACATCGAATACAGCTTGGCCATCGCCTGCACCAAGGGGCCGAAGCCCGCGCCTCGGCTGATCCCGGCCTTGCTCGTCGACCGCTACGGCACCGGCCAATATGTGGTCGATCTGCCGGTTTCGTCCGAAGTGTCGGTCAAGGGCGGCAAGGGCATTTGGGGCATGCCCAAGCACAAGGCCGCGCTCGATTACCGCGAGGGCAGGAAATGGATCAGCGCCCAATATGATCACGACGGCCAGATGGTGACCCGGCTCGACGTCAGAAAGCCCGCCAGCGCCTGGTTTCCGGTCAATATGGGCGCGGCCAATTATTGCACGTTCCGCGGCATGATCTACCGCTCCTTCATCTATTTCCGGGGCAAGGCCGGGGTGCAATTGTTCCGGCGCGGCGGCGCCCGTTTGCTCCTCGGCGATCACCCGCGCGCCGATTGGCTGCGCGGCCTGGATTTCGCCGAGGACGCCTTGTTCGCCGCTTACCTGCCGTCGGTCAAAGGCGTGCTCGACGATTATTTCGACTGCTGGTTCGTGACCCCGCCGGTCCGGCCCGAGGCGCCGATCGGCGAAGGCCTCGAGAGCACCTATCCGCTCGGTTACAGCGAGGAGTGGCTGCCGCCGCCCGCGCGCGACCCGAATTTCGATCTCGACGGGGACTGATCATGCCAAGGCTGGTGCTGCTGAACAATTTCCTCCTGTTCCTCGCCTGCTCGATCCTGCTCGGCGCCGGCCTCTCGCTGGCCCTCGGGCGCCCGGTCGCGCCGGTGGCGGCGGCGGCGCCGATGCTCACCGTCCTGGCGATCGTGATGCTGGTGACCGGGCTGGTGATGCTGCTCAGCGAATGGTTCACCGGGATACGCATCGTGCCGCTCGTCGTGCTGCTCGCGCTCGCCGGGTGGACGGCGCTGCCGCTGACCCCGCTCGGCGAGGCGGACCGCGAGCGCATCGCCGGCGCGCTCTGGACGCTGCAATGGGCGGCGATGATGTACTGGTATTGCCGGCTGGCCGCGCAGGCGAGGGCAGACCGATGAACGACACCTGGATCCGCCTCGCTTTGCTCTTCTTCTGCGCCTCGACGGCTTTGAGCGGCCTTGCCCAGCTGATCGCGCCTGAATGGGCGCTGCGGACGATGGGCGCCGAGGTGACCTCGACCACGGTGCAGCTGTTCCGCACCATCGGCATGTTCGCGCTGGTCACCGGCGCGATGTTCCTGCACGCTTTGCTGCGCCTCTCGAAGGAGCCCGCAATCCCGCTCTGGATCGGGGTCGAGAAGTTCATCGCCACGGCGCTGATGGCGTGGGGCATCGCGACCGGCGTGTTCAGCGCGTTCGCTTGGGTGCCGGCGAGCTTCGGGCTCGTCTCCGGCATCCTCGCCTGGATCTTCCTGGCCCGCCTCAACAAATGACGCGCGCGGCCGATCAGCTGCCGATCGCTCCGGAGAAGGCCAATAAACGCGCCCTGATCCTGCCCGGCGGCGGCATGCGGGTCGCCTATCAGGCCGGCGTGGTGAAGGCGCTGCACGACCACGGCCTGCGTTACTCCTTCGCCGACGGCACGTCGGGCGGGACGATGAACCTCGCCGCTCTGCTCGGCGGCGCCACGCCCGATCAGCTCTGCGCGCGCTGGCGCACCCTGGAGCCGACCGCCTTCGTCTCGCTGCGCCCGTTTTCAGCCTATGCCAATTTCCCCAATACCGGCGCGCTCGGCGATTTCGATTCGATCGAGGCCAAGGTCTTCCCGCATCTCGGCATCGACGCGGCCAAGGTGCGCCGGGCGCAAGGCGTGACGGCGACCTTCAACGTCTGCGATTTCGACGACAAGGTCGCGCGGGCGATTCCGCAAGGCCAGATCAGCCCCGAATTGCTGCTCGCCGCAATCTCGCTGCCGCTGGCGACGCCGCCGGTGCGCTGGCAGGGGAAGACCTGGACCGACGCGGTCTGGATCCGCCAGTCCAATTTGATGGCGGCCGTCGCCGCCGGCGCCAACGAGCTCTGGGTGGCCTGGCTGATCGGCAACACGCCGCATTTCAAGGACGGCCTCATCGACCAATATGTCCACATGATCGAGATGGCGGCGGCCGGTGCGCTCAACGAGGAGCTCGCCGAAATCGCCCGCCTTAACGCGCGGATCGCGGCGGGGGAGAGACCAGAAGGCCACGACGCGCCGATCGTCGTCCACCTGATCAAGCCCGAAATCACGCTGCCGCTCGATCCCGATTTCCTGCTCGGGAAGATCGATGCGGCGACCCTGATCGCCTACGGCTATCGCGACGCGATCCGCTATCTCGCGCAGATGAGCCCAGGCGGCGTCGCGCTCGATCCGGACGCGACCAAGGGGCGCGACCCGGCCCGGGGCGTCCAGTTCCGCGAGACGATGACCGGCCGCATCGCCTTCGGCGAGACCGATCCGAAGCGCGGCTATGAGAGCCTGGCGGCGATGCCGGCCGCGCTCCACGCCACCATCGACATTGACGATATCAGGGCCTTCGCCCTCGATCCGGATCATATGGGCGTCATCGCCGGCCATCTCGAGCTGCACCGGCGGGGCGGCTGGCTGCCGGCGACGCGCGGCGTGATCGGCCTGTTCACGCCGGCGCGGGACGATCCCAGGCTCAGCTACATGATCTACGCGATCGGCGTCGAAATCGAGGGCCGCAACTACTGGGTCAACGGCCGCAAGCATGTGCGGATGGGCGGCCCGTGGAAATTGTGGGGCGCGACAACGACGCTCTACGTCACCCTGCACGAGGGCGGGGACGAGACCGGGCCGATCGTCGCCGCCGGCATCCTCAGCCTCGGCGTGCCTGCTCTGCTCGGCCTGGTCGGCACCTTCCGAACGGCGGGCTGCGTCGGCCTGCGCCAGAAGCTGGGCGCGGTCTTCGCCTTTTTCGGCTTCTTCGCCCGCCAGCTCGTCCGCCATTATATCACCTGGAGGCGCCCATGACCGCCGCCGCGCCGCCGCCCGGGGGCTATTCGTTCCTGATCAAGCGCCACAAGCAGGTGAGCTGGTTCGACACGCGCAATCTGCTGGCGACGGGCAGCATGGCGCTCGCCGCGACGATCGTCGGCTCGATGTCCGGCCGGCGCGAGATCATGGCGGCGCTCGAGCCCCAGATCGGCAAGCCGTTCGACTATACGGACGAGAAGGATCTGTGGATCGACTATGTCGCCGACACCGGCGACGGCTGGAACGCGACGACCTCGGTCGCCTGGCTGGTCGGCCGCGACGGCATCGTGCTCGATCCGGACGGCGCGCCGACGCCGCAGCCGATCCCGCCCGATTGCGAGACCGAGGGCATGCCGGCGCACGCGGCGCCGCAGCTCCTCCTGCCCGGCGGCCGGATCCTGATCCTGGGCGGGGACGAGGTCTATCCGACCGCTTCGGCGGAGGCCTATAAGGAGCGTTTCATCGAGCCGTTCCGCTGCGCGCGCTGGCACCAGAAGCCGCCGCGCCATGTCTATTCGATCCCCGGCAACCACGATTGGTATGACGGGCTGACCAGCTTCATCCGCTTGTTCTGCCAGTCGGGCCACGGCCGCCGCTGGTTCGGCGCCTGGCAGGCGCAGCAGCGGCGCTCTTATTACGCGCTCAAGCTGCCCCACCGCTGGTGGCTCTGGGGCCTGGACATGGCGCTCGAGGACGATCTCGATCCGCCCCAATATGAATATTTCCGCGCCCAGGCGCAGCATCTCCAATCGGGCGACAAATTGATCCTCTCGGTGCCGACGCCGACCTGGATCAAGCGGGCCGGCATCCAGGCGAAGAGCGGCACCGGCCGCTTCATCGGCGGCGACAAGCTCGATCTCATCATGAAGCTGCCGCAGGAGGAAGGCCGCGACGTCGACATCCCGCTCGTCCTTACCGGTGACCTTCATTATTACGCCCGCCACCGCGCCAAGCTTGCCAACGGGACGCGGGATTATGTCGTCGCCGGCGGCGGCGGCGCGTTCGGCAAGGGCACGCTGCAGGTGCCGGACAGGGTCGAGGTCTCCGACAACGACTGGTCCACCCACATCGCCGAGCTGCAGGAGACGTTCGGCGGCAAGCCGGCGCTCTATCCGGACCGCGAGGATTCGGTGACGCTGCGGCGCGGCGTGCTTCGCTTCCCGATCCAGAATCCCGCCTTCACCGGCGCTCTGATCGCGCTGCAGGCGATCACGCTCTGGCTGCTCGCCGCGGCGGCGCCTGGCTGGCTCGACCGGTTGATCGTGCCCGGGCTCGGCTTTGCGGAGCTGTGCGCGATCGTCGCCCGCGCCGGCATGAGCCTGCTCTCGTCGCCGGGCCTGGCGATCTGGGTGCTGATCCTGGTCGCGGGGTTCACCGTCTACGCCGCCCGCGGCCACCCGCCCTGTCCGCGCTGGCAGGCCGTGCTCGCCGGCATCGTCCACGCCTTGCTGCAGATCGTCGGCACCTTCCTCGTCGTCTGGCTGGCGGCGCAGGCGGTCGGCCATCTCTTCGCCGCCGATGCCGGCGCGTCCGGCAAGATGGAGATTCCGATCTGGGCGAAATATGCGACCTTCGCGCTCGCCGCCCTGCTCAGCTATTTCTACTGCGGCTTCCTGTTCGGCCTCTATCTGCTGCTCGCCCATAAGGGGCTCGGCCTGCACGATCTGGAGGTTTTCTCGGCCCAGGCGATCGAGGGCTATAAAGGCTTCCTGCGCCTGCGGGTGACGGCCGAGGGGCTGACCGTCTACCCGATCGGCCTCAGGCACCATGCCGCCGATTGGCGGGCGGCGCCGGGCGCGTCGCTGGAGGATGTCGAGAAGGGCGTCTACGGCAAGGTCCAGCGCATCACGATTCCGCTCGGCGCGCAGCGCGGCGTCGATCCGTGCGAGCCGCTCGCGCCGCAATTGCTCGAGCGGCCGATCTTCATCCCGGGAGCGAAGACGCCATGAGCTGGGATTATGTGATCGTCGGCAGCGGCTTCGGCGGCGCCGTCTCCGCCTGCCGGCTGGCGGCGGCGGGCATGAAGGTGCTGGTGCTCGAGCGCGGCCGGCGCTGGTCGCCGGAGGAGTTTCCGCGCGACGCCGACGACGCCTGGGTGTGGGATCAGGACGCGCCGGAGCGCTGCAACGGCTGGATCGACCTCAGGATCATGGACCAGATGTGGGTCGCGCAAGGGTGCGGCGTCGGCGGCGGCTCGCTGATCTACGCCAACATCTCGATCGACGCGCCCGAGGCGGTGTTCCAGAGCGGCTGGCCCTCGGCGATCAATCTGAAGGTGCTCCGGCCTTATTACGACATGGCGGCCGACATGCTGAAGCCGGCGCGTGTGCCCGAAAATCAGTGGACCGAGCGCTTCAAGCTGATGCGCGACGCCGCCGCCGCGATCGGCGAGAAGGATCGGGTGCGGGCGCTGGAGCTTGCGGTGACCTTCGACCCCGAATGGACCTATCAGAAGGACAATGCCCGCGATCCCGTCCACAGCAAGACCTGGACCAACGCCCAGGGCAAGCAGCAGGGGACCTGCGTCCATCTCGGCCTGTGCGACATCGGCTGTCCGGTCGGCGCCAAGAACACGCTCGACCTCAATTATCTCGCCGCCGCGGAAAGCGCGGGGGCGACCATCCAGCCGTGCTCCATGGTCAGCCACGTCTCCAGCCTCGGCTCGACCTGGCGCGTCCATTACGACCATATCGACGCCGCCGCCTGCACGAGAGAGCCGGCCTGTGTCGACGCCAAGCGCGTCATCCTCGCCGCCGGCTCGCTCGGCTCGACCGAGCTGCTGCTGCGCTGCCGCGACGAGCATAGGACGCTCACCCGCCTCTCTGCCCATCTGGGCCGCGGCTGGAGCTCGAACGGCGATTTCCTGACGCCGGCCATCTACAGGGACCGCCTGGTCAATGCGAGCGAGGGCCCGACCATCACCGGCGCAATCGATTTCCTCGACGGCAGCGACAAAGGCGCGCGCTATTTCGTCGAGGATGGCGGCTTCCCCAACCTGCTCGAGCATTACATCAACAAGCGGCTGGGCTCCGCTTCGCTGCTCGCCGGCTTCGCGCTGCGCCGGCTGAAGCGGATGCAGAAAGGGGCTTTGCAGGACCATATCATGCCCTGGTTCGGCCAGGCGATCGACGGCGCCGACGGCAAGCTCTATCTCGGCCGTTCGTGGCTGCGGCCCTGGCGGCGCCGGCTCAGGCTCGACTGGAATCCGGACCGCTCGGTGCTGAGCGTCCAGGGCATGGCCGACATGCACGTCAAGCTGACCGAAGCCAGCGGCGGCAAGCCGCTGCCGCCGCTCGCCTGGAAATATCTGCGCACCCTGATCACCCCGCACCCGCTCGGCGGCTGCAACATGGCCGCTTCCGCCGCGGGCGGGGTGGTGGACGACTTATGCCGCGTCTTCGGCCATGACGGGCTCTACGTCATGGACGGCAGCACCATCCCGCGACCGATCGGCCTCAACCCCTCCAAGACCATCGCCGCGGTCGCCGAGCGCGCCGTCGAGAAGCTCTGCGCCACGGCCCCCTGAGCGGGGTTTCGCGTCGGTCCTTCATCACCGTAGCGATGCGCGATTGCGCACGGCCTCGCCCAGTCATAAGCGGGCGCATCGTGTCCGCAATCGTCCAGCCCCTGCCTGAGTCGCGTTCCGGCCGGGCGCGGCCCCTGAAATGGCTGATCTGGGGCTTCTGCCTGCTGCTCGTCGCCGGGCTGTGGTGGTTCGTCGTCGCGCAGACCGGGTTCGAGCGCCAGGTCGCGATCGACGATGCGATCCGCCAGAACAACAATCGCGCGATCGCCTTCGAGCAATATGTCCGCCGCACCCTGGAAGCGGCGGATCTGGTCACCCGCTATGTCGGCAACCGCTACGCCCGCGGCGACGTCGGCAGCGAGTTCAGCGGCGTGCCGGGCCGCCCGACGCTCATCTCCGGCAGTGTCGCGCGGAACGGGACCTTCCTCAGCGTCAGCATCCTCGATCCCCAGGGCAATGTCGTCGCGACCTCGATCGCGGCGCCGCTGCCGCTGATCAACTTCGCCAACCATCCGGCCTTCCGCAGCCATCTCGGCGCCCATGACGACGGCCGATTGCACGTCAGCCGGCCGGTCTACGCGCCCCTTGCCGGTCAGAACGTGATCTGGCTGACCCGCCGGCTCAACCATCCGGACGGCTCGTTCGCCGGCGTGATCGGGATCAACATCCTGCCCGAGCAGTTCACTGCCTTCTACCGCGACGCCCAGGTCAATCCGCAGGACGTGATGGCCGTGACCGGCCTCGACGGGATCGTCCGGGCGCGGCGGATCGGGCGGACCTCGACCTCGGGGGAGGATTCGCGCGACGGCCCGGTCACCCGCGCCCAGATCGGCGGCCAGACCAGCGGCACCGCGCTCATCCCGAGCTCGCGCGACCGGGTGATGCGCTATGTCAGCCATCGCCGGTTGCGCGATTATCCGCTGTTCGTCGCTTATGGGGTGCCGGAGACGGAGGTGCTGGCCCCCAGGCAGCCGCGCGCCCGCATCTTCGTCGCCGGCGCGGCCTTGCTCAGCCTGCTGCTGACCGCCTTCGCCATCCTGTTCACCGTGCTGCTCGACCGGCGCGAGCGCCGCACCGCGGAGATGGAGCTCACCAACAGGCGGCTCCGCGAGGCCCAGCGGATCGGCCAGATCGGCGACTGGCATTACGATTTCCTGAGCGACCAGACGGTCTGGTCGCCGCAGCTCCTCGCCATGTACGAGCGCGACCAGCTCGGCAGCCCGACCTTCGAGGAGTTCAAATCCTTCCTCACCCCGGACGGGCAGGCGGCGATCGACCAGATCCATGCCGAGGCGATCCAGACCGGCCGGCCGCAGGAGGTCGAATATGCGGTCCGGCTGCCGAGCGGCGCCGAATCCTACCATTGGAGCGCGGTGATCCCCGAGCTCGACGCGAACGGCAAGGTGATCGCCCTGCACGGCACCGATCAGGACATCAGCGCGCGCAAGGAGCTCGACCGGCTGCAGACCCATGTCGCGCATCTCTCCCGGGTCGATGCGATGAACGCGATGGCGGCGACGCTCGCCCACGAGCTCAACCAGCCGCTCACCTCGGCCTCCAATTATCTGGCCGGCAGCCGGCGGCGGCTGGGCAGCAACGGCGAGGGCGCGCTCGAAACGGCGGAGGAGGGGATGGCCGCGGCGGAGCGGCAGGTCCATCTCGCCGCCGACATCATCCGCCGGGTGCGCGACATGGTCTCCAACCGGCCGAAAACGGTGGTCACGGTATCGCTGTCGCGGATCGTCGACGACGCGGTCGCGCTGATCGCGATGGCGAGCCCGTCGGCGATGGTCGACGTGGCGAAGCAGTTCGCGCCCGATGCCAGGCTGGTGCGCGGCGACCGCATCCAGCTGCAGCAGGTGATGATCAACCTGATCGGCAACAGCAGCGACGCGACCGAGGGCCTAGCCGCGCCCGAGATCGTCGTCGCCGGCCGGCGCGACGACAAGGGCAATGTCGTCGTCAGCGTTACCGACAATGGCGCCGGCTTCAGCCAGCCCGAGCGCGAGCGCTTCTCGCCCTTCGCGACGACCAAGGACTCCGGGCTCGGCCTCGGCCTGTCGATCTCGCGGACGATCATCGAATCGCACGGCGGGCGGATCTGGACCGAGGATTCGGAAAAGGATGGCGCGCGGGTGTGCTTCACCTTGCCCGCGCCGCGCCGGCAATCGGACCGCGAGGGCGCCGAGCGCGGGGAGGGCTGAGGGGAAGTGGAGGCCCGAGCCGGAATCGAACCGGCGTGCAAGGATTTGCAGTCCTCTGCGTAACCACTCCGCCATCGGGCCGCCGCCGGCGAAATGGGCGGGATTGGCTTGGCTGTCAACCGGCGGCGGGCTAGGCATGGGCTCCATGCAGGCCGCGATGGGACTGGCGCTCAAGGCGCTGAGGCCGATCCTCGATTTCGCGCTGCCGCCGCGCTGCCCGGGCTGCGGCGCGGTGATCGGCGAACCGCACAATTTCTGCCTCGATTGCTGGTCGGCGCTGGCTTTCCTCGGCGCGCCCTGCTGCGCCCGCTGCGCTTTTCCCTTCGACTATGAGACGGGCGCGGAGGTCGAATGCGGCCGCTGCCTGGCCGAGCCGCCCGCCTTCGACCGGCTGCGCGCGGCGGTCGCTTATGGCGAGATTTCGCGGCTTGTGGCGCTGAAGCTCAAATATGGCGGCCGGCCGGGCGTCGCCGAGACGATGGCGCGGTTCATGGCGCGCCACCTCGACGCGAGCGAAGACTGGCTGCTGGCGCCGGTGCCGCTGCACCGCTGGCGGATCTGGCGGCGCGGCTACAACCAGTCGGCTTTGATCGCCGCCGCTCTGGCCGGCCGCGCCCGGCTCGAGACCCGGCTCGACCTGCTCGAGCGGATCAAGGCGACGCCGCCGCTGCGCGGCATGGGGCCGCGCGAGCGCAAGGAAGCGGTGCGCGGCGCCTTCCGAGTCAACCCGCGCGCCAAGGCGGCGGTGAAGGGCAGGGCGATCCTGCTGATCGACGACGTCTATACGAGCGGCGCCACCGCCAATGGCTGCGCGCGCATCCTCAGGCGCGCCGGCGCCGCGCGCGTGGACATCCTCGCCTGGGCGCGCGTTGTGAAGGGCGGCGATCATTGACAAAGCGCGGCCGCTATCGCCACGTCGGCCGTACGGAGGAGCCTATGGCGCGCGTCGAAATCTACACCAAGATCTTCTGCTCCTATTGCGCGCGCGCCAAGCGCCTGCTCGGCGACAAGGGCGTCGATTACGAGGAATATGACATCTCGCTGGGCGGGCCGAAGCGCGCCGAGATGATCCAGCGCGCCGAGGGCCGCACCACCGTGCCGCAGATCTTCATCGGCGACGCCCATGTCGGCGGCTCGGACGATCTCCACGCGCTCGAGGCCGACGGCCGGCTCGATCTCATGCTGGCGGCATGAAGATCGCGCTCTTCCAGGCGCAGACCGGCATCGACCCTGAGGAGAATGGCGCCGAGCTGACCCGCCGCGTCCACGACGCGGCCGTGGGCGGCGCGGCGATTTTGTTCACGCCGGAGATGAGCGGCCTGCTCGACCGCGACCGCGCGCGCGCGATGCGGCATCTCCATCTGCAATCGGAGGATCCGGTGCTGGCGGCGGTGCGCGCGGCGGCGGTGGCGGCGGGGATCTGGGTCCATCTCGGCTCGCTCGCCTTGCTCGCGCCCGATGGCGACAAATTGTTGAACCGCGGCTTCGTCATCGACGATCAGGGGGCGATCCGCGCCAGCTACGACAAGATCCATCTGTTCGACGTCGATCTGCCGACCGGCGAGAGCTGGCGCGAATCGGCGGCCTATGAGCGCGGCGAGCGCGCCGTCGTGGTCGATACGCCGGTCGGCGCGCTGGGCCTGTCCATCTGTTACGATCTGCGCTTCGCCGGCCTCTACGCGGCGCTGAGCAACGAAGGCGCGACCATCCTGTCCATCCCCGCCGCCTTCACCGTGCCGACCGGCGAGGCGCACTGGCACGTGCTGATGCGCGCGCGCGCGATCGAGGCGGGCGCCTTCGTCGTCGCGGCGGCGCAGGTCGGCGAGCATCGGGACGGGCGCAAGACCTACGGCCACTCGCTGGTCGTCGACCCCTGGGGAAAGGTGCTGCTCGACATGGGCGGGGAGGGGCCGGGCCTGGGCTTCGCCGAGCTCGATCCGGCCGCGGTCGAGGAAGTCCGGCGGCGGCTGCCGGCGATCTGGCACCGGCGCCCGATCCCGCCGCCCGAGCATGTTCGATCGTGATCATTTTCGATCTCAAATGCGCGCCGCAAGGCCATGTCTTCGAAGCCTGGTTTGGCTCGAGCGAGGATTATGAGGCGCAGCGCGCGCGCGGCCTCGTCGCCTGCCCGATCTGCGGCGCGGGCGCGGTCGACAAGGCGCCGATGGCGCCCAATATCCCGGCGAAGGGCGCTGCGCCCGAGGCGGTGAAGGCGGTGCTCGCCGACATGGCGGCGGCGCAGAAGAAGATGCTCGCCGGCTCGGATTTCGTCGGGGACAAGTTCGCCGACGAGGCCCGCGCCATCCACCTCGGCGAATCGGAAGCGCGCGCGATCCACGGCCAGGCGACGCCGCAGGAGGCGGAGGATCTGCGCGACGAGGGCATTCCGGTCGCCCCCTTGCCCTTCCCGGTGCCCCCGCCGGAAACCGAGAATTGACGAGCCTCTAGTAGAGGCCCGGGATCAGCCGCCAGCGCACGTCGGCCTGATAATCGCGATAGGCTTGATCCTGCGAAAGGAACTTCTCCTCCTCGTCGATCCGCAGCAGCATGGCCAGCCACGCCACCGCGTAGACGATCGCGTTCCAGAAGGAGGGGTTGAGCAGGAGGAAGCCCGCCTGGGTAATGATATAGCCCGAATACATGGGATGGCGGACGAGCCTGTAGACGCCGCCGCGCCGGACGCCGCGGCAGGCGGCGACGATGCCGAAGCTGCGCCGCAGGAAGGCCTTGGCGGCGAGGCTGAGGAAGAGGCCGAACATCATCAGCAGGGCCGCGGCCTCGATCGGAATGAGAGTGCCGCCATGGGGCAGGACCAGCAAGGGCGCGCAGGTGCCGACGACCGCCACCGTCCAGGCATAAGCGGTGGTCGCCATCGGCCCCGGCCGGCGCACCAGCACGAGGAAGGCGGTGACGGTTTCGGAGACCAGGATCAGCATGTTGTAGGGCTGGCCCGAGACGCTCGGCAGCACCCGCGAGGCGAACCAGACGAAGAGAAGCAGGAGGAAGACCCGCTCGCACAGATCGAAGACCAGCGTCTCGTGGAATCGCTTTCGCGGCGACGCTTCCGCCAGGCCGGTCCTATTCAAGATGGTCGCCATCGGGTCCTCCGTTTCGCGAGCGTTACCAGCGGAGGGTTAAAAACCGATGAGGCCGGGCCGGGCGCGGCAATTGACCCTGCGCGGCGCTTGCGCCAAACGCGCTTGCGGCCGGCGGCCCCGTAGCTCAGCAGGATAGAGCGAGTGATTCCTAATCACTAGGCCACAGGTTCGAATCCTGTCGGGGTCACCAGCCATTCATTTCCCCCGGGTCACCATGGCGCCCAGGGTGCGTTCAGGTAGTGAAGGGGGAGGGGATGAAGCTCATCCGCAAGATCAGCAGGCGGTCGTTTCTGAGCCGGGTCGGCGGCTTTTCGGCGCTGGCGCTCGGCGGTTGCGCGACGCCGCGCGAGACCACGCCCTACGATCCGCTCGAGGATGCGGCGCCGCGCGAGCGCGGGCGGGTGGAGCCGGGCCGCGAGGCGCGTCCGCGGGGCTGCACCGACGGCGATTCGGGCAGGGGCTCCGATCCGCCGGATGGCGGCCGGCGCTGCACCGCCGGCCGGACGCGCACCCGCAACGGCCGCCATTGAGGGGGAGTATCCCCCGGACGTGGCCCGGTGTATTCGCGGCGGCGAGGGAGGAAAGAATGAGCGAAGCCGATACGGAGGATGGCGACCTGGTCGAGGCGCCCGGCAAGGTCAAGGTGCCGCCCGACGTCGCCGAGGCGGTGCGGACCCTGATCCGCTGGGCGGGCGACGATCCCGCCCGCGAAGGGCTGCGCGACACGCCGGCCCGCGTCGCCCGGGCGTGGCGCGAATATGCGCGCGGCTATGCCGAGGATCCCGCCGCGCATCTCAGCCGCACCTTCGAGGAAGTGGGCGGCTATGACGAGATCGTGCTCCTGCGGGACATCCCCTTCCAGTCGCATTGCGAGCATCATCTCGCGCCGATCATCGGCAAGGCGGCGATCGCCTATCTGCCCGGCGACCGCGTCGTCGGCATCTCCAAGCTCGCCCGCGTGCTGCACGGCTTCGCGCGCCGCCTCCAGGTCCAGGAGAGGCTGACCGCGCAGGTCGCCGATACGATCTGGGAGCATCTGAAGCCGCAGGGCGTGGCGGTGGTGATCGAGGCGACCCATGCCTGCATGACCGCGCGCGGCGTCTCCACCCCCGACGTGATGATGACCACCAGCCGGATGATGGGCGTGTTCCGCGAGGACGAGCGCAGCCGCCGCGAGGTCCTCGCCCTGATGGGCTATTGATGCGCCTGGCCGCTCCCCTGCTCCTGCTCATGCTGCTCGCGGGCTGCGGCGGCGGCCCCGGCGGCGAGAATGCCGGCATCACCGCCAACCAGCTCGAGCGGCTCGCCAAGGCGCGGCCCCAGGAGGTCTCCGATCCCCAGCTTGCCGCGCGGCCGCAGTCGCTCGTCCGGGTCGATCTGGAGGGCGCGGGCATGCTCCGGCCCGCCTGCGACTTCGGCAAGAACGGCCATATGCTGCTGGCGGCGACATCGGGCGACGCCATCGCCCGCATCGACGGCCGCCTCTATCATTTCAACCATTCGAGCCCGGTCGGACCGACCGGCGGCTTCTTCGAGGACCGCCAGCTCAGCATCAGCGTCGGCCGGGTCGCCGAGACGACCGGCCGCGCCGGCCGCTGGACGGCGCGGATGACGGTCACCAACCGCCGGGCGAACGCGCAGGTCGAGATCGTCGGCACCTGGCGTTGCGGCTGAGCAGGGAGAGGCGCTTGTGAAGCAGAGCGAACGGACGCCGCTGCGGCGGGTGATCATGGCCAGCATGATCGGCACGACGATCGAATGGTATGATTTCTTCCTCTACAATTCGGCCGCAGCCTTGGTCTTCAACCGGCTGTTTTTCCCGCAATTCGATCCGCTGACCGGCACGCTGCTCGCCTTCGCCACTTATGCGCTTGGCTTCGTCGCGCGGCCGCTGGGCGGCATCGTGTTCGGCCATTTCGGGGACCGGATCGGGCGCAAGCGGCTGCTCATGCTGAGCCTGGTCATGATGGGCGCCGCGACGGTGCTGATCGGCCTGCTGCCGACCTACGGTGCGATCGGCATCTGGGCGCCGGCCGCCTTGATCGTGCTTCGCCTGGTGCAGGGCTTCGCGGTCGGCGGCGAATGGGGCGGCGCGGTGCTGATGGCGGCCGAGCATGGCGACGCCGCCCGGCGCGGCTTCTGGGCGAGCTGGCCGCAGGCCGGAGTCGCCGCCGGCTTCCTGCTTTCGGCCGGCATGCTGGCCGCGATCAACGGCCTGCTGAGCGAGACCGATTTCCTCGCCTGGGGCTGGCGGGTGCCGTTCCTCGCTTCGGTCGTGCTGGTGCTGGTCGGCTGGTACATCCGCAACCGGGTGGCGGAGAGCCGCTTGTTCGAGGCGGCGATCGAAGCGGCCGAGACGCCGCCCAAGCTGCCGGCGCTCGAAGTGTTCCGCGAGCGGCCCAAAGCGGTCCTGCTCGGCGCCGGGCTGAGGGTGGGCGAGAACATCTCCTACTACATCCTCACCGCTTTCTCGCTGACCTTCCTGGTCGAGATTTCCGAGGAGAGCCGCGCCTTGGCGCTGAACGCCTTGCTGATCGGCGCGGCGGTGCAATTCTTCGCCATTCCCCTGTTCGCGGCGCTGTCGGACCGGATCGGCCGGCGCTTTGTCTATGCGTTCGGCGGATTTGGGCTGGCGGCGTGGAGCTTCGCTTTGTTTCCCCTGCTGGCCAGCGGCAATCATGGGCTGATTGTCCTCGCTCTGGTCGTCGGCCTCGTCCTGCACGGCGCCATGTACGGGCCGCAGGCGGCGATGATCGCGGAGCTGTTCCCGACCCGCATCCGCTATTCTGGCGCCTCGATCGCCTATCAGCTCACCGCCATCTTCGCCGGCTCGCTGGCGCCGATAATCGCCTTGTGGCTCTACCGCAAATATGATTCGGCGCTGCCGGTGGCGATCTACGTCGGCGCCGCCTGCGCGATCAGCGGCATCACCGCCTTGCTGGCGCGCGAGACCAAGGGCGTCGAGCTCTCGGAGATCCGGTGATCCAGGAGAAGACGTAGCACGGAGTCATCCCGGCCTTCGCCGGGATGACCCGCTATTTCGCTCTTTTTACGGCTTGTCGCCCCAATGGCGGAGCAGGTTGGCCTGGACGAGCTGGAGGCGCGTGTAGTTTTCCGGGGCCATGCGCAGGCCTTCGAGCGCGGCCACTTCGTTGAGCTCGTAGAGCGTCTCGCGGCGGACCTTGTCGGCGATGCGGCTCTGGATGAAGGTGATCGCGACCAGCCGCTCGCCTTTGGTCACGCGCTCGACCTCGTGCAGCATGTCGGACGGATAGACGATCGCGCTGCCCGCTTCGCCCTTGAAGCGGATCTCGCGCGTGCCGAGCTGGATGCGCAGCGCGCCGCCCTCATAGGCCTTGGGATCGTTGAGGAAGATGGTGCAGCTCAAATCGGAGCGCAGGCCGACAGTGCCGAGCTGCAGGAAGGCGGCGTCGGCATGGGCGCCGTAGCGCATGTCGGGCGTGTAGCGGGTCATCATCGGCGGCAGCATGGCGACGGGGAAGGCGAAGTTCTGGAACTCCTCCTGGCCGTAGAGCGCCTGGGTGAGGATTTGCGAGGAACGCTGATAGGCCGCCTCGTCGTGGAGCTGGAGGTTCTGCTTGACCTTGCTGTGCGGGTTGCTGATCCGGCCGTCGACGAAATTGGCCGAAGCGGCGATGGCGCGCAGCTCGCCGAGCTGGCCGGCGTCGAGGATCCGGATTTCCCTGAACATCAATTGTCCCCCCGCGCGCGGCGAATCGCGCCCGCCACCGCAGGATAGCGGCTTTCGAGCCCGGCTAGCCAGTTCAGCGCGTCGCGGATCGCGCCGGCATGGCGGCGGCGGGCGTCGGCCAGGATCTCGCGGCGCAAAGCGGGGCTGTATTCATAGTCGAGCGCCTTGGAATAGCGGCCGATCAGCGGCCCTTCGCAGATCGCGCGCGCCGTGGCCGCATCGGCCTCATGGCCGAAATGGCTGGCGATGGCGACGAAATGGGCCGCGGGATCGGCGAGGAACAGGTCGAAATCCAGCCACAGGACGGCGCCGGCGGGCAGCCGCGACGCCGCCGCCTCGAGCGAGCTCATCTCGCAGGCCCAGCCCAAAGCGGCCTTGAGCCCGTCATGCATGGCGGCGGGGTCGGCAGCGAGGCCCGGGCAGCGCCCCTGGAGCCGGGCCAGGCGGGTCGGGCTCAGCGCCTGCAGCGTCTGCCAGCTATTCTCCCCGGCGAGGATGTTCTCCAGATAGTGAGGCGGCGTGGCGTAGAGGAAGAGCGCGCGCGAGCCCGCCGGCACCAGCTTGTCGGCGATCTCGCTGGTGAAGCTGGTCGCCTTCACATTGGCGCGCTGCCCGGGCCGGAAGGTGCGCGAGAGCAAGGCGGCCAGCGCGTCGAACCGCTCCGGCGCCGGCGGGCTTTCGGCGAAGCTGCGGAGCAGCAGCGGCTCGCGCAGGGCGAAGACCGTATCGAGCTCGCCGAGCAGCCGCGAGATCAGGGTCGAGCCGACATTGCCGATATGGAAGATGTAATCGGCATCGCGGCGCGCCTCGGCGGGCAAAGCCGGCCACGGCGCGAGCCGGATTTCGGAGCCTGGGCCGAGCAGGCGCTGATCGAGGAAGCTCGCCGCCCGGTAATCGGCCTCGGTCATGCGCAGGAAGGCGAGCCCGTCCGTGGCCGGATCGGGCGCGAAGGGCAGCCATTCGGGCGAGGCGGCGTCGATCATCGCGGCATCAGTAAGCCAGGACGCGAGAAACCCAAATCGTCATTGCGAGGAGCGCCGTCATTGCGAGCGTAGCGAAGCAATCCAGTGCGGCGTTGGGGCCCCGCTGGATTGCTTCGTCCCCGGCTTTCGCCGGGGTCCTCGCAATGACGAGGGGCAAGAAAAAAGGCCGCCGGCTTATGCGAACCGGCGGCCTTCTTCCTTGATTGCCGTTCGGGTCAGGCCTTGTCGGCCGACTCGCTGTCCTCGCCGGTCTCCTCGGCGGGAGCCTCCTCGGCAGGCGCTTCTTCCGCGGTCGCTTCCTCGGCCGGAGCCTCGTCCGCGCTCGCTTCCTCGGCCGCCGGCTCCGGCGCGATCTCGCCCGGCTCCAGCGTCTCGTCGCGCTCCTCGATGAAGCCCGACACGTCCTTCTCGAACATCTCGGCCATCACGTCCTTGCCCGCCGCCTGCAGCTCGGCCTCTTCGGGCGAGCGGGCGATGTTGACGGAGATGGTGACCGAGACTTCCGGGTGGAGCGCGATCTTCACGTCCTGGAGGCCGATCGCCTTGATCGGGCGATCGAGCACGATCTGGTTCTTGGCGATCTTGTGGCCCTGGGCCTCGAGCGCCTCGGCGAGGTCGCGGGCGGAAACAGAGCCGTAGAGCTGGCCGGTGTTGGAGGCCTGGCGGATCAGCTGGATCTTGGCGCCGTCGACCTTCTGCGCCTCGACCTCGGCAGTGCCGCGGCGCTCGACATTCTGCGCCTCGATCTTCTCGCGATTGGCCTCGAAGACCTTGCGGTTCGATTCGTTGGCGCGCAGCGCCTTGCCGTTGGGAAGGAGGAAGTTGCGGGCATAGCCGTTCTTCACCTTCACCACGTCGCCGATCGAACCCAGCTTCTCGATGCGCTCGAGCAATATGACGTCCATCGCTCTCGCTCCTATCTTACGACATAGGGGAGCAGGCCGAGATGGCGGGCGCGCTTGATCGCCTTGGCCAGCTCGCGCTGCTTCTTGGTGGAGACCGCGGTGATGCGGCTGGGGACGATCTTGCCCCGCTCGGAGACGAAGCCCTGGAGCAGGCGGACGTCCTTATAGTCGATGCGCGGCGCATCCTTGCCGGAGAAGGGGCAGGATTTGCGGCGGCGGAAGAATGGGCGTGCCATCGTGTCTGGTCCCTTCTTTTAGCGTTCGAAATCGTCGCGGTCGCGGCCACGGCCGCCGCGGTCGCCGCGATCCCCGCGGTCGCCGCGGTCGTCGTCGCGGCGCTTGTCGCGGTCGCCGCGGCGCATCATCGCCGACGGGCCCTGCTCATGCTCATCGACCTTGATGGTCATGTAGCGGATCACGTCCTCGTTGATCTGGGTCTGCCGCTCCAATTCGGCGACCGCGGGCGCGGGCGCGTCGAAATCGAGCGCGACATAATGGGCCTTGCGGTTCTTCTGGATCCGGTAGGCGATGTTGCGGAGGCCCCAGGTCTCGGTCCTGACGACCTTGCCGCCATGGTCCTCGATGATCTTGGTGGCGGTCTCCGCCAGCGTGTCGACCTGGGCCTGGGCCAGATCCTGACGCGCGAGAAAGACATGCTCGTAGAGCGGCATGTTGCGCTATTCCTTCTTTTGACCGATCGCTGACGCCGCCCGTTGCGGACGCCCCTCCGGCTGTCGTCGATATTTGTCTGACGCGATTTCCGAGCCGGCGGCGTTGCCGCCTCGCAATCGCTTCAAAAGCTGACCGGGGCTGAAGGCATGGCCTCCGCCCCGGACTGGCGCGCTCATAGCAGAGCCGCGCCTTTTGGCAAGCCTATGGGTGGGGCGGAGCGCCCTGCGGCCTGGGCGGCAGCGGTCCGGCATTGATCGGCGTGATCCTGATCTGCCCGGCGGGATGGGTGACCTCGACCACCGGACGCGGCTGCGGGCCGCCGCTTTCGCTGATCATCCGTCTCGCTTCGGCATAGCTCGGCCAGTCGGTGAAGACTCGGATCGCCGCGACCCTGCGCTCGTTGCTTGCGGTCAGCCAGACCAGGCGGGTCGTCCCGGCCGGCCCTCCCTCCGCGGGGGTGACGGTGAAGAAGCTCTCGAACTGGTACATCACCCCGCCGCCGCCGATCACGAAGGCGTAGCGCACCGCCGGATAGGCCGAAACATCGCCGGTCCAGCCCAAAGCGGTGATCTCGGTCTGGCCGACGCGGAAGCGTTCGATCAGGCAATAATCCTGCGGGTGCGTGACCGGATGAGGCAGCGCCACCGGATTTTCCATGAAATAGGACGCAAGGCCCATGCCGATCATCGATGCCACGATCGGGCCGGGCTCGAGCGGACGGCCATTGCCGTCGCGGCCGAGACCGGACGGGCATTCGCGCAGCGTCGGCAGCCAGGCGGGGAGAATGGCGCGCAGCTCGGCGCTGACCGGCGCGGCCGGCCACTGGATCGTCATCGCGGCGGCGCCGGCGGCTTCGACCTCGGCCTGCTTGGCCTCGGGCCCCGAGGCGATGACGATCACCTCCCAGAGGCCGATATTGCGGTACCAGATGCCCTGGATCTCGCTGCGCTCCTCGATCCGGAAGCGCCTGAACAGCATCATCCCGTTGGGACGCGGCGCATTGCCCCAGATCAGCGGGCCTTCGAGCAAAGTCTCCGGCCGCGAATTGCCGGGATAGAAGGCGTCGCCGCTGATCTTTACGAAGCTCCAATTGCGGGCGACGCCGTCGGCGCCGGGCAGGGGCACGCCGCGCACGTCGCCGCGCAGCGTCAGGAGAATGCGGAGCTTGACGCCGTCCGCGCTCTCATAATGCGCCATCACGCTGGCGCCGTCGGGCCGGGTCGAGCTGAAGCCGCGCCGTTCGAAGCCCTGGATGCGGGCGGGCAGGATGAAGCCCAGATCGGTCTGCACCGCGTCGCCATTGGCCTCGAGGCGCCACAGCGGAACCTGCGGCGGCGCCGGATCCAGCTGCGCCCGGGCCGGCGCCGCGACGCCGGCGAGCGCCGCCAGCGCGAGCATCGCCTTCAGGATATAAGCCACGAAAATCCCTCCCAAAATCCAACTCTATTCGCAAACGCCCGCGCGGAAAAGGGGGCACCCGGCTTGCGCTCCACCGCGGCCTTGGCCTACCAGCCCGCGCGATTGAGGAGAGGATCATGCGCGCATTCATCTTCCCGGGCCAGGGCAGCCAGTCGGTCGGCATGGGCGCGGCGCTCGCGGGCGCGAGCCGGCAGGCCCGCGCCGTCTTCGACGAGGTCGACGAGGCGCTGAGCCAGAACCTGTCGCGGCTGATGGCCGACGGGCCGGCCGAGGAGCTGGTGCTGACCGAGAACGCCCAGCCGGCGATCATGGCCAATGCGCTGGCGACGCTGCGCGCCTCGTGCATCGACCTCGCCGCCAAGGCCGATTTCGTCGCCGGCCACAGCCTCGGCGAATATTCGGCGCTGTGCGCGGCCGGCACGTTCGATCTGGCCACGGCCGCGCGGTTGCTGAAGACGCGCGGCCAGGCGATGCAGGCGGCGGTGCCGGTGGGGGAGGGGGCGATGGCGGCCCTGCTCGGCGCCGACCTCGCCATCGCCCAGGCGGTGGTCGAGGCGGCGGCGCAGGGCGAGGTCTGCACCGTCGCCAACGACAACGATCCCTCGCAGGTGGTGATCTCCGGCCACAAGGGTGCGATCGAGCGGGCGCTCGACATCGCCAAGGAGAAGGGCGCCAAGCGCGCGATGCTGCTGCCCGTCTCGGCGCCGTTCCACTGCCCGTTGATGAAGCCCGCCGCCGCGGCGATGGCCGAGGCGCTGGCCGCGGCGCATATGGAGCCGCCTTCGGTGTCGCTCTACGCCAACGTCACCGCCGGCCCGGTCGACAGCCCCGACACGATCCGCGACCTGCTGGTCGAGCAGATCACCGGGATGGTGCGCTGGCGCGAAAGCGTCGCCAACATGGCGGCGGCCGGCGTCACCCATTTCGTCGAGTTCGGCGGCAAGGTCCTCGGCCCCATGGTCAAGCGCATCGCGCCGGATGTGCAGGTTACCAGCGTCGTCACGATGGACGACATCGACGCGCTGGTGAAGGAGATATAGGGTTCGCGCGGAGACGCAGAGACGCGGAGGGGGCGGGTGAAGGACATCGAAGAGGTCAGCGGAGACGTGCTGGACGTGTCCCTTCGACTGCACCGCACGCTAGGACCGGGGCTGCTCGAGTCGGTCTATGAAGCAGTTCTGGCAGCCAAGCTGGTGGAAATGGGCTACCCGGTCGCGCGTCAGCGCCTGATCGATATCGAGTTCGAAGGGCTTTATTTCCAGGCCGCATTCCGGATCGACCTGCTGGTCGACGAGCGGTTGCTCGTCGAGATCAAGTCCGTCGACCAATTGCACCCAGCCCACGCCAAGCAGCTACTGACCTATTTGCGGCTCACCAGACAGCCCGTCGGGCTGCTTATAAATTTCGGTGGAGCAACGCTGAAGGAGGGCGTCCGCCGGTTGGTCAACAACTACATCCCCTCCGCGTCCCCGCGTCTCCGCGCGAACCAAATATCGGTGCGATCTGAGGGCTAGCGGAACGCCGCCTGTTGGCGGCGGCCTCGGCCGGAGAGGAAGATCGGGCGGTCGATCGAGCCTTGCGACCAGGGGGATTGCACGCGCCGGGTGGCGCGCAGCACGTCGCCGGTGGTCAGGGCGACGATGTCGTCGAGGCTGACGGGCTGGCGGATATGGCGGGCCAGCGCCTCGGCGAAGGGGCTGTTGCGGCTGCCCGGCCGGACGGCGTCGAAGGCGACATTGGCGGGATCGGTCGAGAACACGATCTTGATGCCGCTCCCCTGCAGCGAGAAAGCGCGCAGCCGCCCGAGCGTCTCGTTCGGCGCGGCGCGCAATTCGCCGAGCGAGACCGTCTCGATGCCGACCTCTTCCCGCTCGCCCCCGATCGCGCGCGCGACCCGCCCGCCCGAAATCGCGGCGGCGGCGTTGCCGAAGGGATTGTTGCGGCAGGCGTCGAGGAACAGGATGGTCACTCCGGCGCGCTGCTGGAGCAGCTGGACCAGCGCCTGGAGGCTGAGGAAGGAATCGCCGCTTTCGAGCAGCAGCAGATTCTCGCCGCCAATCTCGACGCCGTGGCCCGCCACGTAGAGGAGCGCGATCGTATTGGCGTCGATCGTGCGCAAGAAAGCGGCGATATAGGCCATGGTCAGCGCGGTGCTGCCGTCCTGGTGGGCGACGACCGAATCGAAGCGCAGCCGCTGGAAGCTGCGCGCGATCAGGGCGGCGTCGCGCGTCGTATTGGCGAGGGCGAGGCCGGGCGAGGCCCGATAGCTCTGGCTGAGGATCAGCGCATGGATCCGGGGCGGCTGCGGCGCCCGCTCACCCCCGGCGACCTGCCCGCTTGCGCCGGCCCGCTCGCGCCGCTCGTTCGGCTGGGCGCCCGGCCGCTGGTCTTGGCCGGCCGCATTGCCGGGCAGGCCGCCGGGACCGGGTCCGCCGGGGCCGCCGCCTCCGCCGCCTCCGGGCTGCGCCAAGACGCGCGCCGGCGCGATCAGCCCCGCGATGCCGGCAAGGACAAGCTGGCGTCGATCGAGCATCTTCCCTCCCCGAAGCGGAGCTTATAGCGCCAAACAGGGCTTGCAAAGCAAGGCGGGGGGCTGGCAACGCCCTTGCAGGCAAGGGAGAAAATGATGTTCGATCTGACAGGGATGACCGCTTTGGTGACCGGCGCTTCGGGCGGGATCGGATCGGCGATCGCGCAAGGGCTGGCGGCGCAGGGCGCGCGGCTGGCGGTCTCGGGCTCCAATGCCGACAAATTGGAGGCGTTCCGGGCCGGGCTCGGCGGCGATCATGTCGCCTTGGTCTGCAACCTGGGCGACGGCGCCGCGGTCGACGCGCTGGTGCCGCAGGCGGTGGACGCGCTCGGCAAGATCGACATCCTGGTCAACAATGCCGGTGTCACCCGCGACAATCTCGCCATGCGGATGAAGGACGAGGAATGGTCCGACGTCCTCCGCATCAACCTCGAGGCCGCCTTCCGGCTCGCCCGGGCGGCGCTGAAGCCGATGATGCGCGCGCGCTTCGGCCGGATCATCTCGGTGACCTCGGTGGTCGGCGCGACCGGCAATCCGGGCCAGGCCAATTATGCCGCGTCCAAGGCGGGCCTGGTCGGCATGTCCAAGGCGCTGGCCCAGGAGGTCGCCTCGCGCGGCATCACCGTCAATTGCATCGCGCCGGGCTTCATCCGTTCGGCGATGACCGAGGTGCTGCCCGAGGCGCAGAAGACCGCCCTGCTCGGCCGCATCCCGATCGGCGATCTCGGCAATGGCGAGGATATTGCCGCGGCGGCGGTCTATCTGGCCAGCCGCGAGGCCGGCTACGTCACGGGCCAGACGCTGCACGTGAACGGCGGGATGGCGATGATATGAGGCGGTCCCTGCTTCTCGCCGCACTCGCCGCGCTCGCCGCCGCGACGCCCGCCGCCGCCGCCGATATTGCCGGGCTGGATTGCCCCGATGCGGCTTTGAGCGAGGCGCAGCGCGGCGCGCTCGCCGATGCGGTCGTCGCCATGGTCGACAGGTCCGATTCGCGGCTCGACCCGCTGCGCGCGGCGGTCCGGACCTGCGCGGCGCGCCTGCATTGGTCTGACCGGGCGGCCGCCGCCGCGACGACCTACCATGTCGCCGCCGCCGGGAGCGCGCAGCTGCGCCGGCGCCTTGCCGAGGCCGGCGTCGATGTCTCGCCGCTCGACCGCGCGGTCCTGGCCGACCGCGCGCTGCACCGCGCGCTCATCTCGGGCGACGGGGTCGGAGCGGCGCTGGCTGGCTTTCGCGCGCGCAACGACGCGATCGTCGAGCGCGTGATCCGCGGTCGATCGGGCGACATGGCGGAACTGATCGGCAATTACACCGGCTTCGCGGCGGCCGCGGTGGCGATGCGGTTCAGCTTTATCGAGAACTGAGCGGGCGCGGCTCGGGCGACCGGTCCAGAACGATCGCGCGCCGCGCGGCGAGGGCGAGGACGATGATCGCGGTCGCCTGGCCGAGCGGGATCAGGGTCGCGGCGGCGAGCTGGCGGGCGAAGAGCGGCGCGATCCAGGCCAGAGCGAGCAGCGTCTTTTCCCAGGAGAGGAAGCCGCGCCTGAGGCCGTCGGCGGCGAGGAAGGCGATGGCGACGCCGAGCAGCACGAAATCGTAATCGAGCACATAAGGCGTCGAGATCAGGGCCGCCGCCAGCGCCGCCGCGTTGCGCTCGGCCGGCCGGGCCCTGCGCGCCAGCCACAGGACGATGCCGATCGAGGCCAAAGTCGCCGCCGCCTGGACGACATAAGCCGGCAAGACGCCGCCGCCCCACATCCGCACCATCGCGAACGGGCTCTGGATCTTCTCCCAGCCGGTCGCGCCCGCTTCCACGACCTTACGCTGGGTGAGCGGCAGGGAATCGAGGAAGGCCTGCCATACGGGCCAGCCCCAAAGGAGCAGGGTCAGCCCGGTGAGGAGCCCGGCCGAGACGATGGCGCCCGCAATCGCCCGCCAGCGCCAGGCGACGAGCAGCAAAGGCGGGATGAGCAGGGCGAATTGCGGCTTGTAGATCAGGCAGCCGAGCAGCAGCCCCGCGGCGAACGGCCTCTTGTCGAGGAGCAACAGGCCGCCGCCGAACAAGGCGGCGGTCAGGAAGGCGTTCTGTCCGTGCCCCAGGCAGATGAAGACGACGGGCGCGCCGAGCGCCGCGAGCAAAGCGGCCCGCCCCGGCAGGATGCTCCGCACGAGGACCGCCGCGCCGGTTAGCGTCGCCGCCTGCCAGACGAACAAGGCCGCGAGGTACGGCAAGAAGGCGAGCAGGCTGGCGACGAGCAGGAAAGGCGGCGGATAATGCCAGCCGTAGAAGGGGACCTTCGGGTCGCCGTGCAGCGCCTGCTGGACCTGATGGTGCGCGCGCCAGTCCCAGGCCTGCGCCGCATGGCCGTCCAGCGCCATCCGGCCCGCCGCGTGGACGTTGGAATAATCGGTGCCGAGCGGGTGGCCCCGCGCGTCGAGCGTGCCGTGCGCCGTGGCCAGCGCATAGACGATCGCGGCGGTGAAAATGACAAGCGCGATGCCTGCGACGAGCCGCACCCGTTCCCGGGTCACCCATGATCCGTCCGCGAGCGCGCCGAGCATTGCCCCGAGTGGCGCAAAAGCCCGCGAAAAGCCACCCGGAGCGGTTCCATCTTCCCGACCATCGCCACTTGCCTTTTGCGCTTCCGTCCGGCTAGGGCGGGTGCAACACATAAGCACCGCTAGGGAAAGGTGGACTATGAGCGAGACTTCCGACCGCGTTAAGAAGATCGTCGTCGAGCATCTGGGTGTCGAAGCGGATAAGGTCACCGAGGAAGCGAGCTTCATCGACGATCTGGGCGCGGACAGCCTCGACATCGTCGAACTGGTCATGGCCTTCGAGGAGGAGTTCGGGGTCGAGATTCCCGACGACGCCGCCGAGAAGATCACCACCGTCAAGGACGCGATCGACTATATCGACCAGAACAAGGCGTAAGCCTGCCAAGGTCGTCCGCCGCCTGGCGGTGAGCGAGCCGATCCATTGAAGAAGCGGCTCCCCGTCCTAGGTCGGGGAGCCGTTCGTCGTTAAGGAGTAGCCAGAATGCGCCGTGTCGTCGTCACCGGTCTCGGGCTCGTCACGCCGCTCGGCGCCGACGTCGAGACGAGCTGGAAGAACATCCTCGCCGCCAAATCGGGCGCCGCGACCATCACCCGCTTCGACGCTACCGATTTCCACAGCAATTATGCGTGCGAAGTGAAGCCGGCGACCCACGAATATGGCTTCGATCCGGGCAAGCGCGTCGATCACAAGGTCCAGCGCCAGGTCGATCCCTTCATCATCTACGGCATCGACGCCGCCGGCCAGGCGATGGAGGATGCCGGCCTCATCGAGATGAGCGAGGAGGAGCGGCTTCGCGCCGGCGTTTCGATCGGCTCGGGAATCGGCGGCCTTCCGGGGATCGAGAGCGAATCGCTGGTGCTCGCCGAAAAAGGGCCGAAGCGCGTCAGCCCGCACTTCGTCCATGGCCGGCTGATCAACCTCATCTCGGGCCAGGTCTCGATCAAATATGGCCTGATGGGTCCGAACCACGCGGTGGTCACCGCTTGCTCGACGGGCGCGCATTCGATCGGCGACGCCGCGCGGATGATCGCGATGGACGATGCCGACGTGATGCTCGCGGGCGGCGCCGAGGGCGCGATCTGCCCGATCGGCATCGCCGGCTTCGGCCAGGCCCGCGCGCTTTCGACCGGCTTCCGCGACGAGCCGTGGCGCGCCAGCCGCCCGTGGGACGAGGGCCGCGACGGCTTCGTCATGGGCGAGGGCGCGGGTGTGGTCGTGCTCGAGGAATATGAGCATGCCAGGGCCCGCGGCGCGAACATCTATGCCGAGGTCGTCGGCTACGGCCTGTCGGGCGACGCCTATCACGTCACCGCGCCGCATCCCGAAGGCTCGGGCGCGTTCCGCTCGATGCAGATGGCGATGAAGAAGTCCGGCCTCGCCCTCTCCGACATCGACTATATCAACGCCCACGGCACCTCGACGCCGCTCGGCGACGAGCTCGAATTGGGCGCGGTCCGCCGCCTGTTCGGCAATGCGATCGGCGATCTTTCCATGTCCTCGACCAAATCGGCGATCGGCCATCTGCTCGGCGGCGCCGGCGCGGTCGAATCGATCTTCTGCATCCTCGCCCTGCGCGACCAGATCGTGCCGCCGACGCTCAACCTCGAAAATCCGAGCGACGCGACGGAAGGCGTGGACCTCGTTCCCAACGTCGCCAAGCAGCGCGAGGTGAAAGCCGTGCTGAACAACAGCTTCGGCTTCGGCGGGACCAATGCCAGCCTGGTGATGAAGGCGGTCTGATCCGTCGATGAGGAAGCTGATCGCCATCGGCCTGCTGGCCGTCCTTCTCCTCGGCGGCGGCCTCTACTTCATCCAGGGCTGGAACGGCGCGGGCCCGGCGCCCAAGCCCGTCGACCTGGTCATCCCCCGCGGCACCAGCTTCGTGGCCGCCGCCGAGAAGCTGGAGAAAGCCGGAGTGATCCGGTCCGCCAGCCGGTTCGTGTTCCAGGCCAAGCTGTTCGGCGGCGGCGCCGGAATCAAGGCGGGGGAATATGAGTTTCCCGCCCACGCCAGCCATGCCCAAATCCTCCGCCTCCTGCAGAGCGGCAAGACCCTTCAGCGCCTCGTCACCGTGCCTGAGGGCATGCCGTCGATCCTGGTCCGCGAGCGGCTGATGGCGGCTCCGGCGCTGACCGGCGACGTGCCGGTGCCGGAGGAAGGCTCGATCCTTCCCGACAGCTATTCCTACCAGCGCGGCGAGACCCGCGCCGCCGTCCTCGCCCGGATGCAGGCCGCGATGGCGAAGACCCTCGATTCGCTTTGGCCGAAACGCAGTCCGATGGC
>JAXDPD010000052.1:0-32335 GCA_034668505.1 Sphingomonadales bacterium
TGTCCGGCCTCGTCGTGAAGACGTCGAAGCCGTCGATCGCGCCTTCGTCGCCAGCGACGGCTTCGTACAGTCCGAACCGGAAGCGCAGCCCCTGGCTCCTGCCGATCCAGTTCTCCTGCATCAGCCGGACCTTGTCCGGCCATTGATCGAGTTCGCCAAGGCCGTCGAGCAACTCCTCGGCGAAATCGGTTATCTTCAGGAACCATTGGTTCAATTTGCGCCGCTCGACCAGCGCGCCAGACCGCCAGCCGCGGCCGTCGATCACCTGCTCGTTGGCGAGCACGGTCATGTCGACGGGATCCCAATTGACCTCGCTTTCCTTGCGGTAGACCAGGCCGGCCTCGAACAGGTCGAGGAACAGCGCCTGCTCGTGGCCGTAATAATCGGGCTCGCAGGTGGCGAACTCGCGGCTCCAGTCGATCGCCAGGCCGAGCCGCTTCAATTGCCCCCGCATCGTCGCGATGTTCGCGCGCGTCCACTCGCCCGGATGGACCTTGTTCTCCATCGCCGCATTCTCGGCCGGCATGCCGAACGCATCCCATCCCATTGGGTGCAGGACCTCATAGCCGTTCATTCGGCGGTAGCGCGCCAGCACGTCACCCATCGCATAATTGCGGGCATGGCCGACATGGATGCGCCCCGAGGGATAGGGGAACATCTCGAGCACATAGGATTTGGGCCGCGCGCTGTCGTCCCGGGCGCGGAAGGTGCCGCCCTCGTCCCAGACCTTCTGCCAATGCGCATCGGCTTTTAACGGATTGAAGCGCGATGCCATCGCGGAAGAGCTTCCTCGCTTGTTGGGCCTTTATCCGGCGATCGCGGCGCGGCGGAGATCGCGGGCGCGGGTGAGGATGATCTCCTCGAGCCGCTGCACGGTCGCCGCGGTCACCGGCGCCTCGATCCACTGGCCGTTCTGCAGCGTCTGGCGCGAGGCGGTGACGCGCAGCGCATCGGCGCGCAGGTCGCGGTCGAGGATGGCGACGCTGACCTTGGCCCGCTCGGTCGGGTTTTGCGGGTTGGTATACCATTCGGTGACGATGACGCCGCCGTTCGAATCGCTCTGCGCGAGCGGCGCGAAGGCGAGCGTGTCGAGCGAGGCGCGCCACAGATAGGCGTTGACGCCGATCGTGGTCACCTGGCTCGCCGCCTGGTCGACCCGCCTGGCATTGTCCTCGGGGCTTCGGCCCAGGGTCCGGTTGATGTCGTCCCGGATGAACTGGCAGCCGGCCAAAGTGAGGGCGCCGGCAACAGCCAGGCCGATGGAAAGTACGCGAGCCATATCTGATCCTTGAAACGGAAGGGGTCGAGCGTCGTTATAGATATCGCCGCGCCAGCGGCAAGCGTCTTGCAAGGCGGCGGCGAACCGCCCTCGGGACGCGTCGATCTGGGCCGCGCCTGATGAACGCTTCATGTGCGGGAAAGGCTTATTGTGTGAATGATGCAACATGAGGGCATGATTCAGGGTTGGCGGGCGGCGCTTTGCTAGGAAAGCCGAGCGAGTCGTACTAAGTCCCTCGAGGAGGGGAGTGAGTCTCTTGAGGAACCCGCGTGCCATCGGGACGGCAGCAGGCGCATCGCTGGTCGCGATCGCGCTGATGTTCGCGCCTGCCTTGGCCGCGCCGGCGTCCCGCTCCCAGCAACAGCAGCCGGCCCGGATCAATGCGTCCTTCACCGGCCGGCCGCTCGGCTCGTTCACCCCCGCCGTCTCCGATCCGCGCCTCGCCGCCACGCTGGCGCGCCGGCGCTCGACGGTCAGCAGCGAATTCCGCTTCACCCCGACCTCGGCCTTCGGCGACCGCAGCCGCGGCCTTCGCGTCGCCCTGCGCGCCCGCGCATCGACGCCCGCCCAGGCTTCGCGCGACGCCGGGCCAAGCTCGAGCTCGGCGATCACCGCGATCACGCCCAGCTCCTACAATCTCGGCGTCTCGGTCGGCTGGCGGCGTTTCGCCGTCTCCGGCGACGTCGCCCAGGCCGATAACGGCCTGATCGCCGGCATCCGCGAATCGGCGCAGTTCGGGATGAGCTATCGCGCCACCCGCCGCCTCACCGGCCGGGTCGCGGTCGCGGCCGAGCGCGCCCAGGGCGGCCAGCGCATCATCGCCGAGGACCAGGCCTATTCGCTCGATGTCGGCGGCGCCTATTCGATCGCGCGCAACGTCGACGTCACCGCCGGCGCCCGCTACCGCATCTCGCGCGACCGCCTCGACCCGGTGTCCCGCGACGACCGCCGCGACAGCCAGGCGGTCTATGTCGGGACGGCCTTCCGCTTCTAGGTTTCGTTCCCGGCGATTTGAAACAACCGACAGCCTAGCCCGAAGCCGCCGCCCAGGCGTCGATCGCCGCCCAGCCATAAGCGCCGAACGAGGCGAGCCTGCGCCCGCGCGCGGGGTTCATGCCGCCGAGCGCGATGACGGGCAGGCTGGTGCGCCGCGCCAGCCAGGCGAAGCGCGCCAGGCCGAGCCGGCGCGAATCAGGATGGGAGCGGGTCGCGTAGACCGGCGACAGGAAGAGCAAGGCGGCGCCGGCGCGTCCGGCGGCGCGGATCTCGGCCTGATTATGGACCGGGGCGCTGCGCAGGCCTTGGCCTTGGCCTCGGCCGGGGCCGTGGCTGCCGTCGGCGCCCCAGGCCCGGCCCAGTTCGGCCGGGCCGGCGAGCAGCAGCAGCGCCGTCGGCGCCGCAATCCTGACGCGGTCGAACAAGGTGCGCCGGTCCGCTTCCTCGAGCCCATAGTGGCGAAAGACGATGCCGGCGCCGTCGGGGAGCCGCTTCACCGCGTCGAGCAGGCCGCCGCCGAGCCTCTCGTCGGTCATCAGCCAAAGGCGCGGGAGAGGCTGGCTTGAGCGCATGGCCCTTCCTATAGCATCGCCATGGCGCTTTCATCCCTCGGCGCGGTCCAGGGCCGGATCGGCAAGGCGGCGGCGCTGGCGGGCCGCGCGCCCGCCGACGTGACCCTGATCGCCGTCTCCAAGACCCAGCCTGTCGAAGCGATCGAAGCGCTGATCGCCGGGGGCCAGCGCGATTTCGGCGAGAATCGGGTGCAGGAGGCCGCGGCGAAGTGGCCGGCGCTGCTGGCCGGCCGGCCGGACCTGCGGCTGCACCTGATCGGCACGCTCCAGTCGAACAAGGCCGGGCAGGCGGTCGCCCTGTTCGACGCGGTCCATTCGGTCGACCGGCTCTCGCTGGTCGCCGCGCTCGCTTCGGCGATGGCGAAGAGCGGCCGGCGCCCGGATTGCTTCGTCCAGGTCAATATCGGCGACGAGCCGCGGAAAGGCGGCTGCGCGCTCGCCGGGCTGCCGGCCATGCTCGACGCCGCGCGCGCCGCGGGCCTGCCGCTCGCCGGCCTGATGTGCATTCCCCCGGAGGGCGTCGAGGCGGCGCCCTATTTCGCTCTGCTCGCCAAGCTCGGCCGGCGCCATGGCGTCGCCGGCTTGAGCATGGGCATGTCCGCCGATTACGAGAGCGCGGTGATGATCGGGGCCAGCCATGTCCGCGTCGGCACCGCCTTGTTCGGCCCGCGTACGAGCTGAAGGGAGGATTTATGGACGGATTGGATATGGCCGCGCCGAAACGCCGCTGGCGGGCCTGGCATTTCATCCTGATCGGCGTCGTCGCCGTTGGGGCGCTGGCGGTGGCCGTCGTCACCCTGGTCTTCTCGCTCACCGGCCCGTGGTCGCGGCCGCCGACACGTTCATGGGTGCGCTTCGGGACGGCGATTACAGCCGCGCTTTCAGCCAGTCGGCGCCCGCATTGCAGCGCGAGCTGGGCGGCGCGCAAGGCTATGGAAGCGGGATCGGTCCTTACCGGCCCGCCACCTGGAGCTGGTCGCAGCGCAGCATCCGCAACGGCATCGGCCGCGTCTCCGGCAGCGTCACCTATCAGGACGGCGCGCGCGGCAGCGTCCGCCTCACCATGCGCCAGCTGAACGATCGCTGGCGGGTGGAAGGCTATAGCTTCAACCGGCAATGAAGAACGCGTTCATGGAGAGAAAGAGCATGAGCCACACCCAGCGCCTCTTCACCCGCTTCGCCGGGGTCGTTTGAGGCGCATGCGCTTCGAGGCCCTGATCTTCGATTTCGACGGCGTGCTGCTCGAAAGCGAGTATGCGGGCAACAAGCAGATCGCCGACTGGCTGACCGGAATCGGCCATCCGACCAGCGTCGAGGAGTCGATGCGCGAGTTCATGGGCCTGGCCGGGCTCGATTTCATCGGCGCGATCGAGCGCTGGATCGGCCGGGCGGTGCCCGACGATTTCCACGCCGCGCGCGCGCAGGAGGATGAGCGGGCGATCGCCGAGGGCGTCGAGGCGGTGGCCGGCGCGGTCGCCTTCATCCGCGGCCTGCCGCCGGACCTGCCCAAGGCGATCTGCTCGTCGAGCTCGAGCCACTGGATCGAAAGCCATCTCGCCAATCTCGGCCTCGAAGGGGCGTTCGGCGACAAGATCTTCTCGGGCAGAGAGCATGTCGCCCGCGGCAAGCCGGCGCCCGACCTCTATCTCCACGCCGCCGCCGCGCTCGGCATCGACATCGCCCGGACCGCGATCATCGAGGATTCGCCGGTCGGCGTGCAGGGTGCGCTCGCCTCCGGCGCCGAGGTGATCGGGCTGGTCGCCGGCCGCCACTGCCTGCCCGGCCATGAAGAGCGCCTGCGCGCGCTCGGCGTCACCCACATCGCCCGCAATTTCGACGAGGTCGCCGCGCTGCTCCAATAGTTCCCCGGCGAAAGCCGGGGTCCAGCGGCGCGGAGGGAAAGGCTGGGTCCCGGCTTTCAGCCTTCGGCTGAGTTCATCCTGAGCGCCTGCCTTGCAGGCAGTCGAAGGGCCGGGACACGAGGCGGCTAAAGCTGGTGGCCGCTGCGGTCGCGCTTGGTCGAGAGATAGGCCCGGTTGTGTGCGCCCTCGCCGGCCTTGAGCGGGACGGTCTCGGCGACGGTCACGCCCTCGCCTTCGAGCGAAGCGACTTTCCGGGGGTTGTTGGTCAGCAGCCTGATCCGGGTCTGGCCGAGCCGTTCGAGCATGCGCGCGGCGACCGTGAAGTCGCGCTCGTCGTCCGCGAAGCCCAGCCGCAAATTGGCGTCGACCGTGTCATAGCCCTGGTCCTGGAGCGCGTAGGCGCGCAGCTTGTTGACCAGGCCGATGCTCCGCCCCTCCTGGCGCAGATAGAGGAGGATGCCCCAGCCCGACGCGGCGATGGCGGCGAGCGCGGCCTCGAGCTGCGGCCCGCAATCGCATTTGAGCGAGCCGAGTGCGTCGCCGGTCAGGCATTCGCTGTGCACGCGCACGAGCGGCGGGCTGCCGTTCGGGTCGCCGATGATGAGGGCGACATGCTCAATCGTGTCGCCGTCCGAGCGGAACGCGACGATCTCGCCTTTCTCGGCGAAGCGGCTTGGCAGCCGGGCGCGCGAGACGATCCTGAGGTCGGCGCCGGTGCCGAACGTCATGACGTCAGCCGCCGCCACCCGCGCCTCGGCGGGGCCGTCGCGCCGGGTGAACAAAGCGGGGAGCAGCCCGGCGAGGCGCGCCAGCCGCAGCGCCGCCTCGGCGATCGGCGGCGAGCAGAGCGGCGCGGTCTGGAACGGGCCCTTGAGCGGGGTGGCGAGATCGAGCGCCGGATCGGCGATCGCGGTGGCGGCGTCGAGATCGATCCACGGCGCGCGGCGGACCAGCACCGGCAGAGCCGGCTGCGCCTCGCGCTGGTTCGTCAGCTTCAGCGTCGCCGCGCGATTGCCCGAGATCAGCAAGGCGGCGGGCGCGGCATCGCCGTTCTTTGGGCCGTCGAACGCCGCCAGCCCGTCGGCGTCCGCGGTCTCGATGGCGAGGAACGAGATATCGCCGATCGCCACCGGCCAGCCGCGGCGCAGGGCGTCGATCGCGCGGGCGACGTCCCGCGCGGCCATCAGAGCGCGAATTCCGTCAGCAGGGGAACGTGATCGCTGGGCCGCTCCCAGTTGCGGCAGGGCTCGTGCACCGCGTGCGCGACCGCGAGCTTCGCCACGTCGGCGGTCGCCCACATATGGTCGAGCCGGCGGCCGCGGTCGTTCACGGTCCAGTCGGGCGAGCGATAGCTCCACCAGGTGTGCAGGCGCTTGGGCGCCGGGTGGAAATGGCGGCCGAGATCGACCCAGTCGTTGCTGCCCTGCAACCGGGTGAGCGCCTCGACCTCGACCGGCGTGTGGCTGACGACGCCCAACAGCTGCTTGTGGCTCCAGACGTCGCATTCGAGCGGCGCGACGTTGAAGTCGCCGACCATGATCGTCGGGCAATCCAGCGTCTCGGACCAGCGCGTCATCCGCTCGATGAAGTCGAGCTTCTGGCCGAATTTGGGGTTGAGGTCGCGGTCCGGAATGTCGCCGCCGGCGGGGACGTAGACATTCTCCAGCCGGATCCCGCAATCGAGCCTGACGCCGACATGGCGCGCCTCGCCGTTTGCCTGCCAGTCGAGCCTGTCGTCCTCGCGCATCGGCAGTCTGGAGGCGATGGCGACGCCATGGTGCATCGGCTGGCCGCAGATGATGATATGGTCGTAGCCGAGCTTGTGGAACATGGCGTGCGGGAACTCGCTGTCGCGGACCTTGGTCTCCTGCAGGCAGAGGATGTCGGGCGCTTCGGCGGTCAGGAACTTCTCGACGATGCCGGCGCGGGCGCGGATCGAATTGATGTTCCAGGAGGCGATTTTCAGAGACGAGGACATGGCGCCGGGCTTAGCGGGAGGGCGGGAAAATGGAAGGGCCTCCAAAATGGAAGGCCCCCGCTCCGGGGGCGTGGAGCGAGGGCCACCAAGCGTTGTTACGCGAGGTCAATCGCGGATCTCCGTCCGGGCAACAGGGGGAAAACCCGAAGCGGACATCCGCAATTGCAGCCTTGGGTTTAGGACTTCGGACCTGTCGCCCAGATGAACGAGTCGGCCGCTTTGCCCTAGCTGCGCGGGCCGCGCCGGGTCGGGCTGCGATAGGTGAAGACGCTGTTGGCGACGGGCACGTTGAAGCGCTGGCCGGAGAGCCGGACGTTGGTCTGGTGGTTCTGCGCGTCGCGCGTGCTCCACCCCTGCAGGATCAGCCCGCCCGGCGCGCCCGCCGACTTGAGGAAGCGGATGGTGATGGTGCCGAACTCGCGCCGGCGCGGGTCGCGCGCCTCGATCAGCAGCAGCTGGCGGTCGTCCTGGACGACTCGGGCGAAACGGGCGAGGTCCTGGTTCGGGTTCAACAGCACCGACAGCGGCGAATCGTTGATCGGCCAGCGCTGCTGCTGCCCGACCTCGTAGTCGAGGAAGGTCAGCGCGCGGCCGTCGGCGACGATCAGCATGTTGGCGCTGCGGCCGTAATCGAAGCGGATGCGGCCGGGGCGCTTGATAGTCAGCGTTCCCGACAGCGAGCGGTTGCGCTGGTCGGTCTGGGTGAAGCTCGCGGTCATCGTCTGCACGGCGCGCAGATGCGCCTGCACCTGCGCGAGGCCGGCCGCGGGCTGGGCGTGGAGCGCGGCCGGCGCCACGGCGGCCGCGCCGAGCGGGACCGCGAGGAAAGCGAGGGCGCGAAGACGCAGCATGGATAGTCCTTTTCGTCGAAACAGGGGATCGGGGCGGCCTATCGCGCCCGCCGCTTGAATGTCCAGTGAACCCGCCGGGTTCCCAATCCTAGAGCAAAGGCCGCCCTTCCGGGTCGACCAGCACTTCGCGGCGGCCGACATGGTCGGGGGCGCTGACCACGCCTTCCTTCTCCATCCGCTCGATCAGCCGGGCGGCATTGTTGTAGCCCACGCGCAGCTGTCGTTGCAGATAGGAGGTCGACGCCTTCTGGCTTTCCGCCACCACCTGGACCGCCTTGCGGAACAATTGGGTCTCGGCATCGTCCTCGCCGACCGGCTGGCCCTCGAACATATAGCCGCCGTCCTCGGGCTCCTCGGTGACCGCCTGGACGTAATCGGGCCGCCCTTGAGCGCGCCAGAAATCGGCGACCGCGCGCACCTCCTCGTCGGAGACCAAAGGCCCGTGGACGCGGGCGATCTGTTTGCCGCCGGGCATGTAGAGCATGTCGCCCTTGCCGAGCAGCTGCTCGGCGCCCTGCTCGCCGAGGATGGTGCGCGAATCGATCTTCGAGGTGACCGAAAAGGAGATGCGGGTCGGCAGGTTCGCCTTGATGACGCCGGTGATGACGTCGACCGAGGGGCGCTGGGTCGCCATGATCAGGTGGATGCCGGCCGCGCGCGCCTTCTGGGCGAGGCGCTGGATCAGGAATTCGACCTCCTTGCCCGCGGTCATCATCAGGTCGGCGAGCTCGTCGACCACGACCACGACCTGGGGCAGGACCTCGTAATCGAGCTCCTCCATCTCGTAGCGCGGCTGGCCGGTCTCGGGGTCGTAGCCGGTCTGGACCCGGCGGCCGAGCGGCTGGCCCTTCATCTTGGCCTCGCGGACCTTGGCGTTGAAGCTGGAGAGCTGCCTGACGCCGACCGATGCCATCATCCGGTAGCGCTCCTCCATCTGCTCGACCGTCCATTTGAGCGCGCGGATCGCCTTGGCGGGCTCGGTGACGACGGGGGCGAGCAGATGCGGAATATCGTCATAGACGCTCAATTCGAGCATTTTGGGGTCGATCAGGATCATTTTGCACTGCTCGGGGGTGAGCCGGTAGAGCAAAGAGAGGATCATGCAGTTGAGGCCGACCGACTTGCCCGAGCCGGTGGTGCCGGCGACGAGCAGATGCGGCATCGGCGCCAGATCGGCGACGACCGGATCGCCGGCGATGTTCTTGCCCAGGATGATCGGCAGCTGCGCGACCTGGTCCTCGAAGGCGGGGCTCGAGACCAGCTCGGAAAGCGTCACCAGCTCGCGCTTGGCGTTGGGCAGCTCGATGCCGATCACCGAGCGGCCGGGGATGGTGGCGACGCGCGCCGACAAAGCCGACATGTTGCGGGCGATGTCGTCGGCCAGCTGGATGACCCGGCTCGCCTTGATGCCGCTGGCGGGTTCGAGCTCGTACATGGTGACGACCGGGCCGGGGCGGACCTCGACGATCTCGCCCTTGACCGAGAAATCCTCGAGCACCGATTCGAGCAGGCGGGCGTTGCGCTCGAGCGCGGCCTTGTCGATCGCGACGTTGAGGCGCGGCGGCGGCGGCGCCAGCAGGTCGACCGAGGGCAGAGTATAGGCGTCGCCAAGCGCGAGCGAGGGCTGGCGTTCGCGCAACGGACGGCGGCCCGCATCGCGCGCCCTCGCCGGCTCGGAAATGACCGGGCCGCGCGACGGCGGCGTCGCGACCACGGCGGCGCGCGCCGGCCGGCCGGCCGGGACCGGCCGATCGTCCTCGCCGGCGGCGGTGCCGGCATTGCGCAGCCGCCGCTCGGCGATCCAGCGCCGTTCCTCGGCGGTGAGGCCGAGGCCCAATATGGCGAGTGCCAGGCCCGCGACCGCGGCGATGGCGATGATCGCGATCCGGAACGGGGTGACGATGCTGGCGTCGCCGAGCAGCCGCAGGGCGGCGTCGACGAGCTTGGCGATGGCGAGGCCGATGCCGCCGCCCCAGCCCGCCGGCAGCCCCCAGACCTCGCCGCCCGCGAACAGGGCGCCGGCCAGGCCGATGAGGGCGATGCCGCAAAAGGTGATGACCAAGGCGCGCAGCCAGCGCCCGGCCTCGGTCCCGCGCGCGAGCCTCAGCCCGATGATGAGCAGGATCGGCAGGAACAAGGCGACGGGCGGCCCCGCCGCCATCAGCAGCAGATCGGCGGTCCAAGCGCCGGCGCTCCCCATCCAGTTGAGCGGCGGCCCGCCCGCGCTGGTGTTCGGCGAGGGATCGCTCTGATGATAGGAGACCAAGGCGACCAGCACGAACAAAACGAACAGGGTCAGGCCGACGCCGGCGAGGAAGCTCCCCGAGCGCCGGGCGAGCCGCCTCGATCCGTCCCGCCACTGCTCGAGACGGCCTACCCGGACATTTTGCGCTGGCGGTGCCGCCATCTGATGTGCCCCAAATGTTCCCGGTCTTCCTCATGCGCCCGGGCGGACTCCCGGGTCAAGCGCTTGGCGTTGCAGCGGCGCAACGCTAAGGCACTGAAATGAGCCAAGCGGACGTCATCATCCTGGGCGGCGGCCTGGTCGGCCTGACCCTGGCGATCGCGCTCGACCGCCACGGCCTTTCGACCATCGTCGTCGATCCGGCCGATCCGGCAAGCCAGATCGCGCCCAGCTATGACGGCCGCGCCACCGCGGTGTCGAGCTCGTCCTGGCGGATGCTCGAGGCGATCGGCGTCGCCGGCCGGCTCGACGGCGTCACCTGCGCGATTCGCGCGATCCGGGTCAGCGAGGGGCTGAAGCCGGGCGGGATCGCGTTCGAGCCGGAGGCGGATGACGACCCTCTGGGGATCATGGTCGAGAACCGGCTGCTGCGCGCGGCCTTGCGCGACACGGCGCTCGACGCGGAGCGGCTGGAGCTGCTGATGCCGGCCCGCCCGGCGGAGGTCGTGCGCGACGGCGATGGCGCCCGGGTGGCGCTGGCGGACGGCCGGCTGCTCAATGCGCCCTTGCTGGTCGGCGCCGAGGGCCGCAATTCGCCGATGCGCGAGGCCGCCGGCGTCGCGATCGCCCAGTGGCGCTACGATCATGTCGCGATCGTCGCCACCATCGCCCATGACAAGCCGCACGAGGCGACCGCCTACGAGATTTTCTATCCGGACGGCCCCTTCGCCATCCTGCCGATGCTGGCCGGCGCCGACGGGCGGCCGCGCTCGGCGATCGTCTGGTCGGTCAAGGCGCGCGACGCCGAGGCGATGCTCGGCCTGCCCGACCGCGCGCTCGCCCACGAGATCGAGAAAAGGATGGGCGGCTTCCTCGGCGCGGTCGCTTTGGCCGGGCCGCGCTGGAACTATCCGCTCGGCTTCCACCATGCCGCGACGATCACGGCCGAGCGCCTCGCCTTGATCGGCGACGCCGGCCACGGCATCCATCCGATCGCCGGCCAGGGCCTCAACCTGGGCTTCCGCGACGCCGCCGCTCTGGCCGAAGTGCTGGTCGAGGGCGCGCGGCTCGGCATGGACTTAGGGGATGCGCAGCTGCTCGCCCGCTACGAACGCTGGCGCAGCCTCGACACGTTCATGGTGGCGATGGCGACCGACACGCTGACCCGGCTCTACGGCGTGCCCGGGCGGGCGGCTTCCGCCATCCGCCGCTTCGGCATGGGCGCGGTGCAGCGAATGGGCCCGCTCAAGGACCGGCTGATGGCCGAAGCGCGGGGGGAATCGGGCGAATTGCCGCTGCTGCTGAGGGGGTTGGCGATCTAAGTCCTGGGTTACCAAGATCCGTTCGTCCCGAGCTTGGAGCGGCGATAGACAAAGAAGCTATTGCATCGTCTCCGGCCCGTCCGCCCCGCCGGGGGCCATGCGCTGGAATTGCATGAACTGGACGAGCAGGTCGGCGCGGTCGGCGAGGTCGGAGGCTTCGAGCAGGGCCTGCTTGGAGCCGACGTCCAATGGCGCGATCTGGGCGATGCCGTTGACCAGCATCTCGTCGTCGAGGCGCGAGACCGAATCCCATTCGACCATATAGCCGAGCGCGTCCGCATAGCGTCGCGCCTCGCGCTCGACCTCGGCGCGCTGGGCGAGGCCGAGCACCGGATCGGGATCCTCCTCGAATCCTTCGCGGTCGGCGTCGACCTGGCGGTAAGGCGTGGCGACCTTGGCCTCGCGCGCGATCCGGAAGCGGCTCAGCCCTTCGAGGACCAGGTTGAAGCGGCCGTCGTCGAGCTCGTCGCAGGCGGCGATGCGGCCGATGCAGCCGATCTCGAACAGGCCGAGCGGGCCGCCGCCATCCCCTTCGGCGGCGCCCATGGCGGGCTTGGGCTGGACCATGGCGATCAGCCGGTCGCTGGCCAGCGCGTCGCGGATCATCGACCGGTAGCGCGGCTCGAAGATATGCAGCGGCAGCTGGCTGCGCGGGAAGAGCAGGGCCCCGGCGAGCGGGAAGATCGGCACGCGAAGGAGCGCGCCGGCCACTAGCTGAACAATATCGCCGACAGCCGGCGCCTTTGCGCGCCGGCCCAGGGGTCCTCGAGCCCGACCGCTTCGAGGATTTGAAGCAATTTCTTGCGGGCCGCGCCCTCGTCATAATCGCGGTCGCGGGCGATGCTTTCGAACAGCTGGTCGGCGGCACCGTCGCGGTCGCCCTTGGCCATCAGCGCGCCGGCAAGGTCGATCCGCGCCTGGTGATCGTCGCCGTCGCTCGCGATCCGCGCCTCCAGCTCTGCGGTTTCGCTGGCGGGCGCCGCCTCGGCCAGCGCCAGCGCGGAGCGCGCGCGGGCGACGGCCGGGTCCTTGTCGGCCTTTTCGGGCAGATTTTCGAGCCGGGCGCGCGCCTCGTCGAGGCGGCCGGCGGCGACCAGGGCGCGGGCAAGGCCGGCAATCGCTTCGGGATGGTCGGGCGCCATCTCGATGATCTGCTCGAAGATGTTGGCGGCGCGCGCGGCGTCGCCCTCGGCCAGCACCTGCTCGCCCATCGCGATCAAAGGCTCGACCTCGGCCTCCTTGGCCTGGACCTCGCCCTGGACCGGGAGCTGGGCGAGGATCTGGTCGATCGCGCCTTTGAGCTGGCCTTCGGTGCGCGCGGTCGACAAATCGGCGACCGGCTGGCCCTGGAAGATCGCATAGACGGTCGGGATCTGCTGGACTCGGAACTGGGCCGCGATCAATTTCTCCTCGTCGACGTTGATCTTGACCAACAGCACGCCGCGGTCGGCATAATCGGCGGCGACCTTTTCGAGCAACGGCGTCAGCTGCTTGCAGGGCCCGCACCATTCCGCCCAGAAATCGAGCAGGATCAACGCGGTCATGCTCGGCTCGACCACGTCGCGGCGGAAGCGTTCGACGGCTTCGCGTTCGGCTTCGCTCAATCCCAGGGTGGCCACGTCAAAGTCTCCGATCGCCTTCTTGTCAGACGCCCTATGTGGGATTGCGCCATGGTCTGCCAACCCCATCTATGCGGGGGGTTGCCGGGCCGGGAGGCCCATGCTAGCAGCCCCCGCCTTACCCGGACCGGCCTCGCCGGTCCCGCCAGAGCGGGCGTAGCTCAGGGGTAGAGCACAACCTTGCCAAGGTTGGGGTCGAGGGTTCGAATCCCTTCGCCCGCTCCATTTCCAGTCTCGATGCGACCACTCCTCGAGTCCCGACTGGCCAGGCCAAGTTCATTTTAGGGCCCGGCCGCGCTAGAACGCGCCATGCTCTGGCTCGCGCTTCTCGCTTTACAGGCCGCTTCCCCCGGGCCGGCGGCGCCTGCCGGGCAACCCGCGATCGTCACAACCGCTTCGGGCCTGCGCTTCGAGGTGCTGGAGGCGGGGCGGGGGCGGCGGCCGGGGCCGCGCGACACCGTCGAGGTGAGCTATGAGGTGCGGCTGGCCGACGGCCGCCTGGTCGAATCGGCGGCGCGGCCGGAGACGCTGCCGGTCGCGGACAATATCGCCGGCTTCACCGAGGCGCTGCAGCTGATGAACCAGGGCGGCCGCTACCGCTTCCGGGTACCGCCGGCGCTCGGCTATGGCACGCAGGGCATCCCCGGCACCGTCCCGCCCGATGCGGAGCTCGTCTTCACTTTGACCCTGCACCGCATCGTCCGCGCCGCGCCGCGCCGCATCCGCCGACAATCCTATCGGGCCGGCGCGGGCCGGGCGGGCTGTGCGCGGGGCTGGGCGCGGGGCTGCGGACGAGCGGGCGCGCGCGCCGCCTGCCGCGCCGGCGGCACGGCGCGGCGGGGCTGAGTGGGTGCTACCTGCGGCGGCGGCGGCTGGGCCGGCGCGTGGGGCTCGAGCAAGGCGGCGGTCTCGATCGCGTCGAGCGCCTGGTGCGCGATCGCGAAGCGGCGCGCCCTCGCCACCCAGTCCGCGCCATATTCCTGGCCGGGCATGCGCTGCACCTCGGCCACCGCGGCGGCAACCTCGCCCGCCTGGAGCCAGCGCTTCGCCCGGTCGAACCGCTCGACCGGCTCGGAGGACGGCGTGTCGGCGCGGCGGACCACGATCAGGCTGCCGAGCTCGCTCTGGACGGCGCCCCACCAGCTCTGGTTGGGCGGCGCCCCCATCAATTGCGGGCCGAGCCGCTCGAGCTCGCCTTGGAGCTGGGTCAGGGTCACCGGCTGGCGGCCGGCGGCGATGATCGTGCCCACGGCCGGCCCCTGGCTCGCGGCGAAGCGCTGCCTCAGCATCGGTTCGAGGAAGCCCAATTGCACGCCGCGGTCGATCGCGCGGCGCGCGGCGAAGGCGACGAGCAAGGCCTCGGTGCGGTCGGCGCTGCCGACCGCGACCCGCGAGGAGCTGTCGATCTGGCCGAATCTCTGCTCGAGCGCGGCGAGGCGCCGGGCGAGCTCCGCGTCGGTGAGCGGCACGCCGGCCGCGATCTGCGGCACGGCCGGCGCGGCCTGGACCTGCGGCGAAGCGGGCGCGGACCGGGGCTCGGGCTCCGGGGCCGCCGCCGGCGCCTCGCGGGTCACGCCAAGCAGGCGGGCGCCGCCTTCCCAATGGGCGAGCAGATAGCCCATCATGCCGAGCCCGAGCAGGAAGGCGATGCCTGGAATGGCGAGCCGGCGCCACAAGGTGCGCCGCGGCGGCGGCGGGCCGCTGTCGATGGGATCGTAATCGCCGTTCATTGCCCCTCATCCTGGCACAGCTTGGCCGCAAGCTCCAGCAAGGCGTCGTCGCGCGGCCGGGCCGCGACGGCGACATGCCGCCAGCCTTCGCCCGCCGCCCGCGCCGTCCGCGCGCTGATCGCGGCGACGATGATGCGCGAGCGGTCGCCGGCGAGCCTCGCGAACAAGGCGGCGGCGCGCGGCGAATGGAGCAAGGCAAGCGCGCCCTCGGCCGCGACGGGGAGGCGCTCCGCCGCCTCGGCGGCATAGACCGGCACCCGGGTGATCGCGATCGCCGGGTGGCCGAGCGCGAGATGGTCCTCGCCGCAGGCGTGGAAGGCGGCTTTAATGCCGTCCTCGGCCATCATCAGCAGCAAGGCGGCGCCGTCGTCGGGGCCGATCCTGATACCAGCGAAGCCCGCCTCCTGCGCGGCGGCCGCGCTCGCCTCGCCGACCGCATAACAGGGCAGCGCTTTGAATGGCGTCAAGCCGTCGCTGGCCTGGCGCGCGGCGCTGGCGCTGGTCAGCATGACCGCGTCGAAGCCGGCGGGATCGGGCGGGCTCCAGGCGAGCGGTCGCACCGCGAACAAAGGCGCCACCACCACGTCCAGCCCCAGCGCGCGGGCCCGCGCGGCGGTCTCGCCGGCGCCGGGCTGCGGGCGGAGGATGAGGATCTTCATCTGCCGAACGTCGCGCGCAAGGCGGGGCTGGCCCGCGCCAGCAGGGTGCGGGCAAGTTCGGCGGGAGCGCCTTCACCCGCCTGCACTTCGCTGCCGTCGGCGCTCAATATCTCGGCCCGCAACCCGCCGTCCTGCGCGAGCGCGGCGACGGCGGAATGGCAATCGCCGCCCAATATGGCGAGGAAGGCGCGCTCGGCGCTCACCGCCTCGTGGGTCGGCGCATGATCCACGGCGCCCAGCAGAGCGCGGAGATCGTCGCGGGCGGCGAGGATCTCGACGCCGATCGCCCCTTGCGCGGGCGCCGGCAGCAGGTCGAGCGGAGCGCCGGCCGCGATTCCCAGCCGGTCGAGGCCCGCCGCCGCCAGCAGGGTGGCGTCGAATTCGCCGGATGCGATCCTGGCGAGCCGGGTCTGGACGTTGCCGCGGATCGTCATGCAGCGCAGATCGGGCCGCCGCGCCAGCAATTGCGCGGTCCTGCGCGGCGACGACGTGCCGACCCGCGCGCCCTCCCGCAGGGCCTCGAGGCTGTCGGCGCCGATCAGCCGGTCGCGCGTGTCGGCCCGCTCCAGCATCGCCGCGATCGCCAACGTCTCGGGCCGGATCGTCTCGACATCCTTCATCGAATGCACCGACAAATCGGTACGGCCGTCGATCAGGCAGGCGTCGAGCTCCTTGGTCCACAGGGCCTTGCCGCCGACTTCGGCGAGCGGCCGATCCTGGATGACGTCGCCCGAAGTGGTGATCGGGACGATCTCGATCGCGTCGGCGCTCCAGCCGTGCGCGGCGCGCAGCGCTTCGGCGACGAGGCGCGCCTGGGCGAGCGCCAGCGGCGATCCGCGAGTGCCGATGCGAAGAGGGCCGGGCATAGCGCGCTTGTGCTAGCGGCTCCGCTGGTGGCAGGGAAGGCCGCGATGAGCCTGATCCTCGGCATCGAATCGAGTTGCGACGAGACGGCGGCCGCTCTGGTCGCCTCGGACCGGCGCATCCTCGCCCACCAGCTGGCCGGGCAGGAGGACGCGCACCGGCCGTTCGGCGGCGTCGTCCCCGAAATCGCCGCCCGCGCCCATGTCGAGATATTGCCGGCGCTGATCGGGCAGGTGCTCGCCGAAGCAGGGATCGAGCTGGACGAAGTGGACGCGATCGCGGCGACCGCGGGCCCGGGCCTGATCGGCGGCGTGATGGTCGGCCTGGTCACCGCCAAGGGGCTGGCGCTGGCGGCGGGCAAGCCGCTCGTCGCGGTCAACCATCTCGAAGGCCATGCGCTCTCGCCGATGCTGAGCGATCCCGATCTTCGCTTCCCCTATCTGCTGCTGCTCGTCTCGGGCGGCCATTGCCAATTGCTGCTGGTCGAGGGGGTCGGCCGCTACCGCCGCCTCGCCACCACCATCGACGACGCCGCCGGCGAGGCGTTCGACAAGACCGCCAAGCTGCTCGGCCTGGGCTTTCCGGGCGGGCCGGCGGTCGAGGCGGCGGCCAAAGCGGGCGATCCGGCCGCGGTGAAGCTGCCGAGGCCCCTGGTCGGCTCCGACGAGCCCCATTTCTCCTTCGCCGGCCTCAAGAGCGCGGTGCTTCGCGCCAAGCAGAGCGGCCTTCATGCCGATGCCGACATCGCCGCATCCTTCCAGCAGGCGGTGGTCGATTGCTTCGTCGACCGCACGCGGCGGGCGATCGCGGCGGCGCCGGGCGCGACCGCCTTGGTCGCCGCCGGCGGCGTCGCCGCGAACGAAAGCGTCCGTGCCGCGCTCACCGCGCTTGCCGCCGCGCACGATCTGCCCTTCGCCGCGCCGCCCTTGTGGCTGTGCACCGACAATGCGGCGATGATCGCCTGGGCCGGGGCGCTGCGCTTCGAGGCGGGCTTGATCGACGGCCTCGACGCGCCGGCTCGGGCGCGCTGGCCATTGGATCCCGATGCGGAAAAAGCGCGCGGCGCGGGGGTGAAGGCATGAAAATCGGAGTCGTCGGCGCCGGCGCCTGGGGCACCGCGCTGGCTCAGGTCGCGGCGGCGGGGGGCGAGGAGGTCCTGCTCTGGGCGCGCGAGCCCGAAGTCGTCGAGGCGGTCAACGGGGATCATGAGAACAGCCTCTTTCTCAAGGGGATAAGGCTCAGCCCGGCGATCCGCGCCACCGGCGAGCTCGCCGATCTGGGCGGCTGCGAAGCCTTCCTAATTGTTAGTCCGGCGCAACACTTACGCTTGGCTATCGGCGGCTTAATCGCGTCCGGGCAGCCGCTCGTCCTGTGCGCCAAGGGGATCGAGGACAAGACCGGCCTGCTGATGCACGAGGTCGCCCGCGAGGTGCAGCCGGAGTCGCCGATCGCGGTCCTCTCCGGGCCGACGTTCGCCCACGAAGTGGCGGCCGGCCTGCCCACCGCGGTGACTTTGGCGACCGGGGACCGGGCGCTCGGCGAGCGGCTGGCCGCGCGCATCGCCCGCCCCTATTTCCGGCCCTATCTTTCCGACGACGTCGCCGGCGCCGAAGTCGGCGGCGCGGTCAAGAACGTGCTCGCCATCGCCTGCGGCGTGGTCGAGGGGAAGAGGCTCGGCCAGAATGCCCGCGCCGCCCTGATCTCGCGCGGCTTTGCCGAGATGACCCGCTTCGGCCTCGCCAAGAAAGCGCGCGCCGAGACGTTGGCCGGCCTGGCGGGCCTCGGCGACCTCGTCCTCACCTGCTCGTCGGTGAGCTCGCGCAATTTCAGCCTCGGCAAGGGCATCGGCGAGGGCGCCCGGCCCGCCGACCTGCTCGCCGACCGCCGCACCGTCGCCGAAGGCGCCTTCACCGCCCCGGTGCTGAAGCGCGCCGCCGAGGCGCTCGGCGTCGACATGCCGATCGTCGCCGCGGTCTGCGCTTTGCTGGCGGAAGAGGAATCGGTGGACCAGGTGGTCGGGAGGCTGCTGTCGCGGCCGCTCAGGGCGGAGGGGGTCTGAGCTTCCTCGTCACCCCGGCGAAGGCCGGGATCCCAGGACAAGAAGTCTCGGCCTGTCCCCCTGAGACCCCGGCCTTCGCCGGGTGACGGCTTGGGGGAGCCGTCAGAAATCCCAGGCGATGCCGTTATTCTCCCAATCGCCGTAGCGCGTCGGCTCCCTGCCCTTGGGACCGCCGCTTTCCGCGCCCGCCTCGGCCTCCTTCGGCTCGGGCACAGGCGGGCTCGGCGTAAGGTAAGCGGGCGGCTTCACATGCGGCGGGCGCTCGGCCATGGGGGTGTCCGTTCGAACTGAATGTCGCTGCGCCGCATGTCGGCCGCCGCGGCGCGAAAGGCAAGATGGACCAGGACCGGATCCAGGACCCGCCGGGCACGGCGTCGCGCCGCGCCTCCTTGCGCCTGCTCGATGCGGTGCTGCGCAAGGGGCTGCCGCTCGAATCGGCGCTCGACGCGGCGGCGCGCGAACTCGACCGCGCCGACGACCGCGCCTTCGCCCACGCCATCGCCGCCGAGGCGCTGCGCCGCCTGCCCGATCTCGACGCCTTGGTTGACCGCGCCATCAGGAAGCGCCTGCCCGACGACGCCAAGGCCCGCTTCGCGTTGCGCATCGCGCTCGTCCAGGCGCTGGCGATGGAGACGCCGCACCATGCCGCCATCTCCACCGTGCTGCCTTTGGTCGACGGCGGCCCGCGCAAGCTGGTCCACGGCGTGTTCAGCACGGTGATGCGCGAGAAATGGAGCTTGCCCGACGTGCCGACTTTGCCCGAAGCCGTGGCGGAGCGCTGGCGCGAGCAATGGGGCGCGGAGATGGTCGCCGCGGCCGCCCGCTCGATCGCGACGCCGCCGCCGATCGACCTGATCGGCGATCCGCCGGCCGCGCTCGAAGGCGTGAGCTTCATGCCCGGGCATCTCCGCCTGGCGCGCGGCACCGCCGTGGCGGGCCTCGCCGGCTATGGCGAGGGCAGATGGTGGGTGCAGGACATTTCGGCGGCTCTGCCCGCTTCGCTGCTGGGGGCGGGCGACGGGCGGGCGGTGCTCGATCTGTGCGCGGCGCCGGGCGGCAAGACCATGCAGCTCGCCAGCGCCGGCTGGGAGGTGACCGCGGTGGACGTGTCGCAAAGTCGTCTGGCGCGACTTTCGGAGAATCTGGAGCGCACCGGCCTGAAGGCGAAAATCGTCGCCGCCGACGTCATGAAATGGTCGCCGCCCGCCAAGGTCGACGCGATCCTGCTCGACGCGCCCTGCACGGCGACCGGCATCTTCCGCCGCCATCCCGACGTGCTCCACCGCGTCCGCGCCAAAGCGATCGCCGAGTTGGCCCAGATACAAAGGGCAATGCTGGCCCGCGCGGCGGGCTGGCTGAAGCCCGGCGGCATCCTCGTTTATTCGGTCTGCTCGCTGGAGCGGCAGGAAGGCGAGCAGGTCGCCGCCGATTTCCTCGCCGGGCATGGCGATTATGCGCTGGAGGAGGAGCATCGCATCCTGCCAGGCGCTCATGCCGAGGCCGGCGGCGCCGACAGCTTCTTCATCGCCCGCTTCGTCCGGCGCTGATTTCCACCGGGCGCGCCGATAAACGGGGGATAAGTCGGGCCGCTTCCTTGCCCCGCGACTCGCGGCAATCTAAGGTTTTTCCCGTGCAGCAGCCGGTCCGCATCGCGCCCTCGATCCTCTCCGCCGATTTCGCGCGGCTGGGCGAGGAGGTCCGCGCGCTCGACGCGGCCGGCGCCGACTGGATCCATGTCGACGTGATGGACGGCCATTTCGTGCCCAATCTCACCATCGGCCCGATGGTGGTGAAGGCGTTGAGGCCGCATACGACCAGGCCGCTCGACGTCCATCTGATGATTTCGCCGGCCGATCCCTATCTCGACGCCTTCGCCGAGGCGGGCGCCGACATCCTTACCGTCCATCCCGAAGCGGGCCCACACCTCCACCGCACGATCCAGCGGATCAAATCGCTCGGCAAGCGCGCCGGCGTGTCGCTCAATCCGGCGACGCCGGCCAAGGCGCTCGATTATGTGCTCGAAGAGGTGGACCTCGTCCTGGTGATGAGCGTCAATCCGGGCTTCGGCGGCCAGAGCTTCATCGCCGGCCAGCTCAGGAAGATCGCGGCGATCAGGAAGCGCATCGACGCGGCCGGCCTCGACATCGACCTCGAAGTCGATGGCGGCATCGACCGGGAAAGCGCAAGACGGGCGATCGAAGCCGGCGCCGACGTGCTGGTCGCGGGCACGGCGACCTTCAGCGGCGGGCCGGGCGCTTATGCGGACAATATCAGGGGGCTGCGCGGATGAGCCTCCTGGGGCGGGTGGAGAGCGAGACGGGCGAGAGCGAGATCGAGCCGGGCAAGAGGCTGATCCGGGTCGGCGACGACCGCGGCCTCTCCTTGTTCGAGCGGCTCGGCTACCGGCTCCACCGTTTCGCCTGGCGGACGCCGCTGCATGCCTTGCGCCTGAGGGGCCGGGTGCCGCTGAAGCTGGTCGCGGTGCCCAAGGACCCGATCATCGGCGACAAGGCCGCGGGCGAGGCTCTGCTCGCCGGCCTCGTCCGGCACGGCGGCACCGAGATCGCGCTCGATACTTTCGATTTCGGCACGATCGGGCTGCCGGCGGACATCAGCGACTATCTGCAGAGCTTCGCCTGGCTCAGGGACCTGTCCGCCGCCGCCACCCGCGAGCGCGGCGCCAAGCGCGCCGAAGCCGTGACCCGCAAATGGCTCGCCGTCCATGCCGAGCAGGTCTCCGAGCCGGCCTGGCGCGCCGATTTGTGGGGGCGGCGCATCCTGTTCTGGACCGCTTATGCGCCCTACATCCTCTCCAGCGCCGATCCGGTCTACCGCTCCTCGGTCCTCTACACCCTGGCTCGGGGCGCCCGCCATCTCGAGCGCGCGGCCGACAAGGCGCCTTTGGGCCTCGCCCGGATCATCGCCTGGAGCGGCGTGATCGCCGCCGCGCTGGTCGTCCAGGGCGGGCCGGCGCGGCTGAAATCGGGCGAGACCGGCTTGGCGCGCGCGCTCGCCGCTTCGCTGCACGACGAAGGCGGGCTGATCAGCCGCTCGCCCGCCGAGCAGGTCGCCGCGGTCGAGATATTGGGGCAGCTGCGCGCCGTCTTCATCGCGGCGCGGCGCGACGTGCCCGAATGGCTGACCGACGCGCTCGCCGCCTCGGTCGCCGCCTTGCTCTCGGTCACTCTGGGAGACGAGGCGCTGTCGAGCTGGCAGGGCGGCAACATGGCGAGCCGCCGCCGGGTCGCCGCAGCGATCGACGGCGCCGGCCTTGCCGTCCGCCCGCTGCGGCAGGCGCGCGGCTGGGGCTATCAAAGGCTGCAGTGCAAGGCGAGCGTGCTCGTCTTCGACGCCGCGCCGCCGCCGCCGCCGCGCTCGCTCAATGGCGCCTGCGCCTCGACGCTCGCTTTCGAATATAGCGACGGCGCTGCGCGGCTGATCGTCAATTGCGGCGGCGCCGGCCAGGCCAGGGGCGCGCTGCCGGCGGACCTCTGCTACGCGCTGCGCACCACCGCCGCCCATTCGACGCTGACGCTCGGCGACCGCAACTCGACCGCAATCCACGAGGACGGCTCGCTGGGCAAGGGCGTCGGCGAGGTCGAGATGGTCCGCGACGAGACCGCCGGCATCGGTCGGCTCGAGGCGAGCCATGACGGCTACGTCCGCCGCTACGGCCTGATCCATGAGCGCCGGCTCAACCTCTCCGGCGACGGCCGCATGCTGGGCGGCGAGGACCGGCTGATCCCGGCCGGCCGCAGGAAGAGGCACGAGCCCGTCCCCTTCGCCGCGCGCTTCCATCTCGCCCCCGCGGTCGAGGTCACCAGCACCGCCGACGGCCAGGGCGCCTTGCTGCGCCTCAAGGGCGGCGCGGTCTGGCAATTCCGCTGCCGGGGCGGGCAGCTTTCGGTCGAGGACAGCCTCTGGATCGACGGCGAGGCGCGGCCCCATCCGACGCTCCAGCTCGTCGTCGCCGGCGAAACCCCCGCCGAGGGCATGACGATCAGCTGGGAGCTCAAACGGGCCTCCTGACCAACTGGCTCGAAGGAATGGCATGACGGACGTGAAGATCGCCCGGGCCCTGCTGTCCGTTTCGGACAAGACGGGCCTCGCGGAATTGGGCCGGGCGCTGGCGCGGCACGGCGTCGAGCTGGTTTCGACCGGCGGCACGGCAAAGGCGCTGCGCGAGGCCGGCCTCGCGGTGCGCGAAATTGCCGAGCTCACCGGCTTTCCCGAGATGATGGACGGGCGGGTCAAGACGCTCCACCCCAAGGTCCATGGCGGCCTGCTCGCCGTCCGCGACGATCCCGCCCACGCCGCCGCCATGGCCGAGCACAATATCGGCGCGATCGATCTGGTCGTGGTCAATCTCTATCCCTTCCTCGAAACCGTGATGAAAGGCGCCGCGCGGCCCGAGATCATCGAGAATATCGACATTGGCGGTCCCTCGATGGTGCGCTCGGCCGCCAAGAACCACGCTTTCGTCGCGATCGTCACCGACCCCGCCGATTATGGCGGCCTGATCGCGGCGCTCGACGAAAGCGGCGGCATGACGTCGCTCGATCTCAGGAAGCGCCTCGCCGCCAAGGCCTTCGCCGCCACCGCCACTTATGATGCGATGATCGCCAGCTGGTTCGGTTTCGCCGACCAGGGCCAGCTCTTCCCCGAGACGCTGCCCTTCGTGCTGAAGCGCGGCGCCGAATTGCGCTATGGCGAGAATCCGCACCAGCAGGCGGCCTTCTATGCGCATACGGGGCCCGCCGTCCGGGGCATCGGCCAGGCCGAGCAGGTCCAGGGCAAGGCGCTCAGCTACAACAATTACAACGATGCCGATGCCGCGCTCGATCTGGTCTCGGAGTTTCGCGACGCCGGCCCGGCCTGCGTGATCGTCAAGCACGCCAATCCCTGCGGCGTCGCCACCGCGCCCGACCTCAAATCCGCCTATGAAGCCGCATTTGCGTGCGACAGCGTTTCGGCCTTCGGCGGCATCGTCGCGCTGAACCGGCCGCTCGACGGGCCGACCGCCGAAGCGATCGCCGCGATCTTCACCGAAGTCGTGGTCGCGCCCGACGCCGATGAGGCCGCGAAGGCGGTATTCGCCGCGAAGAAGAACCTGCGCCTCCTTCTTACCGGCGCCTTGCCGGATTCGGCGCGAGGCGGGCTAATGGCGAAGTCGATCGCCGGCGGCTGGCTGGTCCAGTCGCGCGACAATGGCCGGCTCGGCGCGGACGATTTCAAGGTGGTGACCAAACGCGCGCCGACGAAAGCGGAGCTCGCCGATTGCCTGTTCGCCTGGACGGTCGCCAAGCACGTCAAGTCGAACGCCATCGTCTATGCCAAGGACGGCGCCACCGCGGGCATCGGCGCCGGCCAGATGAACCGGCTCGAATCGGCGCGAATCGCCGCCTGGAAGGCAAAGGACGCGGCCGGCAAAGCAGGCTGGGCCGAGCCGCGCACGATCGGCGCGGCGGTGGCCTCGGACGCCTTTTTCCCCTTCGCCGACGGGCTGCTCGCCGCCGCCGAAGCGGGCGCGACGGCGGTGATCCAGCCGGGCGGCTCGATCCGCGACGCCGAGGTGATCGCCGCCGCCGACGCGGCCGGCCTGGCGATGGTCTTCACCGGCATGCGGCACTTCCGCCACTAAGGCGTGGAAGGCTCCGTGACGGGCAGCGTCGGCTCTTCCGGCCCCTGCATGCGGAACAGGGTCCGGTCCTCGGCGGTGAAGCCGCGATACCAGACCATCATCCCGAAGGTGACGAGGATGAGCGGCACGCCGAGGCTGAGCTCGAGCCATTCGGGCAGCAAGGTGGCGATGAAGCCGACCACCGAGGCCGCCGCCGCCGCCCAGATCAGGGACCAGCGCCAGCCCTGGACCGGGGCGGCCAGGAGCCGGCTCAGCAGCCGCGATTTCAGCACCGAGGCCATGCCGAGCGCCAGCGCGAGCGCCAGCGCCGCGCCCGCCGCCTGATAGGCCTGGAGCTCGGCCGGCCCGAGCGGCAGCGAGCGCATCGCCAGGATGATGCCGACGGTGAGCGCCGCCTGGGTCGCGATCATCAGCGCCGAGATCAGCAGGTTCCGGTGCCGGGCGACGTAGACCAGGGCCGCCTCCGACACCGCCGCGGTCGCCGCGACCACTTCGGCGGCGAGCAGGAAGGCCAGAGCGGCGGTGCCGCCGACGAACGCGCTATTGTCGCCGAACAGGCCCATCAGGGCCTCGGCCGGGATGCCGAGCGCGAGCGCGATCCCGGCCTGGGCGGCGATGATCCAGAAGCCCACCTGCCGCACCTGCCGGGCGACCGCCGCCTTGTCCCCGTCGGCCAGCTTCTGAGTGATGACCGGCGCCAGGATCGGGTCGAAGCTGGTCTTCAGTTTCTGCGGCATCGAGGCGACCTGCTGGGCGACATAATAGATGCCGACGAATTGCGGCGCCACGAACAGCCCCAATATGGCGATGTCGAGCCGGCGCGAGAACCATTCGATCGCATCGGCCGCGGCGAGCGGGATGTTGCGCCGCGCCACCGCCATCAGCGTCCCGGGATGCGGCCGCCAGCCGCGCGCGACGCCGTAGCTCCTGAACAGCCGCCACAGGGCCGCCAGCAGCCCCGCCACCACCGAGGCGACATAAGCGATGATCAGCCCGTCGCGCTTGTAATGGGTGAGATAGAGCGCGCCGGCGGCGATGCTGATCACCCAGGGCTCGACGATCGCGCGGACATGGACGGTCGAGCGCACGTCGAGCTTGTAGGCCAGAGCGGCGAGCGCGACGTCGGCGCCGGAAATGCCGAAGATGACGAGCGGCAGCAGCCATTCCGCGCCCTTGATGTCGTTGTGAGGGAACATCGCCTGGGGGAAGGTCATCAGGATCGCGCTCGCCACCGCCGAGGCGATGAAGGCGGCGAGCATGCCGTCGGCGACGACATGGGCGTGGGGCTGGCCGGTGGTCGAGAGCTGCTGGGCAAGGCCGCGCTTGAGGCCCATGGTCGAGAGCTGGGCGGCGAGCTCGACCACGATCACCGCATAAGCGAAGCGGCCGAGCAGCTCCGGCCCGTAAAAATGGCCGGCGATGAACAGGAAGGGGATGCGCGCGACCAGCCGGATGACGAAGCCGAAGAAGTTGGTCCGCCCGCCCTTGGCGAGGGCGGCGATATCGTCGTCGGGCGCGGCCGCGGCGGTCATGAAGCGAGCGCTCGCCACGGGCCCGGACGGCCGTCGCTGTCGATGGCGCGCACGCGCACCCGCCCCTCCAGGCGGGCGACCTCCCAGATCACCGGCGGCGTCGCCCATTCGCCGACGATGAACAGCGAAAGCCCGGTGCGCGCGGCAAAGGCGATGTCGTCGGGGTCGGGCGCTGCATTGCCGCCCGGCGTCGCGGCGCGGGTCCGCAGGATCGCGACCGCGCGCGCGGGCACCTCGATCTGGGCGCTCGGGGCGCCGGGGGCGAGCGCCCGGATCTGGATGACGATCAGCCGGCCGTTCTCGCGGGTGATGCAGACGACCTTGTCGACCACCGCATTGTTGGCGACGCGCCGGCCGCTGGTGTTGTCGCCGATGCTGCGGATCGATCGCAGGAAAACCGGATCGTCAACGCTCTGCGCGGACGCGGGTGCCGCGGCCAGCAGCGCGATGAGCCCAAGCAGGATCCCGTTCCGCATCGTCCCTTTCCTCAATGCGCCGCCCCCCAATTGGCGCCGGTGCCGATCTCGACGCCCAGCGGCACGCTGAGCGCCACCGCCGGCTCGGCGGCGCGCTCCATGACGGCGCGGACGATCCTTATGGCCGGCTCCACCTCGCCTTCGGGCACCTCGAACACCAGCTCGTCATGGACCTGCATCAGCATCCGCGTCTGCCCCAGCCCCTCCGCCGCGAGCGCCGGGCCCATCCGCGCCATCGCCCGCTTGATGATGTCGGCCGCCGTCCCCTGGATCGGCGCGTTGATCGCGGCGCGCTCGGCGCCCTGGCGCTCGTGCTGGATCTTGGAATGCAGCCGCGGAAAATGCGTCTTGCGGCCGAAGAGCGTGGTGGTGAAGCCGGTCTCCCGCGCCCGGGTCAGCGTGTCGCCGATATAGGCGCGGATGCCGGGGAAGCGCTCGAAATAGCGGTCGATGATCGCCTGCGCCTCGTCGGCGGTGACGCCAAGACGCCCCGCCAGGCCCCAGCGCGAAATGCCGTAGAGGATGGCGAAGTTGATCGTCTTGGCCGAGGCGCGGGTGTCGCGGTTGACCGCGCCGAACAGCTCCTGGGCGGTCATGTTGTGGATGTCCTCGCCGCGCGCGAAGGCTTCCTTGAGCTGCGGTACGTCGCAGATGTGGGCGGCCAGCCGCAATTCGATCTGGCTGTAATCGGCCGCGAGCATGACATGGCCCGGCTCGGCGATGAAGGCGTCGCGGATGCGCCGGCCGATCTCGGTGCGTATCGGGATGTTCATGAGGTTGGGGTCGGTCGAGGCGAGCCGGCCGGTCTGCGCGCCGGACAGCGAATAAGAGGTGTGGACGCGCCCCGTCTCCTTGTTGATCTGCTCCTGCAGCGCGTCGGTATAGGTGGATTTGAGCTTGGTCAGCTGGCGCCAGTCGAGCACCAAACGGGCGATCGGCACGCCTTCGCGCGACAGCCGCTCCAATTCGGTGACGTCGGTCGACCAGGTGCCGGACTTGCCCTTGCGCCCGCCGGAGAGGCCCATTTTGTTGAAGAGGATGTCGCCCAATTGCTGGGGCGAGCCGATGGTGAACTTGCAGCCCGCCTCGCCGCAGACCTGCTCCTCGAGCGCGGCGATCTGGATGTTGAACTCGGCCGACAGGCTCTTCAGCACCGCGCGGTCGACCTTGACCCCGCCCTGCTCCATCGCGCCGACCACCGCGACCATCGGCCGGTCGACCATCTCGTAGACCCGCGTCGCCTTCTCGAACGGCATCCGCGCGCGGAAGCGCGTCCACAGGCGCAGCGCCACATCGGCATCCTCGGCGGCATATTCGGTGGCCTTGTCGACCTGGACCTTGTCGAACGTGATCTGCTTCTGCCCGGTCCCGCACAGGTCCTTGAAGGCGATGCATTCATGGTCGAGATGCTTCTTCGCCAGATCGTCCAACGAATGGGAATTGAGCCCGCCGGCGTCGAGGTTGAAGCTCATTACCAGCGTATCGTCATAGGGCCCGACGCAGATGCCGCGGCGGTTGAAGATCACCCAGTCGAACTTGAGGTTGTGGCCGATCTTGAGGATCGAGCGATCTTCGAGCAGCGGCTTCAGCCGCTCCAGCACGAGCGCCGCGGGGAGCTGCTCGGGCCGCTCGGCGAACATGTCGCCGCCGCCATGCTCCAGGGGGATGTAGCAGGCCTTGCCGCACTCGGTGGCGAGGCTGATTCCGACCAGGCGGGCCGAGACGCAGTCGCGCCCGTCGGTCTCGGTGTCGATCGCGACCCGCCCCAGCCGCTCGATGTCGGCGATCCAGCGCGCGAGCGCGTCCTCCTCGGTCACGGTCTCGTAGAGCGAGCGGTCGATCTTCGGCTCGGGCCGGACCTCGGCCTGGGTCGGCGCCTGCGACGGCGACGCGGCCGCCTGCGCCTGGACGCCGAGCCGCGCGAGCAGCGAGCGGAAGCCGTGATGGTCGAGGAATTCGCGCAGCGGCTCTTCCGGTATCCCCTTCATCGCCAGCGCCTCGAGCGGCTCGGGCAAGGGCGAATCGCAAATCAGCTCGACCAATTTGCGCGACAGCCGCGCCTTGTCGGCATGCTCGATCAGATTGTCGCGCATCTTGGAGGGCTTCATCCCGGGCGCGGCGGCGAGCACCGCCTCCACGTCGCCGAATTCCTGGATCAGCTTGGACGCGGTCTTGGGGCCGATGCCGGGGACGCCCGGAATGTTGTCGACGCTATCGCCCATCAAGGCGAGTACCTCGCCGACCTGCTCGGGCGGGACGCCGAATTTCTCGATCACCTCCTCGCGCCCGATCCGCCGGTCGTTCATCGTGTCGAGCATGTCGAGCCCGGGCTCGATCAGCTGCATCAGGTCCTTGTCGGAGGAGACGATCGTCACCTGCCATCCCGCCGCCAGCGCCGCCTTGGCGTAGCAGGCGATGATGTCGTCCGCCTCCAGGCCCATCTCCTCGAGGCAGGGAATCGAGAAGGCGCGGGTGGCGTCGCGGATCAAGGGGAATTGCGGGACCAATTCGGGCGGCGGCGGCGGCCGGTTCGCCTTATACTGGTCGTAGAGCTGGTTGCGGAACGTCGATTCCGAGGCGTCGAGGATGACGGCGAGGTGAGTCGGGCCTTCTTCCTTGCCGAGGCTCTCTGCAAGCTTCCACAACATCGTGGTATAGCCGTAGACGGCGCCGACATTGAGGCCGAACTTGTTGGTGAGCGGCGGCAGCCGATGAAAGGCGCGGAAGATGTAGCTCGAGCCGTCGACGAGATAGAGATGCGGGGAGGGCATCGGCCCCGTCTAGACGAAGCTAAGGCTGCGTTCAAACAAAGGCGCTAGGATCGGCTCCATGAAGCGCAGGCATTTCATCCTTGGCGGCGCCGCGCTGGCGCTGGTCGGCGCCCGGCCGGCGGCGGCCGCGCCGGGCTTCGCCCCGACGCGCTTCTCGGTCGAGGTGCGCGGCAGCGGCCCGGACGTGATCCTGATCCCGGGCCTCGCCTCGGGCCGCGGCATCTGGGCGGAGACGGTGCGCGCCGTGCCCGGCTATCGCTACCACCTCATCCATGTCCACGGCTTCGCCGGCGCGCCGGCGCGGGCCAATCGCCGGGGCGAGATCGTCTCGCCGCTCGCCGACGAGATCGCGCGCTACATCCGAAGCGCGCATCTGCGCCGCCCCTTCGTCATCGGCCATTCGATGGGCGGCACGGTGGCGATGATGATCGGCGCCCGCTTTCCGCGCCTCATCGGCCGGATCATGGTCGTCGACATGCTGCCCGCGCCCGCCGCCATGGTCGGCGGCAGCGCGTCGGGCACCGGCGCGCTCGCCAGCGGCCTGCTGTCCAGCAATAGCGGCCGCCGCCTGTTCGGGTCGCTGATGAGGAATTTCAGCCCGCCCGATTCGACCCTGCGCACCAGCGATGCCGACGTCGTCGCCCGCGCCATGACCGAGCTTGCGGCGATCGACCTGACGGCATGGCTGCCCAACATCCGCGCGCCGATGACGATCGTCTACGCCTCGTGGGACCGCCGCGCCGCGGCCGCGCTCGACCGCAATTTCGCCCGCGCTTATGCCGGCGCCCGCTTCGTGCGCATCGACAATAGCGGCCACATGGTGATGCTCGACCAGCCGGCCCGCTTCGCGGCGGCGGTCAGGGACTTTCTGAGGCGCTGAGCCCCTTCAATCGAAAGCCATCTCTGCCCGGCTGACCAAGGCGCGGCCGAGGTCGATGTCCATGGTGCGGGCGTCGTTCGCGACGCGGATGCCCGCGTCCAGGACAACCACCCACTGGAATTGCGAGTTGCCCTCGGCCGAAATCAGGAATGTGGCCTCGATCCGGTAGCGATCCTGGCCGGCCCCGGTGGGAGAAATTTCGAGTTCGAGCAGATCGGCGAGGTCGAGACGGGAGAGCGCCCCTGCCGGATCGCGGCATTCGCGCAGGGGCTGGACCAGTTCCTCCGGATCGCAGGCGATATTCCTATAGGTGCCGCCGCTCGCACCGCGAATCGCTCGCCGCAAGGCCCGCAGCGCCATCCAAGGATGGCTGGCGCCGCTGAAGTGAAAAAAGCGATGCTGGCCGAGATCGCCGCTTTCGGTCGGCAGGACCCGCCCTGCCCGCCCGCAACTCTGCTCGAGCCGCGCATTGTCGGCTTCGGCCCGCTCGACGCCCGGATCGACCTCGTCGACGACCTTATAGACGGTGGCCACGTCGATGCTGCTGGCGCGAACGGGGCGCGATTGCTGGCCGCCTGCCGCGCCACCTAGGGGCTCGAAGCCGATCGCGACGATCGTGGCTACGCAAAGACCGAAGTTGCTCGCCAAACGCGGCGCCGTGGCGAAGCGCAGCGATCCGAGCGGTCCCGGACCGACCAACCCCGAAAAGGTCGGGCGTTCCATCTCGGTCATTCGCGCGCCGAGCTGGCGGAAAACTATGTCGGCGATTTCAGCGGGCGACAGGTCGAGGGCCTGTTGCCGGTTGATCGGCGGGGCGGGCTGCGCCGTCGCTGGCATCGCGGCGGCGAGCGCGAAAGGAGCGGCAATAAGAAACGCGCGCATCAGAGTCCTCCCGTCTTCAGGGCGCTAGCACCGTGTCCACCGCCTTGGCCAGCGTCTTGGGATAATCGAGCGTGTAATGGAGCCCGCGGCTCTCCTTGCGGTGGAGGGCGGAGCGGACGATCAGTTCGGCGGTCTGGAGCAGGTTGCGGAGCTCGACCAGGTCCGGCGTCACCCGGAAATGGCCGTAATAATCCCCGACCTCCTCGGTGAGCAGCTTGATCCGATGCTGGGCGCGCTGGAGCCGCTTGGTGGTGCGGACGATGCCGACGTAATTCCACATGAAGCGGCGGATCTCGGTCCAGTTCTGCTTGATCACCACCTCCTCGTCCGAATCGGTGACCCGGCTTTCGTCCCAGGCGCGGATCGGCGGCGGCGGCGGCAGATCGTCCCACTGCGCGGCGATATGGGTCGCCGCCGCGTCGCCGAAGACGAAGCATTCGAGCAGGGAGTTGGAGGCGAGCCTGTTGGCGCCGTGCAGGCCCGACTGGCTGACCTCGCCGACCGCGTAGAGGCCGGGCAGATCGGTCCGCCCGTCCATGTCGATCACCACGCCGCCGCAGGTATAATGCTGGGCCGGGACGACCGGGATCGGCTCCCTGGTGATGTCGATGCCGAGTTCGATGAGCCGCGCGTGGATGTTCGGGAAATGCCCCTTCACGAAGTCGGGCTCGCGGTGGCTGATGTCGAGATGGACGTAATCGAGGCCGAGCCGCTTGATCTCGTGGTCGATGGCGCGGGCGACGACGTCGCGCGGCGCGAGCTCGGCGCGTTCGTCGAAATCGGGCATGAAGCGGTGGCCGGTTTCGGGGATGAGCAGGCGCCCGCCCTCGCCCCTGACCGCCTCGGTGATCAGGAAGTTCTTGACCTCCAGATTGTAGAGGCAGGTCGGGTGGAACTGCATGAACTCCATGTTGGAGATCCGGCAGCCCGCGCGCCACGCCATCGCGATCCCGTCGCCGGTCGCGCCGCGCGGCGCGGTCGAATAGAGATAGGCGCGGCCCGCTCCGCCGGTGGCGAGGATGGTCGCCCGGCCGGTGAGCGTCTCGACCCGCTTCTTCTTGCGGTTGTAGGCGTAGAGGCCGTGCACCGCGCCGCTGGTCGAGAAATGCGAGGAATTGCGGCCGGTGACGAGGTCGACCGCAACCATGTCGGGCACCAGAGTGATGTTGGGGTGCTTGGCCGCGGCCGATTCGAGCGCCTGGCTGATCGCCCACCCGGTCGCGTCGGCGACGTGCACGATCCGGCGGTGGCTGTGCCCGCCCTCGCGCGTCAGGTGAAGCGCGCCATTCTCCGACGCGAAGGGCACGCCAAGCTCGATCAGATGCTGGATCGCGCGCGGCGCCGCTTCGACGACATGCTCGACCACCTTGCGGTCGTTGAGACCAGCGCCCGCGATCATCGTGTCCTCGACGTGCGCGTCGAAGCTGTCCCCTTCTTCGAGCACGGCGGCGATGCCGCCCTGCGCCCGAGCGCTGGCACTATCACCGAGCGCGCCCTTGGCGATGACCGCGACCGTGTGCGTTTCGGCGAGGTTGAGCGCCGCGGTAAGGCCGGCCGCGCCCGAGCCGACGATGAGGACGTCGGCAGTGACCTTCATGCAGCCTCTTGGTCGGCGGAGACGAGACTCAGGAACACATCCTCGAGGTCCGGGTCGCGGGTCGAGACGTCGACGATTCCGAGGCCTTCGGCGGTCAGCGACGCGAGCACTTGCCCGGCGTTCACCTTGTCCTTGCGGAAAATGATCTCGAGGGTTCGCTCATCGATCAGCGAGATGTCTTCAAAGCAATTGTTGGTCGGGACCTGCGCGATGTCCTTGTCGAAGGTGACGACGACCGCTTTCTCCTGAGCTTTCGACACTAGCTCGCGCGTCGGCTCATTGGCGATCACCCGTCCATGGTGGATGATCGCGATCCGATCGCAAAGCTCCTCAGCCTCCTCGAGATAATGGGTCGTCAGAA
>JAXDPD010000053.1:0-32946 GCA_034668505.1 Sphingomonadales bacterium
CCCGCGTTAACTTTTCTGCTTGGCTTGCAACTCGCAATGATTCAAAGATTCATCCTGAAGGCTCAACGCGTTGCGCTTTGGGAGGGAATTAGGGATGAGCATCGATTTCATTCGTCCAGAGGTCGACGAGCTTCGGCCGCGGATTAGCGTGATCGGCGTCGGCGGAGCGGGCGGCAACGCCATCGCCAACATGATGCGGGCCGATGTCCAGGGCGTCGACTTCGTCGTCGCCAATACCGATGCCCAGTCGCTCAACGCCTCGCTCGCTGATCGCCGGATCCAGCTCGGCCTCAAGATCACCCAGGGCCTCGGCGCGGGCTCGCGGCCCGAGATCGGCCGCGCGGCGGCTGAAGAGTCGCTCGATGAGATCATCGCCGCGCTCGAGGGCGCACACATGTGCTTCATCGCCGCCGGCATGGGCGGCGGCACCGGCACCGGCGCGGCGCCGGTCATCGCCAAGGCGGCGCGCGACCGCGGCATCCTCACCGTCGGCGTCGTCACCAAGCCGTTCAGCTTCGAAGGGCTGCGCCGCGGCCGCTCCGCCGATGCCGGCATCGAGGAGCTGCAGCAGCATGTCGACACGCTGATCGTCATCCCCAACCAGAACCTCTTCCGGATCGCCAATCCGAACACGACCTTCAAGGAAGCGTTCCAGATGGCCGACGAAGTGCTGCAGCAGGGCGTGCGCGGGATCACCGACCTGATGGTCATGCCCGGCCTGATCAACCTCGATTTCGCCGACGTCCGCTCGGTCATGTCCGAAATGGGCAAGGCGATGATGGGCACGGGCGAGGCCGGCGGCGACAATCGGGCGATCGAGGCGGCGGAGCAGGCGATCGCCAACCCGCTTCTCGACGGCGTCAGCATGAAGGGCGCCAAGGGCGTGATCATCTCGATCACCGGCGGCGAGGACATGCGGCTGATGGAGGTCGACGAGGCCGCCAACCATATCCGCGAGCTCGTCGATCCCGACGCCAACATCATCTGGGGCTCGGCCTTCAACAACGATCTCGACGGCAAGATCCGCGTGTCGGTGGTCGCCACCGGCATCGGCGCCGAGGAGATCGTGCCCATGCCGCAGCCCGCCAAGGTCTTCGCCTTCCCGGCCGCGCGCACCACCGAGACCTACCGCGCCGAGCCCGCGGCCGCGGCGCCGGGGCCGATCACCCTGACGCCGCCCGAGGAGATGGAGACCATAGCCGAGACCACCGGCACGGAAACCACGGCGACGGACGAGACCGAGATCGCCCACGACGAGACCATGGCCGCCACCGACGGCGAGGACGGCGAGGAATTGCTGCTCGACACCGCCGAGATGACCGAGGAGACGCCGACCGGCGAGACCGCCGAGCTGCCGCCGACGGGCACAAGGTCCTGGCTGACCCGCGAGGAGACGATTGCGGAAGACACGCCCGAGCCGCGCCAGGCCGGCACATTGTTCGAGCGCATGTCGAGCATCGCCCGCGGCGCCCAGAAGGCGCAGGTTCCGGAAGAGGAAGCCGAGGAAACCCAGCGGCTGCGCACCGGCACCCGCGACCCGCTCGACATTCCCCGCTTCCTCAACCGGCAGAACAATCAGTAGGCCGCAGGCAGCTCAGGGATGCGTCGCCGGTCCGCGACGCCGTTGATCGGTCGCCGGACATTCGTGACCCTTGCGCCGCGTCATCCCGGCGCGGGCCGGGATCCCAGGGAGACCCGCCGAGCCTTTCCGGCCCAAGACCCCGGCCTGCGCCGGGGTGGCGGTTCGTTACCGCCATTCATCGCCCCCCAACACCGCCTGACCGCAGGATCGTACTTCTGCTCATTGCGGGTACAGGCGCGGCCCTGTCTATCCTCAACCCCATGTTTTCACAGACGATGCGGGGAATGAGCCGCGGCTTGCTGCTGCTGGCGATGGGCAGTGCCTTGACGACGGGCGCGTGGGCGCAGGACCGGACGGGTCTGCCGCCGGGCACGGTCGTGCAGCCGCTGGACCAGGGCGCCGGCGCCGGCGCCGAATTGCGGCGCAACCTCACCGCGCTCGCCCTCAATCCGCGCAGCGTCACCGCGTTGAACGGCGCCGGCCGCGCCGCGCTCGAAATGGGCGACGCCGACGCGGCCCTGAGCTTCTTCGCCCGCGCCAGCGATGCCGAGCCGCGCAATCCGCGCGCCCGCGCCGGCATGGCCCAGGCTCTCGTCCACCTCGAGCGCGCCGGCGATGCCATGCCCCTCTTCGCCGAGGCGATCGCGCTTGGCGCGCCCGAGACCGAGATCGCCGCCGACCGCGGCCTGGCGTGGGATTCGCTCGGCCAGCCGGCGCGCGCCCAGGCCGATTATGCGCTCTCGCTGCGCCGCGAGGACGATCCCGAGGTCCGCCGCCGGCTGGCGCTGTCGCTGGCGATCAGCGGCCGCCGCGACGAGGCGCTGAGCATCATCGACGGCCAGCTGCGCAATCGCGACCGCGCGGCCCTGCGCACCCGGGCGTTCATCCTGGCGCTGACCGGCGACGCCGCCGGCGCCGGCCAGACGGCGCGGGATTCGATGCCGGCGGGCGCCGACGCGCTTGCTCCCTATCTCGGCCGGCTGGCGAGCCTGAGCCCGTCGCAAAAGGCGCTCGCCGTCCATTTCGGCCACTTCCCGAGCGACGGCCGAGCCGCCGCTTATGCCCAGGCCGACACCAGCCCCGATGCCGGCGCGATCGCGCTTGCCCAGGGGACGGCGCCGATGGGCGGGCCCCGCCAGCCGCCGGCGTTCGACACCAATCCCGGCCGCCGCCGCCCCGGCGACAGCGGGCCGCCCCTCGCCAGCCAGATCCGCCGCCCGGCCACGCCCGTCCAGGCCCAGTCGCGCCGGACGGTGCAGATCGCCGAGCTGCAGACCCGGCGCGCCCAGCAACGCCCGGCGCAAGGCCAGGCGCCGCCCTGGGCCGAGCCGGTGCTCGACGACGGCCAACCGCCGAGCCAGACCCAGCGCCGCCAGCCGCGCGATTCCGCTCCCGCCTGGGCCGAACCGGTGCTCGACGAGCGCGAGCGGAGCCCGGGCTTCACCCTGGTGCCGCAGGGCCGGCCGCTCGGCACGCCCAATCCCGTCCGCACCCAGCCGGAGCCCGTGGCACCGGCCGAAACCGGCGCCGATTTCAGCAGCGTCACGGCGTTCGTGAATTCGCTGCCCGCCGAGGAGGAGGTCGCGCCGGCGGTCGGCACCGCCCCGGCGCGGACGCGCGGCCAGCCGCCGGCGGCCAATTCGCGAACCCGCACCGCCGCCGCGCGCGCGGCCCAGGCGGCCGGGCGCACCGGCCGCGCGCGGCCGCCGGCCAGTCCGAGCCGGGTCTGGGTGCAGATGGCGATCGGCAACAGCAAGGCGGGCCTGGTCTATCAATATGGCGCCTTCCGCCGGCAGGCGCCGGCGCTGCTCGGCGGCCGCGGCGCCTATACAGCGCAGTGGAATGCGACCAACCGGCTCCTGGTCGGCCCGTTCGCCAGCGAAAGCGCCGGGCGCGCCTTCGTCGGCCAATTGGCGGCGCGCGGCGTCCAGGCCCACACCTGGACAAGCGAGGCGGGCCAGGAGATAGACGCCCTGCAAGGCGCCAATGACTCCCGCACCCCCATCCGCACCGCCGAGGAACCGCGCCAGCCCGCCGGCTCCCGCTCCGCGCGCAACCGCGCCGGCCGGGAGCAGGCCGTTGCCGCCGCCTCCCGCGCCGGCCGCTCCGCCCAGCGCCAGCAGCCCGCCGCCTCGCGCTCCAGCCGCTCCGCCCAGCGCCAGCAGCCTGCCGCCGGCTCCCGCGCCAGCCGCGCCGCCCGCACCCAGGCCGCCGTCGTCGCCAAGAAGGACCCGCCCGCCGCCGCTCGCGCATCTCGCGGCCGATCCCAGGCGCAGCAGGGGACGGCGTCACGGCGAAGGCGATCGAACTGAGCGCGGGCCCCGCGACGCCTTCCAGCGCGACCGCGACCGAATCATCCATTCGATCCCGTTCCGGCGCCTCCGCCACAAGACCCAGGTCTTCGTCGCGCCCGACGGCGACCATTTCCGAGTCCGCCTCACCCACAGCCTCGAAGTCGCCCAGATCGGCCGGACCATGGCCCGCGCGCTCGGCCTCAACGAGGATCTGACCGAGGCGCTCTGCCTCGCCCACGATATCGGCCATCCGCCCTTCGGCCATGCCGGCGAGGACGCGCTGCAGGCGGCGATGCGGGAGGCCGGCGGCTTCGATCACAACGCCCATACGATTCGGCTGCTGACCCGGCTGGAGAGCCCCTATCCGCTCTTCGCCGGATTGAACCTGAGCTGGGAGACGCTGGAGGGGCTGGCCAAACATAACGGCCCGGTCACGGCCCCGCCCTGGGCGCTCGCCGAAGCCGATGCCGCCTGGCCGCTCGATCTGGCGAGCTGGCCGAGCCTCGAAGCGCAGGTCGCGGCGATCGCCGACGACGTCGCCTATGACAATCACGACATTGACGACGGCCTTCGCGCGGGGCTGTTCAGGCTCGGCGAGCTGCTCGATGTGCCGCTGGCGGCGCGGGTCTGGACGGCGGTCAGGGCCCGCTATCCCGATGTCGCCGAAGCGCGGCTCCTCCCCGAGCTGGTCCGCGACCTGATCGGGCTGATGGTCAATGACGTCCTCGCGGAGACCATGCGCCGGGCCGAGGCCTTGGCCGATATCGAGGCGGTGCGCGCCGCCGGCCGCCCGCTCGCCGGCTTCTCGGCGGGGCTGGCGGCGGAGGAGAAGGCGCTCAAGGCTTTCCTCCACGCCCGCATGTACGACGCCCCCGAGGTCCAGGCGGTGCGCGCGCAGGCGCAGGCGATCCTGGCCGCTCTGTTCGCCGCCTATCGCGACGATCCCCGCTTGCTGCCCGCCGAATGGCGGCCGCTTTCGGACGATCCGGTGGCCGTGGCGCGGACGATCTGCGATTTCATGGCGGGGATGACCGACCGCTATGCGGTGCGCCGCTACCAGGCGCTGATCGGGCCGGTCACTTTGCCCGAAGGATTCTGAGAAGGAGGAAGAGGATGGCAAGCGCAGGCTATTCGGGCACGCCGCTGGCGCGCAAGCTCAGCCTCAAGGACGGCCAGCGCGCCTGGTTCGAGGACATGCCGGCGAGCATCCGCGCCGAGATCGACGCGGGCGGCCTCGCGCTCAACGTCCTCACCGCGCCCGTCGGTCCGATCGAGGCCGCCCATGTCTTCGTCACCGAGCGCGCCGCGCTCGCCGACGCGATCCGCCGCCTGCTGCCTTTGCTCGCCCCGGCCGGCCAGCTTTGGGTGTCCTGGCCGAAAAAGGCGTCGAAGGTCGCGACCGACATCACCGAGGACGCGATCCGCGAAATCGCCCTCCCCACCGGCCTGGTCGACGTCAAGGTCTGCGCCGTCGACGCCATCTGGTCCGGGCTCAAGCTGGTGATCAGGAAGGAGCTGCGCGGTTAGGTTGAAGGCCTGATTGATTCACCAGCGGGTTCATGGTCCTTGCTGCCCTCCCAGCGCCCGCGCCATGTCGGCGAGCCAGGCCTTGATCGTCCTGTCGTGTCCCAGGATCAGGGCCGAAACGAAGCGGAACAGCAGGTTGCGCACGAAGCCGTGCTCCTCGATCCGCACCTTCGTCCCCGCCCCGGCCGGCGCCAAAGCGATGATCCAATAGCCGCCGAAGGGCAGCCTGGGATCGTCGATCGTGCTTCTGAACCGCCTGCCGGACGCCTCCTCCTCCAGGCGGAAGGCGAGGCGGCCGTCCTTGCCATGCTCGACGAAACGCAATGCGTCGCCATCCCGGCCGAGCATTTCCACCCGCTTCAGCCCGCCGCGCCAGTCCGGATAGGCCTCGACCGCGCGGATCATCGCCGCCACCCGCGCGGGCGGCGCCGGCATCTCGGCTTCGGCCGCCGCGACATGGTCGCGCGGCAGCAGCGCGCCGATCAGGCAGACCAGCAGGACAATGCCCGGCAGCCCCGCCGCGATCCAGATCGGCCATGGCATCAGCCTTTCTCCTCCCGCCACGCGCGCGCCGCGGCGGCGAGCAGGCCGAGCCCGTCCACCGCCCGCCGCCGCGCCTCCGTCTCCATGCCGCGGAGGACGGCCGCCAGCCGTTCCGGATCGAGCACCGAGCCGACCGCCAGCGCCACGCGTCCTTCCGCCGTCAGCCGCACCAGCCGCCGCCGCGCGTCTTTGGGGTCGGCGTCGAGCGCCAGCATGGCTGGCGGAAAAATGGTTCGTCAAAACGAACCATCCGTCGTCGTCATGGAAACAAGCCTATTGCGAACAACTCGCATTATCGTTTATTCCGATCGCCATGATCGTTTGTGTCTGTAACGCGATTCGGGAAAGCGACGTGCGGGCGGCGGCCCGCGCCGGCGCTGCCTGCCCGACCAGCGCCTATCGCGCGCGCGGCGCCAAGCCGCGCTGCGGCCAATGCTTCTCCTTCGCCCGCGAGATCATCGCCGCCGAGCGCGCCACCGCCTGAAGGGCGAGGCACCGACTTCTCCTGAACTCGTTTCAGGATCCGGGTCTCCACGCCGACGCGCCGCATTGCGTCTCATTCGCGTCTGGAAGGCCCGCTTGGCCACTTGCGAGCGCGTGGCATTCTCAGTCAATTTTTCGCAGTTTTCCGCCATTTTTTGGTGCCATTTCGCGCCGTCCTGCGTTATAGACGGGCGCGAAGAGGAGACCCATGATGAAGGGCGACGACCAGGTCCTCCAGCTGCTCAACGAGACGCTGAAGAACGAGCTGACCGCGATCAACCAATATTGGCTCCATTACCGGATGCTCGACAATTGGGGCGTGAAGCGGCTCGCCGAGCATGAGCGGCACGAATCGATCGACGAGATGAAGCATGCCGACCGCTGCAGCGAGCGCATCCTGTTCCTCGAAGGCCTGCCCAATTTCCAGATGCTCGGCCGCCTCCGGATCGGCGAGACCGTCGAGGAGATCTTGCGCGCCGACCTCGAGCTCGAGCATGAAGCGGTCGGCCAGTTGCGGGGCGCGGTCGCCCATTGCGAGCAGGTCCGCGACTTCGTCAGCCGCGATCTCTTCCGCGACATCCTCGCCGCCGAGGAAGACCATATCGACTTCCTCGAAACCCAGTTCGAAATGATCGAACGGATGGGCCTCGAAAATTACATCCAGCTCCAGAGCAAGCCCGCGCAGGAGTGAGCGGGTTCCGTCCCGAATTCGAGGCTGCGCCTTCGTCCGCGCCAGCGAGGCAATGAAGCAAGGGGGGTTCGCGGCCCCAATCCTCGTCGGCGGGGCGGCCGCCGAACTCTATTCGGGGAGCGCGATCACCACCGGCGACTTCGATGTGGTCGCGGGACTGCAGGGCAGATTCGAGGAGGTGCTGCGGAACCAAGGCTTCACCAGACCGGCGGGCCCCGGCCATAGCCCGCTCGGCTGGATTCATGCGGACCTCAGGCTAGGGTTCGAGGTCGTTTCCGACACGTTGCTCGATGGCTTGCAGACCGGGAGCGCGTTCAATTGGTCGAGTTCGATCCGGACGGAACGATCGCGGTTATTTCCTTGGAAGATATGATTGCCGACCGCATGGGGCAATTTGTGTCGGGCACGGCACCCGAGATGCCGGGACAGGCGCGGATTTTGTTCACTCTTCATCCCGACACCGATCACGCCTATCTTGACCGGCGCATCCATGAAGAGACCTTCGGTGACCACGGAATCGCCAGCCTCGAAGCGTAAGACTGTGAAGTTTGAGGACTTCGCCGCAACAGCGGCAAGCGCCGCACGGCGAGCAAGCGCGCCCTCCGCAAAGCGATCGAGGAGACCGGCAGCAAGTGGTAGCAACGCCGCCGTCCGCGCCCCATCCTTGCATTTTCCCCCAATCGCGCCCACTTGAGACACTGCTTCGGTCGCAAAGACGGTCTTCGGCGCTTTGCGGCACCTTCTTCCTTCTCTCCGTGCCCCGGCATATCGGCGCGTCATTTCGGCCCGCCTCAAGACAAGGAAGACGGACATGCCCATCGGCAAAGTGAAATTCTTCAATACCCAAAAAGGCTTCGGCTTCATCCAGCCCGAGGATGGCGGCAACGACGCCTTCGTCCATATCAGCGCCGTCGAGCGCGCCGGCATGAACAGCCTGGTCCAGGATCAGCGCGTCTCCTACGAGCTCGAGACCGACCAGCGCGGCAAGACCAGCGCCGTCAAGCTCGCCGACGCCTAACCCTTTCCCTCCCGCTCCGGCGCTCGCCGGGCGGGAGGGCAATCGGCCGGCGTTCCCTTCGCGCCCGCCCCATCGAGGACGGCCCATGTCCGCCACGCAGAAATTCTATTGCGACCGCGCCGCCCAGGCCCGCCGCGACGCCGAGGCCGCCGGCCTCGACAATGTCCGCGACCGCCATTTGCGCGCCGCCGCCGCCTGGGATGTCATGGCCGCCCGCCTGCTGCGCACCGAGAAGATGCGCGCGGAAACCGAAGTCAGGAAGGCCGCGGAGCGCGAGGCCGCGGACGTCGAGGACGTGCGGACGCTGGGCTAGCGCCCTGGCTGCGCTGCAGGATTTCGTCCGGCTCGAGCTCGCGGGTGAAGCGGATACCGGTCTCAGCCGCCCCCGCCCGGGATCGGAAAGTCGCCATTGCGGGCGCGGGCGTCCATCTCCATGAGCGAGTCATTCGTGCAGTGCGAGCGCCATGGGAATGGCGGCCGTCGCTGGCGATGCTCTCCGTCCAGCAGGGCTCATCCGGCGCGGCCCGATCCGGCTTCGCCCGGGCGACGCGGGCATCGGTGCGCCGTGCGACCTCCAGCACGGCCGCAAAGCCAAAAGCGAAGACGATCCATTCCGGCACCCGCTCATCATATCAGAACGCCGCACCGCGCGGCAATCGCGCGCCGCAGGAGGGCGACTCCCCCCTGACGTGCCATCGACTTTGTCAACTTCGGCGCGCCTCGCCCGTGCCCGGACCCGGCCTTGTGCGCCCGCCGCGATCCTCTATCCTGACGGCGACAGTCCGGGAGGGGGGACCCGATGACCGATATCGCCGCCGCCGACGCCGCACCGGCCGCCCCCTGCGCGCCGCCCGCCGGCCGCATCGCCACGCTCGACATCGTCCGCGGCGTCGCCGTCATGGGCATATTGGCGATGAACATCGTCGCCTTCGCCATGCCCGAGGCCGCTTATGTGAACCCCGCCGTCTACGGCACCGAGGGGCCGGCCGATCTCGCCTCCTGGGCGTTCAGCTTCGTCTTCGTCGACGGCAAGATGCGCGGCCTCTTCTCCTTCCTGTTCGGGGCCTCGATGCTGCTCGTCATCCAGCGCGCCGAGGCGTGCGGCCGCTCGCCGGCCGGGGTCCATTACAGCCGGATGGCGGTGCTGCTCGTCCTCGGCCTCGTCCATTTCTACCTGATCTGGTGGGGCGACATCCTCGCCCTCTACGCGCCGATCGGCATGATCGCCTTCTTCTTCCGCCGCCTGCCGACCAGCCGGCTGGTGACGATCGCGCTCTTTCTCCTCCTCTTCCAGTTCCTGTTCTTCGCGATGTTCGCATTCCAGGCGCAGGCGGCGGCCGCGGCGGCCGCGGCGCCGGGCGCGAGCCTGGAGGCGGTGCGGCGCTGGGCGGACATGCAGCACGGCTTCGGCCGCTACGCGCCCGAGGAATTGCGCTCCCTGCTCGATCTCTATCGCGGCGGCTATGCCGGCCAGGTCCACTTCCGTACCACCGCGATGCTCTTCAATCCGCTCAACGGCCTGTGGGAGTTCGGCGGCGAGACGCTCGCCTACATGCTGCTCGGCATGGCGGCGCTGAAATCGGGCTTCCTGACCGGCGCCTGGGCGGATCGGGCCTATCGGCGGGTTCTCGTCATCGGCTTCGGCATCGCCGTGCCGGCCTATGCCGCGCTCGCCTGGTGGATCATCAGCGACGATTTCGCGGTCCAGACCCTGATCGCCGGGTGGATCGCCGCCACCGTCCCGCTGCGGCCGCTGATGATCGGCGCGATCGCCGCTTCGGTCATCCTGCTGACCCGGAAAAACGGCCCGCTCACCCGCCGCATCGCCGCCGCGGGCCGCGCCGCCTTCACCAATTATCTCGGCACCTCGATCCTGATGACGACTTTGTTCTACGGCTATGGCCTGGGCCTTTACGGCCAGCTTTCGCGGATCGAGCTGTGGCTGCCGGTGGTCGCGGCCTGGGCGCTGATGCTGCTCTGGTCCAAGCCCTGGCTCGACCGCTTCCGCTACGGGCCGTTCGAATGGCTGTGGCGCTCGCTGTCGCGCCGCCGGCTCGAGCCGATGCGCAAGGACGCCGAGCCTAGCCTTGGGTGACGGGCGTGAAGGCGACGAGCTGGTCGATCGGTGCAGCTGGGACGATCCTGAACAGCTTGGCATCCTCGTCGAGCGCCGGCAGCCGGTGCCCGTCCGGCGTGAAGGAGGTGGCGCGATAGCCGGTCCGGGCATTGCCCTCCCAGCGGCTGCAGATCACCTGGCCCTCCGAGGCGAGCAGGGCGACCCGGAACAGGACCGGGATCATGTCGTCGTCCGCGCGCGCCGGCGCCCCCGGTATCTCGTAGAGCGTGGCGTTGGTGACCGGATCGGTGCAGTCGGCGTCGCGGGTGCGGCGGCCGTTGACCCTGAGGCCGACGGCGTAGCGGTGCGAGAGCATCTGGAAGCCGATCTCGGGACGGTCGAGCGGGGTCGCCGACGAGCCGTAAGTGTCGATCACCCGCCAGCCCGCCGGCGCGAAGGCCGAGATCGGGCGCGACGACAAGATACCGACCATGCGCCCGTTGCTGTCGGCGACGCTGAAATAATGGCCGTCGGCGCCGGCCGCGCGCAGGTCCGCATTCGGGTCGGCGCCGCCCCGGTCCCAGCCCGGCACATGCTCGCCGGGCGTGTAGAGATGGGCGCGCATCGCCGAGACCATGGCCTGGAGGTCGGCGAAGACCGCTTCGGGATTGGCCGGGTCGCTCTGGGCCGCCGCGGCGGCGGGCGCCGCGAGCAGGGCCAGCGGCAGCAAGAGCCTCAAAATCGCGCGCATCTCATCTCCTCCGCCCGGCAGACTATCCCGCCCGGCAGGCGATTGGGAAGGGGGTGCCAGACTCGGATTCGCTCGGGTTCGCCCATTCCCCTTCGTCATGCCGGACTTGATCCGGCATCCACCGTCTTTCCGCCGTCGAAACTCGAAAAGGTGGACCCCGGATCAAGTCCGGAGTGACGATTCAGGCTGGTCGAAGCCAGGTCTAGAGCCGCCCGAATTCCTGGTTGCTCGGCCCCTTGCCGAAGGCCGGGCGGCGGACGACGCGGGGGTTGGTCTCGGCCTCGAGCAGATCGAGCGTGTTGGCGTAGGTCGGCCGCAGCCGCGCGACCTGCGGCAGGACATTGTCGGGGAAGAAGCCCGATTCGACCGCGCGCCGGGCGATCTCCTCGATCTCCTCGGCCAGCGCCGCCAGCGGCTCGGCGCCGAACTGGCGCGCCTCGGCCTTCAGCGTATGGGCGGGAAGGACGAAGCCGGCGGCGTCGCCGCGCCGCATCGCCTCCTCGATCCGCGCGACCGCTTTCTCGCCATCCTCGCGGAAATAGCCGAGAATGCGCACGAAGCTCGCCCCCAATTCGGTGCGCATCTGCGCGAATTTGGTCCAGTCGACGAGTTCGTCCACGCCCTGTTCCCCTGTAGGCAGCAATCTTCCTGTACGCCCGAGCCGTAAACAGGGCGTTACGCGCCCGCCCGGAAACGCCGCAGGCACGAGGGGCGAACCGGAGCCGTTTGGAATCACGCCAAGCCATCTTCGTCAGGCCGGACCCGATCCGGCATCCACCGTCTTTCCGCACCGACGAAGGAAGTGGACCCGGATCAAGTCCGGGGTGACGTCTCTGTCGTCATTCCCGCGAAAGCGGGAATCCATTCTCCTTTAACTTATGGAAGAAGCTGCCCCCCCGCTTTCGCGGGGGTGAGAATAAGGGAAAAATTCTCAGCCGAACGAGCGGCTTGAGCTTGAATGGCGATACGGCCTAGTTGCGATCGCCGCTCTGATAGGGGTTTTTCGAGGCGCGGGCCTGGAGGCGCACCGGCACCGCGCCGAAGCCGAGCTCCTTGCGGATGGAGTTGGTCAGATAGCGCAAATAAGTGTCGGGCAATTGATCGACCCGGGTCCCGAACAGGACGAAGCTCGGCGGCCGGGTGTTGACCTGGGTGATGTATCTGAGCTTGATCCGCTTGCCGCCCGGCGCCGGCGGCGGGTTCTTCTCGACGGCGTCCTCGAACCAGCGGTTGAGCTGGCCGGTCGTCACCCGCTTCGACCAGGTTTCGCGGATCTCGAAGGCGGCGCCGAGCAACTGGTCGATGCCTTTGCCGGTCTTGCCCGAGACGGTGAGCAAAGGCACGCCGCGCGCCTGGCTGAGGCCCTCGTCGAGCGCCCCCTTGATGCCGTTGAAGAGGGCGCTCGGCCCTTCGGCGACGTCCCATTTGTTGATCGCGACGAGCAGCGCCCGGCCCTCCTGCAGGACATTGTCGGCGATCTTCAAATCCTGGACCTCGAGCCCGCGCGTGCCGTCGAGCAGCAGCACGACGACCTCGGCGAAATCGATCGCCCGGCGGGCGTCGGCGACCGACAATTTCTCGAGCTTGTCGTCGACCTTGGCCTTCTTGCGCATGCCGGCGGTGTCGATCAGGCGGACGGGGCGGACCTGCCCGTCCGGCGCCTTCCATTCCCAATCGACGGCGATCGAATCGCGGGTAATCCCCGCCTCCGGGCCGGTGATCAGCCGTTCCTCGCTGAGGATGCGGTTGATCAGGGTCGATTTGCCGGCATTGGGCCGCCCGACGATGGCGAGCTTGAGCGTCGGATCGGCCTCGGGATCCTCGTCCTCTTCCGGCCCGTCGCGCTCGATATGCGGGCGCAGATGCTCGAACAGGTCGACCACGCCCTCGCCATGCTCGGCGCTCATCGCGATCGCCTCGCCCAGGCCGAGCGCCCAGGCCTCGAGGATTCCGGCCTCGCCGGATTTGCCCTCGGCCTTGTTGGCGGCGAGGATGACCGGGGTCGCCTCCGAGCGCAGCCAGCGGGCGATCTCCTCGTCCTGCGGCGTCACCCCGACCCGGGCATCGATCATGAACAAGGCGACGTCGGCCTCGCGCACCGCCGCGCTGGTCTGCGCCCGCATCCGGCCGGGCAGGCTCATCGGATCCTCGTCCTCATAGCCGGCGGTGTCGATCACCCGGAAATCAAGCCCGAGCAGATGCGCCTCGCCCTCGCGCCGGTCGCGGGTCACGCCCGGCCGGTCGTCGACGAGCGCGAGCTTCCTGCCCACCAGCCGGTTGAACAGCGTGGACTTGCCGACATTGGGCCGGCCGACAATGGCGACGGTGGGCAGGGGCATGAGAGGGGCTGCCCTGCCGGTTTACCTCCAGGCGGTCAACCGGCCCTCGTCGTCGAGGACGATCAGCGTGTTGTTCGAGACGATCGGCGTCAGCGAGATCGAGGTGCGGTGCTCGACGGTCGACTGGATGCTGCCGTCGACCGGCGAGGCGAAGACGATATTGCCGTTCGAGCCGGTGAGCACCAGCCGATTGCCGGCAAGCACGGGCCCGCGCCAGTAGATCGGACCCTCCCCCGGCTGCATCCTGCCGCCGCGGCCCGCCGCGGTGTCCGCGCTGGTCGGCGAGTGTTGCTCCGGCGGGCGCCGGAACCCCGGCAGCTGCGAGATCCAGCGGATCCGCCCCGACGAGCGCGCGACCGCGAGCAATTGCGCCTTGTCGGTAACCACGAACACCCAGTCGCCCGCCACCCATGGCGTCGAGAGGCCGCCGATATTGATCTCCCAGGCGCGCTGGCCGGTGATCAATTCCACCGCGACCATGCGGCCGCCCTGGCCGATCGCGAAGACGCGGCCGTTGTCGATCACCGGATCGGCGTCGATGTCGGAAAGCTGGCCGACCGTGGTCGAGATGCCGGTCCGGGCCAGCGCGTCCTGCCAGACGACCTGGCCGTTCTCGTAGCGATAGGCGGTCAATTCGCCCGACGAATAGCCGGCGACGAGCGTCGACTGGGCGAAGGCCGGGGCGGCGCTGCCGAACACGCCGGCGAGCTCGAACGAGCCCGCGCCCTGCCAGCGCAATTCGCCGTTCTGGGCGTTGAGCGCGTAGAGCTGGCTGTCGCCGCTCAGCATGTAGACGGTGTCGTTGGCGACGGTCGGGGCGCCGCGCAGCGGGCCGCCCGGCTTGGCGATCCACAATTGGTTGCCGGTCGCGGCGTCGAGCGCGGCCGCGTCGCCGGCGCCGTTGGTGACGTAGATGCGGCCGCCGTCATAGGTGACGCCGCCGCCGAACAGGGCCTCGGGCGGGCTGTTCTCGCCGCGCACCTGGTGCATCCAGATTTCGGCGCCGGTCTCGATGTTGAACGCGCGCACCCGGGCGAGCGTGTCGATCGTGTAGACCCGGCCGTCGGCGGCCACCGGCTCGGAAACCAGGCGGGTGCGGAAGCTGTTGCCGTTGCCGATCGAGACGCTCCACGCCTGGCGCGGGGCATCGCCCAAGGCGACATGATACATTGTCTTGGACGCATTGCCGCCCGGCTGCGCCCAATCGGTATTGACGACCGGCGCGGGCACGGTGACCGGAATCGCGGCGAGCAGGGGATCGGCCTCGATCTGGTTCTCGGTCCCGAGCACGCGGATGCGGTTGCCCACGGTCGGGGTGTTCGGCCGGTCGCCGCGGCCGAAGATTCCGCATCCGGAAAGCAGGCTGAGGGCGGTCAGGGCGAGTACAATACGCTTCATCGGGCTTTTTCCCTCGTTGCGGGAGCGGGTGCGGGCGGCGCGGCGGGTGCCGCCGGACGGGCCGGGGCCGCATTGCGCGCGGCCGGATCGGCATTGACGTCGAAGCCGAGCGAGGCGGCCATATGGGCGGCGCGCGCCTTGATCGGATCGGGCACGCCCTCCTGGCGGGCGATGCGCACGAAGACAGGGCCGGCGAGATCGGGGCGGTTCATGTTCAAATGGGCGACGCCGACCATCTCACCGGCGGCGCCGAGCCAGGCGCTGCCGGCCTCGGCCAGCGGCCCGAGCCGCCGGATCACCTCCTGCGGCGGCAACCGGTCGAACTCGAGCGCGGTGCGGCGGATCTGGGCGGCCTGGCGATAGGTCTCGTCGAACGACGGGTCGTCGGCGATGGTGCGCAAGGTGGCGATGGCGGCGGTCAAATTGCCGGCCCGGGTCTCGGTGTTGGCGCGGGTGAACAAGGCGGCGGCGCGATAGCCTTCGGCGTCGTTCTGGGCGAGCGCGGCGATCTTGGGCGCGGCGGCGGCGGCACGGTTGCCGTCGATGTCGGCGAGCGCCTCGATCAGATTCTCGCCCGAGGCCTCGCGCGCGGACGCCTGCCGGCCGCTCCACCAGATCCAGCCGGCGATGGCGGCGAGCAGCAGCACGACGGCGCCGAGGATCAGCCAGCCGTAGCGCGTGACGAAGCTGTTGACGCGCTCCTTGCGAAGCTCGTCATCGACCTCTTTCAGGAATGTCTCACCGTCGTTCGGCTTGAGCGCCAACTTATATTCTCCATTGCGGGGACCAGCTTATGGCTTGGGCCGCCCTCCAGATACACCTTCTCCGTCCCGCCGAGACCCGGCAGGCGCGCGCCCCAAGCGCTCCTTACCCACGCGCCGCGAGAAACGGAAGGCTACTTCTTCCCCCGGTAGATCTGCTCTTCGGTCGGGAAGGCGCGGCTCTTGACGTCCTCGGCATAGGTCGCCGCGGCGGCGCTGATCTCCGAGGCGAGGTCGCCGAAGCGCTTGACGAAGCGCGGCGTGCGCTCGAACATCCCCATCATGTCCTCGGTGACCAGGATCTGCCCGTCGCACGAGGCCGAGGCGCCGATGCCGATGGTCGGGCAGGCGACAGCCTTGGTCGCTTCGGCCGCGATCTCCTCGATCACCCCTTCGATGACCAAGGCGAAGCAGCCCGCCTCGGCGACCGCCCTGGCGTCGGCGATCACCTTCTTCGCTTCGGCGTCGTCGCGGCCGCGCGCGCGATAGCCGCCGAGCGCGTTCACCGCCTGCGGGGTGAGTCCGACATGGCCGATCACCGGAATGCCGCGCCCGGCGAGAAAGGCGACGGTCTCCGCCATCGCCTCGCCGCCCTCGAGCTTGACCGCCGCCGCGCCGGTTTCCTTCAGCACCCGCGCCGCGCTTCGGAACGCTTGCGCCGGGCTTTCCTCATAAGAGCCGAACGGCATGTCAACCGCAACCAAAGCGTGCCAGGACCCGCGCACCACCGCGGCGCCGTGCGCACACATCATTTCGAGGCTGACCGGGATGGTCGAGGGCAGGCCGTAAATGACCTGGCCGAGGCTGTCGCCGACCAGCAGCAGGTCGCAATGCGGATCGAGCAATTGCGCCATCCGCATCGTGTAGGCGGTGAGCGCGACGATCGGCTCCTTGCCCTTGCGGGCGAGGATGGCCGGCGCGGTCAGCCTTTTGCCGGGCGCAGGCGTCGGCGTGGCGCGGCTGGTGGCGGTGTCGATCGTGTAGGTGGACATCGGCCCGGTCTAGCGGATTGTTGCGGCGCGGCAAAGCTCCCCGACGAACGCCGTAACCGGCTCCCCCGCGGCGATAAGCGAGACGATCGCCGAGCCGCAGATCACGCCGGCGGCGCCCGCCTCGAAAGCGGCGCGGACATGGGCCGGCCTGGCGATGCCGAAGCCGAAAATAGGGGGCGGCGCGCCGGCCTCGCGCAAAGCCGCGAGCATCGCTTCATGATCGAAGCACACGGCCTCGTCCGCCCCGGTCACCCCGGCCCGCGCCACGCAATAGGTGTAGCCGCCGCCGAGCCGGGCGATGCCGGCGAGCCGCTCGCGCGGGGTGTTGGCGGCGGCGATCAGCACCGGCTCGACGCCATGCGCCCGCGCCGCGGCGGCGAAGGGGGCGGCCTCGATCAAAGGCACGTCGGCGACCAGCACGCTGTCGACGCCGGCCCCGGCCGCGCGCCGGTAGAAATCGTCCCGCCCCCGCGCGAGCACGAGATTGGCGTAAGTGAGGATGCCGACCGGCACCGCCGGATGGCGCGCACGGAAGGCGGCGAGCACGGCGAAGCAGCCGGCGGGAGTCGCGCCCGCCGCCAGCGCCCGGACCGCCGCCGCCTGGATCACCGGCCCGTCGGCGACCGGATCGGAGAACGGGATGCCGACCTCGATCATGTCGGCGCCGGCAGCGACCAGCGCATCGAGGATGTCGCCGCTCGCCGCCAGCCCCGGATCGCCGAGCATGACGAACGCGCCGAACACGCCCTCGCCCTTCGCGAACAGGGCCTCGTAGCGGCTCATTCGGGCAGCTCCAGCAGGCGCCGCGCCTGCTCCATATCCTTGTCGCCGCGCCCCGAGAGGCCGACGACCAGCACCTCCGCTCCGTCGGCCAGCTTCAGCGCATATGCGAGCGCGTGCGCCGATTCGAAGGCGCAGATGATGCCCTCGCTGCGCGCCAGCAGGGCGAAGGCCGCCAGCGCCTCCGCGTCGGTCGCGCCGACATATTCGGCGCGGCCGCTGTCCTTGAGGAAGGCGTGCTCCGGCCCGACCGCGGGATAATCGAGGCCGGCGGAAACCGACCAGCTTTCGGCGATCTGCCCGTCCGCGTCCTGCAGCACATAGGTCTCGGCGCCGTGCAGCACGCCCGGCCGTCCACGCAGCAGGGTCGCGCCATGCTCGGTGCCGTCGAGGCCCTTGCCCGCCGCCTCGACGCCGATCAGCCGCACCTCCGCATCGTCGATGAAGTCCGCGAACAGGCCGATCGCGTTGGAGCCGCCGCCGACGCAGGCGATGGCGGCGTCCGGCAGCCGGCCCTCCTCGGCCAGGATCTGCATGCGCGCCTCGCGGCCGATCACCCTTTGATAGTCGCGAACGATGGTCGGAAAGGGGTGCGGCCCGGCGACGGTGCCGAGCAGATAATGGGTGTCGGCGAAGCTCGCGGTCCAGTCGCGCAGCGCTTCGTTGATCGCGTCCTTGAGGCCCTGCCCGCCCGAGGTGACCGGGATCACCTCGGCGCCCATCAGCCGCATCCGGAACACGTTCAATTGCTGCCGCGCCACGTCGCGGGCGCCCATGTAGATGCGCGTCGCGAAGCCGAACAAAGCGCCGGCGAGCGCGGTCGCCACGCCATGCTGGCCGGCGCCGGTCTCCGCGATCAGCCGCCTCTTGCCCATGCGCCGGGCGAGCAAAGCCTGGCCGAGCACCTGGTTGGTCTTGTGGGCGCCGCCGTGGAGCAGATCCTCGCGCTTGAGATAGATCCGCGCCTTGCCCGCGCCGAGGTTGCGGCAGCGGGTGAGCGGCGTCGGCCGCCCGGCATATTTGGCCAGCAGATCGCCCAGCTCCGCCTGGAACGCCGGATCCTCCCGCGCCTCGAGGAATGCCGCCTCGAGCTGCTCCAGCGCCGGCACCAGGATTTCGGGCACATAGGCACCGCCATAAGCGCCGAACCGGCCGGAGAGCTTCACGTCCGCGCCTCGGGCCGCAGCGCTTCGAAGAAGGCGCCGAGCTTCGCATGGTCCTTGCGCCCCGGCGCCGCCTCGAGCCCGGAGCAGACGTCGAGCGCCCAGGCCCCGACCCGGGAGGCGGCGCGCGCATTGCCGGGATCGAGCCCGCCGGCGAGCAAGGCGGTCTCGAGCTCGGGACGGCCGCGCACCCGTCCCCAATCGAACACGCAGCCGGTCCCGCCCGAGCGGCCGCCGACCCGCGTGTCGAACAAGGTCCGGTCCGCGCCGAGCCTTGGCTCCGGCACCTCGCGCCCGACCGCGCCGGCCGCCCAGATCTCGGTCGCTTCGGGGAGCAGGCCGCGCAGGGCGCGAACGTAGCGCGCATCCTCCTCGCCATGGAGCTGGACCGCGGCGAGCCCGAGCGCGCGCGCCGCCAGCGCGACCGCCATCACCTTCTCGTCGCGGAAGACGCCGACCAGGCCGGCGCCGTCCGCCGCCTCGGCGATCCGCGCGGCCTGCGCGCGCGTCACCACCCTGGGCGTGCCGGGCACCATGATCAGGCCGAGATGGGTCGCTCCCCGCGATGCGGCCGCCGCGGCATCCCCGGCACCGGTGACGCCGCAGACCTTGACCCGGCCGAAGGCGAGCGCCCGCGCCGCCCGCGCCGGATGTTCGGCCCGCATCAGCGCGGTGCCGACGAGGAACGCGTCGGCATGAGGCGCGAGCCGCTCGACGTCGGCGCGGCCTGCGATACCGGATTCCGCGACGACCAGCCGGTCGCGCGGAATCAAAGGGGCGAGCCGCTCGGTGACGCCGAGATCGACCGCCAGCGTCTGGAGGTCGCGATTGTTGATGCCGATGAGCCGCGCGCCGAGCGCCACTGCGCGCCGCGCCTCCGCCTCGTCATGCGCCTCGACGAGCACGTCCATGCCGAGCCGCCCGGCGGCCGCCATCACCGCCCGCGCCTCCACGTCGCCGAGCAGCGAGAGCATCGCCAGCACCGCATCGGCGCCGTGGCGCCGCGCTTCGGCGACCTGGCGCGGATCGACGATGAAGTCCTTGGCGAGGATCGGCCCGTCATAGACCCGCCGCACGGCGGCCAGGTCCGCCAGCGCGCCGCCGAAAAACGGCCCGTCGGTGAGCACGCTGATCGCGTCGGCGGCGCCGGCATAGGCCGCCGCCTGCGCCGACGGATCCACGCCCGGCCGGATCGCGCCGGCGGAAGGCGAGGCCTTCTTCACCTCCAGGACGAAGCGCGCGCCGGGCCGGGCCAGCGAAGCGGCCAGGCTGAGCCGGGTCGGCGCCGCCCCCGCATTCGGGTCGGCGCCGCCCAGCCGCGCCGCGACGTCGACCCGCTTGCGCGCGACGATCGCGCCGAGGATTCCGCCGGGATCAGCCATTGCCGATCTCGACCAGCGCCTTGAGGCAGCGCATCGGCCGGCCCGAGCCGATCGCCTCCAGCGCCCGCTCGACGCCCTGCTTCAGGCTCTCCGCCTTGCCCGCGGTGAGCAGCAGCGCGCCGGCGTTGAGCGCCACCGCGCGCCGCTCGGCGCTGGTGCCGCAGCCCATCAGCAGCGCCTTCAGCCGCTCGCCATTCTCCTCCGGGCCGCCGCCTTGCAGCGTCGCCAGCGGCGCCCGCTCGAAGCCGACATCCTCGGGCGCGATGGTCAGCCGCTCGAACCGGCCATCGTCGAGCCGGATCACCTGCGTCTCGTCGTGCAGCGCGATCTCGTCGAGGCCGCCGCCATGGACGACCATCGCCCGCTCGACGCCGAGCGCCGCCAAAGTCGCCGCCACCGGCTCCAGCAGCCGCGCCTCGGCGACGCCGAGCAATTGCACCGGCGGCTCGGCCGGGTTCACGCAGGGGCCGAGGATGTTCATGATCGTGCGCACCTTGAGCGCGCGGCGCACCGGCCCGGCATAAGCGAGGCCGGGATGGTAGGCCGGCGCGAACAGGAAGCAGAGGCCGATTTCGTCGAGCGCGCGGCGCGAGGTTTCGGCGGGCACGTCGAGCTTGACGCCGAGCGCCTCCAGCACATCGGCCGAGCCGCAGCGCGAGGTCACCGAGCGATTGCCGTGCTTGGCCACCGGCAGCCCCGCCGCCGCCGCGACGAAGGCGACCGCGGTCGACAGGTTGATCGTGCCCGAGCCGTCGCCGCCAGTGCCGCAGCTGTCGGCGAAAAGGTAAGGCGGCCGCTCGAAATCCCGGTCGGCGGCGCGCAAAGCGCGGGCGCCGCCGATCAGCTCGTCTTTGGTCTCGCCCTTGATCTTGAGCGCGACCAGCAGGGCGGCGATCGCGGGATCGTCGAGCCGGCCTTCGACCAGGGCCTCGAACAGGCTCCGCGTCTCGTCCTGGGTGAGATCGTTGCCCGCATAGAGCCGGGCCAGCGCGTCTTCGGCACTCTCGCTGATGGGAAGGGCCGCCTCGGCGGCGGCCGGATTGCTCATGTACATGGTGAATTCCTGCGATCGATGGACAAAGAAAAAGCCCGCCGGGAGCGGCGGGCCTTTGCGGTCTTCAGGTTTGGATCAGCAGATCCTCACCATCGATGCAGGCGCGCCGCGTCGGTCTGGGTCCACCAATGCCAGGCATGCGCCGCCGGCGCCGGAACGGCGCGCGTGGAGCGGAAGGGAGTGGCTTTGTCGGTCATCGCGCTCCTAGCATCCGGAGTTGGCGAGGCCGCGTCAAGGGGGACAGTTACTTTCACGCGCCGGCGAGGGGACAGTTACTTTCACGCGCCGGCGCCCGAGGCTGCGACCCGCCGTGCCGAAAGTAACTGTCCCCATTCACTTCCGCCGTGCCTAAAGTAACTGTCCCCATTCACTTCACAATGGTCAGTCCGGCCTTGCCCTCGCGCCGGGTGATCGCGGTGGTGACGTCGTCGCCCGACCGCGACAGGCGCAGATCGAGCCGGGCGCCGGCCAAGCGGACGTCGCGCAGGGTGAGGTCGTCGAGGAAGGCGGGGAGCCCCGGGTGGACGAGGCGGACGCCGCCGCTCCCATGGTCGAGCTCGAGCCCGGTCGCGGCGGCGACCAGAGCGAAGGGCGCGGCCGCCGCCCAGGCCTGGGGCGAGCAGGCGACCGGATAGGAGGTCGGCCCGCGCTTGCGGCGGCGCGAGAAGCCGCAGAACAATTCGGGCAACCGCCGGAACTCGTCATAAACCGCGGCCTCGGCGAGGCCCTGGAAGATCTGCAGCACCGCCTTCTTGTGGCCGTAGCGGGCCAGGCCCATCGCGATCAGCGCATTGTCGTGCGGCCAGACCGAGCCATTATGGTAGGACATCGGATTGTAACGCGCCTCGCCCGCGGCGATCGTGCGTATGCCCCAGCCCGAGAAGAAGCTCTTGCCGGTGAGCAATCGCGCCAGCCGCGCCGCCCGCTCCGGGCTGGCAATGCCGGCGAACAAGGCATGGCCGGCATTGGAGGAGAGCACCCGGCAGGGCTGCTTGCGGCCGTCCAGCGCCAGCGCGTAGCAGCCCAGATCGTCGAGCCAGAACAAATCCTCGAAGCGCTGGCGCAGCGCCTCGGCCCGGCGCTCGTGGCCCTCGGCCTCCTCGCCAAGCGCCCGCGCCATCTCGGCGGCCGCGCGCCTGGCCGCGAACACATAGGCCTGGACCTCGCAGAGCGCGATCGGGCCCTCGGCGGCGCGGCCGTCGGCGTGGAAGATCGAATCGAAGCTGTCCTTCCAGCCCTGGTTGGCGAGGCCTTTTTCGGTCATCCGCGCATATTCGACGAAGCCGTCGCCGTCGGGATCGCCGGCGCCGTCGATCCAGGCCAGAGCCGCCTTGATATTGGGCCAGATCGCGCGGATCGTCTCGATATCGCCCGAGCGCTTCAGATATTGGCCCGCCAGCATCACGAAGAGCGGGGTCGCGTCGACCGAGCCGTAATAGAGGCGGAAGGGCACTTCGCCCAGCCGCGCCATCTCGCCGCCGCGGGTCTCGTGGAGGATCTTGCCGGGCTCAGCGTCCGCCGCTTCGTTCGTCTCGGTCGCCTGGGTCGCCGCCAGGGTGGTCAGCACGCCCTTGGCGATTTCCGGCGCCGCCCACAGCAATTCCATCGCGGTGATGATGCCGTCGCGGCCGAAGATCGTCGAATACCAGGGGATGCCCGCATAAGGATAAAGGCCCCAGGCGGTGTCGGTCAGCAGCATGTCGATGTCGGACGCGGCCCGGTCGACCACCGTGTTGAACAATTCGTTGGCGCTGGTGACGCTCGCCCGCGTCTTCATCCGCTCGCCGGAGGCGCGGCGGACCTTGCGATAGGCGCTCAGCATGTGCGCCGGCTCGGCCTCGGGTGCGGCGCCGGGCTCGGTCAGGGTGCAGACGATCTTGACCGCCACGCTCACCCGCTCATTGGCGTCGAGGTCCATGTCCCAGCGCGCGTGGCGGTCGGTGAGGTCGTCCGGCGGCGGATCGAAATGCAGCGTCGTCGTGCGCTCCACCGCGTCGAGGCCGAGATAGGAGAAGCGCACGCTGCGCCCGTCGAGCCGCGCGGCCTGCAGCGTCCCGCGCTGCGCCCGCCGCTCGCCGCGCACTTCGAACAGGTCGGCGAAATCGGCGGCGAAGGCGAGGTCGAGCGGGATCGTCCGCCCCACGGGGCCGAAGCCGCGCACCCTGATCCGCTCGTAGCAGACGGTGCCGTAGAGGAATTTGACGCGGCTGGCATGGATCGAATCGCGCTGCAGCCAGACCCTGCCCTCTTCGTCGTGGAAATCGGCATTGGCGAGATCGACGACCATCGCGCCATTGTCGTCGAGCACCACCGAGCCCAGCAGCAGCGGCCCCAGCCCGCCGATTTGAAGGCTCAGCCCGGAGAGGAAGCGCGTATCCAGATAATAGAGGCCGTCCGGCGCGCCCTCGCCGCCCCTTATGTCGCCCTGCTTGTCGAACACGCCGAACAGGTCGTCATGCTTCAAAGTCCGCAGCGTCCGGTCGACGAGCGACTTGGTCGCCTCGATATGATAGCTTTCCGGCGCCGGCGCGGGCTCCTGCGCGGTCCAGTCGGCGGGCTTGGCGATTTCGTTCATGCCGCTCCCGGGGCGAGCCCCATTTTCAGCCGGCGAGGCTGAGCTTCGCGAACATTGCGGGCCTCTCCGCCGCGATCAGCCGCTCGTACAGGGCGACATAGTCCCTGGCCATGCGATCGGCGGTGAAGCGTTCATCGAACGCGGCGCGGACGCCGGCGCGCGGCAGATGCGCGGACGCTTCCACCGCCGCCACCGCCTGGTCGATGCTCTCGACCAGGAAGCCGCTGCGGCCATGCTCGATCACCTCGCTCGTCGAGCCGCACGGCCAGGCGATGACCGGCGTCCCCGCCGCCATCGCCTCGATCATGACCAGGCCGAACGGCTCGGGCCAGTCGATCGGGAAGAGCAGGGCGCGCGCGCCGCCGAGGAAGGCGGGCTTGTCGGCATCGCCGATCTCGCCGACGAACTCGATCGCGGGATCGTCGAGCAAGGGCGCGATCACCTCGGCGAAATAGGCGCGGTCGGCATGGTCGATCTTGGCCGCGATCTTCAGCTTCATGCCCGCCCTTCTGGCGATCTCGATCGCCCGGTCGGGGCGCTTTTCGGGCGAGATGCGGCCGATGAAGGCGAGATAGTCGCCGCCGGCCGGAGCGAACGGGATCAGCTCCCGGGGCAGGCCGTGATGGACCGTGCCCGCGAACAAGGCGTCGGGGATCGGCCGGCGCTGATCGTCAGAGATCGAGACCAGGGGCATTTCGCGGAAGGTGCGGAAGGCGGGCAGGAAATCGGGCAAATCCTGGCGCCCGTGCAGGGTCGTCAGGCTCTTGCCGGCGAGGTGGCGGAAGGTGGGGAAATGGAGGAAATCGATGTGGAAATGGAGGATGTCGTAGCGGTCCGCCTCGCTCAGCACCCGGTCGAGCATGGCGAGCAGGCTGGCGGTGTGATCGTTGATCCCGGCGAGCCTCAGCCCGGTCCCGGCGCCCGCCACCAGCCGCGCCGAGCTCTTCGAATCGCCGCTGGCATAGAGCGTGACGTCGTGGCCGAGCTCGACCAGAGCCTCGGTCAGCCACCAGATCACCCGCTCGGTGCCGCCATAGAGCTTGGGGGGCACCGCTTCGGCGAGCGGCGCGATCTGGGCGATACGCATAGGAACATCTACTCCGGGGTTCGGAGGACAACGATGCTGCACCGCAGCAGGTTCCCGCGCGTCAAGGGGACAGTTACTTTCACGCGCCGACGCCGGAGGCTTAGGACCGCCGTGCCGAAAGTAACTGTCCCCATTCTCGTGCGTTGGGGAGGCCAGATGACGCAGTTGAGCTTCCTCGCCGCCGCCGGCCTGCCCGAAGGCCTCGCCTACCGGCCCGATTTCCTATCGGCGGCGGAAGAGGACGCGCTGGCCGCGCGCATCGCCGCCCTCCCCTTCAGGCCGTTCGAGTTTCAGGGCTTCCTCGGCAAGCGCGAGACGGTCTCGTTCGGCTGGTCCTACCGCTTCGACGGCTCCGGCCTGGCGCAGGCCGAGCCGATCCCGGATTGGCTGCTCCCCGTCCGCGCCCGCGCCGCCGCTTTCGCGGGCCTCGCTCCCGATGCGCTCGAACAGGCTTTGCTGATCCGCTACGGCGAAGGCGCGGGCTTGGGCTGGCACCGCGACCGGCCGGTGTTCGACGACGTGGTCGGGATTTCGCTGATCGCGCCGGCGCCCCTGCGCTTCCGCCGCAAGACGGGGTCGAAATGGGAGCGCTTCACCCTGGAGGTCGAGCCGCGCTCGCTTTACCTCCTGCGCGGTCCCGCGCGCAGCTTATGGGAGCACAGCATCCCGCCGGTCGCGGCCTTGCGCTACGCGATCACGTTCCGGAGCATGAAGAGGTAGAGGCGGCCTAGCGGTAGAAGATATGCGCGCCGATGCGGCTGGTGCGGGAGAGGCGGCGGCCCCAGCCCGGCGAGACGTAATTGGCGTGGTACCACAGGACGTTGGTCGGCAGCAGCCGGGTCGTGCCGGCCAAGGCGACGCGGGCGACGGCGACCGCGCGGCGCCAGGCGACGGAGCTGCGGTTGGCGGCGGGGATGATGCCGCCGTGGACGAAGGAGAATTGCGAGCGCTGGACGACGACGCCGCACAGGGTCGGCGGATAGCGGCCCGACGAGGCCCGGTTCATCACCACTTCGGCGACCGCGAGCTGGCCCTCGATCGATTCGCCGCGCGCCTCGAAATAGACGGCGTTGGCGAGGCAATCCTCCTCAGCCCCGCGAGTCTCGGCGGCGGCCAGCGCCTCGACCTCGGCCTCGAGCGAGCGCGGCGCGGGCGCGGCGACGCCGGCGAGGCCGGTCATATGCTCGCCAAGCGCGCTGGAGAAAGCCGAGACGGACGGCGTGTCGGCGTTGAGGCCGAGCGCGCTGACCGGCGGATTGGCGATGCCGTGATCGGCGAAGGAGGCGTCCGCGGCGGCGGCCGGAGCGCTCGCCAGTGCCGCAAAAAGCAGAGCGGTCGCGGCGACGGCCGCGGCACGAAACAATCGGATCATGTTGTAATCTTGACTAAATATGCGGGGCGACCAAAGCCGCTCCGTCTTGCACCGGCCACCGGCAAATACCCCCGCCGGCGGCGCCCGCTCGTTCAAATCAACGACCTCCACCTGCGCAGACCGGGTTAACGAATCAACCGCCACGGCCCGCTGGCGGGGCGAACTGGGCGGGCGACGGGACGAGTTGCGGAACGAAGACCGTCCGGCTAGGCCGCCGGCGCAAGAGAAGGGTGAAGCGATGGCCTATTGGCTGATGAAATCCGAGCCGCACGTCTACAGCTGGGGCGACCTCGTCCGGGACGGGGCGACCGACTGGGACGGAGTCCGCAACAACGCCGCCCGCCTCCATCTGCGCGCGATGACGCCCGGCGACGAGGCCTTCTTCTACCATAGCGGCGAGGAGCGCGCCGTCGTCGGCATCATGAGGATCGCCGGCGAAGGCAAGCCCGACGGCGCGGACGGCGCCTGGGTCAAGGTCCCGGTCGCGCCGCTGCGCAGGCTCGCCGCGCCGGTCGCGCTGAAGGCGATCAAGGCCGAGCCGACGCTCGCCGCGATGGAGCTGGTCCGCCAGTCCCGCCTCTCGGTCTCGCCCGTGCGCGGCGAGGAATGGGCGAGGATCCTGGAGATGGCCGGTGCTTAGCCAGCTGCTGCTGATCCTCGCGCTCGCCGCGCCCGCCGCGGCGCCGGCGCCGGCCCAGGCCCAGGCGACCGGCTGGCGGCTGACGCCCGACGGCTACGGCCCGGTCCGCATCGGCATGACCCGCGCCCAGGTCTCCTCGGCCCTGGCGACCCGGCTCGAGGGCGACGCGATCGAGGACGAGGAGGCCTGCGTCGAAATGGCGGCGGCGCAGGGTTATCGGGGCTTTTATTTCATGTTCGAGCACGGCCGGCTGAGCCGCATCTCGGCGACCGAGCCGAGCCAGGCGACGACCCCGCTCGGCGTCGGCATCGGCGCCGCCGCCGCCCGCGTCCGCCGCGCCTACGGCCCCGCCATGCGCGCCGAGACCCACGAATATCTCGGTCGCCCGGCCGAATATCTGACGCTGTGGACGCGGGGGAGCGCGCGGGGCATCCGCTTCGAGACCGACAGCGACCGCAGGGTGACCGCGATCCATGTCGGCGGGGCGTCGATCCGCTATGTCGAGGGCTGTGCCTAGGCGGGCGGGCGTCACCGGCCGGCGACCTGCGCGACCGGCCCTGGCGGCCGGGTTCGGAAGGCCGAGGGTGACAAAGATGACAGCTCCCATTGGTGCCGTCACCCCCGCTTGCGGAGCCTGACAGGAATGACGCCCGATGCGGGGAATCGGGGCGGGCGTCGGGCGGGGAGGGGCGGAAGTTTCATAAGTTTCAGGTCCCTTGGGCGAAAAAACTTCGGGGTCCGCGCCGGGCGGCGAAGGTGACGAAGGTGCCGATACGTCGCGGGCAAAGCTCGGCGAAGCGAGTTGCGCGGGCGGTTGACCGTCGTGGTGCGGGACGGGGGTGCGGCCGCGCCCATCGACTGGGCTCGGGACAGGCCCTTCGACTGGGCTCAGGACGGGCATGGGGGCCTCCTCGACGCGGAGCGAATCGCCAGCTTATGTCTCGGAAGCGGGGGTGTAGGAAAATGGTTTGTTCTTCATTTGTTTCTTTGAGAGCGCGTCCGCTTCAGCCGCGGTAGCGGAGCGCTTCGATCACGACCGCGAATGCAGGGGATTGCTGGCGCCGGCTGGGATAATAGAGGTGGTAGCCAGGAAATGGCGGGCACCAGCTTTCCAGGACCTGCTCGAGCGTCCCTTCAGCGATCTGCTGGATGACATAATCCGCTGGCAAATAAGCAAGGCCGGCGCCATCCAGCGCAGCCGAGCGGGCGAGGTCAATGCCATTGACGATCACTTGGCCTTCGACGCGCACGTTGAGTTCGCGACCATCCTTCTCGAACTCCCAGGCGTAAAGACCGCCCAAGGTCGGGAAGCGCAGATTGATGCAGGCATGTTCCGCCAGATCCTGCGGCCGCTCCGGAACGCCGCGGCTGGCAAAATAGGCCGGCGAACCGACCACCGCCATTCGCATCTCCGGCCCTATCCTCACCGCAACCATGTCCTGGGCGATCGTCTCGCCCAGCCGGACGCCGGCATCGAAGCGTTCGGCAACAATATCGATGAAGCCCGCATTGACGCTGATCTCCACCGTCAGATCGGGATAGCCCGGCAACAGCTTCGAAAGCGTCGGCCACAGGATCGTCGAGGCCGCGTGTTCTCCCGTTGTGATGCGGACGGTGCCTGCGGGTATAGCACGCAGTTCGCCCAAGGCCTGCAGCTCGATTCCGATATCGTCGAAGAGCGGACCAACGCGCCGCAGCAAACGGTCGCCAGCCTCGGTCGTCGAGACGCATCGTGTCGTGCGGGTGAGAAGCCGCACACCCAGGCGTTCTTCGAGGTTCCGCATGGTGTGGCTCATCGCCGAGGGAGAAATCCCCAGCTGCGCGGCCGCACGCGTGAAACTCCGCGCCCGCGCCACCGCGAGAAAGGCTGCCAGATCGCTCATCATGTCTCGCGGCATTGCTGAATTCTGCTCACAACCTCATGCGCATCCTGCTGCCTAATCGTGCAGTGATCCGCAATCTATTTGCACGTTCAGGAACGGGAAACTTGGCGAGACCGTTGAGAACGGCAGCGCTCGTGCCTGCGGCGGCACCGATCGCCGAGCCCGGCTCCGCGAACGAATCCGAGAGGAATCGAACAATGGAAATCACCCGCAGGACTGATCTGACTTCGGTTGCAGGACCGGCTGAGTATTTCACCGGCAAGGCCATTATCACAGGCCAGTTCCAGCGGGAGAGGCCTTCCCGAGTCACAGGCGCGACGGTCCACTTCGAGCCCGGTGCGCGCACGGCCTGGCACACCCACCCACTGGGCCAGACGCTCATCGTCACCGAGGGGATTGGTTGGACGCAGGTTGAGGACGGCCCCGTGCTGGAGTTCTACGCGGGCGACATTCTGTGGTGTCCGCCGGAACGCAAGCATTGGCACGGTGCCACGCCCCACACCGGAATGACCCATATCGCCATCCAGGAGGCGCTCAACGGCTCGCCGGTCGCCTGGATGGAGCACGTCACCGACGAGGAATATTTGAAGGGACCAGACGACCCGCCCGCCCTCGCCTCGCGCGTCGGGCGCTAGATCAAGACAAAGGAAAACGCCATGAAGGCCACCGTCATGTACGCCGCCGGCGACGTTCGCATCGAGAACGTCCCCGACGCCGCCATCGTCGAGCCCACGGACGCGCTGGTGCGCGTCACCCGCGCCTGCATCTGCGGCAGCGACCTGTGGCCCTACAACGATCTGCCGCCGACGCCGGAAGGCCGCCGCATGGGTCATGAGGCAATCGGCGTGGTCGAGGCGGTGGGGCGCGATGTCGCGCGGATCAAGGTCGGAGACGTGGTCATCATGCCCTTCGCCTACTCCGACGGCTCGTGCCTGTTCTGCGAGGAAGGGCTGCAGACCTCGTGCGTCCATGGCGGCTTCTTCGGGAACAACGATCCAGGCGGGGCACAGTCCGAGGCACTGCGCATTCCGCTGGCGGATGGCACTCTCTATCCGGTGCGCGTCGGCGAGGACGATGCGCTGATGCCCTCTCTGCTGACGCTGTCCGACGTGATGGGCACCGGCCATCACGCGGCCGTGACCGCGCGGGTGACGCCGGGCGCGACGACTGCGGTGATCGGCGACGGCGCGGTCGGGCTATGCGGCGTAATTGCCGCACGCCGGCTCGGGGCCGAGCGGATCATCATCCTCGGCCGCCACCCCGACCGAATTGCGCTGGCGAAGGAATTCGGCGCGACCGACGTGGTCAGCGAGCGCGGTGACGAAGCCATTGCGCGCGTCCGCGAATTGACCGGCGGCGTGGGCGTCAAATCGGTCCTCGAATGTGTCGGCAACGAGGGGGCGGTCGGCACGTCGATGGCGATCGTCCGCCCTGGAGGCGCCGTGGGCCGCGTCGGCGTGCCTCACTACGGCGCCGTCCCGAACGCTTCACAGACCTTCTACGACAAGGTCATCGTCGCCGGCGGCCCCGCGCCCGTGCGCGCCTATATTCCCGCGCTGCTGGCCGACGTGATGGAAGGCCGCATCGACCCCGGCCGGGTATTCGACCGGACGGTGCCGCTCGAGGGCGTTCCCGGCGGCTACCGCGCAATGAACGAGCGGACGGCGCTCAAGGTCATGGTGCGGCCCTGAGACCGCGCCATTCGAAAGGAACCGGGATGACACAAATTGTCGTGCTGATCGGGGCCGGATCCATCGGCCAGGCGATCGCAAGGCGAATCGGCGCCGGCAAGCATGTCCTCGTGGCCGACTTGCGGCAGGAGAACGCCGACGTGGCCGCCACCACGCTGGCCGATGCCGGCTTCGAGGTCAGCATGGCCTTTGTGGACGTGTCCTCGCGCGCTTCGGTCGAGGCGCTCGTCGCCACCGCCACTGGGCTTGGCGAGGTCACCGGGCTTATTCACGCGGCCGGCGTCTCGCCCTCCCAGGCCTCGCCGGAAACGATCCTCAAGGTGGACTTGTACGGCACCGCACTGGTGCTCGAGCAATTCGGGAGGGTCATCGCGCCAAGCGGCTCGGGAGTCGTGATCTCCTCGCAGTCGGGCTATCGCCTGCCGCCGATGACGACCGAGCAAAGCCAGGCGCTTGCGATCACGCCGGTGGAGGATTTGCTGGCCTTGCCGATGCTGCAGGGCATCACGGATTCCCTCCACGCATATCAGGTTTCCAAGCGCGGCAACGGGTTGCGCGTGATGGCCGAGGCGGTGCACTGGCGCAGACGCGGCGCGCGGATCAACAGCATCAGCCCGGGGATCATCATCACCCCGCTGGCAAGGGACGAGCTGACCGGCCCGCGCGGCGAAGGCTATCGGCGGATGATCGGCGCGACTGTCGGCGGGCGAGCTGGTACGCCGGATGAGGTCGGTACCGTCGGCGCGCTGCTGATGGGTCCCGACGGCGCCTTCATCACCGGCAGCGACTTCCTCATGGACGGCGGGGTGACCGCGGCCTTCTGGTACGGCGAACTGGCTCCCAAGTGACGAAGGTGGGCCTAAGCCGCCTCCGCCTTCCTCGACGCCCGCTTGCGCTCATGCGGATCGAGGTAGCGCTTGCGGATCCGGATCACCTTGGGCGTCACCTCGACCAGTTCGTCGTCCTGGATATAGGCGATCGCCTGCTCCAGCGTCATCCTTTTGGGCGGGGTCAGGCGGATCGAGTCTTCCTTGGGGCCGGAGGCGCGGAAATTGGTGAGCTGGCGCGCTTTCAGGGCGTTGACCTCGAGGTCCTGCGGCTTGGCGTTCTCGCCGATGATCATGCCTTCGTAGAGCTTGTCGCCGGGCGAGATGAACAGGATGCCGCGCTCCTCGATCATGTTGAGCGCGTAGGCGACCGCCTCGCCATTGCCCATCGCGATCAGGACGCCGTTCTGCCGGCCCTGGATCGGGCCCTTATAGGGGCCGTATTTCTCGAACAGGCGGTTCATGATGCCGGTGCCGCGGGTGTCGGAGAGGAACTCGCCATGATAGCCGATCAGGCCGCGCGAGGGGGCGGAGAAGGTGAGGCGCGTCTTGCCGCCGCCGGACGGGCGCATGTCGGTGAGCTCGCCCTTGCGCTGGGCCATCTTCTCGACGACCGTGCCCGAATGCTCGTCGTCGACGTCGATGACGCAGGTCTCATAGGGCTCCTCGCGGCCGTTGGGGCCGTCGCGGAAGAGGACGCGCGGGCGGCTGATCGACAGCTCGAAGCCCTCGCGCCGCATGGTCTCGATGAGCACGCCCAATTGGAGCTCGCCGCGCCCCGCCACCTCGAACGCGTCCTTCTCCCGGCTCTCGGTCAGCCGGATCGCGACATTGCCCTCGGCCTCGCGCTCCAGCCGGTCGCGGATGACCCGGCTCTGCACCTTGTCGCCGTCGCGGCCCGCATAGGGGCTGTCGTTGACCGAAAAGCTCATCGCCAGCGTCGGCGGATCGATCTTCTGGGCGTGGAGCGGCTCGCTGACCGAGGGCTCGACGATCGAGTTGGAGACGGTCGCTTTGGTCAGGCCGGCAATGGCGACGATGTCGCCCGCATTGGCCTCCTCGACCGCGACCCGCTCGAGGCCGCGAAACGCCATGATCTTGGTGGCGCGGCCCTCCTCGACGACATTGCCCTCGTCGTCCAATGACTTGATCGGCATGTTGACCGTCAATTTGCCGCTGGAGATGCGCCCGGTCAGCACGCGGCCGACGAAATTGTCGCGGTCGAGCAGGGTGACGAGCATCTTGAAGGGGCCGTCCGGATCGCAGTCGGGCGAGGGCACGTGGCTGACGATGGTCTCGAACATCGGCTCGAGCGTGCCCGAGCGGACGTCGTCGGTCAGCCCCGCATAGCCGTTGCGGCCCGACGCGTAGAGTGTGGGGAAATCGAGCTGCTCGTCGCTGGCGTCGAGGCTGAGGAAGAGCTCGAACACCTCGTCCAGGACTTCGGCCGGGCGCGCGTCGGGCCGGTCGATCTTGTTGACGACGACGATCGGGCGCAGGCCCAAGGCGAGCGCCTTGCCGGTGACGAACTTGGTCTGCGGCATCGGCCCCTCGGCGGCGTCGACGAGCAGGATGACGCCGTCGACCATCGAGAGGATGCGCTCGACCTCGGCGCCGAAATCGGCGTGGCCGGGGGTATCGACGATGTTGATATGGGTATTGATGCCGTCATGCTCCCATTCGACCGAGGTGCATTTGGCGAGGATGGTGATCCCGCGCTCTTTCTCCAAGTCATTGGAATCCATGGCTCTTTCCTCCACGCGCTGATTATCGCGGAAGGTGCCGGATTGCCGGAACAGCTGGTCGACAAGGGTGGTCTTGCCGTGATCGACGTGGGCGATGATCGCCACGTTGCGGAGGCTCATGATGCGTCAACTCTTGGGGTGCGGGGATTGCTCCCCGCCCCTAGCCGCGATTGTGCAGCGCAGCAAGCTCGCGGTCCGGCTCAGGCCGGCGCGCCCTCCGTCTTGGGATCGGGGCCGAAGCGGTTGGGGCCCGGCGTTCCGTCGGTCACGTAAAAGTAGAGCAGGATGAAGCCGCCGAGAACCGGCACGGCG
>JAXDPD010000054.1:0-29597 GCA_034668505.1 Sphingomonadales bacterium
TGCCGAAGATGGTGTTGGACTGGTCGTTGCCGGTGAGGTTGATCCCGCCCGTCGCATTGGGATCGATCGCCGAGAGCACCTCGATCGCATAGCCGTCCTGCAGCGTGTAGCTGCCGACCGCATAGACAGCGTCGGCGCCGCCGCCGGCATATTCGAGGACGACGTCGCCGGCATCCTCGACCCGGTAGACGTCGTTGCCGAGGCCGCCCGCGAGCACGTCGTTGCCGCCGCCGCCGATCAAAGTGTTGGCGCCGGCCGTGCCGATGATCGTGTTGGCGAAATCGTTGCCGGTCAGATCCATCGCGCCGCCTGAATTGGGATCGATGGCCGAGAGCAGCTCGACCTCCGCGCCGGCATTGAGGGCGTAGCTCGTCACCGCGTAAACCGAATCGGCGCCGCCGCCGGCAGCCTCGACGACGACGTCGCCGGCGTCCTCGACCCGGTAGAAGTCGTTGCCCAGGCCGCCGATCAAAGTGTCCGCCCCGCCGCCGCCGATCAGCGTGTTCACCCCGGCATTGCCGTAGATGAGGTTGGCGAAGTCGTTGCCGGTGAGGTTCATCGCCACGGTCGAAGCCGGATCGATCGCGGAGAGCAGCTCGATCTCCGAGCCGGCGGCCAGCGTGTAGCTCTCCACCGCATAGACGGAATCGAAGCCGCCGCCGGCATATTCGACGACCATGTCGCCCGCGGTCTCGACCCGGTAGAAGTCGTTGCCCGCGCCGCCGAAGAGCGTGTCGTTGCCGGCGCCGCCGATCAGCGTGTTGCCGGCGGCATTGCCGTAGATGAGGTTCGCGAACTCGTTGCCGGTCAGGTTCATCGCCGCGTTCGAGGCCGGATCGATGGCGGAGAGCAACTCCACTTCCGAGCCGGCGGCGAGCGTGTAGTTGCCCACGGCATAGACCGAATCGAAGCCGCCGCCGGCGCCCTCGACGACCGCGTCGCCGGCTTCCTCGACCCGGTAATAATCGTTGCCGCCGCCGCCGATCAGAATGTCCGCGCCGCCGCCGCCGATCAGCGTGTTGCTGCCCGCCGTGCCGATCAGGATGTTGGCGAACTCGTTGCCGGTGAGGTCCATCGCCGCCGCCGAGGCCGGATCGATCGCCGAGAGGATCTCGACCTCCGCGCCGGCGGCGAGCGCATAGGCGCCAAGATTCATCGCGACATAGACGCCGTCCTGGCCGCCGCCGACGCTCTCGAGAACCAGGTCCGCGGCATTTTCGACGCGGTAGGAATCATTGCCGTTGCCGCCGGCGAGGACGTCGGCGCCGGCACTGCCGAGCAAGGTGTCGTCGCTGTCGAGGCCGGCGATGGCGAGCGTCACCGTCGCCGTGCCGCCGCCCGCCAGCGTGTAGCTGAAATGGTCGGCGGCGGACGTATTGGAGGCGCCGGACGATCCGGCCGGCGTCGGATCGAAGGCGTGGTTGGTGGCGTAGGTGAAGCTGCCGTCCGCGTTCAGCGTCAGCAGGGCGCCCGAAGCCAGCTGGATCTGCTGGCCGACATGCGCGCTCGAGCCGTTCACCGCCGAAACCGCCAGCCCCGGGCCGTCCACGTCGCCGTCCGCGCCGAAGCCGTGATCGAGGAAGACGTTGCTCGACAGCACGGCCGTCTCGGCGATCGCGAACGCGTCGCCCCGCGCCACCGCCGCGTCGTCGACGGCGGTCAGGTTGACCGTGACCAGCGCGCTCGCGGCGCCGCCGTCGCCATCGGTGACCGCGACGGCGATCGTCCGCGCCAGCACCGAAGGATTGTCCGAGAGGTTGGCATAAGCGATCGCGCGCAGCACGGCCTCCACCGCCGCGGCGGCCGCATTGGCGTTGAACTGGACGACGAGGTCGGCGCCGTTCGCGCCGCCGCCCCAGGAGCCGATCAGCACCCCGCCGTAAAAGAGCGTGTCGTCGGTGGACGAGACGGCGATGCCGTTGCCGCCGACGATCGACAGCCGATCCTCGGCCGCGCCGTTGGCGGCGAAGTGCGCGGTGATCGTGCCGCCCGCGAAATCGGGCGAAGCGTCGGTCAACGTCGCGGCGGGCGAGATCCGCGTCGCGGGATTGTTCTCGGTATAAGCGAGCGAAGCATCGACCCCGGCCGTGCCCGAATCCAGATCCAGCACCGGCGCGAGATTGTCCGGGGTGACGGTGACGGTGATCGTGTTCGGGCTCTGATCGGTGTCGACGCCGCCATTGGCGGTGCCGCCATCATCCTGCACCTGGAAGGTAAAGCTGGCATAAGGCGCGCCGAACCCGTTCGGATCGGGCTGGAAGGTCAGCATGCCGGCGTTGATCGCCGAGACCGCGATGAAATCGCCCGCCATCACCGCGACGCCGTTCAGCAGGATGTCGCCAGCGCCGGGAAGCGTGGTGATCCTGACCGCGAAGAAGGCGTTGCCCTCGACCGGATCGCCATAGCCGAAATCCGCCGCGGTGAAGACGTAGGGATCGTCCTCGCTTCCGGTGATGCTCTTGTCCGCGCCGGAGGGCGCGTCATTGACCGGATTGATGTCGAAGGTGATCGTGTTCGGGCTCTGGTCGGTATCCTGGCCGCCATTGCCGGTGCCGCCGGTGTCGCGCACCTGGAAGGTGAAGCTGGCCGAGGCGGCGCCATAAGCGTGGGACGCCGGATAATAGGTCAGCGCGCCCATTGCGAGCTCGGCGGCGGTGATGAACCGGCCGACATTCGCGAAGACCCCGGGCAGGCCCCCGGCGCCGTCCGAATCGTAGATCAGGAAGCCGGCGGTCGGCAGGCTGGTCAGCACCACCCCGGCGAAGGCGTTGCCGTCGGCGGTATCGCCAAAGCCGAAATCCGCCGCCGTCAGGACTCGGCCAACATCCTCGTTCATGACGATATGGGCGTCGGCGCCCGCCGGCGCGTCGTTGATCGCGGTGACGTTGAAGGTGAGCGTGTTCGGCGATTGATCGGTGTCGAGGCCGCCATTGGCGGTGCCGCCGTCGTCGCGGACCGCGAAATTGAAGCTCGCATAGCCGGAGCCGTTGCCGTTGGGGGCGGGCGCGAAGACGAGCTGGCTGGCGGCGAGCTGCGCCGCGGTCACGAAAATGCCGGCGGCGGCGACCGCGACGCCGTTCAGCAGCAGCGTGCCGTTGGCGGGCAGGCTGGTGAGCAGCACGCCGGTGAAAGCGTCGCCCTCGGCCGGATCGGAGAAGCCGAAATCGGCCTGGGTCAGGACTCGCGAACCGTCTTCGTCGATCGTGATGGTGGCGCTGGTGCCCGACGGCGCGTCGTTCAGGCTGGTGAGGTTGATCGTCGCCGTCGCATTGCCGGGCGGGTCGCCGCCGGCGGGGTTGCCGTCGCCGTCGTTGAACGTGAAGGTCACGGTGCGCGGCGTCGTCGACGGATCCTGGGAGATGTTGTGATAGGCGACCGCCTGGAGCACGGCCTGCGCCGCCGCCGGCGAGACCGCGACGTTGCTCCTGAACCTGATGTCGAGGACCGGGACCGGGAAGCCCAAGGTCGGCAGCAGATCGGCGATGGTCACGCCTTCATAGGTGATGAGGCCGTTCGCATAGCCGACCTGCCCGGCGCCGGTGCCCTGGTTGAGGACCGACAACATATCCTCGGCATTGAGGCCGTTGGTGATCGTCACCCACAAGCTGCCGCCGCCGAAGTCGGTCGTGTCGACGTCGATGATCGCGCCGCCGGGGGCGATCGGGGCGGCCGCGCCGTTCTCGCTATAATCCAAAATCGCCGAGGTGCCGGCGCCGGCGCCGTTCAGGTCGACCACGGGCGAATCGTTGACCGCGGTGACGGCGAAGGTCAGCGTGTTCGGCGACTGGTCGGTGTCCTGGCCGCCATTGCCGGTGCCGCCGTCGTCGCGGACCTGGAAGGACAGCGTCGCATAGGCCGCGCCATTCTCATTGGCGTCGGGCTGGAAGACGAGCTGCCCGGCGGCGAGCTGCGCCGCGGTCACGAACGTCTCCGCGACGAGGAGCGCCGCGCCGTTCAGCAGCAAGGTGCCGTTGGCGGGCAGGGTGGTGATCACCACGCCGGCAAAGCCATGGCCCTCGGCCGGGTCGCTGAAGCCGAAATCGGCCTGGGTCAGGACCCGCGCCCCGTCTTCGTTGAGCGCGATCGTGGCGCTGGTGCCCGACGGCGCGTCGTTGATCGCGGTGATGCCGATCGCGATCGAATCGCTGTCGGTGCCGACCGGGCCGGTGCCGGTCTGGCCGCCGTCGGTGGTGACCACCGAGATCGCGTCCGAACCGTTGAAATCGGCGGTCGGATTGTAGGTGAGGCCCGAGCCCAGAGCCGCGTTGATCGCCGCCGGGGTGCCGGAGAAGGTCATCGACGCGTCGGCGGTGCCGTCGCTGCCGCCCGAGAAGCTGAGGCCGGCAATGCTCGCCAGCGTCAGCGTGCCGTGGGCGACCGAAAGCGTCACCGTCAGCGTCGTCGCATCGACGTCGGCGACGCTGATCGCATTGCCGTTGCCGGTCGAGAGCGTCAGGCTCGCATCCTCGTTGATGGTCTGGCCGCCGGGCACGTTGTTGGTCGGCGCGTCGTTGACCGCGGTGACGCTGAAGGTGACCGTATTGGGGCTCTGATCGGTGTCCTGGCCGCCATTGCCGGTGCCGCCATCGTCGCGGACCTGGAAGGTGAAGCTGCCATAAGGCGTGCCGCTGGCGTCCGCCGCCGGGGCGAAGGTCAGCTTGCCAAGAGCGATGTCGTGGAGGCTGACGAACTGGCCGGCGGTCACCGCCACCCCGTCGAGCAGGAGCGTGCCCGCGGCCGGGATCGTGGCGATGACGACGCCGAGGAAATCATCGCCTTCCACCGGGTCGGTGAAGCCGAAATGGGCTTCGGCGAAGGTGAAGGTGGAATCCTCGTTGACGGTGAACACATTGCTGGTGCCGGCGGGCGCGTCGTTGACCGCGGCGATGGCGATCGTGATCGTGTCGCTGTCGGTCCCGACCGGGCCGGAGCCGGTCTGGCCACCGTCGGTGGTCGTGAACGAGATCGCGTCGCTGCCGTTGAAGTTGGCGTTCGGATTGTAGGTCAGGCCCGAGCCCAGGGCCGCGTTGATCGCCGTCGCGGTCCCCGAGAAGGTCATCGACGCGTCGGCCGTGCCGTCGCTGCCGCCCGAGAAGCTGAGGCCGGCAATGCTCGCCAGCGTCAGCGTGCCGTGGGCGACCGACAGGGTCACGGTCAAAGTCGTCGCATCGACGTCGGCGACGCTCAGCGCATTGCCGTTGCCGGTCGAGAGCGTGACGCTCGCATCCTCGTTGATGCTCTGCGGGCCCGGCAGGGAATTGACCGGCGCGTCGTTGACCGGGGTCATCGAGAAGGTCAGCGTGTTGGGCGTGGTGTCGGCCGCCTGGCCGCCATTGGCGAAGCCGCCATCGTCGCGGACGGTGAAGGTGAGGCTGCCGACCGGGCCGGTCGCATTGGCCGCGGGCACGAAGACGACTCCGCCGCTCTGGATCGTGTGGAGATAGACGAGCGTCACGTTCGTCATCGGATTGCCGTTGATGTAGAGCGTGCCGCCGGCGACCGAATTGGAGAAGATCACGGCCTCGAAGGCGTTGCCGTCGACGTCGCTATAGCCGAAATCGGCGACCGTCAGCGTGTAGGCCGCGTCCTCGTCGATGCTGATCTGCTTGTCGGCGCCCGCGGGCGCGTCGTTGATGGAGACGATGTCGAAGCTGAGCGTGTTCGGAATCGTGTCGGCATTCTGGCCGGCGCCAGCGGTGCCGCCATTGTCGATCACGGTGAAGCCGACCGAGGCCGCGCCGGTGCCGTTGAGGTTGGCCGTGGGCACGAAGGTGAGCTTGCCGGCGGCGATGTCGGCGGCCGAATAAGTGGTGGTCGGGAAGCTGGTGACCGCCACCGCCGCGGCGCCGCCGGCGCCGTCCGCGTCGAAATAGAGCGTGCCGCCGGCCGGCGCGGCGCCGAAGCGCACGCCGGCAAAGGCGTGGCCGTCGACGTCGGAGAAGCCGAAATGCGCGGCGGTGAAGGTGAAGGCCGAATCTTCGTTGATCGACACCGTGCTGTTCGCGCCCGACGGGCTGTCATTCTGCGCGGTGACGCTGAGCAGGCGAGTCGCCGCGGCGCTCCAGACATCGCCGTCATGGACCATGAAGCTGATCGTTCGGTTCGCCTGATTGGGCTCTTCCGAGCTGTTCGAATAAGTGACCGCCCGGAGCGCCGCCTGCCATTGCGCCAGCGTCGCGGTGACGCCCGGCGAGGTCAAGGTCAGCACCCCCGTGCCCGCATTGTAGGATGCGGAGATATTGCCGAAGGCGGTCGCATTGTTGTTGGTGAAGGCGAGGATGTCCTGGCCGATCTGGTAATTGCCGGTGATCGAGACTTGCGCGCCGAGCAACGCGATATCGTCCGCGTCGGTGACGGTGAGCGCGGGGTTGACCGCGACCGTTCCGGGCGCCGTGTTGACGCTCTCCACATAAGGAGTGGTCCCCGCCGTGGTCGTCACCACCGGCGCGTCGTTGACCGGGGTGACGGCGACGGCGAAGCTCTGGCCGGCGACAAGCCCGCCGGCGCCGTCGGACACCGAGAAGGCGAAGCCGGCGCTCGCCGCCTCGCCGCCGTCATGCTGGAAGCTGACGAGGCCGCCATTGACCTGCGCCTGGGTGAAGCTGCCGCCCACGCCCAAGACGCTGCCGTTGAGGAGGAGGACGCCGTTGGCGGCGGCGCCGGTGAGCGTGTAGGTGATCGCGCTGTCGGCCTGCTCGACGTCGTTGAAATCGAGCATCGCCGCGGTGATCGTGGCCGTCGCGCCTTCGGCCAGGGTCAGCCCGGCATTGGCGCCCAGCGTCGGCGGATCGTTGACCGCGGCCACCTCGACCTGGCTCGCGGTCGAGACCGTGCCGCCGTCGCCGTCGGTGAGCGTGATCAGGACCTCGCGCAGGCCCGCGGTCGGCGTGTCGCCGGCGCCGTTCCGATAAGCGAGCGCGCGCAACAGCACCTCGACCCGATCCGGCGTCGCGTTGCCGTTGAGGCTGACGGTGAAGTCGCCGCCGGGGAAGCCGCCGTCCCAGGATCCGATCGTGACTCCGTCGACGACGACGGAGCCGGGGGTGAGCGACACCCTGTCGTTCGACGCCACGTCGAACCGGTCTTGCGAGAGGCCGGTGCCGTTGAACGAGACGGTCAGCGTACCGCCGGAGAAATCCGCATTGTCGAGGTCGGCGACGGTCGCGTCGCCGCCGGTGTCGAGCAGGACGAAGGCATCGCCTTCCGAATAGGTGGCGAGATCGCCGTCGAGATTGCCGATCGCGGGATTGTCGATCTCGCCGGTGACGGCGACATAGGCATAGACAGGCGCGCTTGACGGCGCACCCTCGACGAAGCCGTCGGTGACCACGATCTCGATCGTCCGCTGGGTGTCGGTCCCTGCCGCATCGGGGTCTTCGCTGGTGCTCGAATAACGGATCTGGGCGAGCGCGGCCTGATATTGCGCGACCGTCCCCTCCCCGCTCAGCGTCAGCGTCGCCGTGCCCGGATCGTAGAGCGCGGTGATCAGGCCGGGCAATGTCCCCGCGACCGAGAGAAGGTCGCCCGCGGCCGCGTCGGTGATGGTGATCGTGGCGCCCGTCAGGCCGCCGCTTTCCGAGGTGATCGCGACGTCGCTGTCGGCGATCGCCGCGCCGGCGCCGCCTTCGCCATAGGCCGCCTCGAAAAAGGTGTCGGCTTCGTCCGGCCCGTTGAGGTCGACCGTCGGCGCATCGATCACCGTCGCGATGTCGAAATAGACCCGCGCGCCCGCCGAGGCGGCGCCCCGATCGTCGGTGACGCCATATTGGAAATAAGAGCTGTCGTCCCCGCTGACCCCCGCCTCGGGAACCCAGGAAAGGCGGCCGGCGGCGATGTCGCCGAAGGAGAAGGTGTGCGGATAAAGGGTGATCGCCACCGGCTCGCCCGCGCCGGCGCCGTCCGCGTCATAATAAATGAGGCCGCCGGTGGCGCCGCTGATCATGATCGTGGCGATCGCGTCGCCTTCGGGGTCGACGATGTCGAAATCGGCGAGGCTCAGCACCCAGATCTGGTCCTCGACGATCGCGATATTGGTATCGGCGACAATTGGGCCGTCGTTGACCGCGACGACGTCGAGCGTGACCACCCCGCCCGACGCGCCGCCGTGGCCGTCGTTCAGCAGATAGGTGACCGAGCGCGCGCCCGCGGTCGGAACGTCTCCGGCATTGTTGCGGTAGCCGATATGGTCAATGAGGGTCGCCACCCGCTCCGCGGTCGCGTTGGCGTTGAAGCTGATGGTGAGGATCTCACCCGCGCCGGAGCTGGTGATCGTCCCGATATGCGTGCCGTAGACATAGACGTCATCGCCGTTCGTGCCGACGCTTGGAATGATGTCGAGAATGAAGAACTCGTCTTCCGCGCGGGGATTGACCTGGACGCCGAAGCTGACGAAGCCGCCGGCGAAATTCTGATTGTCCGGATCGGAGACCGTGACCGGCATGTTGTGGTCGAGCAGGACATAGGGATCGCCCTCGGTCCAGGTGACGCTGTCGCCGTCCAGCGCGCCCACCGCCGGCGCGTCGTTGACCGCGTCGATCGCGATGGTCGCGGTCGCCGTCGCGCCGACCGTGAAGCCGTCGCTGACCTCCACGTTGATCGTCCGCGCGGTGTCGGTGCCGTAATTGTCGGGGTTGTCGCTCGACGAGGCGAAGACGATCTGGGCGAGCGCCGCCGCCCATTCTGCGGCCGAGATGCCGAGTCCGACCAGCTGGATCTGCTGGTCGCTGCCGCTGATGTTGGTGATGCCGGGCGGCAGCGCGCCGACGATGGTCAAAGAATCGCCCGCCAGGCCGTCGGTCAGCGTGACCGTCGCGCCGGTGATCGGGAACGTGCCCTGGGTGACCTGGATCGAAACGCCGATCCCGGTCGCCGAGCCTTCGGTGAAGCTGCCGTCATAGTCGATCCCGGTCGTGCCGCCGTCGAGGTCCACGCTGGGCGGGACCGCGAGCGGCTCGTCGGCGCCGTTGATGGTGATGACGACATGGGTCTTGGTGCCGTCGAACGTAAATACGGGGATCGTCTCGGTCAGCGCCTGGCCGTCGTTCAGCGCCTGGACGTCGGGATGGCCGTTGTTGAGCGAGTAGCTCCAATTGCCGTCCGCATCGATCGAGAAGGTGCCGTAGGCGGTCGCGATCGACCCCTGCGCCTGGAAGCTGCTCTCGCCATTATCGACGTCGTTGATGGTGAGCGTGCCCGAATCCCCGGTTGCGCCGTCCTCGGTCACCGAGCCGGTGCTTTCGCCGCCGAACAAAGGTGCGTCGTTGGCGCCATGGACATTGATCTTGACCGTCTCGACGTCGCCGCCGAGGGTCGTCACCTGGAACAGCTCGACGTCGACATCGCCGGCGCCGAGGGCCTGCGCGGCGCCGGTGAAGAGCGTGTAGGTCCATTCGCCGCTGCTGGTCAGCGTGAAAGTGCCGTAACCGCCAATCGCAAGACTCTGCTCGAAAAACTGGCTCTCGCCGTCGTCCGCGTCGCTGGCGCTGAGCGCCCCGGAATCGCTGGGCGCGGTGTCTTCCGTGACATCGCCGAGGATGTCGCCGAGGATCGCCGCCGTGTCGTTGACGCCGATGATCGTGATCGCGATGTCGCGGGTGGTGCCGTCGGCCGAGGAGATCGTTATCGTGTCGGTGGTCTGCGCGCCCGCCGGAAGATGATCGTCGCGCGCGTCGTCGAGCGCGTAGCTCCAATTGCCGCTCGCATCGATCGAGAAAATGCCGTGCGCGGTGGCGTAGTTGGTCATCGGGTTGAAGACCGCTTCGCCCTGATCGGCGTCGGAGATGGTGAGCTGGCCGGTGGCGGGCGTGGCGCTGTCCTCGGTCACCGCGCCGGAGAAGGTGCCGTCGATCTCGGGCGCGTCGGCGACGCCGTGGATGGTGACGGTGAGCGTCCGCATCGTGCCGTCGGCGGCGACCGCCTCGATCGTGTCGATCGTGCTGGCGCCGGCGCCGAGATACTGGATCATCGCGTTGTTGACGAAGTAGCTCCAATACCCGTCTTCGGTCAGGTTGAACGTGCCGAGCCCGGCGGTCCCGGACCCGGCGTCGATGGGGACGAACGTGTCGGGCGAATCCGGATCCGAGATGGTGATCTGGCTGCCGGTGTTGTCCGAGCCGTCTTCGGTCACGTCGCCGGTGGCGGTGCCGCCGATCGTCGCCGGTTCGTTGATGGCGATGATGTCGGCGGTCATGGTGGCCGGTTCGCTCGCGCTGCCGCCGCTGTTGACGACGAAGCTGATCGAACGCTGGGTATCGGTGTCGTCGAGCGTCGGGTTGTCGGTCGTGTTGCGGTAGCGCAGGACGGTCAGCGCCTGCTGCCATTCGGCGATCGTGCCGGTGCCGAAAATGGTGATCGTGCCGGTGCTCGAATCATAGGCGCTGGACTGCAGATCCCCTCCCTCGAACGCGATCGCGCCGACGAACAGGGAGTCGCCCGCCGCATGATCGGTAAGCTTGATGGTGATGCTGGTGATCGGCGTCGCCGACGTGATCGTCACGTCGCTGTCGACGATCGCTATGCCCGGCGCGCCTTCGGTGAAGCTCGCCGCGTAGCCGGTGCCGCCGCTCGAGAGGTCGAGATCGATGGTCGGCGGCGCATAGGCGAAGCCGAAATCGACGGTGAAGTTGGCATCGGTGCCGTTGCCGTCCACCGCCGTGTCGGGCTCGCCGCCCGCGGTCAGCGTGAAGACGGTGGTTCCGATGATCGGGCCGTAGACGCCGTTATTGTCGTTATCGACATCGTCGTCCGGGTCGGTGGCGGTCGGGACGCTGACCAGGCCGGGCGGGAGCTCGGCGGCGTCGATCAGCAGATAATAATCGCCCTCGGCGAGGCCGGTGAAGCTATACAGGCCGCCGCCGGCGGTGACCGTGGTCGCGGCGGCGCTGCCGTTGGCGTGGTACAGCTGGACGGTGATGCCGTCGATGCCGCTGTCGCCGGCGTCGAACACGCCGTTATTGTTGGCGTCCAGGAAGACCAGGTTGCCGACGCTGAGGCTGCCGGGCGGCAGGTCCAGCGTAAACAGCCTTTGCTCGATCTCGCCGTCCGTGAGCTCCTGGCTGTCGTTGAAATCGGTCCAGGTGGCGACGAGATGGCCGTTCGCCGAGACGGCGAAGGACGCCCCCAGCTGGTCGCCGGCCGAATCCGAATTGACCTCGAACTCGCCGCCGCGGCGGTTGCCGAGCGCGTCGAAAGCCTGGGCGCGGATCTCGTTGACGCTCACGCCGTCGGCCTGGTTCCACCAGCCGATCACGAAGCCGCCGTCGGGCAGCCCGGCGATGGTCGGGCGGCTCTGGTCGCCCTCGGTGGTGAAATTGACGATGAACTCGCCGCCCACCGCATTGCCGGAGGCATCGTAGATTTGCGCGCGCAGAGCATTGCCCGAAGTGTCGCCGCCGCTGGCGCTGTAATCCTCCCAGGCGACGACATAGCCGCCGCCGACCAGCGCGCCGACCGCGGGGAATTGCTGCATTCCAGCGATCGTCGTGTTGGCCAGGATTTCGTCGGTCAGCGCGGTGCCGTCGGTGTCGAAGACGCGCATCTTGATGGCGGTGCTGCTGGCGTCGCCGCCGATGCCGCCGGAGTCGTGCCAGACCACAACGAAATGGCCGTTCGCAAGCGTCGTCATCTGCGCATATTGCTGGTTGAGAGCGGTGTTGGTGTTGACCGCGAACTCGGCGCTGACCGGCTGTCCGTCGGCGTCGAAGGTGCGCCCCCTTATGTCGTAGGACACGCCGTCATCGTGCATCCAGACCGCGGCAAAACCGCCGCCCGGCAGGGCCGACACCCAGGGCACGGACTGGGCATTCGGATCGGTGTTGAGCAGCAGCTCGGTTCCGTCCGGCGAGCCGTCGGCATTGAACATCTGCGCGCGGATGTCGGTCGTCGTCACGTCGCTCCAGACGATGACGAAGCCGCCGCCCGAAAGCGCGGCGACGCGGTTGCCGACCTGGTCGCCGGCGCTGGTGGTGTTGACTTGGAACTCGTCGCCGGCGGGCGTGCCGTCGCCATTGAACAGCCGTGCCATCACCTCGTAGCTGGTGGGCGTCTCATGGCTGGTCCAAGTCACGACATAATGGCCGGCGTCGATCCAGGCGACGCGCGGTCCGACCTGGTCCTGATCGATGTTCTGGTTGACCGTGACCTCGTTCCCGTCGGGCGTGAAGGGCGGCGCGGTGTCGTCCGTGAGGATGGTGCCGATGCCGGTGCCGTCGGCGATGGTCGCGCCGGCCGACGGGTTGGACAGGATGACCGTGAAACTCTCGTCCGGCTCGTGGAGATGGTCGCCCAGGACGCTGATGGTGATCGTCCGGCTGGTCTCGCCGCCGGCGAAGGTGATCGTACCCGACAGCGCCTGGCTGGTGGGGAAATCGGTCGCTCCGGCATCACCGCCCAGTGCCCATTGCACGCTGGCATTGGCGGCCTGGCCGGTGCGCGAGACGGTGAAGGTGTAGAGCGTGGTGCCACCGTCGCCTTCCGAATGCGAGACGTCGTCGATCGAGATCGCGCCGGCCACGTCGTCGTTGGCGATCGTGCCGATGCCGGTCGCGTCGGAGATCGTCGCGCCGCCGGTCGGGGCTGAGAGGGTGACGGTGAAGGTCTCGTCGGATTCGATGAAGTAATCGCCGGCGACGTTGACAATGATCGTCTTCGAGGTCTCGCCGCTGGCGAAGCTCACCGTTCCGGTCAGGCTCTGGCCCGCGGCGAGATCGCCGCTATTGGCGCCGCCCGCGCCGCCGGGGAAGGCGATCGTCCAGGTCGCCCCCACCGCGCCGGACGATCCGCCGGAGCGCGTCACGGTGAAGGTGTAGACGGTGGAGCCGCTGTCGCCTTCCGAATGGGAGATGTCGTCGATCGAGATCGTGGTCACATCGTCATTGAGAATGCGACCGACGCCGATGTTGGACGTCGTCACTCCGCCGGTCGGCGCGGAAAGGGTGACGGTGAAGGCCTCGTCGGGCTCGACAATGGTGTCGCCCTGAACCTGGATCGTGATTTGCCGGGAGGTCTCGCCGTTGGCGAAACTGACCGTGCCGCTTTGCGGGTAGGTGACGAAATCAGCCGCATCGACGTTGCCGCCGAAGAAGGTGGTGAGCGTCCAGGTCGCGCCAACCGCCCCGTCGCTCCCGCCGGTACGGGTGATGGTGAAGACGAAGTTGGTGGTTCCCGAATTGCCCTCGGCCAAGGTGACGTCGTTGACGCTCAGCATGCCTGGATTGAGGACAGTGACCGCCGCCACGCCGTGCGGCGAAAGCGGATTCACGTCGGTCGTCCAGTTGGTGTCGGTATTGAACGCCGAACGGAGCGCCGATGCGGTTCCGGAGGTCGTGCCGGTGTAACGGCCGTTGTCGGTCGGGGCGATCGAAACGGCATTCACGCCGTCCGTAAGCCCGCCAGGCAAGCCGGTCTGAGTGGTGGGGCCCGAAGTATTGTAGGTCGTCGAGAAGGTCGCTTGACCGAAGGCCAGGGCGGCGATTGCCGTTCCCCCGAGGTTGTCGCTGCCGGCGAAAACGGGCGAAACGAACGCCGTGATATTGTCGCCTCCCGCGCCTAGCGCGAGTTGGGCATTAGATGCGACGCCACCAGTAATGGGATTAATTCCGGTCCACTCAGCCGTGTTCGTTACGCCGGCGCCGCCCGTGGCAGTAAAGCTGACCAGTGTCCCGGCCGGCAGGTCCGATTGGGCGACCCAGCGGAGCACCTGCTCGTTGGTCCGGAACCTGAAATTGTCCGTCCGAGAGCCGCTGTCGGTGAAATAGATCGTCGTGCCCGCGTTGACCGCGGTGAGCAGGACGAACTGGAAATAATCGCCGCCCGCTCCGCCCGTATTGTCGGACTGGAATGCCGTGAACGCGATCTGCCCGGCCGACAGCGTCGTGGGAAGCGCATTCGGGCCCGGCCCGTCCGGTGCCGGGAGTCGTGCGAGATTGTGCGCGTCGCCGGCACCCAGCCCGTCTTCGCTTTCCGGATTGATCCTGGCCGAATTGCGCGCAATATTCCTGTCGCGTGCCATGGGCACACCTCCTCGGGGTCGGCGAACGTATTGGCCGCTTCCCCCGATTCAGGCCCGCAAGGCCGGATCAGGATGGCATATCGTTCTAGTCTTGGACCAATGAAGCACGAATCGGGCCTTGGCCGTTGCCCGACCGGCACGGGTTAACCCACGGGTTATACTAGGTCAATCTTGACTCCATTTCGGATGGATCGGGCGCCCGGGCCGGCCCGCATCGCGGGCTCCCGGGCGGCCTCGAAGCGCCTGCCCGCTTCAAATCCCCGGCCTCATCGTCTAGAGCCGCGCCTTCCTTGAAAATATGGAACCGACATTGACGCTCTACGCCCGCTACGCCGCATATCTCGACGCCCTGCTCGACACCCTCGAGGCGGAAGGCGCGCTGGCGCGCGGCGTCGATCGCGGCGCGGTCGCGGTCGAGCCGCCGCGCGATCCGGCCCATGGCGATCTCGCCACCAACGCGGCGATGGTGCTCGCCAGGCGCGCCGGCACCAATCCGCGCGCGCTGGCCGAGACGATCGTGCCGAGGCTGGCCGCCATCCCTGGCGTCGCGGGCGCCGAAATCGCCGGGCCCGGCTTCATCAACATCCGGCTCAACCGCTCGGTCTGGGAGGAGGAGCTGAGCACGATCCTCGCGGAGGGCGCGGCTTACGGCCGCTCGGACATCGGGCGCGGCCGCACGGTCAACGTCGAATATGTCTCGGCCAACCCGACCGGGCCGATGCACATGGGCCATTGCCGCGGCGCCGTGGTCGGCGACGCGCTGGCGGCGCTGCTCGAATATGCGGGCCACGACGTGATCCGCGAATATTATGTCAACGACGCCGGCGCGCAGGTCGATCTGCTCGCCCGCTCGGCGCACCTGCGCTATCTCGAGGCGCTCGGCCGCCAGATCGGGGCGATCCCCGAAGGCCTCTATCCCGGCGATTATCTGGTTCCGGTCGGCGCCGCTCTGGCGGCGGAATATGGCGACGCTTATGCCGACGCGCCCGAGGCCGAATGGCTGGAGATTTTCCGCCGCCGCACCGTCGCCGCGATGCTCGAGCTGATCCGGACCGATCTCGCAGGGCTCGGCGTCCACCACGACCTCTTCGCTTCGGAAAAGGAGGTGCAGGATTCGGGCGCGGTCGATCGCGCGCTCGCTTTGCTCGACGAGAAGGGGCTGGTCTACACAGGCACCTTGCCGCCGCCCAAAGGCAAATCGGCGGAGGATTGGGAGCCCGTCGAATTGCTCCTGTTCCGCTCGACCCGCTTCGGCGACGACCAGGACCGGCCGATCCGCAAATCCGACGGCAGCTGGACCTATTTCGCCGCCGACACCGCCTATCACATGCAGAAGCTCGAGAAATCGGACGAGCTGATCAACATCTGGGGCGCGGATCATACGGGGACGGTCAAGCGCACCCAGGCTGCGGTCGCGGCGCTGGCCGGCCGGCCCGCGCTCGACGTCAAGCTCGTCCAGATGGTCCGCCTGCTGCGCGACGGCGAGCTCGTCAAGATGTCGAAGCGCTCGGGCAGCTTCGTCACTCTGGCCGAGGTGGTCGAGGAGGTCGGCAAGGACGTCGTGCGGTTCACCATGCTGACCCGCAAGAACGACGCGCAGATGGACTTCGATTTCGCCAAGGTGGTCGAGGCTTCGAAGGACAATCCCGTTTTCTACGTCCAATATGCCCATGCCCGCATCCGCTCGCTCGCCCGCAGGGCGGCCGAGGAGGGCTTCGACCTTTCCGGGCCGGCCGATCTTTCGCTGCTCGACGGGGCGGAGCTGGCCTTGGTCCGGCTCGCCGCGGCCTTCCCGCGGATGATCGAAAGCGCCGCCGCCGCGCACGAGCCGCACCGCGTCGCCTTCTATCTCGGCGAGCTCGCCGCCGGCTTCCACGGCTGGTGGGCCAGCGGTAACGAGGACCCGAACAAGCGTTTCCTCCTGGCACAATATCCCGATTTGACACAGGCGCGTATGGCTTTGGCCGCCGCAATCGGGCAGATTGTCGCCAATGGCCTCAGCATCATGGGCGTGACGGCGGCCGAGGAGATGTGACGATGAGCGACGACAGAAACGCCGATAGCGGGCGCGCCGATCCGGCCGAGGACGAGATCGTGCTGGCCGACGAGGACCGGCTGCCCTGGCTCGAAGCGGTCGAGGAGGACCAGGACGAAGGCGGCCCCTCGGTCGCCAAATTGGTCGCGGCGATCGTCATCGGCCTCGTCGCCATCGGCGTCATCGTCGGCGGCCTCTACTGGCTCGGCAATCGCGGCCAGAGCGGCGCCGACAACCAGATCATCACCGCCGAGAAAGGCGATTACAAGCAGCGTCCGGCCAATCCGGGCGGGATGAACGTCTCGGGCGAGGGCTCGACCTCCTTCCAGGCCAGCGAGGGCGGCCAGCCCAAGGCCAATCTCAACACCGGCGGCGGCACGCCCGCGCCGGCGGCCCCGGCCCAGCCGGCCGCGCAGCCGCCCGCGCCGCCCGCCCCCGGCCCGGCCGCGACCCCGGCCCGCCCGGCGCCCGCGCCCGCCGCCAGCGGTCCCTCCATCCAGCTCGGCGCCTTCTCGACTCCCGCGGCCGCCGAAAACGCCTGGCGCGAGCTCGCCAGGCGCTTCGGCTACCTCGCCCCGCTCGCCCACCGGGTCGTCGCCGGCCCCTCCGGCAACCGCACCGTCCACCGCCTCTTCGCCAGCGGCGCCAACGCCCGCGACGTCTGCGGCCGGCTGAGGGCGGCTGGGGAGGCTTGTATTCCGCAGTGAGCGGCCTGCACTAGGCCCCTCGAACGTAATCCATGGTAATGGTTTCTGGCCGTTAGAGGCCCGTCCGCTTTCGGGCGGGATCCGCGAAATCCGACCGTAGCGGACGCCCCATGGTGAATGTCTGCCACGACTGGAAAGCGGACATTCGGGGCTGCCAGCTTCAAGCGGGCAGGCGTTCGAGCTCGTCCGACAGCGCCACCAGCCGGTCGATCAGCCACCGGCCGGCGGGGCCTGGCGGCGTGTCCACCTTGTGAACAGCCTGCAAGTTATATTCTCCGCCGCGCCAGTTGCGCAGGTTGAGGCGCACGAGCCGCCCAGCCTCGATGTCGGCGCGGACGACCGGCTCGGGCATTCCGCCCCACCCGAGCCCGGCGAGCAGCAGCGAATGCTTCGCTGTCAGGTCGCCGATCCGCCAGCTGTTGAGGCTGACGACGCCGAAGTCGCGGCCGTCCGCCGCCGGGCGCTCCGACAGGATCAGCTGGATGAAATCACTCGCTTCGCGCGGGGCGGCCTTGGTCGCGCGGGCCAGCGGGTGGCCTGGGGCCGCGACCGGGATCAGCCGCACCGCCTCGATGTCGACCCGGCGAAAGCCGGTCATGGTCATGTGCAGCTGGCTGCCGACGCCGATGCGTGCGTGATCGTCGCGGAGGGCGCGCTCGACGCCCCCGAGGGTCTCGACCAGAAGCCGGATCGGCACGGTCGGGAACGTGTCGTTGAAGTCGCGCAGCAGGCGCGTCAGCCGGCCCGTCGGAAGCAAAGAATCGACCACCAGCGAAACCTCGGGCTCGAGGTCGTCGAGGAAGCCGCGGACCCGCGCGCGCAGGGTCTCGACGCTGAAGGCGACCGCTTTGGCTTCGGACACCACTGCTTCGCCTTCGCGCGTGAGCCTGGGCTTGCGGGTGGTGCCGCGGTCGAACAGCGGCAGGCCGAGCTGCTGCTCGAGCGTGTCGATCGCGTAGCTGATCGCCGAGGTGGCGCGGCCGAGGCGCCGGGCCGCAGCGGTGAAGCTGCCCTCCTCTGCAACGGCGAGCAGCACCAGCAGCTGGTCGATGCTTGGGACGGCGGGGCCTCGCATATCAATTTTCCTGAAAAGAACCTTCAATATTATACGGGTTTTTCTAGAAGAAGCGAAGACCTATTTGAAGCCGATCAGACCAATGGAGCTGCCGCCATGACCACCAATCTCAACGAAACGGCAACGGACGCGGTCGACCGCACGGCGCAGGAGATACTGGACGCATTCGAGGCCGGGGATTCAGCCAAGGCGAGGTCTTATTACGAGCCGGACGCGGTGATCGCCACGGCCGGCCGCCCGGCGGCCAGGGGCGGCGAGGCGGTATCGAAGGCCATCAGCGACGATATTGCGGATCCCAACTTCAAGCTGAGTCTCTCGAACGAGAAGACCGAGGTCGCCGGCTCGGGAGAGCTGGCCTACCGCCAAGGCACGTTCACCATCACTTACACGAACCCGCGGACCAAGAAGGCGGAGAATGCCGCGGGCAGCTACCTGGACGTCTTCCGCAAGCAGGCGGACGGAAGCTGGAAGGTGGTGGCCGATTTCGGAATTTAGCGCGGCAAGTCCGGACTAGCTCCGCTCGAACCAGCGAACATCAAAAATCCGTGCCGATTTCGAGGAGAATAGGAATGTTGAAAGTCGCGATCATCATCGGCAGCACGCGCCCGGGCCGCAAGGCCGATACCGTCGCAAGCTGGGTGTTCGACATTGCCGCGCGGCGCGGCGACGCATCGTTCGAGATCGTCGACATCGCCGACTTCGGCCTGCCGCTGCTCGACGAGGCGCTGCCGCCGTCAATGGGTCAATATGCACAGGCGCACACCAGGGCCTGGGCCGAGACGATCGCCGGCTTCGATGCGTTCGTGTTCGTGACGCCCGAATATAATCATTCGACGTCCGGCGCGCTCAAGAACGCGATCGATTATCTGTTCCGCGAATGGAACGACAAGGCCGCCGGTTTCGTCGGCTACGGCTCGACCGGCGGCACCCGCGCGGTCGAGCATTTGCGCGGCATAATGGGCGAGATCAAGGTCGCCGACGTGCGCGCCCAGGTGGCGTTGTCGCTGTTCAACGACTTCGAGAATTTCACGACGTTCAAGCCGCAGCCGTCGCAGGACGCGGCGGTCGAGGCGATGCTGAACGACCTCATCAAATGGGGTCGCGCGCTGCAGGCGATGCGGCTCGAAACCAGCGAGCAAGGAGTGCTCTGACCATGACGACCACCGCAACCCAAGGGCGCGCGATCGCCTATCGCACCTTCGGCGACAAGCACGGCCCGATCACCCGCCTGATGAGCCCGTCCGGTACAGGTCGTCGCCTGAAGCCGTTCGTCTTCCTCGATCTGTTCGATGCCGAAGGCTCGGACCTGTCGGGCTTCGGCTGGCATCCGCATTCCGGCATCGCGACGCTCACCTACCTGTGGCAGGGCAGCGTCCGCTACGAAGACACCACCGGCGCTAAGGGCCTGCTCCCCGCCGGCGGCGTCGAGTGGTTCAAGGCGGCTGGCGGCGCATGGCATGGCGGCGGCTCGGGCGACTCCGGCAGGTCGCGCGGGTTTCAGCTGTGGCTCGCACTTCCCGCCGACCAGGAACTCGGCGCGTCCGAAAGCATCTATCTGACTCCCGGCGAGATTCCGTCGATCGGGCCGGTCTCGGTTTTGCTCGGAAGCTACGGGAGCGTGTCCAGCCCGCTTACTGCGCCGGCGCCGATCAATTATCTCGCGGTACGGCTCAAGGCCGGTGAGACTTGGCGCTACCAGCCGCCGGCGGGTCACGACGTGGCGTGGATCGCGCTGGCGTCGGGTGGACTTGCGGTTCCCGAACCGGTCGAGCCCGGCGAGTTGATCGCGTTCGCCAAATCCAGCCTCGCGATCACAATCCGCGCCGAGGCCGACAGCGAGTTCGTGCTGGGCTCGGCCGCAAGTCATCCGCACGACCTCGTGCTTGGCTATTACTCGGTTCACACCAGCCCGAAAGCGCTCGAAGTCGCCGAACGGCATATCACGGAAATTCGCGCGCGTTTGGGAAGCGAAGGAGTTTTCTAAGGCCCATTCATTATTACGAAAGGGAAACGACAATGGCTTCGAACGAGAGGGTCTCCGCAAGCTGCGTCGGTTTTGTCGCGATGTCGAGGCGCAGGTTGACGCCGCTTATGCCGCCGCGATTGAAGCGGGCGGGCGGGACAATGGTCCGCCGGGCGCTCGCGTCTATTATGACCCGCGCTACTATGCGGCGAACATGATCGACCCGGATGGCTACAGCCGGTGTTGTCTGCAAGAGTTGGCAGCGCCCCCAGTCGTGACGAAGCCCGCCTCCCCGAAAGGCGGCCGCCTTGGAGTGGCTGGAGCGATTCGTCCTAGGTCCGGCATGGGCGCATCACTGCCATTGGCAGAGCGCGGCTAGAGATCGAAACCGGAGGCAAACCTTGCCTGAGCTCGAATTTTCCTTCGCCGCCAGGAGAGGGAGCTACAGACTCATGTTCCAGGCCATCCTCGGCCTCTCCGTCTTGCGACTGTCGCCGCCGGGCTCGGAGGGCTTTCGTTTAGAATATCTTAGCCAGCCCCGCTTAGTCCGGCCCCATGGACTTCCTCGCCGCCGCCATCGACACCGCCAGAAGCGGCTATATCGGCTGGATATTGGTCTTCGTCATCCTGACCGCGTTCGAATTTCTGAACGCCAGAGGGGACCGGAGGCTGGGAAGCCGGGTCAACGGGCTGGCTTATTGGGTGGTGTTCATCCCGCTCTCGGCGGTGCTGCTGGCCGGCCTGGCGTCGCTCTGGCAGGCGCTGGGGCTGCGGCCGCTCTTGTCCTTGCCGGCCTTTCAGAGCTTCGCCTGGATCGGCCCGCTGGCGGCGGTGATCGCGGTGCTGGCGGCGGCGATCGTCAACGACTTCTTCTTCTACTGGGCGCACCGGTTCCAGCATCGCTTCCTGTGGCGCTACCATGCGGTCCACCATTCGATCCGCGAGATGAACGCGGTCAATTCCTACCATCATGCGAGCGAGGCGATCGTCTCGCTCCTGCTCTACACGGTGCCGACCAGCCTGATCGTGGCGGATCTCGGGCCGGGCCTGCCTTTTGCCAGCTTCGCGATCTGGCTGCACATCGTCTGGATCCATTCGCCGACGCGCGCCAATTTCGGGCCGCTGCGCGCGCTTTTCGTCGACAATCGCTTCCACCGCCTCCACCATTCGCTGGAAGAGCGCCATTTCGACAGGAATTTCGGCGCCTTCACGACCTTGTGGGACCGGCTGTTCGGCACCGCCTGCTTCCCCGCGCGCGATGACTGGCCGGCGGTCGGCCTGGCCGGGATCGACGAGCCCCGCAATGTGCGCGAATGGATCGATCTGCCAGCGCGCTACGCAAATGGCGAAGCGCCCGCCGAGGCGGCGCTCCAGCCCGCGGCGGAGACCGGCTGACGCGGGCTTTCGTTGGGTGCTAGAGGAGCCTCATGCTCCCCGTCATTCTCGGCCTTTCCGGCCTCGCCCTCACCGATGCCGAGCGCGGCCTGATCCGCGACGCCGATCCCGCCGGCTTCATCCTGTTCGGGCGCAACGTGCGCGACAAGGCGCAGCTGCGGGCGCTGACCGACTCCCTGCGCGAGCTTTCCGGGCGGGCCGATCTGCCGATCCTGGTCGACCAGGAAGGCGGACGGGTGGCGCGGCTGGGGGCGCCCACCTGGCCCGCTTTCCCGGCGCCGTGGCGGTTCGCCGAGCTCTACGCCAAGGCGCCGATCAGCGCGATCGAGGCGGCGCGGGTCAACGCCCAGGCGATCGCGGTCATTCTCGCCGAGGCCGGGATCAACGTCGATTGCACGCCTTCGCTCGACGTCGCCCAAGCCGATGCGCACGACGTGATCGGCGACCGCGCGCTCGGGGCCGAGCCGATGCAGGTGGCCGCCTTGGGGCGGGCGGTGCTCGACGGGCTCGAGGCGGGCGGCGTGCTCGGCGTGGTCAAGCATGTCCCCGGCCACGGCCGCGCTCATGCCGACCCCCATGGCGAGCTCCCCCTGGTCGATGCGAGCCGCGACGCGCTCGCCGAGGACCTCGCCCCCTTCCGCGCGCTCGCCGACGCGCCGATGGCGATGGCCGCGCACCTGCTCTACCCGGCCTGGGACCCGTTGCTGCCGGCCAGCGCCTCGCCGGCGATCATCGCCGGGATCGTCCGCGGCGAGATCGGCTTTGACGGCCTGCTCATGTCCGACGATCTCGGCATGGGCGCGCTCTCGGGGCCGCCCGGCGCGCGCGCGCGCGCGGCGATCGCCGCCGGCTGCGACCTGGCGCTGCACTGCTCGGGCGTCGGGCAGGAGAATGAAGCGATCGCCGGCGCGCTCGGCGCGATGACGCCCGCGGCCTCGGCGCGCCTCGAACGGGCGCTGGCGCGGATCGCCGGCAAGGCTTCGGCCCAGGGCCATGAGGCGCTGGCGGCGAAGCGCGACGCGCTGCTGGCTTATGCCTGACAAACGTGGCAGCGTCCGCCCCTTGCCTCGGGGAGACGCGCCATGAAAGCCATCATCATCGTCATGCTGGCGGTCCAGGCGGGGATTTTCCTGGCCGTCGTCTACGCCATCCTGTTCACGCCGATGGGGGAACGCCGGGGGCGGCCGTTTTGGTCGAGCTTCGCGATCTCGCTCATCATCGTCTCGGGCGCCTCCTGGAATATCGGCAACAGCCATGCCGGCCAGCCCGGCGCCGACATCCTGATGTACACCGCGCCCCTGTTCCTCGGCATGGCGATCATGGCGGCTTTGCTGCTGATCCGCGGCCGGCGCGGGCTGGACGGGCCGGGTTGAGCCCGGCTCTGGAACGCCGTCTGCTGCAGGCGGCGGTGGCGCTCGGCTGCCTGTCGCCCTTCTGGTTCGGGCTCAAGGGGATGATCGAGGGGCCGGCGATGCTCTTCGGCGTCGAGCCGGGCGCGAGCGCCGCCGATCTGGTCAGCCATTACCGCTATCTGTCGGGGCTGTTCTTCGGGCTCGGCCTGGTCCTCGCCTCCTGCGTGCCGCGGATCGAAGCGCGGAAGAGCCGCCTGCGCTGGGCGGCCGGCGCGATCGTGCTTGGCGGGCTGGCCCGGCTCGGCGGGCTGGCGGCGGGCGACGCGCCGTCGCTGGCGCATCATGTCGCGCTCGCCGCCGAGCTCGGGCTGGTTCCCTTGCTGGTCCTGTGGCAGGCGCGCGTCGCCCGCCGCTGGACCGAAGCTCAGCTCGCCTTGCGATAGGCGGTCATGCCGAGCAGCAGCATGATCACGAAGATCGCCAGCGCGACGAAGAACAGCAATTTGGCGATACCGACGGCGGCGCCGGCAAGCCCGCCGAAGCCGAGCGCCGCCAGCACCAGCGCCGCGACGAGGAAGATAAGTGCCCATTTGATCATGTCATCTCTCCTTCGCCGGCAAAAACCGCCGGGACCGGCAAAAGCTCCCTCAGGCGCGGATCAGGCCGTCGAGCATGCGGGCGCCCGCCATGTTCGGGAAGAGGGTGCGCGCCGTGCGCGGCGGATCGAGCCGGTAATGCTGGGCGAGCGCGCTGGCGATGAGCGCGTCGAGGCCGAGCGTCGGCCTGAGGTCGCGGCCTTCGAAGAGCGATGACGCGCCGAGCCCCGGCCAGTCGGCGACGACGCGGCCGCCGGCGACGGCGCCGCCGAGCAGCATCGCCAGCGCCGCCGTCCCGTGATCGGTGCCGCCGGTGCCGTTGGGCGCGGCGGTGCGGCCGAATTCGGTGGCGACCAGGACCAGGGTGTTCGCCCAATCCGCGCCGAGCCCGGCCTTGAGCGCGCCGAGCAAGGCGTCGAGCCCGCGCAGCTGGAAGGCCAGGCGGCCGCGCTGATTGGCATGGGTGTCCCAGCCGTCGCTTTCGATCACCGCGATCCGCGCGCCAGCCTCGCCGGCGAGCAGCCGCGCCGCGAGCGCGCCGGTGGCGGCGCCGTTGCGGCCGCCGGCGCCGGCGACGTCGCCGGCCATCGCCCTGGTCCGCATCGCCTGCGCCCAGGCGGCGTGCAATTCGCGGTCGCTTTCGTAGAGCGCGGCGACGCGGGCGAGCAGGTCGCCCGAAGCGTCGGGCAAAGCCGAGGGCGCGTAGGAGGCGATGTCGCGCGCGCCGCGCAGCACCATCGGCACGGTCGCCGAGACCGCGATGGCGCGGGCGTCGGCGGCGGGGAGCAGGCCGAGCAGCCGGTTCATCCAGCCGTCGCGCAAGGCATAGGCCGCCCTGCCGCCGGTCTCGAGCACGTTCTGGCCGTCGAAATGCGAGCGGTCGCGATAGGGCGAGGCGATGGCGTGGACGAACAGCGCCTCGCGCGCGGCGGCCAGGCCCGCGACCTCAGCGAGCGCCGGGTGGAGCGTGTAATCGCCGACCCTGGCGCCGGCGGCGAAATCCTCGGCGAAGGCGCCGCGCAGGGAGGCGAAGGCCGGATCCGCGGTCGGCGCCAATGTGCCGAGCCCGTCGGCGGCGCCGCGCTGGATGACGAAGACGAAGCGGCGCTCGGTCGCTGCCTGGGCGACGGCGATGTGCGGCGCGGCGAAGAGCAGGAAGGCGGCCGCGGCGGTCGACTGGCCGAGGAAGGCCCTGCGATCAACCATGGTTCATCTCCTCAGGAATTCGGGCGCGACCAGCAGCAAAGCGAGGCCCTGGCCGGGGCTTTCGGCGCGGGCGATCGCCTGTGCGGTGGCGTCGGAAAGCGTGCCGGGCAGGATGAGCGGGCCGAGCGCGCGGGCGTCGGGCTGGCCGCCGGCGCGCGCGGCGAGCCGCTCGGCCGCCTCGACCCGGCGCATCAGCGCGTCCGGCCCCGACCAGCTCGCGGCGATGTCGTCATAGCCGGCCGGCGATCCCGGCCGCCACACCGGCTGGCCCAATTGGGCGAGCAGGCCGGCGGCGGGCTGCGGCTGGATATGGCGGGCGCCAAGCGCGCGCAAGGCGGCGATCGCCCAGTCCCAGGGAGGCCGGAACTTGACCGGCGCCGGCGCCCAGGCCTCGGGCGAGTCGACGATCGCGCGATAGACGGTCGGCAAATCGCCGCCGCTCGCCAGCCAGGCCCGTTCGAGCCGCCGCACCATCGCCGCCGGCGGCTCGTCGCCGGCGAAATGGCGGGCGAGCTTATGGGCGAGGTGGCGGGCGGTGCGCGGATCGGCGGCGAGGTCGCCGAGCATGGAGCGGGCCTGCGCCTCGCCGTCCTGGCGGTAGCTGCGGCCGAGCAGGGTGCGCGGCCCGGGCTCGTGAATCCGTGTCGCGAAGAGGAAGCTGCCGGGCGCGACCGAGACGCCGACGAAGCGCGCGGCGGGCCCGCGGGTGAGGCCGCTCACCGTCCAGCCGGTCAGCGCGCGGGCGAATTCGGTAACATCGGCCTGGGCATAGCCGCCGTCGACGCCGAGCGTGTGCAGCTCCAATATCTCGCGCGCCAGATTTTCGTTGAGGCCGCGCCGCTGGCGGCCGCGGCCGAAGCGCGCGGCGAGGCGGGCGGCCTCGGAGTCCGGGCCGATCGACTGGGCCTGGTCGAGATAGAGGAGCATCGCCGGATGCCGCTCGACCGCGAGCAGCATGTCGCGGAAGCTGCCCAGCACGTACGGCCGGATCGCCTCGAATTCGAGCAGGCCGGCGAGGCCGATGACGGTCAATTTGTCGGCCGAGACCGCGAAATGATTGGCCCAGAAATGGACCAGGCGCTCGACGAACGGCGCCGGCGCGGTCAGCGCGGCCTCGGTCCGCGCCGCGACCATCGCGAGATAATTGCGGCGCGAGGTCTGGCGGGCGAAGCGGCGGGCGCTGTCGGGCAGGCCGGCGAGCTGGTCGTCCTCGCTCATCCCCGGCCCGGCCTGCATCGCCGGCGCGGGCGCGCGCCGCCGGCTTTGCCCTTCGCGCCGCGCCTCTTCGAGATAGTCGGCGAGCTGCCCGGCGACCTCGGTCCGCGCCGGCGCCGCCGCGATCGGCGCCGGCCGCGGATCGAAGCGGTCGAGCTGGCCGGTCAGCCAGGCCCGCGGATGCGCGGGCGGCGAATCGTCGCCGCGGGCGCCGAGCCCGAAGCGGTTGAAGGCGATGGCGATGTCCGACATGGGCGCGAGGTCCCGATAAGCGAGGAGGCCGCTATAGCAGCCGGCTGTCGCAGGACTACGCCCCGATTGTCGCGAATGGTGTCAGCCGGCGCGCCATTCTGATAGGATCGCAAAGGTCCTCCCGGGGAGCGGCGGCGATGGCGTTCGATCTGAAGCAGGAACAGGCGGCGGTCGAGGCGGCGATCGCCAGGGTCGCGACCGGCGAGGCGCGGGATCGCCTCCGGGCGGAGCTGGCGATGCTGTCGGCGCAGCACGAAGCGGGCGCGGACGCCGAGCGGCAATGCATCGAGCAGCGGATCCTCCAGCTGCGCCGCGATGCCGGGATCGCGGCCGGGGTGAATCTGTGGTCGCGGGCCTCGATCCTCCTCGTCGGCATCGTCGTGCTCGGCTATTTCGGGGGCATCTTCTTCTACATGTGGGGCCTGGGGCCCGACCAATATTCGTCGATCGAGGGGACAAGGCCGGTCCTGGTCTTCACATTGATCGTCGCCATGCTCGCCTTCGGCGGCCTGCTCATCGTGCGCGCGCTCTTTTCGAACGATAGCGACGAAAGGATGCAGACCAGGTTCCGGCTGGCGCGCGAGGTGTTCCTCGTCTTCTCGGGCATTTTCGGAACGATCATCGGCTTCTATTTCGGCGCCGCCGACGACGACGCGCCGAGCCCGCCGTCGCTGAGCGTGCCGGCGTTCGCCGACGGCCGGATCGAAGTGGCGATCGAGGGCGGCCGCGGGCCCTTCATCATCATGCTCACGGTGAGGAGCGGCCCGGGCGGCCAGGTCATCCAGGGCGACGACCGGACGATTTCCTTCGCCGTCGCCGGCGGCGCCTGCCCGGCCAATGCCTCGCTCACCGTCGTCGACGGCGAGGGCCAGCGCGACGAAGCCGAGCTCGTCTGCCCCGCCGCGGTTCCCGCCGCTCCGCCGGCGAACGCGACCGCCAACCTGCAGTGAAATCAGGCGAAGGCGCTGCGCCGGCGCAAGTGCCGGCGCGCGATCAGCGCGATGGGGATCCCGACCAGGATTATGTGGCAGAAGAGCTGGGTCGCGACCGACAAGGGCGAGGGCGGGAAGGCGGCCGGCCAGCGCAGCGGCACGACGATCAGGTTCATCGCCACATAAGTGACGAGGCCGTAGAGCAGGCCCGACAGGAACGGCCTCTCCCAGAGCCTGCGCCAGCGGCTCGCCGCCAGCATGAAGATCGCCGCCATCGCCGCCATCAGCACGAAATGGACGGCGAGGCCGGCAGCGGCGCCGGCGGTGCCCCAATTGGGTGCGTCCGGAAAGGGGCCGGCGGCGACTCCGCGCAACATCTCGGCGACCGTCCGGCGGCCATAAAAGAGGGTGAGGCCCACCGCCGCGAGGATGTCGAGCGTGCCGGCGACGAGGGTGGCGATCGCGATCGGCTTGAGGATGCTCCGGGGCATGGCGCGTTTCTCCGTGGCGAGAATGACCCGAGCCCAGGGCTATGAAGCGGCGAGGCTATCACCCATCAGCGTCGGGAAGAAGCCCTCATGCGCGGCGCGCAGGTCGGCGAGGGAGATCTCGCCGAATGTAACGCCGCCGCCGCAATCGCCGATGCAAATATCATCTCCGCCGGTTATGCCGATCCAGACGTGCGGAATGCCAAGCTCCGATGCGAGTTCGGGAATGCGCTGATCGCCATTGTCGTGGCTGGTCACGATGTAGCGGCCCTGATCCTCGCCAAACATCTGCGCGGCCATCGTCGACTTATCTGCCCATTCAGGGTCGATATCGGCGCCAATTCCCCCAGCGAGGGCCATCTCGGCGACTGCGACCAGGAGACCGCCATCGGAAACGTCATGGACGGCGCTTACCATGCCGTCGGTGACCAACCGGCGGATGAACTCGCCGACGCGGCGTTCGAGGACCAAATCGACCGGCGGTGGAGGCCCGTCTTCGCGGCCATGGATTTCCCGGAGCCAAAGCGACTGGCCGAGGTGTCGCCCGCCCTTGGAAGCGGAACCGATCAACCAGATGCCGTGACACCAGCCTTCCGGGCTTGTCTTGAACGCGATCGTCGCGGCCTTCTCCCAATCGTCGATCAGGCCGACGCCGCCGATGGCCGGGGTGGGAAGGATGGCCTGGCTGGAGCCGTCCTCGGACTTGGTCTCGTTGTAGAGCGAGACGTTGCCGCTCACGACCGGGAAGTCGAGCGCCCGGCACGCCTCCGCCATGCCTTCGACGGCGCCGACGAACTGCGCCATCACCTCGGGCCGCTCGGGGTTGCCGAAGTTGAGGTTGTCGGTCAGCGCCAACGGTCTTGCGCCGACGGCCGTGAGGTTGCGCCAGGCTTCCGCCACGGCCTGCTTGCCGCCCGCGACCGGATCCGCCTCGCAATAGCGCGGCGTCACGTCGGTGGTCAGGGCGAGGCCCTTGGGGCCATCCTCAATGCGCACGATGGCGGCGTCGCCGCCGGGCGTCTGCACCGTGTTGCCGAGGATGAGGTGGTCGTATTGCTCCCACACCCAGCGCTTCGACGACAGGTCCGGCGAGCCGACGAGCGTCTTCAAGGCGTCCACGTTGCGCATCGGCGCCTCGACGCTTTCGGGCGCGATCGCCGGCTGGAACGTGTTCGAGAGGTGCGGGCGGTTGTAGACCGGCGCCTCGTCGCCGAGTTCCTTGATCGGCAGGTCGGCCATGACCTCGCCGTCGTGCTTGACCACGAAGCGCAGGCTGTCGGTGGTCTTGCCGATGACGGCGAAATCGAGCCCCCATTTCTTGAAGATCGCCTCGGCCTGTTTTTTCATGCCCGGCTTCAGCACCATGAGCATGCGCTCCTGGCTCTCCGACAGCATCATCTCGTAGGGGGTCATGCCCTCCTCGCGCGTCGGCACCTTTTCCAGCCACAGCTCGACGCCGAGGTCGCCCTTGGCGCCCATCTCGACGGCTGAGCAGGTGAGGCCGGCGGCGCCCATGTCCTGGATGGCGATGACCGCGCCCGAGGCCATCAACTCGAGGCAGGCTTCCAGGAGCAGCTTTTCGGCGAACGGATCGCCCACTTGCACCGTGGGACGCTTTTCTTCCGAGTTTTCGCCGAATTCGGCCGATGCCATGCTGGCGCCGTGGATACCGTCGCGTCCGGTTTTCGAGCCGAGATACACGACCGGTTTTCCGACCCCGGTCGCCTTCGCGTAGAAGATCTTGTCCTTCTCGGCGAGGCCCACCGCCATGGCGTTGACCAGATTGTTGCCGTCGTAGCGGGTGTGGAACCGCACCTGGCCGCCGACCGTGGGCACACCAAAGGAATTGCCATAGCCGCCGATGCCGGCCACCACGCCGGAAACCAGATGCCGCGTCCTGGAATGATCGGGATCGCCGAAGCTCAGGGCATTGAGGCAGGCGATCGGCCGCGCACCCATGGTGAACACGTCGCGCAGGATGCCGCCGACGCCGGTGGCCGCTCCTTGATAGGGCTCGATGTAGCTCGGGTGGTTGTGGCTCTCCATCTTGAAGACGACCGCAAGTCCGTCGCCGATCGACACCACGCCGGCGTTCTCGCCCGGCCCCTGGATCACCCAAGGCGCGTGCGTGTGCAGGCCGCGCAGGTGCACCTTCGATGATTTGTACGAGCAGTGCTCGTTCCACATGGCGGAAAAGATGCCGAGCTCCGTGAACTTCGGCGTGCGGCCGATCAGCGTCTTGAGGCGCGCATACTCATCCGGCTTGAGGCCGTGGGCGGCGACCAGCGCGGGGGTGATCTTGGGGGGTGGGGACGGCTTACGGCTCACGCCCTGTATCTAGGCGGTTTTCCGTGACATTTCATCTGTTGCGGG
>JAXDPD010000055.1:0-67557 GCA_034668505.1 Sphingomonadales bacterium
TTCGCTGACGATTGCCTGGGCGCCGGGTGAGCCGATCCGGATGCGCGGCGCGGCAACCCATGTGTTCGAAGGCGAGCTCGACCTCGACGCTTTGGCATGAGCGTCGAGACGATCACGCTCGGCTGCCGGCTCAACTTCGCCGAAAGCGAAACCATCGCCCGCTCCGCGCCCGCGGGCGAGGATTGGGTGGTGGTCAACAGCTGCGCGGTCACCAACGAGGCGGTGCGCCAGACCCGCCAGGCGATCCGCAAGGCCAAGCGCGCCCGCCCCGGCGCGCGGGTGATCGTCACGGGCTGCGCGGCGCAGGTGGAGCCGGAGATGTTCGCGGCGATGCCGGAAGTGAGCCGGGTGATCGGCAACCGGGAGAAGTGGTTCGCTGAGAACTTCACTGCCACCGTTCGGGCTGAGCCTGTCGAAGCCCTACCCTTCCGCTTGGGTGAGCGGGAACAAAAGACAGGCCTTCGACAGGCTCGGGCCGAACGGAGTTTGGGGTTCGGTGCCTCGGTGCCGGACATCCGCGTCTCCGACATCATGCAGGTGCGCGAGACCGCGCCGCATCTCGCGGCGGGCTTTGCCGAGCGGTCGCGGGCGTTCGTCGAGGTGCAGAATGGCTGCGACCATCGCTGCACCTTCTGCATCATTCCGTTCGGCCGCGGCAACAGCCGCTCGGTGCCGGCCGGGCTGGTGATCGAGCGGATCGCGGCTCTGGTCGCCGAGGGCTTCGGGGAAGTGGTGCTGACCGGCGTCGACGTGACCAGCTATGGCCCGGACCTGCCCGGCGCGCCGACGCTGGGCCAGCTGATCGAGCGCATCCTCAGGCACGTGCCGGCGCTGCCGCGGCTCAGGCTCTCCTCGCTCGACTGCATCGAGATGGACGAGAGGCTGTTCGAGCTTGCGACCGGCGAGCCGCGCTTCATGCCGCATTTCCATATGAGCTTCCAGGCCGGCGACGACATGATCCTCAAGCGGATGAAGCGGCGGCATTCGCGGCGGGACGCCATCGACACGGTCGCGCGGCTGAAGGCCAGGCGGCCGCAGATCGCGATCGGCGCCGATCTGATCGCCGGCTTTCCCACCGAGACCGACGCCATGGCCGAGAACAGCCTGCGCCTCGTCGAAGAGTGCGACATCGTCATGGGCCACATCTTCCCCTATTCGCCAAAGCGTGGCACGCCCGCCGCGCGCATGCCCCAGGTCCCTCCCGCCATCGCCAAGCTCCGCGCCCGCGCCCTGCGGGAGGCCTGCGCGCGCCGCAAGGCGGCCTGGCTGGCGGACATGGTGGGGACCCGGCAGCGGGTGCTGGTGGAGAAAGACGGCCGGGGACACGCCGAGAATTTCGCGCCCGTCCAGCTGAAGCCCTCCCCCTCGATGGGGGAGGCTTTGGGTGGGGGTGGAGGCTCCGGACAAGCACCGCCCTTCATTGACGCCACCCCTCCCCAACCCCTCTCCATCAAGGGGAGGGGCCTTGACGGCGCCATCGTGGAAACACTGATTGTCGGCGTCGAGGCCGGCACCCTCATCGGAGCCCCGCTATGAGCGAGGCGACCTGGCTCGAGCGCATGCGCTCGGGCTTCCGCAAGACCTCCGACCGGCTCGGCGACAATCTCACCGGCCTGTTCACCAAGGCGAGCCTCGACGCCGCCACGCTGGAGGCGATCGAGGAAGCGCTGATCGCGTCCGACCTCGGCCCCGAGACCGCCGCCAAGGTGCGCGCGCGGCTCGCCGCCGAGAAGTTCGAGCGCGGCCTCACCGAAGAGGCGGTGCGCGCGGTGGTCGCCGAGGAGCTGGAGAAGATCCTGGCGCCGGTCGCCAAGCCGCTCGAGATCATCGCCTTCCCGCGGCCGCAGGTGATCCTCGTCGTCGGCGTCAACGGCTCGGGCAAGACCACCACCATCGCCAAGCTCGCTTATCTCTTCCAGGAGCAGGATTATTCGGTGCTGCTGGCGGCCGGCGACACGTTCCGCGCCGCGGCGATCGAGCAATTGCGGATCTGGGCGGACCGCGCCGGCGTGCCGATCATCGCCGGGCCGGAGGGTAGCGACAGCTCGGCGATCGTCTATGACGGCGTCAAGAAGGCGACCGCCGAGGGGATCGACGTGCTCATCGTCGACACCGCCGGGCGGCTGCAGAACAAGAAGGTTTTGATGGACGAGCTTGCCAAGATCCGCCGGGTGCTGGGGCGCCTCAATCCGGCCGCGCCGCACGACGTCGTGCTCGTGCTCGACGCGACGACGGGCCAGAACGCGCTCTCCCAGATCGAGGTGTTCCGCGAAGTGGCGGGCGTCACCGGCCTGGTCATGACCAAATTGGACGGCACCGCGCGCGGCGGCGTGCTGGTCGCGGCGGCCGAGAAATACGGCCTCCCGATCCACGCCATCGGCGTCGGCGAGGGCATGGACGACCTCAGGCCGTTCGACCCGGCTTTGGCCGCGCGCGCGATCGCGGGAGCGGCGGCATGACCCTCGAAACCGCCAAGCCGCCCGCGGCCGCGCCACCCCGTCCCGGCATCGGCGCCACCCTGGCCATCGACTACGGCCCGCTGCTCATCTTCTTCCTCACCAATTTCTTCGCGCCGGTGCCCAGCCAGGTGCGGATCTTCTACGCGACCGGCATCTTCATGGTGGCGATGATGTTCGCGATGCTGGTCTCGCAGCTGCGCTACCGGACCATCTCGCCAATGCTGTGGTTTTCGGGGATCATGGTGGTGATCTTCGGCGGGCTGACCCTGCTGCTCCACGACGAGACCTTCATCAAGATCAAGCCGACCATCTATTATGCGACGATCGCCGGCCTGCTCCTGTTCGGCCTCAAGACCGGCCGCAATCTGCTCAAGATCGTGCTCGGCGCCGCTTATCCGGGCCTGCGGGAGCGCGGCTGGCTGCTGCTCACCCGCAACTGGATCGGCTATTTCGTCTTCATGGCGATCCTCAACGAAATCGTCTGGCGGCAGACCACGACCGACACCTGGGTCGCGTTCAAATTGTGGGTGTTCCTGCCGGCGACCTTCCTGTTCGCCGCGGCCAACGTGCCGATGCTCCTCAAGCACGGCCTCGGCGACGACGCGCCCGCCGATCCGCCGCCCGTGCCGCCGGTGGAATGATGACGGCGATGCTGTCCATCGAGGGTCTGAGCAAGACCTATGCGACCGGGGTCGAGGCGCTGAAGCCGCTCGACCTCACGATCGCCAAGGGGGAGATATTCGCTTTGCTCGGCCCCAACGGCGCCGGCAAGACGACGATGATCTCGATCGTCTGCGGCATCGTCACGGCGAGCGCCGGCCGGGTCGAGGTCGCCGGCCACGATATCGGCCGCGACTATCGCGCGGCGCGGCGGATGATCGGGCTGGTGCCGCAGGAGCTCAGCACCGACGCCTTCGAGACGGTCTGGGCGACGGTCAATTTCAGCCGCGGCCTGTTCGGCTGCGCGCCCAACCCGGCCTTCGTCGAGAAGGTGCTCCGCGATTTGTCGCTGTGGGACAAGCGCAAGGCGAAGATCATGGAATTGTCGGGCGGCATGAAACGCCGGGTGATGATCGCCAAGGCGCTCAGCCACGAGCCCGAATTGCTGTTCCTCGACGAGCCGACCGCCGGCGTCGACGTCGAGCTGCGCCGCGACATGTGGGAATTGGTCCGCCGCCTCCGCGAGGGCGGCGTCACCATCGTGCTGACCACCCATTATATCGAGGAGGCCGAGGAGATGGCCGACCGGGTCGGCGTGATCAGCAAGGGCGAGCTGATCCTGGTCGAGGAGAAGGCCGCCTTGATGAAGAAGCTCGGCCGCAAGGAGCTGACCCTGAACCTGACCGATGTGATGGAGGCGGTCCCGCTCGAGCTCGCCGAATGGAAGCTCGCGCTCCAGGCCGACGGCCACGAACTGCTCTACGCCTTCGACGCCAATGCCGAGCGCACCGGCGTCCCCTCCTTGCTCAGGCGGATGAGCGACCTCGGTATCGGCTTCAAGGACCTGCACACCCGCCAGAGCTCGCTCGAGGACATCTTCGTCAGCCTCGTCCACCAGCCCCGGGCCGCCCGGGAGGAGCCGGCGCCATGAACTTCAACGGCTATGGCGTCTGGGCGATCTACCGGTTCGAGATGGCGCGCGCCATGCGCACGCTCTGGCAGAGCCTGGTGACGCCGGTGATCACCACCTCGCTCTATTTCGTCGTGTTCGGCGCCGCGATCGGCGGCAGCCTCAGCCGCGAAGCGACCGGCGGCGTCGCTTATGGCGCGTTCATCGTGCCGGGGCTGATCATGCTCTCCTTGTTCACCCAGAGCATCTTCAACGCCAGCTTCGGCATCTTCTTCCCCAAATTCACCGGCACGATCTACGAATTGCTCTCCGCGCCGATCTCGCCCTTCGAGACCGTGCTCGGCTATGTCGGGGCGGCGGCGACCAAGTCGATCGTCCTCGGCCTCGTCATCCTCGCCACCGCCGCCTGCTTCGTGCCGATCCAGATCCACCATCCTTTCTGGATGGTCGCCTTCCTGACGCTGACCGCGGTGACCTTCTCCCTGTTCGGCTTCATCATCGGCATCTGGGGCAAGAATTTCGAGCAGATCCAGTTCGTGCCGATGCTGATCGTGACCCCCCTCACCTTCCTCGGCGGCGCTTTCTACTCGATCACCATGCTCGGCGAGCCGTGGCGGACGATCACCCTGTTCAACCCGGTCGTCTACCTGATCTCGGGCTTCCGCTGGAGCTTCTACGGCGGCCAGGGCGATGTCAGCGTCGGCGTCAGCCTGGCGGCGACATTGGGCTTCCTGGTGGTCTGCCTGGCGATCGTCGGGTGGATGTTCCGGACGGGATACAGGCTGAAGACCTGACCATGCGCCGCTCTCTCCGCCTGGCGCTTTCAGCTCTTTGCGGCCTGGCCTTGGCGGCGCCGCTCGCCGCGCGGCAATCCCCTCCCCCCGCCGACCCCGGTTCCGGCCAGTCGGTGACCGTCGTCGGCGAGCGGCCGGACGGCGAGGAGCAAAGGCGCCGCGAAGCCTCCCGTTTCGTCGACAGCCACGCCGTCCGGACCCGGATCGGCCAATTCGCCCGCCGGCACGAGCCGATCTGCGTGCGGACCGGCGGGCTGCCGCTGGCGCTCAATGCCCGCATTTCCACCCGCGTCATGGACATTGCGGACAGCCTCGGCATCCCGACGAACCGCGTGGACGCCTGCCGCCCGAACGTGCTCATCGGCTTCACCGGCGCGCCGCAGGCGATGGTGGAACGCGCGGTGCGGCGCAATCGGCTGGTCATCGGCTTCCATTATGCCGCGCAGCGCGGCCGGGCCATGCGCGTCCGCCAGCCCGTCCAGGCCTGGTACGTCACCACCACGCGCGGCGGCAATGGCGTGGAGCGGATCGACGAGGCGAACGTCCGCGCGCCCGGCGGCGGGGCCGGCAGCAGGCTCACCAATTATATCAGCAGCGGCCTCCCCCAACCATTCGTCAAGTCCGGAGTGACGAGTTACTCCTCTTACCCTTCCTGATCCGCCCGCGACACGCCGGCGCCGTCCAGATTCTTCGCGACGAACTCCCAATTGACGATGTTGCCGAGCACGCTCTCGGCGAATTTGGGGCGCTCGTTGCGATAATCGATATAATAAGCATGCTCCCACACATCGAGCGTCAGCAGCGGCTTCATGCCGTCGTGGACGACCGGCGTGTCGGCGTCGTGGAGCGAGGTGACCTTGAGCGCGCCGCCGTCCAGCACCAGCCAGGCCCAGCCGTTGGAGAAATGGCCGACCGCCTCCTCCTTCAATTTGGCCAGCAGGGCGTCGACATTGCCGAAGCCCTCGTCGATCAGCTCGGCGAGCTGGCCCGTCGGCCGCTGGCCCTGCGGCGCCGCCAGGCATTGCCAGAAGAAGCCGTGGTTCCAATGCTGGGCGGCATTGTTGAACAGGCCCTTGTCGCCTTTCTCCTTCGCCGCGCGGATCACCTCGACCAGCGAGGCGCCGGCCAGCCCCTTGTCGCCGAGGGCGGCGTTGACCTTGTCGACATAGGCCTTGTGGTGCTTGCCGTGATGATAATCGAGCGTCTCGGCCGACATGTGCGCGCCGAGCGCGTCCTTGGCGAAAGGCAATGGGGGAAGCGTGAATGGCATGGAAATCTCCTGTCCGGGCCCGGAGGCCCGCACAGGAATCAACCGCCCGGAGCCCGGGGCGTTCCCTAGCCTAGCGGCCGGTGACCCGGAAGCGGGTCAGCTCGATGCGCGGCTCGCGCCAATTGGGGTCGAGCTCGCTCGCCCGGCGATAGTCGCGATAGGCGGCGGCGACGTTGCCGAGCTCCTCCTGGGCGACCGCGCGCCCGTAATGGGCGACCGCCGGGCGCGTCGTGTTGCGCTCGAGCGCGACGGTGAACAAATTCACCGCCTCGGCCGGATTGTGGCGCCGGATCAGGGCCGCGCCCTTGTTGAGGTAGGATTCGGCCTGGTTCGGATCGAGCGAAATCGCCCGGTCGAAATCGGCGACGGCGTCGTCGACCATGCCGCGGCGCAGGCGCAATATGCCGCGATTGACGTGGGTCGCGACGGTCTCATAGCCGGTGAGGGTGTCACGCGTCAGCGCATCGTCGCAGCGCCTGAGGTCGCTCGTCCCGGGCATCGAACTGGAATCCGCCGCCTCGAAGCAGAGCCGGGCGTCGGTATTGCCGAGGACGGTGATGCCGGCCGAGGCCGGAGCCGCGAAGGCCGCGGCAGCGGCCGCGAGAAGCAAATATCTGTTGATCATCGTCGACTCCCTTCAAGGACAGCCCACCAATTCACACGCCAGATTCGCACGCCAGATCACAGGGCCGGACACGCCTACGGCTTCGCTCGCGAGATGATCGGATTAAGTGCGGCGGCCATTTACGGTCGTCCCAAAATGCAGCCCACGCGACTCCTATAGCAGAAGCCGCCCGCCGGAGCATCCTTTTCGACGAAGGCTCTTTTTCAGGCGACATCCCGCAACGCGGCGCCGGCGAGCCAGGCGCGGCCGGCCTCGAGGCGGGCGATCTCGCGCCGCGCCATGGCGCTGACCAGCAGGCTGTCGGTGCGCGTGCCTTCCTCGAACGTGGCGATGCGCGCATCGAGCGTCGGCAAAGCGGCGGCGCGGGCGCGCATCGCGCACCAGCGAATGCGGTCGCTGGGATGGGCGGCGGCGAAGGAGGCGAGCAGGTCCTCGCCCTCGCCGCCGCCGAAATGGGCCGCCAGCGCCAGCATCGGCTCCAGCGAGGTGCGGGTCATGATGCCGTCGATCGCCCCGCTTTCGAGGTCGAAGCGATATTGGTCGCGGAAGGCGGAGGAATGCGAGGCCTCGACGATGTTGAGCGAGACCGACATCGCATCGGCGGGCAATTGCAGGTGGATGTCCTTGTGGGCGCGGTAGAGCATCACCTTGCCCTCATCGAGCCGCGCCTTCTCGACGAAGCGCAGGTTCACCGCCTCGCCCGGATAGCCGACCACCTCGCCATAATCATATTCGTAATAGTCGCTCCAATAACCGGGCCCGAGATAGCCGACCGTCAGGAACGAGAAATTATGGTCGTGCGGCACGCCGTAGAAGAAGGGGTCCGTGCCCGAATGGCGGACCACGCTGTCCGTCAGCGACGGCCAGAAATTGGCGCGCATCATGAATCTGGACGAGCGGCCGTGGAGCATCACCACCTGGGCGCTATATTGATTGTCGCGGATCTGGCCGTCGCAGCGCTGCTTCAGCTCGGCGATCATCATGTCGGCGAGGAAATCGCGGTCGTTGGCGAGCTTCTTGAGCTGGACCCCCCAGGACGCGAAATTGTCCTCGTCCTGGCTGTCGAAATCGCCGGTCTCGAGCATCTCGACCAGCTCGGCCAGCTCGAGCCGCTCGCTCGTCTCGGCCTCGATCAGGCGCGGCATTGCAGTCCTCCCGTCGCGGCGGCATCGTCGCCGAAGGCCGCGTCTTCCCCCTCCTCGTCCGCGAAGAACAGCTCCAGCGTCCGCCGGGCGGCGGCGCGGACCTCGGGATGGGGATCGTGCGCCGCCATCCGCCTGAGCGGCGGCAGCGCCGCCTCGGCGTCCATCGCCAGCAGCTCGCGCATGATGTGCCAGCGCGTGTAGAAATGCGGGCTGTCGAGCGCTTCGGCGATCAGCGGCAGCGCGTCCTCGCGCCCCATCACGCGCAGCAGCGAGACCATCATCTGCACGCGCGAGCTCGCCTCGTCGGTGCTCGAGGCGCCGACGAAGGCCAAAGTCCTGCTGTCATATTCGGCGGCGAGCGGCGCCGCCTCGGGCCGGATCATCGCCTGGAAATAGAGCATGTCGGCCTGGGCATGCTCGATGACGAAGCTCTGGTAGCGGCCGTCGATCAGGATCTCCTCGCCATCCTCGATGCGGCGGCGGCCGGTGAGCCGGCATTTGCCGGCCTGGCTGGCGACGAAGCTGTCGGTGATCGGCTGCGCCTCCCAGAAGGACAAGGTCGCGCCGCCGGCCCTGAGATAGCGGAACAGGGTGGTGACGCCGGAAAAGCCGATCGAGGTGGCGCCGCGCGAGCCCGCCGTCTTGGCGGCGAGCATGTCGGCGCCGCTGACCCCGAGCGCGATCGACAGATCCGGATTGTGGTACAGCAGAAGGCCGGTGTGGATCTCGCTCGACATCGGATGCAAAGGCGGCCGGAAGAAGGGCTCGGCGCGGCTCGCCGCGATGAATTGCTTCATCATCGCCGCGATATCGTCCTCGCGGTCCATGAAGGCGCGGGCGGCGCCGAGCACGGCGGCGGCGCTGCGCTCGGGCAGCAGCGAGAGCCGGCGCTCGAGGCCGGTCATCATCGGGTGACGGCTCCACTCGCGCGCCAGCGCCTCGACCGCTTCATGCGATCTTTTCTGGCCGTCGCGATCGGCGAGCCAGGCAGCGAGGGCGGCGCCAGCGATCATCGATTCATCCCTGCGCGGGGGGCCGGTCGGGCCCGGAGATGGGAAAGGGGCGGAGACGCATCGCGCCCCCGCCCCTTCGCCAAACGCAGTTCAAGGTCCGAAGTCTCAGATCCCTATGATGACCGCGACAACCAGGCCGAGGCACAGAGGTCCCTTGACCTCCTTCTGCTTGACGCTGCCGTGCATTCCAACGCTGGTGCCCAGCTCAGGAATGGCCGAAATGTGGATCTTCTTCATCGCAAGTTCCCCTCTGATTGCCGGACCCCGACAAAAGGAGGAAAGGTGTGGTCGCCTTCGGTTCGGCCAAAAACCGCCGGCGGTTTTTATGCTGCCTTCAGGATCGGGCAAAAAATATGCTCCGAAGCCTGATCGGTAGCCCGCACGGGACGGCGCCATACCTTTCCAGCCGATATAGTCCCGGCGTGCGGGTAAACATGTCGGTAAGCCTAATAAAAAGTTTACGCCCGGCCCAAAGCCGCGGTTTCGCGCGGTTTTCCGCGGCCGCTTGAGCCGGCGGCCCCGCTGGTGCACGAAGGGCCATGGACAGGAGCGCGCAGAACCAGGGCACCGGCGCGGTGCGCGAGGGCCAAAGCTTCGACGCCGCGGCGCTCGAAGCCTGGATGGAGCGCCACGTCGAGGGCTTTGCCGGCCCGCTCGCGGTCGAGCAGTTCCGCGGCGGCCAATCCAACCCGACCTATAAATTGGTCACGCCCGGCCGCACCTATGTCCTCAGACGCAAGCCGCCGGGCAAGCTGCTCCCCGGCGCCCATGCCGTCGACCGCGAATATCGGGTGATCACGGCGCTCGGCGCGCAGGGCTATCCGGTCGCCCGCAGCTACGGCCTGTGCACCGAGGAGGCGGTGATCGGCACGCCCTTCTACGTCATGGAGATGGTCGAGGGCCGGATCTTCTGGGACACCGCCTTTCCCGAGGTGAGCGCCGCCGAGCGGCCGGCCTATTTCGACGCGATGAACGACGCCATCGCCCGGCTTCACCTGATCGACCCCGCCTCGGCCGGGCTTTCCGATTACGGCAAGCCCGGCAATTATTTCGCCCGCCAGATCGCGCGCTGGTCGAAGCAATATCGGGAGGATGTCGATGCCGGCCGGGTCGCCGCCATGGACCGGCTGGTCGACTGGCTGCCGCAGAATCTGCCGCCCGACGAGCCGGTGCCGCGCGTCATCCACGGCGACTTCCGCTGCGACAACATGATCTTCCACGCCACCGAGCCCAAGGTGCTGGCCGTGCTCGACTGGGAATTGTCGACGCTCGGCCACCCGCTCGCCGATTTCTCCTATCATCTGATGATGTACCGGATGCCGGCCGGGATCACGACCGGGCTCGCCGGGCGGGATCTGGCCGCGCTCAACATTCCGGGCGAAGCGGATTATGTCGCGGCTTATTGCCGCCGCACCGGCCGCGACGGCATGCCGGACGTGGATTTCTACATGGCGTTCAATCTGTTCCGGCTCGCCGGCATCGTCCACGGCATCAAGGGCCGGGTGGTGCGCGGCACCGCTTCCTCGGCCCATGCCGGCAGCATGGCCGCCTCGCTGGAGCCGCTCGCCGACCTCGCCTGGGCGCAGGCGCTGAAAGCCGGCGCGCGCTGACAACCGCCCTCTGTTCAGTACCGGCATTTCCCCTTATCCCTTGCCCGAGCGGGCGGGGGCTTGAATGGCGCGAGCGGGCGACGGAAGCTGGGCAAGCAGGCTGAGGCGGGCGTTCCGGCAGATCGGCCCGGTGCGGCTGATCGTCACAATCGCCTTCCTCGCCGCCGCGCTTTATGTCGCCCGCTTCGACTGGCAGGTGCCGCTGCTGAGCGACGCCGAGCGCGCACTCTACGATTTGCGCTTCTCGTCGCGGGCCGAGCGGGTCGCGCAGGACCCGCGCATCGCTCTGGTCGTCTACAATGACGATACGCTCGACGAGCTGCGCAAGCGATCGCCGCTCGACCGGCGCATGCTGGCCCGTGCGCTCAGGGCGCTCGACCGGATGCAGCCGCGCGCGATCGGCATCGATATCCTGTTCGATCAGGTGCAGGACGAGGATGAGGAACTCATCCAGGCGTTCCGGTCGATGCGCACGCCGACCTATGTCGCCTTCGCCACCCACGCCACCAATCCGAGCAAGATCAACCTCCGCCAGGAGCAGTTCCTGCGCGACCTGCTGCGCCGGATCGGCCCCGGCCAGGTGCGGCCGGCGAGCATCAAGCTGGAGCCCGATCTCCAGGACGGCGTGGTGCGGCGCTGGTCGCGGCCGGACAGCAGCATGCCGCCGATCCTTTCCAACGCGATGACCGCGGCGAACCCCGCCTTCCGCAGCTATTCCGGCAGTCTCGATTATCGCCTGTCCGCAGATGGCGGACCTTCTTTCTATACCGTGACGATCGAGACCCTGGCCCTGATCGAATCGGACGAGACGCCGGCCGAGGCGCGTCCCATCATCGCCGCCGAGTTCGCCAGGAACATCAGGGGCCGCTACGTCCTGATCGGCGGCGACATCTCCGATCAGGACGATTTCGAGACGCCGATGACCCGCTTCACCGGCAACACCACCAAGGGCCTCGAAATCCACGCCCATATGCTGACCCAGCAGCTCGACGGGCGGATCCCGGCGCCGGTCCCGGCCTGGATGCTGTGGCTCGCCGCCCTGGCCGTGATCGCCGCCGGCGGCCTGACCAGCGCGCTCGAGCTCAGGCGCTGGCCGCTCGCGATCGTGCTCGTCGTGCAGCTCGCCTTGATCGGCTACACGCCGTTCCTGCTGCACGCGATGCGCGTCGACACGATCGACCTGCCGGCCTTCGGCTGGGGCGCGGGCTGGCTGCTCGCCTTCATCGGCGTCGGCGCGGCGGCGCGCGCGGTCGGCTCGGAGCAGAAGCGCTTCGCCCAGTCGGCGCTCGGCAAATATCTTCCCAAGGACGTCGCCCAGGAGATCATGCGCGATCCCGACCAGCTCGCCCTCCACGGCGAGAAGACGCAAATCTACGCGCTCTTCACCGACCTCGAAGGCTTCACCAAGCTTTCCCACGCAATCACGCCGGAGACTTTGTCGCGGCTGCTCAACCGCTATCTCGATTTGATGAGCGACATCGTCCTCAAGCATGGCGGCACGCTCGACAAGTTCGTCGGCGACGCCCTCGTCACCTTCTGGGGCGCGCCGATCGCGCGCGAGGGCGATGCCGACCGCGCCGTCCAGGCGGGGCTTGCCATGTACCAATGCGGCGAGACGTTCCGCCGCTCCGCCCGGGACATTGCCGGCGACGAGGTGCCGCCGATCGGCGTCACCCGCGTCGGCCTCCACCGCGGCGAGGCGGTGGTCGGCAATTTCGGCGGCGAGGGCCGGATCCAGTACACCGCGCTGGGCGACGCGATGAACACCGCCGCGCGGCTCGAATCCGCCAACAAGGCGCTGAAGACGACGATGCTGGTCAGCGAGGAGGCGCGGCGCGAATCCGGCATCGGCTTCTTCCGCCCGATGGGCCGGATCGTGCTCTCGGGCCGGGCGACGCCGGTGATGGTGTGGGAGCCCGTGCCCAACATGGACGAGGCGCTGCGCCACCAACTCAACGCGGCCTGGACCCGTTTCGACGGCGGCGAAAAGGAGGCGCTCGTTCAGCTTGAATCCATCGCCGGCGCCCACAAGGAGGATGCGGCTTTGCAATATTTGGTCTATAGGCTCCGCGAAGTCGGTCCGGGAGGTCACTTTGTCTTGGGTTCCAAATAAGGCGGTCCTGCGCCGCGGCCTCGTCGCCGTTTTCCTGCTCACGGGCGCGGCCTCCGCCGCCGCCAACGTCCTCATCGTCCGCTCGACCGGTCCTTCGGCGCGGTCCTATCCGGCCGGCCGCTCGCTGCCCGACAATGCGCGGATCGTGCTGCGCGCCGGCGACACCGTCGTCATCCTCGCCGGCGGCGGCACCCGGACCTTCCGCGGCCCCGGCAGCTTCTCGCCGACGGCGGCCCAGGGCGTGCGTACCGCCGACAGCGGCGGCCGCCGCGCCCGCATCGGCGCCGTGCGCAGCGCCGGCATCGTTCCGCGCGGTCCGACCATCTGGCATGTCGACGTCACCCAGAGCGGCAATTTCTGCCTCGCCGGCAGCAGCAACGTCATGCTCTGGCGCCCCGACGCGAGCGCGCCGACCCGGCTCACCATCGCCGGCCCCGCCGGCGCGCCGCGCGTCGTGCAATGGCCGGCCGGCCAGCCGACCCGCGCCTGGCCGCGCGGCACCGCGATCGCCAGCGGCGCCACCTACAGCTTCAGCCAGCCCGGCGTCGCGGTGCCGACCCGGATCACCTTCCGGATCCTCAATGCGCCGCTCAACGACGTGCAGGGAGTCGCCGAGGCGCTGATCGCCAATGGCTGCGCGGGCCAGCTCGACGTCCTCGTCGAGAGCCAGCCGGAGCAGAGCTCGGGGCACTGAGCGGCGCCGGCATAAGCGAGTTCGCTATGTCATCCCGGACTTGATCCGGGACCCATGAACGCGGACTGCGCGAACGTGGCTCGTTCGTGTTCATGGGTCCTGACTTTCGTCGGGATGACGCAGCGAACTCGCTTACGCTCCCCCCTCCCCACCCCCTTTCCGCGCCCGCATGATTGGCGCATGGTGCGGGCGGGAGGGGCGCGCCATGCTCAGGCCGGACGAGCTGCTGCTTCATTTGGGATTCCTGCTGCTGCTGGGGGCGGTGATCGCGCCGCGGCCGCTGCCGGCGCGGCTGCTGATCGGCGGCGCGGCCCTGGCCTGGCTCGGCCGGGCGGCGCTGACCGGCGACATGACCGCCGCGGCCTGGACCGGCGCTCTCGCCGGCCTCGCTCTGATCTTCGTCGGCCGGCGGCTGTGGGAGGACAATAATGTCCGCTTCAGCGCCGACGAGCAGCACATGGTCGCGCGCCTGTTCGACGGCCTGCCCAAGGGCCGCGCGCGCCATCTCGTCGATCAGGGCGTCTGGCTCTCCGGCAAGGCCGGCGACGTCCTCACCCGCGAGGGCGAGCCGGTCGACCATCTCTATTATCTGGTCGAGGGCGAGGCGCGCGTGTTGAGCACGGGCATCGAGGTCGGCCTGTGCCGGCCCGGCGACCTGATCGGCGAGCTCACCGTCTTGTCCGGCGAGACCGCAAGCGCGACCGTCATCCTCGAAACGCCGGCGCGCTTCTGGTGCGCCCCGGCCGAGGATTTGCGGCCCTATGTCGAGACCCACGAGGATATCAGGCGCGCGATCGAGCACGGCTTCGCCACCGTCCTCAAGGCCAAGCTGCGCGCCTCCAACCGCACCATCGCCGAGGCCGCCGGCGCCACCTCCTGACCGCGCCCGCTGATCGTCCTTGCTAAAATTCCTGCTTGTTCTTTCAATGGCCTAGCGGGTCGCTTAAAAAGCGGACACGATTGGAGGCCATCATGCGTCACGCTTTCTTCCTCGCCGTGCTGGCCGCCTTGCCCGCCTCCGCCTTGGCGCAGCAGCGGGAGACGCCGCCCGAGGGGCAGGACATCGTCGTCACCGGCGCCCGCATCCAGGATTATCGCGACCGGCTTGCCGCCTGCCTGGCGCGCCACTGCCCGCCCAACGAGGATATCGACGCCACCATGGCGCTGGCCGAAATGCTGTTCATGGCGGGCGACTATCGCCAGGCCCGGACGGCGATCCGCGCCTCGCTCGGCCGCAACCGCGACGAGGCCCGCAACTATCCCGAGCCCGTTTCCGACCTCTACCGCGCCAATGCCCGCGTCGCCCGCCATCTCGGCCTCGACCGCGACGCCCAATTCTCGACCCGCGACATCTTGCGCGCGCTCCAGGCCGGCCTCCCGGTGGAGGATCACCGCCATTTCGGCGCGCGCATGGAGATCGCCCAGTCGCTGATGGCGTTCGGCCAATATCCGGCCGCCCGGCGCGAGCTTCGCCGCCTCGCCGAGATCGCCCGCGCCGCCGGCCGCGCCGACGTGGCGGCGGTCGCGGAGCTGCGGTCCTTGTGGGTCGATTATCTCGAATATCCGCGGGGCTCGACCATTCGCGACCTGACCGCTTTATCCGTCCGGGCCGGGCCGGAGAACCGGACCTCCGCGATCGGCGCGAAAATGCTCCTCATCCGGATCTACGGCGAACGGGGCGATACGGGGCGCGTCGATGCCCTCCTGGCCGAACTTCGGCAAACCAATCCGCAGCGCCGGCAATTGCTGTTCGCGCCGCCCTACCAGCTCACGGTCAGCGAAGATTCGAGCCAGACGGAAGGGGGGCTGCCTTTGGCGGGCCGATCGATGGATTCGACGCTGGCACGGCGGGCCGGAAATATGGACGACATGTGGATCGACGTCGCCTTCTGGGTCCAGCCGGACGGCCGCGTCAACGATCTCCAGATCGTCCGCAAGCACGGCAATCCGGACTGGGCCGATCCCCTGCTCCAGTCGATCCGCGGGCGGCGCTATGCGGCGATCCCCGGCACCGAGCCGACCTATAGGCTCGAACGCTACACCTATACGTCTGGCTACGAGGTCCGCGGCGGCACCCATATCGCGCAACGGTCGCCCCGGGCGCGCGTCGAATATTTCGATCTCACCACCAACGAGCCGGCGCGGCCGTAAGGCGATTCGATCCCTAATCGTCATTCCAGCGAAAGCTGGAATCTTTTTTCTTCCGGCGCATCCAAGAAGGGAGATTCCAGCTTTCGCTCGAATGACGGGTCGAGTCAGCTGCCCATATGCTTCTTCGCCGGTCCCTCGTCGCGGCGGCGGATGACGAGGTTGCGGATCTCGGTCATGTCCTCCATCGCGAAGCGGATGCCCTCGCGGCCCAGCCCCGAATCCTTGACTCCGCCATAAGGCATGTTGTCGACCCGGTAGGAGGGCACGTCGTTGATGACGACGCCGCCGACCTCGAGCCGGTCCCAGGCGTCGAACATCTGGAAGAGGTCGCGGGTGAAGATGCCCGCCTGGAGGCCGAACTTGCTGTCGTTGACGATGTCGAGCGCGTCGTTGAAGTCCGTGAACCTGATCAGGAAAGCGACGGGCCCGAACGCCTCCTCGACATTCAGCTTGGTCGCGGGATCGACGTCTTCGAGCAGGGTCGCCTCCAGCATCGCGCCCTCGCGCCTGCCGCCACAGAGCAGCTTCGCGCCCTTGGCCACAGCCTCCTCGATCCAATTGTCGAGACGCTGGGCTTCCTTCACATCGATCATCGGACCGATGAAGACGTTGCGGTCCTTGGGGTCGCCCGCGACGAGGCTCTTGGTCTTCTTGACCAGCATCGCCCGGAATTCGTCATAGACGTCCGCATGGATCAGGATGCGCTGGACGCCGATGCAGGACTGGCCGGACTGGTAGAAGGCGCCGAAGATCACCCGCTCGAGCGCATCGGCGAGGTCGGCATCCCTGTCGACGATCACCGCCGCATTGCCGCCGAGCTCCAGCACCACCTTCTTCTTGCCGGCCCGCGCCTTGAGGTCCCAGCCGACGCCCGGCGAGCCGGTGAAGCTCAGCAATTTGAGCCGCTCGTCGGTGGTGAAGAGGTCCGCGCCCTCGCGGTGGGCGGGAAGGATCGAGAAGGCGCCCTTGGGCAGATCGGTTTCGGCCAGGACCTCGCCCATGATGATCGCGCCCAGAGGCGTGCGGCTCGCGGGCTTCATCACGAACGAGCAGCCGACCGCGAGCGCCGGCGCGATCTTGTGCGCGGCCAGGTTGAGCGGGAAGTTGAACGGCGAGACGAAGCTGCACGGCCCGATCGGCACCCGCTTCCAGATGCCCTGATAGCCCTTGGCACGCGGGCTGATGTCGAGCGGCTGGACCTCGCCGGTCATCCTGACGCTCTCCTCGGCGGCGATGCGGAACGTGTCGATCAGGCGGCTGACCTCGCCTTCCGAATCCTTGATCGGCTTGCCCGCCTCGACGCAGAGCGCATAGGCGAGCTCGTCGAACCTCTCCTTGAAGCGGTCGACGCAATGCTGGAGCACCGCCTGGCGGTGATAGCTCGGCAGCCGCGCCATCGGCTCGGCCGCCTCGAGTGCGCCCTGGATCCCCGCATCGATGGTGGCCGCGTCCGCCTGGGCCACCCGGAAGGCGACCTCGCCGGTATATTTGTCGGTGACCTCGAGGTCGGCATTGGGCTGCTTCGCCTCGTTGTTGAGGTAGAGCGGGTAGACGTCCTTCAGCTTCGTCATATTGGCCTCGCATGGGACAGTCGCTTTTCCGCACCGCGGAGTTCTATCGATCGCGGCGGGTCGGAAAAGTGACTGTCCCCTTTCCTGCCCTTCGCGTCCGGCCTGCGCCGGGGAACGGGCGAATCTAGAGCTTCGCGCTCAGCTCCTTGATGTCCTTGTTCAGGATGCGGTCGTTCTCCGAATAATCGACCGGGCAATCGATCAGGTGGACGCCGGGCGTCTCCAGGCAGTCCTTGAGGATCGCCGGCAGCCCCGCCGCATCCTCGACGCGGTGGCCGAACGCGCCGTAGCTTTCGGCATATTTGACGAAATCGGGATTGCCGTAGGTCAGGCCGAAATCGGCAAAGCCCATATTGGCCTGCTTCCAGCGGATCATGCCGTAGGCGTCGTCGCGCAGGATCAGGATCGTGATGTTGAGCTTGAGGCGGACCGCGGTCTCCATCTCCTGGCTGTTCATCATGAAGCCGCCGTCGCCGCAGATCGCCATCACCTTGCGGTCGGGATAGACCATCGCCGAGGCCATCGCCGAGGGCAGGCCCGCGCCCATCGTCGCCAGCGCATTGTCGAGCAGCACCGTATTGGGGGCGCGGGCCGCATAATTGCGCGCGAACCAGATCTTGTAGACGCCGTTGTCGAGGCAGATGATGCCGTCGCCCGGCATCGCCTCGCGAACGCGCTCGACCAGGCAGGGCGGGAATATGGGGAAGCGCTCGTCGCCGCACAGGCTCGCCGTGTGCGCGACCTCGGCGGCGCGCGCCTTCAGCATGCGCTCGCAATTCCAGGTCGCCGAGGGGACGATATCCTCCTTGATCTGCCAGATCGCGTTGGCGATGTCGCCGATCACCTCGATCTGCGGGAAATAGACGGGGTCGACCGAGGCGGTGTTGGTCGAGATGTGGATCACCTCGGTGCCGCCCTGCTGCATGAAGAAGGGCGGCTTTTCGATCACGTCGTGGCCGACATTGACGATGAGGTCGGCGGCCGCGATCGCGCGGTGGACGAAATCGCCCGCCGACAAGGCCGCGCAGCCCAGGAATTTCGGGTGGGCCTCGTCGATCACGCCCTTGCCCAATTGGGTGGTGATGAACGGGATGCCGGTCTTCTCGATCAGCTGGAGCAGCATCCGGCTGGTCATCTTGCGGTTGGCGCCGGCGCCGATCACCAGCACCGGCGCCTTCGCCGTCTCGATCCGCGTGACCGCGGCGCGGATCGATTTCTCGTCGGCATGGGGGCGGCGGACGTGGCTGCGCTTCAGCGGGACGGAATCCGTCTTCTCCTCGGCGATGTCCTCCGGGAATTCGATATGGGTGGCGCCCGGCTTCTCCTCCTCGGCGAGGCGGAAGGCCTCGCGCACCCGGCTCGGAATATTGTCCGCGGAGGCGAGCTGGTGGGTATATTTGGTGATCGGCCCCATCATGTCGACGACGTCGAGGATCTGGAAGCGGCCCTGCTTCGATTTCTTGATCGGCTTCTGGCCGGTGATCATCAGGATCGGCATGCCGCCCAATTGGGCATAAGCGGCCGCGGTCACGAAATTGGTCGCGCCCGGCCCCAATGTGGCGACGCAGACGCCGGTCTTGCCGGTATGGCGGCCGTAGGTCGCGGCCATGAAACCCGCGCCCTGCTCGTGGCGGGTCAGGATCAGCTTGACGCTCTTCGAGCGGGAGAGGCTGTCGAGAAAATCCAGATTCTCCTCGCCCGGCACGCCGAACACATATTCGACGCCTTCCTCTTCGAGGCACTGAATGAACAGGTCCGAGGCTTTGGTCATGCGCTGGGCTCCGGTCGTGGCTCGTCCGGGATCGGTGCGCGCCCGGCCGGCCGCCGGCGCGTCGTCGCCCCCGTCTTCAGCCATCCTACCGGGCTTTGTTTCGACTGTCATCAGGGCCTTGCGGGCCGTCTTTGCGGCTTGCATGGATAAGGCATCCGGCCCATAGTCCGGCCGACTTCTTTGGCCGAACCACAAGGCGGCATGGAGGACGAATTGGGGGGCAGCCGCAACATCGCGATCGCTATGGGCGCCGCCTGCTCGCTTGCCCTCGCCTTGCTCATATTGCTGATGCCCGCGGCCGACGCGCAGGCCGTCCAGCAGACCGGCGGCCGCGACAATTATGTCGGCGTGGCGACCTGCGGCGGCACCACCTGCCACGGCCGCAGCAACGGCGACGGCCCCCGCGTCCGCCAGGACGAGGTCATGCTCTGGCAGGATCCGGCGACCGCCGCCGGCGCGCACAGCCGCGCTTATGCGGTGCTGCGCGAGCCCAGGTCGCGCGCGATCGCCGAGCGGCTCGGCCTCGGCGAGGCGACCGGCGCGCCGATGTGCCTGGGCTGCCACCGCACGCCGCTCGGGGCGCGCGGCGTCCGCTTCCAGACCACCGACGGCGTCGGCTGCGAAAGCTGCCACGGCGCCGCCGGCGGCTGGCTGTCGAGCCATTATACGGTCGGCGGCAGCCACGAGGCCAATATCCGCAACGGTCTCGTCCGGCTCGACAATCCCGTGGTCCGCGCCGAGCGCTGCCTGGACTGCCATTTCGGCAGCCCGCGCAACAGCCAGTTCGTCACCCACCGGATCATGGCCGCCGGCCACCCGCGGATCAGCTTCGAGCTCGACCTCTTCTCCACGCTGCAGCAGCATTACACGATCGACGGCGACTATCGCGACCGCGGCAAGGGGACCCCCGACGGCACCCAGGTCTGGGCGATCGGCCAGGCGATCGCGCTCAAGCGCTCGCTCGACATGTTCGCGTCGAGCCGCGGGACCGAGGGGATCTTTCCCGAATTCTATTTCTTCGACTGCCACAGCTGCCACCGGCAGATTTCGGACGATCCCCGCTACCGGCCCGGCGCCACGGCCAATCCGGGCCGGTCGATCCCGGGAGGCATGCCGCCCTATAATGACGAGAACATGATCATGCTCTCGGCGGCGGCGCGAGTCATCGCGCCCGGCCTCGCCGCGCGGTTCGACCGCGAGAGCCGCGCCTTCCATGCCGCGATGGCGAGCGGCCGCTCCGACGCGCTCCGCGCGGCGTCGCAGCTCGGCACCACGCTCGACCTGCTGGTCGCCGCCTTCGCCAACGCCCCGATCGGGCCCGACACCACCTTCGCGATCATCGAGACGATCACCACCGAGGCGATCCGCGACCGCTTCACCGATTATGCGGGCAGCGTCCAGGCGGTGATGGCGACCGACACCTTGCTCTCGTCGCTGGTCAGCCGCGAGCGTGTCTCGGTCTCGGCGGCGAACGCGATCCGGGTCGACATCAACAGCGCCTATCGCGCGGTGCGCGATCCCAATGCCTACGATCCGGGAGGATTCAGGGCGAGCCTCGGCCGCGCCGCGGCCGCGATCAGACGATTGAGATAAGAGTAAGATGACGCGTAAAGCCACCTCCTGCATCGCCATCGCCGCTTTGCTTGTCGCCTCCTGCGGCGGCGGCGGCGGCGGCAATGCCGGGCCGGCGCCCGGCCCGCCAGTGATCGGCCAGCCCCGCCTGTTCCAGGACCCGGCGATGGTCGCGCTGACCACGGCCGAGGTGCAGCAGATCATCGCCCAGGGCGTCGCCGAGGCGCAGGCGCGCGGCATGCCCGGCACGTTCGCGGTGGTCGATCGGGTCGGCAACGTGCTCGCGGCCTTCCGGATGACCGGCGCCAACGACGTGATCAGCGTGCCCGCGCCGACGGGCGGCGTGCCGACCCACGACCTGCAGGGCTTCACCCGCCCCAACGGCGCGGTCGCCGGCGCGATCGCCAAGGCGATCACCGGCGCCTATCTCTCGTCGAGCGGCAATGCCTTTTCGACCCGCACGGCGAGCCAGATCGTCCAGCAGCATTTCCCGCCTTCGGCCGCCGCCGCCGGCCTCGAGAGCGGGCCTTTGTTCGGCGTCCAGTTCAGCCAGCTGCCCTGCTCCGACCTGTCGACGCGGTTCGGCGTCGGCCCGCCGGCCGCCGCTCTGATCGGCCCGAAACGCTCGCCGCTCGGCCTTTCCGCCGATCCGGGCGGTTTCCCGCTCTACAAAGGCGGCGTCGTGGTCGGCGGCGTCGGCTTCATGGGCGACGGCGTCTACGGCTTCGACCCCGAAATCCAGAACGTCGACAGCGACAATGAGGAAGCGATCGCGCTCGCCGCCACGACCGGCTTCGCCGCCGCCGCCGACATCCAGGCGGACCGGGTCACCGTCGACGGCACGACCTTGCGGTTCAGCGACGCGACCGTCGCCGATTTGCGCACCAATCCCGTCTCCGCGCCGCCCCTGGTGCCGGCCGCCGGCGCGTTCATCCCGGTGATCGGCTATTCCCTGGGAGCGGTCATCCCGGGCACGCCTTATGGCAGCGAGGCGTCGGGCATCCGCCTCGCCACCTCGGTCGAATTCGCCAATCCCGACGCCTATGTCCTGACCAACGGCGCCACCGTGAACCGCTATCCGATCATCGCCGGCACCGATCCGGTCGGCTCGGCGCTGACCGCCGCCGAGGTGCGCGCCATCCTCGAAGAAGCGTTCAAGATCATGAGCGCCGCCCGCGCCCAGATCCGCCGGCCGCTCGACAGCCGCGCCCAGGTCACCATCTCGGTCGTCGACCTCAACGGCCGGCCGCTGGGCATCGTCCGCTCGCCCGACGCGCCGATCTTCGGCACCGACGTGTCGCTGCAGAAGGCGCGTACCGCCGCCTTCTTCTCCTCCGCGACGGCGGGCGCCGAGCTGACCGGCAACACGAGCGCGGACGTGCGCGCCTTCGTCGCGGCGGCGCGGACCTTCTTCAACGACCCGAATGCGCTGACCGGCCAATTCGCTTTCTCCGACCGCGGCTTCGGCAACGCGGCGCGGCCCTATTTCCCCGACGGCGAGCTCGGCCGCCCGCCCGGCGCCTTCTCCCGCCCGATCGCCGAGTTCAATCCCTTCTCGACCGGCCTGCAATCGGCGCTGATCGTCGCCAATGTCGCCATGCACGTCGATTTCATCCGCGGCGTGAACGCCGACACGCCGCCGACCTGCACCGGCAACCCCAATCCGGCCCGGCTGGCCAACGGCATCCAGATCTTCCCCGGCTCGGTGCCGATCTATCGCGGCAACACCCTGGTCGGCGGCGTCGGCGTCTCGGGCGACGGCATCGACCAGGACGACATGATCAGCTTCCTTGGCCTGCACAATGGCGGCCTCAGGGTCGGCACGCTCGGCAACGCGCCCGCCGCCATCCGCTCCGACCAGATCATCGTGCCGGTCACCGGCGCGTCCGGCGGCGGCGTCAGGCTGCGCTACGTCAACTGCCCGTTCAACCCGTTCATCGGCACGAACGAGCAGAATGTCTGCCAGGGAAAATGACGGTCGCGGCCGCTCTCCTGTCGCTGATGGCGTCGGCGGGCGGACCGGTCGTTCCGACGAACATTGTCATGAATCATCCCGGACTTGGGGCCCATCAAGATACGACTTCGATGGGGTTCCTCGATCCGCGACCCATGGACATCGGCCTTGGAGTCGTCGCGCAGTCCGAGTTCATGGGTTTCGGCTTTCGCCGGGATGACTCGCTCCTGCTCGCCTCGCAGAGCACCCCGCCGCCGGTCGAGGCGCCCGCTTTCGGCGCGCCGGGGCGGGTCGAGCCACTGCCCGCCGAGGAGCCGGCCGCGCAGCCGCCGCCGCCTTCGGAGGAGGAGCTGATCGACGGCCGCCGCCGGCCGGGCGTGCCGCAGCACGATCTTCCCGATCCGGTGAACCAGTATAATCCGGGCGCGATCCGGATGCCGGCGCCCGAGGCCTTCCCGGCCGAGCATGTCGCGGTGCCCGACCGCTGGCGGCTGGTCGACACGCTCAACATCGTCCGCTCGCGCTGGTACGATCCCTATAACCAGAACGTGCTCAAGGGCGATCGTCCGATCTGCCTGCCCACGGACGAGGAACAGGAGCGCCGCCGCGCCGCCGGCATCGCGCGCTGCGCCACGCCGCGCTTCCTGGGCCTGACCGGCCACGACTGGTTCTTCGTCGCCAACGTCGTCTCCGACACGGTGATCGAGCCCCGCTCCTTCCCGATTCCGGTCGGCGTGCAGACCACCGACCGGCCGGGCAGCGACGACGTGTTCGGCGAAAATCACAGCCTGGTCCTCTCGCAGATCTTCATCGCCAGCGTCGCCCTGATCAAGGGCAGCACGGCCTTCCTGCCCCCGCATATCGAATATCGGCTCACCCTCGCCTTCAACGTCAATTATGTCGACGTCGGCGAGCGCCGCGTGCTGTTCGTCCAGCCGTCGGAAGGGACCGACCGCTTCGATTACGCGCTCGGCGTCCAGGAAGCCTTCATCGATTACCATATCCGCAACGTCTCCGACCGGTTCGACTTCGATTCCGTCCGCGTCGGCATCCAGCCGTTCAACTTCGATTTCCGCGGCTTCCTGTTCCAGGACCAGCAGCTCGGCGTGCGCCTGTTCGGCAATCGCGACAACAACCGCTTCCAGTATAACCTGATCGCGGCCTGGCGGCTCGAGAAGGACACCAATTCGGGCCTCAACAACATCCTCCAGACGCCGCGCGACGACTGGATCCTGCACGCCAACCTGTTCCGCCAGGATTTCCCCTTCGTCGGCATCACCAGCCAGGTCAGCGCGACCTGGAACATCAACCGCGAGCGCGGCGAGATCGAGGTCGACGATAACGGCTTCCCCGTCCGCCCGGCCTTGTTCGGCAATTTGCGCGCGCGCAATTACGACGCCGTCTATCTGGGCTATTCGGCGGACGGGCGGATCGGGCGGATCAACCTCACCACCGCGGCTTACGCCCTGCTCGGCTCCGACCGGAACAACGTCTTCACCGGCCGCTCGGCGCGGCTGCAGAGCTTCTTCCTCGCCGCCGAGCCGAGCTACGACGTCGACTGGATCCGGATCCGCGGCGCCGCCCTGTTCGCCAGCGGCGACGGCGACCCCTACGACAATGTCGAGCGCGGCTTCGACGCGATCTTCGAGAACCCGATCTTCGCCGGCGCCGATACCAGCTATTGGATCCGCCAGACCATTCCCTTCGCCGGCGGCGCCCGCGCGGTCGGCATCAACGGCCGCAACGGCATCTTGAACTCGCTTCGCTCCTCCAAGGAGCAGGGCCAGTCCAACTTCGCCAATCCCGGTACGATGCTGCTCGGCGTCGGCGCCGATTTCGACATCACCCCGCAATTTCGCGTCTCGGCCAACGTCAACCATCTGTGGTTCCACCGCACCGAAATCCTCGAAGCGCTCAGGATGCAGGGGACGATCCGGCGCGACATCGGCTTCGACGTTTCGGCGGCGGCGATCTGGCGGCCGCTCGCCACCCAGAACGTCGTCTTCCGCCTCTCCGCCGCCGCGCTCCATGCGGGCACCGGCTTTCGCGACCTGTTCGAGAACCGGGATCGCGACCGGGTCTATTATTCCGTCCTGTTCAACGCCATCGTGAGCTATTGAGAGGGTGATGCGGTTCGCCGATCTTGGACGCATGGCGATGATGGCGGCGGCGCTGGCGGCGGCCAGCCTGATCGGCGCGTCGTCGGTCGGCGCGTCGGAGGGCGAGAAGGCCAGGGTGCGCGATTACAGCCTGGTCCGGGCCGCGCCCGCCCCGCTGACCCAGACCCAGGCCGACGCCGACGCCAAGAGCGGGGTGGCGCGCGCAAGCGGCTGCCTTTCCTGCCATGTCCAGACCGACGCCCCGAACATGCACCGCTCGCCGGCGGTCATCCTCGGCTGCGTCGACTGCCATGGCGGCAATCCCAGCATCCGCGGCGATCCGAACCTGCCGCACGACAGCACCGCTTATATCACCGCCCGCGATGACGCCCATGTGCTGCCGCGCTACGAAGGCGCCTGGCATTTCCCGTCGAGCGCCAACCCGGCCCGCACCTACACGCTCCTGAACCGGGAATCGCCCGAGTTCATCCGCTTCATCAATCCAAGCGACTATCGCGTCGTGCGCGAGAGCTGCGGCGCCTGCCATATCGCGGTGATCGAGGCGGCCGAGCGCTCGCTGATGGCGTCGGGCGCGATGCTGATCGGCGGCGCCGCCTACAATAACGGCATCGTGCCGTTCAAGAATTACGTCTTCGGCGAAGCCTATACCCGCGAAGGCGAAGCGGCGATGGTGGCTTCGCCGCTCGCGCCCGGCGGCCTGACCCCGCAGCAGCGCGCCCGCGGCGTGCTTGCCGGCCTCTATCCATTGCCGACCTGGCACGTCATCCCGCCGGGCGACGTGTTCCGCGTGTTCGAGCGCGGCGGCCGCAACATCAGCACCCAGTTCGCCGAGATCGGCCTGCCCAATCCGACCGGCTCGATCCAGCGGCTGGAGGAGCCGGGCCGGCCCGATCTGCGCCAGTCGAACCGCGGCCCGGGCACCGGTCTTCGCGTCGCCATTCCCGTGCTCAACATCCACAAGACCCGGCTCAACGACCCCTATATGTGGTTCATGGGGACCAACGACCAGCAGGGCGACTACCGCCATTCCGGCTGCGCCGGCTGCCACGTCATCTACGCCAACGACCGCGAGCCGCGGCATTCGATGACCTATTCCCAATATGGCCGCGACGGGCAGACGGCGACCGCCGATCCGACCATCGAGACTTTGCGCCAGGGCCAGCACCGGCGGATCCCGGGCAGGCCGGAAGAACCGGCGGCCGGCCACGCGCCCGCCGATTCCAACCACGCCGCGGTCGGCGAGAGCGGCCATCCGATCCGCCACGCCTTCACCCGGGCGATCCCGACCTCGCAATGCATGACCTGCCACATGCACCAGCCCAACATCTTCCTGAACTCCTATCTCGGCTACACGATGTGGGATTATGAATCCGACGCCGACCTGATGTGGCCGGGCCCGGAGAACCGGCTGCCCGCGCGCACGCCCGAGGAAGAGGCCCGCTTCCGCCACCAGCATTACCCGACCGCGGCCGAAGTGTTCGAAGTGCTCGACCGCAACCCCGAGGCCGCCGCGCCGCGCGGCCTGTGGGGCGATCCCGCCTTCCTGCGCGAGGTCTTCGAGCGCGTGAACCCGCTCGCCCGCCACACCCAGTTCGCCGATTATCACGGCCATGGCTGGAACTTCCGCGGCATCTTCCGCCGCGACCGCGAGGGCAGGCTGCTCGATTCCCAGGGCCAGGTCATCGACGGGCCGCCTTCGCCGCAGAATCTTTCGACGACGCCGGGCGAGTTCCAGCCCGCCGGCCGCAATCCCGGCCGCGCCGTCCACATGATGGACATCCACGCCGAGCGCGGCATGCAATGCGCCGACTGCCACTTCAGCCAGGATTCGCACGGCAACGGCTTCATCTACGGCGAGGTCGCCAATGCGATCGAGATCGGCTGCCGCGACTGCCATGGGGTGCCGAGCGAATATGCCAATCTGCGCACCTCCGGCCCGGCCGCGCCGACCCACGGCACCAACCTGGAGGTGATCCGCAACGAGGACGGGCGCAGGCGCTTCGAATGGATGGACTGCGAGCTCGCGCGCGAGGAGGTGAGCGACATACGCTGCGCGGCCGGCCAGCGCGTCCTGATCCAGCGCTCGATCGTCGATCCGAGCCTGTCCTGGGTGGTCAGCCAGGTCCACGACAGCGCCAATCGCGATTTCCCCGATTGCGACACCGACACCCAGACCGCCCGCCCCGGCCCCTGCTTCAACATCCGTTCGGCCCGCTCGAAGCTGATGGCGAGGAGCGGCGCCGAGACCGGCCGCTACCTGTTCGGCCCGGGCGTGCCCGAGGACCAGCTCGCCCATCCGCTGAGCGAGATGGCCTGCTTCACCTGCCACCTTTCATGGACGACGAGCTGCGGCGGCTGCCACCTGCCGATCGAGGCCAATTTCCGCACCAGCGTCCATCATTACGAGGGCGAGGAGACGCGCAACTTCGCGACCTACAACCCGCAGGTCGCGCGCGAGGACATGTTCCAATTGGGCCGCCACCAGACCAGCAAGGGCAATATCATCGCGCCGATCCGCTCGACCTCGGCGCTGGTCCTGTCCTCGACCAACATCAACCGCGAGCGGATCTACGTCCAGCAGCCGCCGATCTCCGCCGCGGGCTTTTCGAGCCAGGCCTTCGCGCCGCATTTCCCGCACACGGTGCGCACCACCGAGACCAAGCAATGCTCGGATTGCCACGTCAGCGCGGCCAACGACAATAATGCGATCATGGCGCAGCTGCTCCTCCAGGGCACCAACTTCGTCAACTTCGTCGGCATGCACAGCTGGATCGGCCTGGAGGGCGGCTTCGAGGCGGTCAGGGTCACCGAATGGGACGAGCCGCAGGCGGTGATCGGCTCCTATCTGCAGCGCTTCGCCTATCCCGATTTTTACCGGCTGCACGTCGAGAGGAATCGGCGCGAGCTGATCAACTGGACCCGCGGCCGCACCTTCGATGCCCGCCTCTCCGGCGAGACCCATGCCAATGAGCGCTTCGCCAACGTCGTCGAGGGCACGCCGGGCCGGGTCGGCTGCCTGCAGAATCGCGGCGAATATATGTTCGTCGCGCAGGGCCGCGGCGGCTTCCGCGTCTACGACATCGCCTCGATCGCCAATAAGGGCTTTTCCGAGCGCATCGTCTCGGCGCCGGTCTCGCCGCTCGGCCAGGACACCCATGTCGCCTCGCGCAACGCGACCTGCATGGCGCTGCCCACCAACCAGCCGATCCGCCCCGACCGCAACGAGGCGATGAGGACGACGCCGGTCACCCGCTCCGACGGCCGCACGGTCTCGCTGCTCGACGAGAATCAGGAGCAGCGTTTCCACCCGATCTACAATTATGCGGTGGTCACCGATTTCGAGGAGGGCCTCTACCTCGTCAACGTCAACACGCTCGCCGACGGCGAGGCGCGCAACAACCATCTCAGCCGCGCCGTGACCTGGAACGAGAATGGCGTGCTCGCCGGCGCCCGCCACGTCACGCTCGCCGGCCATTACGCCTATATCGCCGCCGCCGCCGGCCTCGTCGTGATCGACCTGAACGATCCGCTCCGCCCGCGCCACGTCGTCACCATCCCGCTCACCGACGCCCGCGCCTCGGCGCTGCAATTCCGCTATTTGTGGGTGACCGACGCCGAGGGGCTGAAGCTGTTCGACGTCACCGACCTCGAGGCGCCGCGCGCGGTGCCCTCGGCGACCGTGCGTCTCGGCGACGCGCGCCGGGTCTATCTGGCCCGCACCTACGCTTATGTCGCCGCCGGCCGCGACGGGCTGATCATCCTCAACATCACCCGCCCCGAGCAGCCGGCCGAGCATTGGCGGATCCCCGCCGGCTTCTGGAACGGCGACGCGCCGGACACGCAGGACGTGACCGTCGCCTCGACCAACGCCTCGCTCTTCGCCTATGTCGCCGATGGGCGGAACGGGATGAAGGTGCTGCAGCTGACCAGCCCCGAGAGCCAGCCCAATTTCTACGGCTTCTCGCCGCGGCCGGTGCCCCAGCTGATCGCCTGGGCGCGCACGCCGTCAGCCGCTCTGGCGGTGGCAAAGGGCCTCGACCGCGACCGCGCCGTCGACGAGACCGGCGGCCAGATCGCCGTCTTCGGCCGGCTCGGCTCGCGGCCGTTCACCCGCAGCGAGATGGAGCGCCTCTACCTCAACAGCCGCCGCTTCCCCTATCAGGTGAGCGACGGCGGCACGATGGAGGATTGGGTACCGCCGCCGCGGCGGTAGCGTCCTTTGATACGGGACCCTACCCTATCCCCCGCTCCTTGTTGAGCATGCGGATCAGGCCCTGGCGGCGGGGGATGTAGCGGGCGAGGACCTCGTGCTCCTCGACCGTGTCGAAATGGGTGACGAGCTCGCGCCCGTTCCAGTAATGGAGCGCGAAATAGGGGCGGTCGGCGACGATCATCGGCCGGTCGTCGGGGACTTCGGGATCCATCTTCTCCATGTCGAGCGCGACCTGCGGCGCCGTCGACGGGCAGACGGCGAGCACGGTGCCCGCCCAGCGCGTCACCAGCGGGCGGTGGAGATGGCCGGTGATCATGGCGAGGATGTTGGGATGCGCCTCGACGATCGGGCGCAGCCGCACGACCCAGGCCGCGTCGGGATTCTCGGTCATCCACGAAAGGCCGGTCTCGATCGGCGGATGATGGAGGACGAGCAGGGTCGGCCGCTCCGGCGCCTCGGCGAGCCGCGCTTCCAGCCAGGCGGCGCGGACTTCGTCATAGCCGCCGCCGTGCCGCCCGGTCTCGAGCGTGTCGAGGACGAGGATGCGGACCGGGAAATCCTCGATCGCATATTGGATATAGCCGTCGACGACCGGCGTGTCGGGGAAGATTTCGAGGAAGGCGTCGCGGCTGTCATGATTGCCCATCGCCGGACGGACCGGGAAAGGCAGGCCGGCGATCGCGTCGCGAAATCTCTTGTAGGAGACCTTGTCGTCGCCATTGTCGGCGATGTCGCCGGTGACGAGCAGCAGGTCCGGCCGCGGCGTCATCGCCTTGAGCGTGGCCAGCGTCCGGTCGAGCCGCTGGCGGTTGAACTCGTCGGGATTGTCCGGATCGAACCCCAGGTGGACATCGGTGATCTGGGCGACGAGCATCAGCGTTGCCCGCGGCCGGCCGTCGGCGGCGGCCTCGCCACGCTCGGCTCCCGTCGCTGCCCGCGCGCGCGTTGGCGAAGCAGGCCCGCGGGCATGCCCTGGTCCATGTGATAATCGTGGCACATGGCGCAGGTCGAGGGCACGAATTGCGTGGAATCTGGGTGTTCGCCGCGATGGCAGGCACGGCAGCTCTGGAGGTCCGGAAGCAGCAGGTCGTTCGAGACTTCGGAGGTCCGGGCGCCGGTGTGACAGCTGAGGCAGGCGGCCGAGCCCTCCTGCCTGCGCTCGCGCGGCCGCTGCACGATCTGGTGGGCGCGGTGATCGAACCAGCCATGATCGACATAGCGGCCGATTTCGGGCTGGCCGGCATCGCCGTTCACGCTCCGCGTGAACTGGATCGGCCGGATGCGATAGTTGAGCGTGCCCGGCGGCGGCGCCACGATGTTGTGGCATTCGAAGCAGGTGCCGCGCGGGGCCGAGAAGATGGCGCGGATCGCGCGCTCGCCGCGCTCCGCGGTGCCGGCCCGGGCGCGCGCGAACTGGACCGCGGCGCGGATCTGGTTGGCGTCGCCCGGCCGGACGCGCGTGCCGGGGTTGAGCTCGGGCGGGATGGGCGGGCCGCCGGCGCGGTAGAGGCCGCGTATGTCGGCGATCACCTGCTCGGGCGAGCCGTGCCTGAGACGCCTGATCGTGCCGCCGATCACGTCGAAGGACAGGCTGTGGCAGGCGCCGCAATTGCGCTCCATGTCGACCCGCTCGAAGCGGGCGCCGTCCGCGGTCGGCGTATGGCAGGAGGCGCATTGGAGGTTGGCGCCGATCCCGTTCGCCCGCGCCGCATTGGCGGCGCCGCCGAGCGGGCCGAGGTGCAAAGCGTGCGGGAATTTGAGGTTGCTCTCCTCGCGCGGCCGCCGGTTCAGCGGCACCCGCGCGAATTGCGGCACATCGCCCCTCCACTGGATCAGCACGACCGGCTGGAATTCGGGATGGGCGGTGCCGAAATCCGAGGCGCTGCCGAGCCTGGTGTCGGGCAGCCGCCCGCGCAGATCGGTATGGCAGTCGGCGCAGAATTGCTGCGGCGTCGGCACCATGGCCTGCGGCCCCTCATGCTCGGTATGGCATTCGACGCAGCGGCCCGGAGTCTGGCCGAAGAAAGTGCCGATCGATTGCTGCGCGCGCCGCAGGCCGCCGAGCTGCGGCGTCGCGCGCTGCATGCGGGCGAGGCCGGCATGGTCGTGAATGTTGACATGGCAGGCGGTGCAGGCGGCGTCGCGCACCGGCTCGAACGGCCGGACGTGGCAGGCCTGGCAGTTGGAGCCCAAGGCGGCGTGGCTTTGCGAGAGCGCGCCGGTGCTCCACAGGCTGTCGGGATGGAAGCCGCCGGCGGTGCGGTCGGCCTGGTCGCGATTCTGGTAGAAGGAGACGATCGGCCAGACCAAGAAGACGCCGAGCACGAGCAGGGTCAGCGTCCAGGCCATCAGCCTTTTGCCCGGCATCACGCTTTGCAGCGCGAAGCGGCGCGTGTCGAACTTGTCGCTGGCCGTATCGGCGTCGGCGCGCTGGATGACGATCGGCACGTCCTCGCCGCCGAGCTCGGGCGGCATGATGCGCAGCAGGAAGGGGCCGATCTTGACCGTGCCGCCGATGGCGAGGTCGATCTGGCCGAACTGGGTGTTGGTGCCGTCGAGCTCGATCGACATGCCCATTTCGGCGGAGACGCCGACCCGCGTCGCCGAGACCTGCTCGATCGTCGCATGGTGGAGCGCGACGGCGAGGTCGTTGAGGCGGATGTCGCACTCGGGATCGCGGCCGACCTTGAGGAGATCGTCGCTGATCTTCGAGGTGCGGACGATCTCGCGGCCGTCAGCGCTTCGGCTGATGCTCCTGAGGAGGAACGCCATTCCCTACTTCCCCCCTACCAGTAGAAGAAGACGCTGATGATATGCGCAGTCAGCGCGGCGATAAGCACGAAGGTCAGCGGAATGTGCACGAACAGCCACACTTCGAGCAAGGCCCGCCGCCTGATATAGCCGCGCAGCCGCTGCAGCGCCGCCGCTTTCTTCTCGAGGAGCTGGAGCACCTGCTCGATCGCCTCCTCCTCCTTGCCGGCGCTGTCGTCGTGGCGCGCGCGCATGATCGCGAGCGCGTTCATGTTGCCGCAGCGCCGGTGGGATCCAGACAGCCGGCTCCAGACGCCTCCGCCGAACGGATCCTCGCCCAACGAGCCGAGCACGATCGCGCTGTCCTCGTCCGACAAAGGCTGGGCGGAAATCTGGATCTGCTTGTCGAGACTGCCCACCGCCTCGATCATCTGCGGCCCGGTCATCTCGGAGCGGCTGTCGGAGAGGCCCTGGGGCAGCAAGGCGTAGACCGCGATGCCGTAGACGCCGGACAGGATGACCAGCATCATCAGCACATAAGCGAGGGTGTGGACGTTCCAGCCGAACTGGAAGCCGGTGTGGAGCGTACCGAAGAAGACCAGAGCGAGGCCGAGATAGACGTGGGCCGAGGTCCAGGCCTTGAGCGACCAGCGGCCGCGGGTCATCGCCCGCTTGCGGATACCCAGCATGGCGAGCCAGAGAATCAGCCCGACGCCGATCGTGCCGAGCGTGTAGCCGAGCCAGGACCCGCCATTGTGGCGCGGGTGCACGTCGACGATCAGGTAGATGACGATCAGGAGGAACGAGAGGATCGCGGCGATCTTGAACCAGCGATAGCGGCGGTAGCGCAGGAAGCTCTCATGAGCCGTCCCGTCCCCCAGATGCGTCCTTTTAGCCCCCCTGCTTGCCACCCTCGATCAGCCCCCCTCACCCATCCTCGTCACGCTGAGGAACTCTTCCGGAGATACCCGGATCGCGGCACCGGTCGGACATGCGCGAACGCATGCCGGCCCACCCCCGATACCAGAACACATGTCGCATTTGATCGCTTTTTTTGGAGTCTCCGAACTGACCCTGCCGTCGGTCCACTCATGGTCGGGCTCGCCGGGGCCCGGACCCTTGCCGAAAAACAGCCAGGCGAACAGGCTCGGCTTCTTCGGCGGCGGCTTGGCCATGCGGATCACGCCATAGGGGCAGTTGCGCTGGCAATTGCCGCAGCCGATGCAGGTGTCGTTGATATAGACCTCGCCGTCATTGCCCCGGTTGATCGCGTTGGGCGGACAATCCGCCATGCAGTGCGGATGCTCGCAATGGCGGCAGGAGGTCGGCACGTGGAGATGGGCGAAGGTGCGCCCGGCCTCGCGGTTGAGGCGGGAGAGGCCCTCGTGGCTGTCGGCGCAGGCTTTCTCGCAATTGTCGCAGCCGACGCAGAGCTTCTCGTCGATCAGGAGGACGTCGGTCGCCTCGCCAATCCCCTCCGCGACCAGGAAGCCGGCCACCGAGCTATACATGTCGACGACGCCGCCGAAGCCGTCCTTGCGCGCCTCGATGAAGCTGGTCGTCTGCTGGCGCACCGCCATCTCGTCCTTCATCTTCTCGAGCAGATCGGGCTTGCCCGCGAGCAGCCGGCGGAAGGCGTCGCCGTTGAGCTTGATCACTTCGGATTTGATCGCGGCGCGCACGGTGGCGGTGCGGCGGCCGCCGTCGATCAAAGCCATCTCGCCGACATAGGCGCCGGCGGGAAGGTATTGCAGGAAGATCGGCTTGCCGCCGATCGCCTTCTCGACGGTCATCGAGCCCTGGCGGATGATGAAGACGTCATAGCCTTCGTCGCCCTCGTTGATGATCGCGTTGCCGGCGCGGATCTCCTGGATCTCGGCGGTTTCGAGCAGCTCGTCGAGGTCGCCCGGGCCGGCCGAGCCGACCAGGCCGAGCAGCATCCGCTCGGTGGCGATGCGGGTGATCTCGCGCTTGGCGGCGCTGTTGGTCGCGATCAGCTTGAGCGCCGCGCTGCGCGGGATCTCGATCACGATCGCGCCCTCGGCGGTGCGCACGGTGGCGTTGCGCTTGCGGCCCGAGATCAGGCCGACCTCGCCGACGATCGAGCCGCGCGCGATCGGCACCGTCCGCGACCGGTCCTTGGCGTCGAGCTCGACCAGCAGCGAGCCGTCGGCGATCGCGAACAGGGACGCGCCGGGCTCGTTGCGCTCGAACACGATCTCGCCGGCGCGATAGGCGCGCGGCTCGGAATCGAGCATGAACTCGCGCATCTGCAGCATCGAGAGCTCGTTGAGGATCGTTACCCGGCGGCGCAGGAAGGCAAGCCATTCGGTGACCGAGCGCGCGCCCGGCAGCACCGCGAACTTCGTTTCCAGGATCGGCTCGTCGGCGGGCTTCAGATCGACATTGCCGTTGATGAACTCGATGACGTCATAGCCCTGGTTCATGCAATGCTTGATCAGCGGATAGCCCGCGAGCGCGCCGATCACGTAGATGCCGGGCTTGGTCGTCTCGAATTGCGGCGACAGCGTGGGATAGGCATCGTCGTCCTCGCTGGTGAACTCGATCCCGCAGGCCTCGACGAACTTGCGCGGCGGCGAGGAGCCCATGCGGGCGATGATCCGGTCGCACCTGATCTTCTGCTCGCCGTCACGGGTCTCCATGTAGAGGAAGCCGGGCGCGACCTTGCGCGGAGACGTCTCGCTCAGGATGTTGATCTTGCCGGCCTTGCCCGCCTCCATCAGCAAATCGACATTGGCCTGCTTGGCGCGCGCGAACTCGGCTTTGCGGTTCATCAGCGAGACGATGTTGGCCTGGGCCGGATCGGCGGCGAGGCCGAGCGCATTCTCGATGCCGGCATCGCCCGAGCCGATCACCATGATATGCTCGTCGACATATTCCCCGGGATCGTCGAGCTGATACTGGATGTGGGGCAAATCGGCCCCCTCGCATTTCATCTTGTTGGGATTGCCCTGGGTGCCGATCGACAGGATGACGCTCTCGGCCGTCACCGTCTCGCCATTGGTGAGGGTTAGCGTGAAATTGCCCTTCTCGCCCGAAATCGCCTTGACCTCGGCGTTGAGCTTGACGTCGACCTTGTGGTCGGCGGCCTGCTGGTCCCAGGTGCCGAGCACCTTCTCGCGCTTGCCGGCCTCGAAATTCATGTCCGAGCGCAGCAGGAGCTGGCTCGGCGTCGCCATGACATGCTTGCCCTTCTGATATTTGTAGATGGTGTCGGAGAGGTGGTCGGTCTTCTCGAGCAACATATGGCTGAGGCCGAGCTGCGCCGCACGGCCGGCGGCGCTCAGCCCGGCCGGGCCGGACCCGACGATCGCAATCTTGTAGACGGCCGACACCCGAACGCAGCTCCCCCGAAACGAGCAGTCATTTCAGCATCGGGCAATCTAACAGAGTCTCGCAGCGACGCCAGACTTGACGTTGGCTTTTTTGCGGTATTGATCCGGGGGGATGGCAGAACCCGCACCCAAGGACCGCCGGCCCGCGCCGGCCACGATCGCCCTCGCGCTGGCGGCGCTGATCGCCGCCGGAGCGCTGTTCTATTCGCTGGTCATCCGGCGCGGCGACGCGGCGGCGGCGGGCAATGCCGCGGCGGCGGCCAATATCACGGCGGCGGCACCGCAGGACGTCGCCCGGGTCGAGGAGATGATGGCGGGCCTGATGCGGCGGGTGCGCGAAAATCCCGACGACCATGAGGGCTGGTTCCTGCTCGGCATGGCCTATCGCGCCATGGAGCGCTTTGCCGAGGCGACCCAGGCCTTCCGGCGGGCGATGGAGCTGCAGCCGCGCAATCCCGATTACACCGCCTATCTGGCCGAGATGATCCTGATCGGAGCGACCAGCACCGGCGGGCCGCCGCCGCCCGAAGCCGGGCAGCTCTTCCGCCGCGCGCTGACGCTGCAGCCGGGCAATCCGCAGGCGCGCTTCTATCTCGCCACGATCAGGAACGAGCGCGGCGACCATCGCGGCGCGGTCGACGACCTCCTCGCCTTGCTGCGCGACGCGCCCGCCGACGCGGCCTGGCCGCAGCAGGTGCGATCGGCGCTGACCGCGATCGCCCAGCGCAACAATATCGACCTGGCCGGGCGCCTGCCGGCGGCGCCGGCCGCGCCGCCGCCGTCGATCGCCACCGCCGCCATCCCCGGCCCGACGGCCGAGCAGCTGCGCGCGGCAAGCGGGATGACGCCGAGCCAGCAGGACGCGGCGGGCCGCGCGATGGTCAACCAGCTCGCCGCGCGCCTCAGGGCCAGCCCGCGCGACGAGCGCAGATGGATCATGCTGATGCGCTCGCGCACGGTGCTGCAGGACAGGAACGGTGCCGCCGACGCGCTGCGCACGGCCCTCGGCGTCTTCCAGAACGACGCCGCGGCCCAGGCCCGGCTCCGCCAGGCGGCGCGCGAGCTCGCCATTCCCGGCGGATAGCGGGCGCATGGCGCATTGGTCCCCCGAGAGCTGGCGAAAGTTCGAGGCAAGGCAGCAGCCCGATTATCCCGACGCAGCCGCCCTGGCCGCGGCGACGCGCGAGCTCGAGGCCTATCCGTCCCTGGTGCGGCCGCGCGAGATCGACGCGCTGCGCATCGCGCTCGCCGAGGCCCAGGCGGGGCGCGCCTTCCTGCTCCAGGGCGGCGATTGCGCGGAGAGCTTCGCGGAATTCTCGCCGGCCAACATCGCCGGCACGTTCGGCCTGATCGCGGCCATGGCGCAAAGGCTCGGCGCGGCGTCGGGCCTGCCGGTGATCCGGCTCGGGCGGCTGGCCGGCCAGTTCGCCAAGCCGCGCTCGGCGGCGGTCGAGCGGCAGGGCGGCGCCGCCCTCCCCGCCTATCGCGGCGACATCGTCAACCAGATCGGCTTCGAGGCGGCGGGGCGCCGCCCCGACCCCGAGCGCATGTTCCGCGCCTACGCCCAGGCGGCGGCGACGCTCAGCCATATCGAGACGCTGGCGGCGGCGGACGGCAGCGCCTTCCACACCAGCCACGAGGCGCTGCTTCTCCCCTTCGAGCAGGCCCTGGTCCGCCGCGACGCGGCCAACTGCACGGGCCGCGGCCGCTTCTTCGCGGGCTCGGCGCATTTCCTGTGGGTCGGCCAGCGCACCTTCTTCCCCGGCTCGGCCCATGTCGAATTCGTCCGCGGGCTCGCCAATCCGATCGGGATCAAATGCGGGCCGGACCTGGATCCGGCGACCTTGCCCGGCCTGCTCGACTTGATCGATCCGCTCGGCCAGCCCGGCCGGATCACCCTGATCAGCCGGATGGGGCACGATCGGGTGAGCAGCCTGCTGCCGCCTTTGCTCGAAGCGGTCCGCGCCGCCGGGCGGCCGGTGCTCTGGGCGTGCGATCCGATGCACGGCAACACCTTGCGCACCGCCGGCGGCACCAAGACCCGCCCGCTCGAGCGCATCCTGGCCGAGCTCGAAGGCTTCTTCGCGGCGACGCGGGCGGCGGGGGTGGCGGGCGTGGGCATCCATGTCGAGATGACCGGCCGCGACGTCACCGAATGCACGGGCGGCGGCGAAATGCTGACCGAGGCCGACCTCGCCAACCGCTACCACACCCATTGCGACCCGCGCCTCAACCCGGCCCAGGCGATGGAGCTGGCCGAGCTGGTCGCGCGCGAGCTAACCGGCGCGAGGGTGCCCGCCGATTAAATCGTGACAGTCACTATTTTCCGCAGGGCTAGGAGACCCTGACCGCCTCGACGCGGCGATTCTGGGCGCTGGCGCCGCCAGTGCCGGGCAGCGGCCGATCCGGGCCGTAGCCGCGCACGTCGAGCCGGGCGCGCGGCACGCCCATCGCGATCAGGAAATCGGCGACGCTCTGGGCGCGGCGCTGCGAGAGCGCGACGTTGCCGGCGCGGCTGCCGACCGAGTCGGTATGGCCCTCGATCCGGAAGCGCATGTTGGCGAGCTGCGGCAGCATCAGGGCGCGGCCGAAGACTCGCGCCTGCTCGGTCGCCGCCGGGGTCAGCCGGGCCGAGCCGGTCTCGAAGGCGAGGCGCAGATTGACCCGCTGGCCGGCGGCGGCCGCGGGCCGGCGCTGCGTGATCGCCCGGGCGCCACGGCGCTGGGTGGCGGCGGTGCCGGGACGGCGCGGCCGGGCGGCGGCCGGACGGCGCGCGCCGGGCGCCGGGCCGAGCGAGAAGCCGCGCGTCGCCGAGATGCGGGGCCGTCGGCCGTCGGGCGTCGCGGTCTCGTCAGTGGCTTCGTCGGCCGCCTCCTCGTCGCAATTCCCGGCGAAGGCGCAGACATAATCCTCCGCGCTGCTCGGCGGATCGTCCTGCGCTCCGGCCGCGACGGAGAGCGAGGCGGCGCCGCAGGCCAGCAGGGACAGAGCGAGCTTGCGCATGGAATTTCCTCTCGAAGCGGAGCTTTTTTGTAGCTTATGGCCACAAGCGCGGCAAGGCGCGCGGTTGTCGGTCGGGGAGGAGCTTGCTAGTCTGGCCGGCGCGCGCGGACCCGGCGGAAGGGGCCCCGCGCGGCCGCAGCTCGGGGGTATCGTCGCCGCATGATCCTGATTCTCACCATCCGCAACGCGGACGCGCTCCAGGAAGGCGTGGCGGCGCAATATATGATGGAGGGGTCGAACGCCGTCATCGGCCGCTCGCGCAACTGCAATTGGTATCTGCCCGATCCGCGCAACGCCATCTCCTCGCGCCACTGCGAGATCCGCCGCGAGGGCGACTTTTTCCTGCTCAAGGACATCAGCACCAACGGCACCTTCGTCAACGACGCCCCCGAGCGGATCACCGAGCGGCGGATCGCGGCCGGCGACCTCATCCGCATCGGCCAATATGAGGTCGTCGTCTCGGTCGAGGCGGACGTCCTGCCCGAGCCCGCGCCCCGGCCGATCGCGGCCGAGAACGAGATCACCTTCCATCCGAGCGCGCCGATACCCGACGCCGCGCCGGCCGCCGCGACTCCGGCCGCCGACGCGCCGCCCGAGCCGGTCCCCGACAATGTCACGGTGATGTGGGATTCGCTCGCCGACATCAACGCGATCGACCGCGAGCGCGGCCTGTTCGGCGTCAAGGATGCCGAGGCCGCGCCGGTCACCGGCGGCGACGCCGCCACGGTCGACCGGCTGGTCGCGGCGATGCTCGAGGCGGCGGCGGTCGCCGACGGCAGCGTCGAGCGCTCGCCCGAGCTGCTGCAAAAGGCCGGCAGCCTGCTCAAGCGGCTGGTCGCCGGGCTGCTCGTCATGGTCGAGGCGCGGGCGCGGGCCAAGGCGCAGATGGGCGCCGAGATGACCGGCCTCCAGCTCGAGGGCAACAATCCGATCAAGTTCGCGCGCTCGCCGGAGCAGGCGCTGGCCCAATTGCTGATGCCGCCGCAGCACGGCTTCATGGACGCCGACAAGGCTGTCGAGGACGCCTATCTCGATCTCCAGTCGCACCAGGTGGCGACCCTGCGCGCCATTCCGGGCGCGCTGCGCTCGACGCTCGACCGCTTCTCGCCGGGCTCGATCCGCCGCCGCGCCGAGAATATCGGGCTGCTCGGCCGCATCCTGCCGGGCGCGCGCGACGCCGCTCTGTGGCGCAATTACGAGCGCGAGTTCGTGGCGGTGAAGAAGGAATCCGACGAGGCCTTCATGGAGGTCTTCTCGAAGGAGTTCCGCAAGGCCTATGAGCGCCAGCTCAGGGACGGCCTCAACTAGGCGAATTTCAACCCGGCTGCTGGTCCACGGTCTGGTACCAGACCATCTCGGCGCGCCAGCCATTGGCGCTGGCGGCGCTGCGGAACTGCCGCTGCCAGTCCGGGTTGCGCGATTCGACTTCGGCGGTGAGCAGCGAGGCGTCGAACGGCCCGCGCCCGGTGACGAACATCAGCCCGGACCAGCCGATATGGGTGGTGGAGATCAACAGCCGGTAGCGGTTGTTGCCGAGGTCGGTGATCCCGCCCTGCGGATTGGCGAGCGCGCTTTGAAAGGCGTCGCGGCCGTCGAGAATCATGGTGATCTCGCCCGTCGGCTGGATGCCGAGCAAGGCGAAATCCTGGCCGGCGCCGCGGAGGTTGAGGTCGACCAGGGCCGGCGCCGCGAGCAGGCCGTCGGTGCGCGGCGCCGCTTCGAAGCGAGTCTGCGTGGTCGCCATCCGGCGCGGCTCGGTGCTGCGGATCTGGCGGTAGCTGTTGAGCGCGGTGCACCCCGCCGGAATGATCTGGGCGACGTCGCCGAAATCGAGGCGGACGTCGCTCAGGCGGGCGTCGGTCAGCGCCTCGCCGAGCAGGCGGCGGGCGTCGCCGCCATTGCCGGCGACGCCGCGCATCGCGACGGTGACCGGCGGGCCGTTGCGAACCTCCGCGACGTCGAGCCAGGTGCACGGCACCTGGGGCATCACCGAATCGATCGTCGAGCGGGCGAGCGCGGCCGGGGAGCCCGTGGCAGCCGGCGGAACCCCGCTCCCCTGGGGTCCGCTGCTCGTCTCGACGTCGCCGCTCTTGCCGCCGCCGAGACCGAAGGTGCCGTCGGTGACGTACCAGATCACCGCGAGCACCGCCGCCAGGGCGAGCAGGACGGCGAGCACGATCAGCAGCGGTTTCGAGCTGCCGCCGTCGGCGGCCGCCTCGTAGGCCTCCTGACGGTCCTCGGCCGGCGCGGGCCGGGCCGCCTCCTCGATCACCTCGGCGCGAACCGTCGTCGGCGACGGGATGCGCGCGCCTTCGAGCATCGCGAGCACATCGGCCATCGAGCGCGGCCGTTCCTTGGGATCGGGCCGCAGCATGGCGTGGACGAGCGGCCGCAAATTGCCCGGGATCGCCGAAATGTCCGGCCCCTTGCGGCGCTTGTCGATGGCGTCGACGAGCGAGCCCGACATGTCGACATTCTTCCCCTGGGCGACGGCGAGGATGACGAGGCCGAGGCTGTAGACGTCGGTCCAGGGACCGACCTCGCGGCCGAAATCGCCGAGCTGCTCGGGCGCGACATAGTTGAGCTTGCCCGCAAAGCCGTCGCCGACGATCGTCGCCGAGCTCGAATCCAGATCCTTGGCGATGCCGAAATCGATGATCGTGGCTTCATGGATGTCGTCATTCTCGAGGATGACGTTGTCGGGCGACATGTCGCGGTGGATGGCGCCGAGCGCATGGGCGGCGGCAAGCCCCGAGGCCAGCCGCCTGAGCAAACCGGCCAGCTCGTCCGGCGACGGCTTGATCGTGCCCAGGGCAGCGCCGAGGTTGGTGCCCTCGATGAAGTCGGTGACGATGTAGAGGACGTGGAGTTGAGGCTCCTGGGCGAGCACGCGATACTGGACCAGGGCCGGATGGTTGAGCTTGGTCAGCGTTCGCGCTTCCTTGCGGAACATCGCGATCACCTTCTCGTCGCTGGCCAGCGCCGGCAGCATCACCTTGATCGCGACCTTCTCGTCGGTGTTGACGTTGCAGCCGATATAAACCTCGCCCATGCCGCCACGGGCGAGGAAGCGGTCGACCTGGAAGATGTGGTTGAGGCAGTCGCCGACCTTGATGCCGACCGCGTCCTTATGGGGGACGAAGGCCGGCGCGGTGCTGGTCGCCGCGGGCGGCGGCGGCTCGGACGGCGCGGCGGCCGGGGCTTCGGCGACCGGCTCGGGCGGCGGCGGTGTCTCGGCAACCGGCGCCGGCGGCGGCGGCGCCTCGGCAACCGGCTCGGGCTCCGGGTCGGGCGGCGGCGGCGCGGGCTCGGGCTCGGGCTCGGGGGGCGGGATCGCGGCCTCCTGCCCTGCCGCCGGCGGCAAGGTGAAGCCGCCCGGCATGAACACCGTGCGCTCCTCGCCGCTTTGGGGCGTGTCCGGCGTGCCGGGCGCGTTCTTGTCTTTCTCGTCGCTCATGGCTTGGCATCCGCAAAGGAGAGAAGGGTCGGGTCGCTGGCCCAGACAGCGATCCCGGTGACATTGTCCGGCGCGCCGTTCGCCAGCGTCAGCTCGACGAGCTGGTCGAGCGCGCGCTCCGGCGCCTCGCGGGCGAAATGGGCCGATATCGCCTCGTCGTCGACGACGCCGTGGAGGCCGTCGCTGCACAACAGGAAGATGTCGCCCGATTGGACCTCGCCGTCGGCGCGGTCGATTTCGACATCCTTCTCAACGCCGACGGCGCGCGACAATATGTGCCCCATCGGGTGGCCGAGCGCCTGCTCCGGCGTCATCAGCCCGCGCGCGACCATTTCCTGGACCTGGGTATGGTCGCGGCTGAGCTGGACGAGCTTGCCGCCGCGCATCAGATAGGCGCGGCTGTCGCCGGCCCACAATATGGCGTAGCGCGGGCCTTCGACGATCAGCATGACCAGGGTCGAGCCCATGCGCTTGCCGCGCTTCTTGCCTTCGGCCAGGATCTGGCGGTTGGCGGCGAGGACCGCCTGCCTGGCCGCCTCGCAGCTGGCCTCGAACCCCTTGTCGGTCTTGATCCGGGCGAGCTCGCGGACGATCCGGCCCGACGCCCATTCGCCGCCTTCATGGCCGCCCATGCCGTCGGCGACCGCCCACAGGCCCTCGCCGTCGCGGGCGACATAGCTGTCCTCGTTGTGGCTGCGCACGCGCCCCTCATGGGTGCGCGACCAGCTTTCGATCCGGAAGCCGCTGCGGACGGGCGGCGCCGCGCTCTTCGGATCGGCGGCGGCGGCGGCGGCGACGGCGGCAGGCGGCGGCGAGCGCCGGAAGCTGGGCAGCCATCTCGCCATAGAGCCATCCCCCTTCCTGCGCCTCGCCTCCATCTAAGCACAGCTTCACCGCGCGATAAAGCCGCCATTGCTCCGCCCGGCCCGCGGGCGCGTCCTCCCCCCTTCCTTCGGCCCCCGGCCTCGGCTAGGCTCGGGGGCCATTCACCTTGAGGACTCCCGCCATGAAGCTTCTGACCACCTCCGTGGCCGCCGTCGCGCTGATCGCGCTTGCCGGCTGCAACCGCGGCACGGCCAACAATTCGGCCGGCAACACCGCCGCGCCTGCGCCGGCCGGCAACGCGGCCGAAGGCAATGCCGCCAAGCCCGCTGCCGCGCCCGAGACCAATGCGCCCGAGCCCGCGGGCAACGAAGCGGCCGCCGGCGGCGAGAAGCCCGCCGGCGACGCCGCGGCCGGCGACCCCGAGGATCCGGGCGAAGACGCTGCTCCGGCCGAGGGCGAAGGCGACGCGGAAAGATAGAGCGCTCTGTTCAGGGGGCGGCCGCCATGGCCGCCCCCTCCTTCCTTGACAGCGGGCCGCCCTCCCCCATATGCGCGGTCGCCGCAGCGCAAGCGGCCCCTTCGTCTAGCGGTCTAGGACGTCGCCCTCTCACGGCGAAAACACGGGTTCGAGTCCCGTAGGGGTCACCAGGCGCAATCAATGTGTTAGCAGCTAAGCTGCTCCGAAATCTCATAGTTCCCCTTGCGGCACGGGCCTGGATCTGGGCCGGCTGGTCGTCGATGGCCTTGAACCGGACCGGACGATCTCCTATCTCCCGGTCGTCATCTGGGGAGTAGCCAGCCGTCCGCATTGGACGGGCCTTCGCGTCAACATGCTCGGTCGAGAGGCCGTGGTGCGAGGGGAACGGGGGACCGTTCGGGCGAGACCAGTGGCATCGGCCTTCCGCCTGCCGGGCGGGAAGATCGATGTCGCTTGGTCAACATTCTGCCCGGCCCCGGATGCAATCATGGAAGCCCTGCTCACATCGACAGCGGTCGTGGCTCTCGCCGAGATCGGCGACAAGACCCAGTTGCTGGCGATCGTCCTCGCAACGCGCTTCAAGCGTCCGTTCCCGATCATCGCCGGCATCTTCGCCGCCACCATCGCCAATCACTTCCTGGCCGCCATGCTCGGTGCGCAGGCGGCGGCCTTCTTGGACGGACTCTGGTTCCGCTATCTGATCGCCGTCTCCTTCATCGCGATGGCGGCCTGGACCCTGATCCCCGACAAGCTCGACGACCTCGCCGACAAGCCGCCACGCTTCGGAGCCTTCCTCACGACTCTGATCGCCTTCTTCCTGGTAGAGATGGGCGACAAGACGCAAATCGCGACGGTAGCGCTCGGCGCGCGCTTCAATGACGTCGTTGCGGTCACGATGGGAACGACGTTCGGGATGATGCTCGCCAACGTGCCGGCGGTGTTTCTCGGCAACGAGCTGATCAAGCGCGTGCCGCTGAAGGTCGTCCGGACCATCGCGGCGTCGCTGTTCCTCGTCATCGGACTGTGGTTATTGGCCCAGACAGCCGGAGTGTTCTGACATGGCCGCCTGGACCTTCACGCTTGTGCCCTGGGCGGCACTCGTCCTCGGCGCGGCGATCGCGAGCTTTCGGGCGCCGACTCCGGCTGTCTCCAGCGCCGTGCAGCATCTGGCGGCGGGCGTGGTTTTCGCCGCGGCCGCCACCGAAGTGCTGCCCGACGTGCTCCATGGCGGCTCGATCGCGGCCATCTGATCGGCGGCGCGGCGGCCCTCCTGCTCATGTTCGCGATCAAGTCGCCCGGCGGCCGGCTACCGGGCAAATGGTCGCCGGTGACGCTGATCGGCGTCGACATCTTCATCGACGGCGTGAACGCCATCAAGGCAAGCGCCGCGGTTCCTTCCTGGAGGGATTGTTCGACTGAGCGGATCCGGCGCCGATCTCCAGTCGGCCCCGGCTCCCCCACGGGTTGCTCTGGCCTCCAGCCTCACCTCCAGCGCGCAGCTCAGCGTGGTGGAGGCGTTGAGGCCGTAGATTATGAACAGGAAGCGTTGGCCTGTGGGACCTGGAGGCGGGCGCTGGCGAAATTTCCTCGGACCTATTGGACGACGATTTCGCCGCTCATGCCGAAAGTCGTGTGAAGAGTGTGCGTGCAGCGCAAGCGATACGATCCCCTCATGGGCGCGAGGCGAATGTCAATTGACTGGTGGCCGCCAATCTCGATCTTCCCATCGCGGATCGGTCCGGACACTCCAATCGCGGCGGCAAAGAATTCGGGCGCGGAGAAATTGTGACCGCCATTGGCGGTGTTCACGAGATGCAACACGATCGGCTCGCCAGCCCTGAGGCGAATCGAGCTGGGCGCGAAGTCGAAGTTTGAGAGCCGCACTTCGACAATGCGGGCGCGACCCGCCTCCTGGGCGGCCGCCGCGACGGGTGCCAAGAGTATGAGTGGCAGCAAAAGCAATGCGCGCATTTTGGTCTCCTTCATTGGTGCGGCCGGCTCATACGACCAGCCAAGTTACCGGCGAACGCCGTAACACTGAAAACGCTCAGCAGCCCAGCCGACGGCCTTGACGCGCCTTTCACGTGGCCGAGACCGGCTATTTCGACGTCCATGTCGTCCTCCCTCGGCCGTGGGCTCGGGGCACCTCAGGCGGCAACGAGCTGGCGAATCGGCGGCGCCATGAAATCCGGCGCGATCGGCTCCGGGACGTGGCGCCGGAGGATGGCGTCGATCTCGGCCATGGCCGCCTCGTCGATCGTCCAGCCAAGGATCTCGTCGAGCGGGTCAAGCTGGTCCGGCCGGCGCGCGCCCCACAGCGCCGCGGTGGGTCCCCTGTCGAGCACCCAGCGCACCGCCAGCGCCAGCACCGACTTTCCGAAGCGCTCCCGGGCGAATGACTCCAGCTCCGCGACCGCGGCCAGATAGCGGGACAAATGAGCGGACTGGAACTTGGGGTCGGTCTTGCGAAGGTCGTCGCCGGCGAACACGCGATCGGCCGTCATCCGGCCTGAAAGCAGGCCGCGACACAGCGCGCCATAGCCAAGCACGACCAGACCGGTGGCGTTGGCATAGGGGAGGACATCCTGTTCGATCTCGCGCTCGAAGAGATTGTACGGCGACTGCACCGTCTCGATCGGCCGTACCTCGCGGAAATCGTTCATCTGCTCGGGCGAGAAGTTGCTGACGCCGATCGCGCGGATCTTGCCTTCGTCGTACAAGTCGCCAAGCACACGCGCGGTGTCGCCCATCGGCGTCTGCGGATCGGGCCAATGGATCTGGTAGATGTCGATATAGTCGGTGCGAAGCCGGCGAAGCGAATCCTCGATTTCCTGACGGATCCGCGACGGCCGGGAGTCGCGATAGGGCTCGCCATCGCGCCAGTTGAGGCCCGACTTGGTGGCGATCTGCGCGCGGCGCCGCAGGTCGCCTTTCGCCAGCGCTTCGCCGACGATCTCCTCGGACCGGCCGAAACCGTAGACCGGGGCCGTGTCGATCAGCGTGACGCCGCGATCGACGGCGCCGCGGATCGTCTCGATCGCCTCGCCGGCGTCGCTCCCGCCCCACATCCAGCCGCCAATCGCCCAAGTGCCGAGGCCGACGCGCGAAACGGTGGCGTTGTTGCCGAGTTCGATCGTTTCCATGAGGGTGCTCCTAGGTCGGGGTCAAGAGGATGCGGCCGTGACGCGCCAGACGGTGTCTCCGGCATCATCGGCGATCAGCAGCGCGCCGCTGCGGTCGAGCGCCAGCCCCACGGGGCGGCCCATCGCCCTTCCGTCGCTCGTCAGGAAGCCGGTGACGACATCCTGTGGCGGCCCGGCGGGCCTGCCGTTGCGGAAGGGGACGTAGACCACCTTGTAGCCGTTCAGCGGATCGCGATCCCAGCTGCCATGCTCGCCAACGAAAACGCCGCTGCGATATCGTGCCGGCAGGCTTGTGGCCGCGCTGAACACCAGGCCCAAAGGAGCGACGTGGGAGCTCAGCGCGTAATCGGGCGGGATGGCCCTGGCGACCAGATCCGGGCGCTGCGGCTGGACGCGAACGTCGACATGCTGGCCGTAATAACTGTAGGGCCAGCCATAGAAAGCGTCCCGCCGGACCGAGGTCAGATAATCCGGAACCAGATTGGGTCCGATCTCGTCTCGCTCGTTGACGATGGCCCACAAAGTGTTGGTTCCGGGCACAAAGGCGAGGCCAGTGGGGTTGCGCATGCCGGAAGCGAAGATCCGCTTGAAGCCGGTGGCGCGATCGATCTCCCAGATCGCGGCGCGGCCGCCTTCCACGTCGATGCCGTTCTCGGTGATGTTGCTGTTGGAGCCGACCCCGACATAGAGACGAGATCCGTCCGGGCTCGCCGTCAGGCTCTTCGTCCAGTGATGGTTGATCGGCCCGGCCGGAAGGTCAGTCAGCCTGACCCCGGGCGCCGCGATCCGCGTCGCGCCAGCCACATAGGGAAAGCGCAAAATGGCGTCCGTGTTGGCCACGTAGAGCTGATCCCCCACCAGCACCACGCCGAACGGGGAGTTCAGATTGTCGAGGAAGATCGTGCGCAGATCGGGTTGTCCGTCGCCATTGACGTCCCGCAGCAGAATGATGCGGTTTCCGCCGGGGGCGGCCGAGCCGCCCACGGCCTGATACATCCCCATCACATAGTCCTTCGGCCGATTGATCGGCGCGTTCGGACCGTTTGCTTCGACCACGAGGACGTCACCGTTGGGCAGAGTGTAAACCGAGCGCGGATGCTCGAAGCCGGTCGCGAGCGCCCGCACTTCGAGACCGGCCGGCACAATGGGGGCCTGGCCTGCCTCCCAGCCAATCACCCGCGGCACCCGCATCGGCGGGATGACATATTGCTGCGGCGCGGGGAGCTCGGGATTCGCGCCATATTGGGTGCTTGGCGGCGCCACGTCTTGATCGCAGGCGGCGAGCGCCGCCAATCCGGCGAGGGCACAGGTTGCGCGCAGAGAAAACAAGGTCATGAGCCTACTCCCTCGTAGGAGGCCGAAGAGAAGGAGCGAGCGCGAGCAAGACTCCAGCCGCGCCAGCCGACGACAAGCAGGATCGCGGTCACGATCGCGGAGAGCGCCAGGCCTTGCGGGACCACCGCCGTGTAGCCGTCGCGGCTGTGAATGAAGGCGTTAAGGAGCGAGAGAAGGGCTGCGGCCGTCAGGGCCGCGAACCGCCACCAGACGATCGCTCCCGCGCGCCGCAGCACGACATCGAGGAGGAGGGCGAGGCCCGACAGCGCCCCGAGGAGCAGTCCGCCGGTAATCAGCCAGATCGAAAAGGTTTCCCACGCCGGCAGGACCGTCCGCCAGTAAAGCAGGTCGGTCGCGAAGGCGGCGACCAGCAGGGCGGCCCCTAGCCCAATCAGAAGCGGGTGGAGCAGCATGGGCGGTCGAGTTGCGCGCGAGGCCTGGCTCATTTCGTTTCCTCACTTCGCCTTGGGCGGCTCGAGGGGGTGCGGGATCGTCCCGGGCAGGGGGCGGGGCCGGAGACGATCCTCGCAATGCTGTGAATAGGCCCCGGCACCTCTCCGCACCGTGGGCGCTTCGTGACAATTCCGTTAGCTTCTTCGGACGGGGGTCCGGCCTGCCAGGCGCCAACGCTGCGTCGAGCGGATCCCGCTTAGGCTTGTGCCTCGACCGGTCGCGTGATCCGGGTGCGGATCAGCTTCAGCCCGTCGCGCACGCCGCGGCGGACGAGTACGAAGAACAAGGGGATGTAGAAGATGGCGAGGATGGTCGCGGTCAGCATGCCGCCGATCACCGAGGTGCCGATCGCGATCCGGCTGTTCGCTCCCGGGCCGGTCGCGATGGCAAGCGGCAGGACACCGAAGATGAAGGCGAAGCTGGTCATCAGGATCGGCCGCAAACGAATGCGCGCGGCCTCGAGCGCCGCCTCGATCACGCTTTTGCCTTCCTTCTCGGCTCGCTCCGCGAACTCAATCATCAGGATGGCGTTCTTCGCGGCGAGGCCCATCGTCGTCAGCAGGCCGATCTGCAGATAGACGTCGTTCTGGAGTCCCCGGAGGGTGACGGCGAAGACGGCGCCGACCAGACCGAGCGGAATGACCAGAAGCACCGCAAAGGGGATCGACCAGCTTTCGTAAAGCGCCGCGAGGCATAGGAAAACGATGAGCAAAGAGATGGCATAGAGCAAGGGCGCCTGTCCGGAGGACAGCCGCTCCTGGTACGACTGCCCCGCCCAGGCGACGCTGACACCGGGAATCCGGGCGGCGAGGGCCTCCATCCGGTTCATCGCTTGGCCGGAGCTCGTCCCGGGCGCGGCCTGGCCCTGGATTTCATAGGACTCGATCCCCTGGAAGCGGGAAAGGGTTACCGGCGCGACGGCCCAGCTGGTCCGCGCGAAGGAGGAGAAAGGGACCATCGCGCCCAGGCTGCTGCGGACGGACCATTGATCGATGTCGGACGGCGCGGCGCGATACGGCGCATCGCCTTCCACCAGGACGCGCTTGACGCGGCCGCGATCGATGAAGTCGTTGACGTAGCGCCCGCCCCAAGCCGTGGACAAAGTGCTGTTGACGTCGGCTGTATTGAGCCCCAGCGCCGAGACACGTGCCTGATCGACGTCGACCCTGAGGGTTGCAACGTCGGGGAGCGAGCTTAGGCGCACCTGCGCCAGCGCCGGATCGGCTTGCGCCATTGCCAGCAGCCGGTCCCGCGCCGCTTGGAACTGACCGAGGCTCATGCCGCTCGTATTCTGCAGCGCCATCGTGAAGCCGGCCGACTGGCCGAGTCCGCGGATCGCGCCAGGGACGAGGGCGAAGACCTGGGCGTCGCGGAAATTGCGGAAGGAGTTCGACGCGCGCTGGACGATCGCGGCGGCGCTGTCCTGGGCGCTGCTGCGGTTGGCGAAACTGGCGAGGTTGATGAAGGCCTGGCCCGTATTCTGGCCGCTGGCGCCCTGCCCGCCGCCCGCGACCGTGAAATAGGTCGCGACATTGCGGCTGTCCGGACCGTGGAGGAAATAATTTTCGATCGCCGCCTGCACCTCGAGCGTTCTCGGCAAGGTGGCGCCAGCCGGCAGGCGGAACTGGATCGAGACGGCTCCCTGGTCCTCGCTCGGAAGAAACCCGGTCGGAAGGCGGAAAAACAGGATCGCGAGCAGCGCGAGAGTGGCGCCGTAAAGGCCGAGGGCGATCCCTTTGCGGCCGACGATGTGGCGGATCGAGCCGACATAGAAGGTGGTCGTCCGCGCTATAGCGCGGCTGAGCCCATCGCGCGCGCGCGCCAGCAGCCGGCTCGCCCCGGGGAAGCGCGCGGCGAAGCCGCCGCCCGCCGGGGGCCCCTCGGCCTTGCGCTTGAGCAGCGCCGCGGCGAGCGCCGGGCTTAGGGTCATGGCGACGAAGACGGACAGCAGCATGGCCGAGACGATGGTGGCCGAGAACTGGCGATAGATCACCCCGGTCGAGCCGCCGAAGAAGATCATCGGCAGGAACACGGCCGACAGGACCAACGCGATCGCGATCAAAGCCATCTGGATCTGGCTCATCGACAGGATCGTCGCTTCGCGCGGGGTGAGGTCGGGATGCTCCTCGAGCAGCCGCTCGACATTCTCGACCACGACGATCGCGTCGTCGACCAAGAGGCCGATCGCCAGCACCAGCCCGAACAGGGTCATCGTGTTGATCGAGAAGCCCAGCGCGTAGAGGATGCCGAACGTGCCGAAGAGCACCACGGGGATGGCGATGGCCGGGATCAGGGTGGCGCGCCAGCTCTGCAGGAAGACGAATATCACGATTACGACCAGCACGATCGCCTCGATCAGCGTCTTGACCACCTCCGTGACCGACAGCTTGATGAATTCGGTCGTGTCATTTGCATAAGCGTAGCGGAAGCCTGCGGGAAAGCTGGCGGATATCTGATCGACCCTGGCTTTGACGAGGTTGGCTGTCGTCAGAGCGTCGGCGCCGGGGGCCAGCGAAATTGCGATGCCCCCTCCCGGATGGCCGTTGGCGCGGGCGACCAGGCCGTAATTATCGGCGCCCAGCTCGACCCGCGCGACGTCGCCGAGCAGCACTCGTGCGCCGGACGGGTCGGATTTGACGATGATGTTGCGGAACTGCTCGGGCGTCTGCAGCCTCGACTGGGCGGTCACGATCGCGTCGAGCATCTGCGTGGCCGGCTGGGGCTGCCCGCCGATCTCGCCCGCCGCGACCTCGCTATTCTGGGCGGTAATCGCGCTGACGACGTCGCTCGGCATCAGCGAATAGGATCGCAACCGGTTGGGATCGAGCCAGATCCGCATCGCATAGGCGCCGCCGAAAACGCTGATGTCGCCCACGCCAGGCACCCGGGCCAGCTGGTCCTGCATGTTGCTGGTGAGCCAGTCGGCGACGTCGAAGTTCGTCCGCCGATCGCTTTCGTCATAGACGGCGACGACCATCAGATTATCGGGGTTCGACTTGGTCACGCGGAGGCCCTGCTGCTGGACCTGCGCCGGCATCCGCGAGAACGCCGCCTGAACGCTGTTCTGCACCTGCATCTGGGCGACGTCGGGATTGGTGCCCTTTGCAAAGGTCGCCGATATCGTGACCTGGCCCTGAGAGGTCGAAGTGGAATTGAAATAGAGCAGCCCGTCGATGCCGGTCAGCTGCTGTTCGATGATCTGGGTGACGCTGTTCTGAACCGTCTCCGCCGATGCGCCGGGATATGATGCGCGGATGTTGACCTGGGTCGGAGCGATGTCGGGATATTGGGCAATCGGCAGCCTGGCGATACCGCCGATGCCGATCAGCATGATGATGATCGCGATCACCCATGCAAAGATCGGGCGGTCGATGAAGATGCGCGACACGGGCTAGCCGCCTTGCACCGCGGCAGCGGGCCGCTGCGGCGCGGCCGCGGGCACTGGCCTGATCGACGCGCCGTCGCGAAGGTTGGCCGTGCCTTGGGTGATCACTTTCTCGCCCGAGGCGAGGCCCTGGGTTACGACCCAGAAGGCGCCCTGCGTCCGCCCGGTGACGACGGTGCGCTGGACCGCGGTGTTGCCGGGGCCGACCACCCACAATGTCGCATTGCCTCTCGGGTCGCGCGAGACCGCCTGCTGCGGCACGAGGAAGGCCGTGGTGTCGATCGCCTGGGCGAAATGCGCCGTCACGAACATTCCCGGCAGCAAGAGGCTCTGCGGATTGGGGAAACGCGCGCGAACCGTCACCGCGCCGGTTTGCTCGTCGACGATGACTTCGCTGAACTGGACCGTACCGATGGAACCATAGTCGCTGCCGTCGGGCAGCGTCAGCCGCACCTGGGCGGCCGCAGGCACGGCCCCGCCTTGCGCCAGCGACCGGCGCAGCGCAAGCAGGTCCGAGGCGGACCGCTGGATGTCGACATAGATCGGATCGAGCCGGGTGATGGTGGCCAGCGCGGCGGCCTGGTCGGCCGTGACCAGCGCGCCTTGAGTGACGGCGGACAGTCCGATACGGCCGGTGATCGGCGCCGGGACGCCCGCATAATGAAGGTTGATCTGCGCGGACCGGAGCGCCGCGGCATTCTGGGCGATCGCGGCGTTCGCCTGCCCCGCCTGCGCGACCACGGTGGCAAGGTCCTGCTGCGACACCCACCCTCTTTCGGCGAGCGGCCGATAGCGCGCAGCGAGGGCATTGGCAGCTTGGGCGGCGGCGCGGGCGCTCTGCAAATTGGCGGCGGCCTGCGCGGCCATGGCCTGATAGGGGCTGGGGTCGATCTGGTAGAGCGTCTGCCCTTGACGGACGATCGCGCCCTCACTGAAGAGCTGCCGCTGAATGACGCCCGAAACCTGCGGCCGGACTTCGGAGATCTGAAAGGCGGCGACCCTTGCCGGCAGGTCCTCCTCGATCGGAACGCTGGTCGGCTGCACGACGATATAACCGACCTGCACGGGCGCGGCCCGCCCGCCCCCCGCTGGGTTGGCAGCGTTGCTCTGGCTACAAGCGGCAAGCAGCAGCATCGACGCGGCCAGGACCGCCGCCGGGCCGCCGCGTCGGCGCCGGGAAGTCCCTGCGGCAACGATCTCTGGGGCAGTTGCACTCGTCATGTTGCCGGCTCCCACCTCGATGTGGGGCCGCTCCGGAAAATCCCTGCGATTGGGCGACCCGGCAGCTCTTATCCCCGCGAGCGGCTGACGGCCGCGTGGGGGGCGAGTGAAATTTAGGTAATGTCGGCGCGGCCGTCCTGCGAAATGACGAACTGTTCATGCCGCGGCCAAGGCGGCGTCATTCCGGCCCGGTCATTTGCGAGGGGCTGAAACGCATCCCTCACAAATGAAAGGGGCCACTCATGGCCTATGCAACCATCAATCCCTACACGGGCGAACTGCTGAAGACCTTCCCCGACGCGAGCGACGCGGAGATCGATCTGGCGATCGAGAACGCGCACGCCGCATTCCGCCAATGGAAGGAAACCTCCTTCGCGGACCGTGGCGCGATCCTGCAAAAGGCCGCCGACATCCTGCGCCGGGACAGTGATTCCTACGCGCGCCTGCTTACTCTCGAGATGGGCAAGCTGATCTCCGAAGCGAAAGACGAGGTCGAATTGGTCGCTCGAATCTTCGAATATTATGTCGAGAATACCGAGTCTCTGCTCGAGCCGGAGAATGTGCCGGTCGCCGATCCGGCCGAGGGCGATGCAGTGCTCGTCACCGAGCCGCTCGGCGTGCTGCTCGCCATCGAGCCGTGGAACTTCCCCTATTACCAGATCGTGCGCATCGTCGCGGCGCAGCTGGCGGCGGGCAATACGATGCTCCTCAAGCACGCCTCGAACGTGCCGCAGAGCGCCGCGGCGTTCGAGGCCCTGATGCGCGATGCCGGCCTGCCGGACGGCGGCTTCACCAACCTGTACGCGACCCGGCCGCAGATCGAGCGGATCATCAACGATCCCCGCGTCCAGGGCGTCGCGCTGACCGGCTCCGAGGCGGCCGGCGCCATGGTTGCGGGCCAGGCGGGCAGGGCGCTGAAGAAGTCCACCATGGAGCTCGGCGGCGCCGACGCCTTCGTGGTGCTGGCCGACGCCAATATGGCGAAGACGGTCGAGTGGGCGGTGTTCGGCCGCCACTGGAACGGCGGCCAGGTCTGCTGCGCGTCCAAGCGGATGATCGTCGTGGATGAGGTCTATGACGACTTCCTGGAGCGCTACGCGAAGGGCGTCGCCAAGCTGCGGGCGGGCGATCCCTTCGCACCGGAAACCACGCTGGCGCCCTTGTCGTCGCAGGCCGCGGCCGACAATCTCAAGGAGCAGATCCGCAAGGCCGTGGATTATGGCGCGACGGCGACGAAGGTCGGCCCGCGCATCCCCGACCGCGGCGCGTTCGTCCAGCCGACCATCCTCACCGACATCTCGGAGGACAATCCGGCCCGCTACTCGGAGTTTTTCGGGCCGGTCTCGATGCTGTTCCGCGCGAAGGACGAGGAGGACGCGATCCGCATCGCCAACGACTCGCCCTTCGGCCTTGGCGGCTCAGTGTTCACCTCGGACGTCCAGCGCGGCTTCGACGTGGCGGCGAAGATCTCCACCGGCATGGTGTTCGTCAACCATCCGACGATGGTCAAGGCCGACTTGCCCTTCGGCGGCGTCCGCCGCTCGGGCTACGGCCGCGAACTGCTCGGGCTCGGCATCAACGAGTTCGTCAACCACAAGCTGATCGACGTCGTCGACATCGAAGCGGTGTTCTGAATCCGACACAACCGCCGCGTGAACATGACGAACTGTTCACGCGGCGGCCAAACCGGCGTCATTCCGGATGAGCCATAGATCAAGCCTCTTTTCAAATCAGCGAGGTTGCCATGATGACGCGCATAATCCCCACGATCGGCTTTGTCGGTCTCGGACGAATGGGTTCGGCCATGGCGTCCAATCTCGCCGCCGCCGGTTATTCGATCGTCGGATTCGTGCGCAGACGCGAGCAGGTCGACATGCTCGCCGGCGTCGGCATCCGGGCCGCTACCGACATGAAGCTCGTCCTTGACCGCGATATCGTGGTCACCAGCCTACCCGACGATGCGGCGGTCCGGGAGGTCGTCTTCGGCGGAAAGGAGCGCGGATTAGCGGCGGGCCTGGCGCGCGGCGCCATCCACCTTTCGATGAGCACGATCAGCCCGCATTGCGCGAGCGAGCTTGCCGCCGAGCATGCGCGTCGGGGCCAGGGCTATGTCGCCGCCCCCGTGCTCGGCAATCCCGATGCCGCAAAGGGGCGCCAGCTTTTCATCCTTGCTGCCGGCGCGTCCGCGGACGTCGATCGCTGCCGCCCTCTGTTCGATGGCCTCGGCCAGAGGACGTTCGTCATCGGCGCCGATCCACCGGCCGCGAATTTCGTCAAGTTGGCGGCCAATGCGATTTCAGGTGCGACAGCCGAGATCCTCGGAGAAATCATGGCGCTCGCGCGCAAGCGCGAGGTCGATCCGGCGCAACTTCTCGCCGTCCTGACCCAGACCATGTTCGGGAGCCGCGCCCACAGCCTCTACGGCGAAAAGATCGCGGCCCAGCATTATGCCGCGGGCGGCTTCGTCATGCCGCTCGGGCTCAAGGACATCAAGCTGGCCCTCGCCGAGGCGGAAGCGGCCGCGGTGCCGATGCCCACTCTCGACGTGGTCCGCGACCGGCTGATCGCCGGCATCGAGCACGGCTATGCCGAACTCGACTGGTCCGCGCTCGGCCTCGTCGCCGCCGATGCCGCCGGGCTCAAGGCGCCGGGCCTCGTCCCCACTACATCCACCAGCAGGAGCATGTCATGAAGACCTTCCAGTCAGGAACGGCGGGATGGCTTTTCGTCCCCGCCGTCGCAGCAGTGCTGATCACCGCCGGCTGCAATCGTCCGGCCTCCGAAGCTGCGGCGGGAGATGTCCCGGCTTTCCAGCCGCCGGCGGCAAGGGCCGAATCGCCCGGCAATGCCATATTGCGAAACTCGGCGGAGCCCTTTGAAGCCCTCACCGAGCAGGCGTTCACCGCGTCCTGGCCCGAAGTCGACGGCCTGATCGCAAACGCTGGAGCCGCGGGCGCCAGGGCGCGAGGCATTCTGCCGGGCGCCGCGGCAGCTACCCTCGATGCCCGCCTTGCCGCCATCGCAGCCGCGCGGCGGGCGCAGGACAGGCCCGGCCTGGCTCTGGCAGCGGTCGAGACTTACCGTCACCTGATCCAGGCCCAGGATGCCGCCACGGCGCAGGTGCCGATTCCCGTCAGCCTGCTCGATTATGCGGGCTTTCGTTACGATGCGCTTGCCCAGGCGCCGCGCGTGGATTGGGCGGCGATGGAGCAGTCGGCACGCTTCGCCGCCGGGCAGTGGCGGGCGCTTGAGCCGACGATTGCCTCGCCGGCGCTCCGCGGCGTCATGCCGCAGAGCATCGATGCGATGTCCGCCGCGGTCAGGCAGCGCGACCTTCCCTTCGCCCGAAGCGCCGTCGCGACCGAGCTGGCACTGGTCGACCTGCTCGAGGAGCAGGTCGCGGCCCAACGAAGCGGCGCCGGCCGGTAGTCCCGGGAAGGAGACTCAGGATGAACGGGCTGATCGAAGAGAGAAGGTCGCGCGCCGTCCCGATCGCGATGACCGTTTTTGGCCCGCTGGCCGTGTTCATGGGCCTGCTCAATCCCGGGGCGAACGATCAGCCGCGCCCGAGCGGGCCCACGACCGAGCAAATAGAGCTGGTCCGAGCCGATGCCGCGGCCGGGTTCCCACGCCCACCGCTGCCCGACAATACGCCGCGCGATCCCGGGGCGTGACCCAAGGAGGGTCGAGAACGTCGTCACTGGCGGGAACGGCCATCACCGCCGGCGTCGGCGCTGTCGGTTCGCGGCAGGCTGATGACCGCCCGCAACCCGGGCTCATTGTCTTCTAGAATAAGCTCGCCGCCATGAAGCCTCGCCACCGCGCGCACCAAGGCAAGGCCCAGGCCGCTGCCGTCGGTCGCCCGCGCCTCATCGAGGCGGCGATACTTGCGCAGCGCCTCTTCCCGCCGGTCAGCAGGAATCCCAGCGCCCCGATCCGCGACCCAGAAAAGGACTGAGGAATCCGTCTCGTCCACGCCGATCCGGATGCTTCCCCCGCCCGAACCATATTTGAGCGCGTTGTCGATGAGGTTTGAAACCGCCTGCCCGACCAGCTCGCGGTTGCCGAAGAAGGTCATTTCGCGCGGCTTATCCACCGCGATCGAAACCCCGCTCTCCTCGGCAAGAGGCTGATACATTTCGCAAAGGTCGCGGGTGAGCGCACCGAGATCGAAGGGGGCGAAATACTCCCGCCCCATTCCGGCTTCGGCGCGGCTGATCTCGAGCGTGCCGGCAATCATGCGGAGCATCAGATCGATCTCACTCGAGGTCGCCTCGATCGCGTGACGCTGCGCGTTTTCGGAACCCTCCACCATCGCTTTTTCCACGCTCGCGCGTATGCGCGTCAGGGGCGAGCGAAGGTCGTGGGCCAATGCGTCGGTGACGAGCCGAAGTTCTTCCACCAGCGCCTCAATCCGCGCGAGCATCGCGTTCAGCGAGTCGCCCAGCCGATCGAACGGGTCCTTCGTTCCCCCCGTCTCGACACGCCGGCTAAGATCCCCGCCTGCGATGCGCGCCGCAACGTTCGCGACCGCGCCGACCCGGCGGTTCATGAAGCGCACCATGACAAGGCTTCCGGCAAGCCCGATCGGGATGGCGAGGACGAGCGCGCCGAGGAGTGCGAGGAGCTGCGCTTCCCGCATCCTCGTCCGGTCCTCGATCACCGTGCCGATGAGAAGACGATGTCCCGAAGGCAAATGGATGGCCGTCAAAGCGAAGAGTTCTGCTCGCGCGTGGCCGTCCCGATAAAGGCGCATCTCTGTCCAGCCGGTCGGTCGGCGCACGGTCGGAGGCCAAGCGGCTAGATTGCCCGCCATCCTTCGGCCTTGTGGGTCGACCAGCAGGAGCGCTGTCTGCGCAGCGGCGCCGCTCGCCATCCGGTCCCTGATTCCCTGCGCGACACCTTCAATCCCACCGGTCCGATATGTGAGCAGCAGATTCGCCTTGCGGTTCTCTATCTGCGCCGAGAACTGGCCCTCCGCGATGCGGTCCGCCTGGTAATAGGTGGCTAGGAGGAGCGGAATAATGCCAGCAAGACTGAGCGCCAGATAGAGCAGCACGAATCGCGCCGTCGTCGACCGCTTCAGCCGGGTCCAGCCGGGGCGGCTCAAGCGGCTTCGCTCAGCATGTAACCCACGCCGCGCACGGTATGGACCAACGGTGCCTGTCCCGCCTCGTCGATTTTCTTGCGCAGGCGGCTGATATGCACGTCGATGACGTTGGTGCCGGGATCGAAATGATAGTCCCAGACCTCTTCCAGAAGCATCGTGCGGGTGACCACATGGCCCTGGTTGCGGAGCAGGAACTCCAAGAGCCTGAACTCGCGCGGCTGGAGGTCGATGCGCGCTCCCGCCCGCTCGACCCGGTGCGAGAGCAGATCCATGCTGAGCTCGCCGCAGGTCAGCGAAGTAACGACGGCCTGCGCATTGGCCGCGCCGCGCCTCTGCAGCGCCTCCAGCCGCGCGAGCAACTCGGAAAAGGCGAAAGGCTTGATCAGATAGTCGTCGGAGCCCGCCTTCAGCCCCTTCACCCGTTCGTCCGTCGATCCGAGTGCGGAGAGGATGATGACGGGCGTCTCGACGTTCGCGGCCCGGATAGCGCCGAGGACGGCCAGCCCGTCCATGCCCGGCAGCATGCGATCGAGGATGACGGCGGCGTAGGCGCCGTCCAAAGCGTGGAAGAGCCCTTCCCGGCCGTCCGCGGCGCGGTCGACGACATAGCCATTTTCAACCAGTCCCTTGGCCACATAGTCGGCCGTCGTGGCGTCGTCCTCGACAACCAGGATCTTCTTGGTCATCACTCGCCTCCTTGTTTCGCCGGGTCGCGCGCGACCGGCGCCGCGCGACCCGGCAGATGCACGATAACATATTCGCCGTGGCGGTTGACCCTAAGGATGATATCGGGCGCGCGGGCGTCCGCCAGCGCTGCCGCTGCCTCGCCGATCGAGCCGACCGGGGCTCCGTCGATCCGCTCGATCACGTCGCCGGTCCTGATGCCGGCGCGCGCGGCCGGACGGTTTTCGGCGATGCTGGTGATCACGAGACCCTTGTCTCGCGCGGAAATGCCCAGGCTCGCGGCGGTATCGGGGCCGAGCGGCTCGACCGTCGCGCCGAGCGCGGCATCGAGGGCGCTCACGACCGTCTCCCTCCGCGATCCGGGGAGCTCGAATCCGAGGTCCGGAGCGCGCACGGCAAAAACGGCCGCCACGACGATGGCGACGACGACGACGACGAGCGCCATCGCCGCCTTCGCGCGCGGTCCCATGACCTGCCGGAGAGTCTTCCTGTCCACAATGCGCATTCCGTAAGGGGAGGCGCCTTTCCCCACGCCGTGTGCTTCATGACAAATTGGCAATGTTGCCCGCCGCGTCTCCGCATGAAGAAATTGTCATCCGGCGTTTAGGCGGGCGATGGCCGCCGCCCTCTAGACTCTCCGCGCTCGGGCTCGATTCCGTGCCTGGAGGAGAAAGACGATGGACCGGCCGCCGGTTCGTTACCGCTACCGCACCGCCGCAGTCATCGGCCCCTGGCGGGAAACGCCCGAAGCCGCGCTGCGCGACGCCGTCAAGGCGGGCCAGGCCGTCGTCGACGAGGACGAACCTGGCGGAGTCCGCTGGAAGCTGCCCGGCACGATCGAAGCGGATCGGCGCGGTAGGCGCCCGTGAATCTGACGTCCGCCAGAAATCTTGAGGAGAGGTTCGATGACCAAGCTGATCACTGCCGCGATCGCGGTCCTTGCGCTGAGCGCGGCGGCGGCCCCGCCGGCGGGGATTCCCCGAGGCGACGCCGCCCATTCGCCGACGCACGACGTTCTTGGCTGGACCGTCTCGGACGACCGCACCGTCTATGTCGAGGATAGAAGCGGCCAATGGTATCGCGTGGACCTGGTCGCGGCCTGCGACGGGCTGCGGACCGCGTTCGGCCTCGAGCTTCAGGGGAATCCCCTGTTCGACCAATCTTCCAGTATCTTCACCGGCGACCGGAGTTGCCCCATCGCGTCGGTGTCGAGGGTGTCGGAGCCCGCCATCCCGCCGCTGGAGCCGCTCGCCCCGACCGCCGGCCCCAGCGGACGCTGATCCTTGGTGCTCGAAGCGGTTCCTGCCAAGCATGACCGAATCTTAATGAGGCCGCTACACCCCGGTTACGTTCTGCCCGCCATAGCCGAGATCCGAAGCTACATGATGGGATGCGCGCAGATGGATCAGGGATCGATACGATTCTTTGCCGGCCTGGTTGATCCGGTAACCGAGCCGGTATGGGTGGAGTTCGCCGGCGGGCTCACGCATATCGTGCGCCGCGGTCGCGACGAGCCCGACGCTCTGGGCGAACAGGTCGGCGACGAGAAGGCGGACTATTGCCGGGCGCGCGCGGAAGCGGAAGCCAAGCGTGCCGACGAAGCCGTCCACCCCGCCGCCCGCCAAGCCCATCTCGAGATGGCGGCGCTCTATCACGGACGCGCCCTTGCGACGCGCCAGGGCGACGATCCCGCGGTTCAGGACTGGATGAGCGAGGGCGGCAGCTGGCTTGCGGACGCCTGACACGCCTTCCCACCCCCTTTGAGTCCGTCTCCGCAGGCGGGCGCAGCGAAAGGCCGGCCATGACTTACGACGAACGCGCGCTCATGACCAAGGTCCCCGCGATCACGCTGGGATTCTGGTTCATCAAGATCCTGGCGACGACGCTGGGCGAGACCGGCGGCGACACCGTCTCGATGACGCTCGACCTCGGCTATCTGGTCGGCACCGCCATCTTTCTCACCATCCTGGTGGCCCTGGTCGCAGGGCAGATCGCGGCGAAGAAATTCCACCCCTTCCTCTATTGGGCGACGATCATCGCCTCGACCACCGCCGGCACGACCATGGCCGACTATGCGACGCGCTCGATGGGGATCGGCTATGCCGGCGGCTCGGCGCTGCTGCTGGCCTGCGTGCTCGCGACGCTCGCCGCGTGGCGCTGGATGCTGGGCTCGGTCTCGGTCGACACCGTCCGCACTCCGAAGGCGGAAACCTTCTACTGGATCACTATCACCTTCTCGCAGACGCTCGGCACGGCTTTGGGCGACTGGACCGCGGACACCAATGGGCTCGGCTATGGCGGCGGCGCGCTCGTCTTCGGGGCCGGGCTGGCGGTCCTGGCGGCGCTCTATTTCTGGACCAGGGTGAGCCGCGTCTTCCTGTTCTGGGCGGCGTTCATCCTGACTCGGCCGCTGGGCGCCACGGTCGGCGACTTCCTCGACAAGCCCTTGGACAGTGGCGGGCTTGCGTTCAGCCGCCCGCTCGCTTCCGCGGTGCTGGCCGTCGCAATCCTCGCCTGCATCCTCATCCTCCCGCAACGCGCGGGCCGTCATCCCGGAAGGGAAAGCGGCGCGGCGGCAAGGGCCTGAGAGGCTGCGGTGGACGCGAGGACAAGAGGCCGTGTTGAACCACAGCTCGTCCCCACTACCGGACAGCGCGCCGGCGCGCCCTGCGGAGAGCTGCGCGTACCGGCCGGCCAGCGGCGAGCCGGTCCTTCGTTGGAGGGGCAGCTGGAATGGCTGGCCGACATTCGTCCGGTTCCTGCTCTGGGCCACCCGCAACAACCCGACGCGCAACGGCCCGTCGTTTCAGGAGGCCACAATGAACAATAGCCAGACCTCTGCTACCGCATCCGTTCGGATCTGGGATCGGCCGGTGCGCATCGTCCATTGGGCCATGGCCTTGCTCATCCCGCTCGCCTGGTGGACGGTCGAGACCGGCCACATGACTTGGCATTATCGATTCGGATTTGCGCTTCTCGGCCTGCTAGTCTTCCGGCTCATCTGGGGTTTCGCGGGCAGCTCGACCGCGCGTTTCGCTTCTTTTGTGAGGAGCCCCCGAAGGGTTGTCGCATACCTCCGCGGTGGCAAGGACTATGTCCACGGCCACAATCCGCTCGGCGCGCTCAGCATCGTCGCCCTGCTCGCCGTCCTGGCGCTCCAGATCGGCCTCGGCCTGTTCGCGGAGAACGGGAACGGGCGCAAGGCGGGACCGTTCGCGGACCTGATCGCCCCAGGCGCGGCGCACACCGCGGGCAAGCTGCACCAGGCGAACTTCTATCTACTGCTCGCGTTGATCGGCCTGCACATCGCGGCGGTTCTCTTCTACCTGCTGGTCCGTCGCGACAATCTGATCGCACCGATGCTGACCGGTCGGCGCCCGGCGCCTGCCGGAACCCGGCCGGTAACGACCGCCCCCGCCGCGCGCCTGTTCCTTGCCGCAGCGATTGCCGCCGGCGTCGCGCTCTGGCTTATCGCGGGCTCATAGGCCGTGGCTTCGATCGATCCGAGCGGAGCAAGCGCGCCTGGGCGTAGCGGGCCGGGCCCCCTGTCGAGGATCGGATGGCTAAGGGCGGCCGTACTTGGCGCCAACGACGGCATCGTCTCGATCGCCAGCCTCATGGTCGGCGTGGCCTCGGCCTCGGGCACATATAATCATGTGCTGTTGTCCGGCGTGGCCGGCCTCGTGGCGGGTGCGATGTCGATGGCCGCCGGCGAGTTCGTCTCGGTCAGCTCGCAGGCCGACACCGAGAAGGCGGAGCTTGGCCGCGAGAGGGAAGAGCTGAGGGTCAATCCCGGCTTTGAACTGGACGAGCTCGCCGGCATCTACGTCGAGCGCGGCGTCGAGCCCGAGCTGGCGCGCGAGGTCGCTTCGCAAATGACGAAGAGCGATGCGCTGGCAGCGCATGCGCGCGACGAGCTCGGACTCTCCGAGGTCATGGCCGCGCGGCCGGCCCAGGCGGCGCTCGCCTCGGCGATCAGCTTCACAAGCGGCGGAGCGGCGCCGCTCCTCGTCGTGCTCCTGGCGCGCGCAAGCGCGCTGATTCCTCTTGTCTGCGCGGTGTCGCTCCTATGCTTGGCGCTGCTCGGCGCCATCGGTGCCCGCGCTGGCGGCGCGGGCGTGGGCAAGGCGGTCTGGCGAGTCGCCTTCTGGGGGTCGCTCGCAATGGGCGTCACTGCAGGGGTGGGAAGCCTTTTCGGGGGATTGGCCGGATGAGTTCGGCTCGGACCCTCGGACGGGTGCTCCCGGCGGCCGCGAGGCTGATGAGCGCGGCGGCGCTGGCTTTGGCCGGAACCAGCGCGCTAGCCGGGCCGCCTTACGATACCGACGATCCGGGAACGACGGACCTCGGCCACTGGGAAATTTACGGCTTCGCCGCCGGAACCGGTTCGGATGGCAGCTTCGACGGGACCGCTGGGCTGGACCTCAGCTACGGCGTGGCGCCCGACGTACAGCTCACCGCCACCCTGCCGATCGACTTTGCCCGCAATGAAGGGAGGACGCACGCCGGAGTCGGCGACGTCGAGATCGGGATGAAATACCGCCTGTTCCGCCGCGAGGATGTCCGACATCGTCCGGAAGGGCTCACACCTTAATCCTCCCACGGCGAAAACACGGGTTCGAGTCCCGTGGGGTCACCAGCGATTTCAACGGCTGGACGGCGCGAGCGTCCGGAAAACGGCGTCTTGCCGATCCGTCCAGAATGGACATCGCCGCACCTGCAGGGAGTCCCCTCAAAAAATCGCAGCGCGCTGGTCGCCGGGCGTCATGTCGGCCCGCAAAGCGATGGCATGACCTGCGCGACCGCATCTCGAGCTTGCGACGTCGCCTGTGCGGGAGGAAACCGCGCGGCATTCATAATCCACTGAGAAGAAATGTTATTTTGGGGGAGACTTTCCATTCCCGCACGCGCTCCGCCGTCTCCCCAGGTTATTGCGGCCTCGGAGCCCAACCGGCCGACGCGCTTTATTTGACCATTTCACGGAGGCGACTCGTCGGAAAGCACGCAATAGGGCGCAGGCTCTTTGCTGGATGTAAAACGCCCAATCCGGCACTTGTAGCTCTCGTGCACTGTGTTATTGTCGGAGCAACAGCAGCCTAGTGATTCGGCCCTGGCCAAGCCAATCGCGGTGCTGCTCTGGCGATTTGCAAGATATTAAATGTCGTGGAGGCCTCCCTCTACCAGATTGAACAGCTTTCCATTCGATTCGCCTCGGCGCTGGTGTGATCGACATAGTGTAGCGAAGCTTCATCATGCTCGGATTTCGGTCCGGGTACGTTGTTTTTACTGTATCTAGCATTTGAGGAGGGAAGAATCATGTCCACGCCATCGTCCGTCTCCGCCGAGTCCCTCGCCGCCGTCTCCGCGCTCGCCGACCAGCTCCCACCGGACCAGACGGTCGGGCTCGACCCCGCCAACGCCACCCACCGCGCCGCGATCGAGGCGGGGCTTGCGGCGGCGGGCCGGACCGGCGATCGCTATCCGGCGCTGTTTGCCGCTTTGGACGGAAGCGCCGGCGCGGGCGCGGACGATTTGCGGTTCATCGACAAGGGCGCCGACCGGTCCGGCCTCGCGACGGCGACGACCTGGCATGCCTCGCCCGAAGGGACGCTGCTCAGCGGCGGCACCCTGTTCGCGCTCGATGCAGACGGCGGCGCGCTGCTCGCGCTCGGGGACAACAGCTCGGTCCGCCAGGGCTTCCTGACGGTCTCGACCGATACCGCCAGCGCGAAATCGGCCGGCAGCGCGCTGAAGCTGCTTTCGGTCAATCATTCGCTGTCGTCGACCGGCGAGGCGCAATTCACCGCCACGGCCAGTTCCGCGACGCTCGGCACGGACCTCGCCATGGACGACGGGGTCGCGACGGTCACCGTCCCGACTTCGACGCCGATCCACACCAATCCGACCTATGTGAAGATCGGGGTGAACCGGCCGAACAACCCGCCACCCACCGATTGCGACTATTATTACAGCGACAACGCCGTCGACAATCCGTACCTGATCGTTCCGTTCACGGGCAGCGCGTCCCTTCCCTATGAGATAACGGGCACGCCCGGCCAGCCGATCCCCGGCGCCGTCTACCTCACCCAGATCTATTATCAGGGCGGCGGCCAGCCGATCGCGATGAACACCACCTACACACAGACTTTCACGGCCAAGGTGACGATGGACGGCACGGACCCGACCAAGCTGAACTGGGGCTATACCTATGTGGCGGGTCAGTCCTACACCAACACGAGCTCGCTGGTGTACAATCCGGGTCCGGTCAACGACCCGCAATATTCCTATTTCTTCTACAGCTTCGAGATCCCGGTGAGCAATGCGCCGACACCGACCTTTTCCTTCAACGTCTGCAGCGTCGACACGCCAGGCGGCAAGACGGCGCAATGCACCGAAATCCCCAACCTCATGTTCACCTGGCACTGCCTCGCGGCGGGGACCAAGATCGCGCTCGCCGACGGCGGCGGCGCGGCGATCGAGGATGTGACCAGCGCCCACCGCGTCCTCACCGGCGAGGGCGACGCCCATCTCGCGGTCGAGGCGACGACGCGCGGCGCGCACAGCGCCAAGGCCGGCGCCGCTCCCCATCAGGCGGTCTATCGCCTCACCACCGACGGCGGCCACGAGCTGACCGCCTCCGGGCGGCACCCGATCCAGACGCCGAACGGCCTCGTCCCGCTTTACGACCTCGCCCCGGGCGACGAGCTGGTGACGGACGGCGGCACGGCCTGCGTCGCCGAATGCGTGGCGATCGACCATGAGGGGATGCTCTTCAACCTGCAGCTCGGCGACGATGGCGACCGCGCCAGCGGCCTTGCCGACGGGGCGGTCTGCACGTTCGTCGCCAACGGCATCGTCGTCGGCGACGCCATGGCGCAGGTGAACGAGCATCGCCGGCTGTCGCGCGACCTCGACCATATGAAGAGCATCCTTCCCGGCCATTTGTTCGACGATTACGCCAGCGCCGTCGCCGACATTCGCTACTGAAAATCGGGCGCCTCGCCCGCCCCGCGCGGGAGGGGCGCCCGGCCGCCGGCGGGCGGTGCCGCGCCGGCCCGCCCAGCACGGCCCCGAGGCCTCCGGCCGACGGGCCGGGAAAGCCGAGGTCCGCATGCCCGTCCCGGTCTTCACCTCCGTCGCCTATCTGTCACCTTGGCTGCCGCTTCCGCCCGGCTGGTCGAAGGTCGGCGTCGATGCCTTCGTCTCGTCGCCCGGGGGTAGCGGCCAGGCGCTCGCCGGGCGGCTGCGCCAGGGCGCGACGGTGCTGCAGGTACAAGTCGGGCAGACCGCGACCGAAGTGCTGATCGTGCCGACCGCGCCGCTCGCCACCTCGCTCGATTATTATATCGACGTGCAATGGGTCGCGCAGGGCACGCAGCCGGGCTCGATCGTCTGGACCACGCCCAACACGGTCGCCACCGCGCCGGTCGTCACCGCCATCGCCACCCTCGTCGAGGGCAGCCTCGCCGGCAACGTCCTGACCCTCGCGTGGAGCTTCGGCGCGGCCGCGATCACTCCGGCCGGGGCCAATCTCAACGCCTATAACGGCGCCGGCACGAAGTCGGCCGGCTTCGCGCGGGTGCAGGGATTGAACGGCAGCGTCACCCTCAATACGCAGGCGACGCCGGGCAGCAACATCTACCTGCAGGCGGTGATGCCGATCTCGGGCATACCCGGCACCGGCTTCGTCGCACCGTTCAGCGCGGGGCCGATCCTCGCCGGCGCGACCCTGCCGCTGGTCGCCCCGGCGATCAACGCGGCCGCGTTCGACGGCGGCGCGGTCCAGGTCGGATGGACCGCGCCGGCGCCGCCCCAAGGCACCACCGCCGGCTACGACCTCCTCGTCACCAGCGGCGGCGCCACCCCCGCCACCGCCACTTTTGCGGCCGGCGTGGGCGGCGGCCTGGCAGTGCTCGGCGCCGCCCAGGCGGGCGCGACCGCCTTGTCGGTCGCCGGCCGCACCCGCTTCGGCCGCATCACCGGCACGGCCGGAACGCCGATCGCTTTGCTCACCCAGCCGCCGCTCATCGACCAGGTCGCGGTCGGCGCCGGCGGCACCTCGGTCCTGGCGCGCGCGACCTTCCCGGCGGGAGCCCCGGCCGGCGCGGCCGCCGCGCTCAGCCTGGTCCGCAACGGCACCGTCGCCGGCACCGGCAGCGCCGCCTCGTCGGGCGCCACCGCCACCATGACCGGCCTCACCGCCGCCCCCGACGGCTGGACCGTCCGCGGCCGGATGTCGGCGACCGTCTCGGGCGCCGCGCTCACCGGACCGGTCAGCCCGGCGACGGCGGTGCTCGCCGTCGCGCCGGTGATCCGCGAAATGACGATGAGCGCCAATCCGGACGGCAGCGGCGGCTGGATCGTCACGCTCGAGGCCGGCGCGCCGCCGGCGGCCGGCACGAGCCTGCTGGCGACGCTCGTCCAGAACAGCGCCACCATCGCCAGCCAGACGATCGTCGATGGGACGCGGGCGCGCTTCACTCTCGCCAGCGGCGCGATCGACGCCGCCAAGCTCGCCAGTGCCAGTCTCGCGACTTTATCGGCGAGCGCCACTAGCCCGGCGGCCCAGGCAAGCTTCGTCGGCACCGCGCCGACGATGACCGCCGTGCAGAATATCGGCGCGAACGATCCGACCGGCCTGCAGCAGGGCCTCCAGATCGACGTCGCCGCGGGCGGCCAGCCCGGCCAGGTGCTGGCGATCAGGCTCAGCGCCGGCGGCCGCATCGTCGCGACCGTTGCCGGCGCCACCGCCACCCACGCCAATCTGCCGCTCAGCCAGCCGCTCGATCCCTCGCTCGCCTGGTATGTCGAAGGACGCTGGACCGGCGCCGGCGTCACCGACTCGACCTTCGGCGGCTGGTCCGCCTCGGTCGCGGTGCTGACGTCGACCACGGCGGTCACGTTCGCCGACTATGACAATGGCAAGCTCGCGCTCGCGATCCAGACGCCGCAGGGCGTCGCGCCGGCCCAGGGCGCCTATCTCTACGCGCAGAAGACCACCGGCGGCACCATCTCCGGAACCGCGGTGATCGGTATTCGCGGCGCCGTCACGGTCAACGCGGCGAGCGGCACCTGGCAGGCCGGGGCCAAGCCGTTCCAGCCATTGCCGGCGAGCGCCAACAGTCGCAGCCTCGCGCCAAGCTCGGCGGCCACAGCGCTGCTGACCGCGGCGCCGGCGCTGACCGCGCTCGCCTATGACGGCGCGGTGCTGTCGGCCAGCTGGAGCAGCGTCGCGGACGGCGCCGGCAATACCGCGACCGGCGCGATGCTGCAGATCGCCGACGGGTCCGGACCGATGCTGACCGTCGCCGCCGGGGCCGGATCGGGCGAGGCCGCGGTGCAAATCCCCGCCAGCGCCCAGGGCAGCGCAACGGCGCGGGTGCGCGCGACGCTCACCTCCGCCGGGGCGCAGCTCAGCGGCGCCTGGTCGGCGGCGATCGCGCCGCTGCTCTCGGTTCCGACGCCGAACACGGTCACGCTCGACCTGGCGGCGCCGTCGGTGAAGGCGGTGCTGACCCTGCCGGCGGGCGTGCCCGCGGGCACGACCTATCGGGCCTGGCTGCTGGCGGGCGATCATGTCGTCACGGGCCCCGTCGCGGCGGTGACCGCTTCGGGCACGACCACGGTGACCTTCGGCTATGCCGCCGCCGGCATTGCCGGCCTCTCCATCGTCGCCCAGGCGCAGGCGAGCCCGAGCGGCGTCGCGCTTTC
>JAXDPD010000056.1:0-77442 GCA_034668505.1 Sphingomonadales bacterium
GCAATTTCATCGCCGACATCGCCCGCTGGCGGCAAATGGCCGGGAGCCTTCCCCATCCCGAGCTCGCGCGGATCATGCTCGACGAGAGCGGCTATACCGCGATGCTCCAGGCCGACCGCTCGGCCGAGAGCGCCGGGCGGCTCGAGAATCTCGGCGAGCTCACGCGCGCGATGGAGGAATATGAAACCCTCGGCGCTTTCCTCGAGCATGTCAGCCTCGTCATGGACAACGACGAGGCGCGGCAGGGTGACCGCGTTACCATCATGACCATCCACGCCGCCAAGGGCCTGGAGTTCGACACCGTCTTCCTCGCCGGCTGGGAGGAGGGCGTCTTCCCCTCGCAACGCTCGCTCGACGAGGGCGGCAATGCCAGCCTCGAGGAGGAGCGGCGCCTCGCTTATGTCGCGATCACCCGCGCCCGCAAGCGCTGCATCATCCTCCACGCCGCCAACCGCCGCATCTACGGCCAGTGGACCTCGTCCATCCCGAGCCGCTTCGTCACCGAGCTCCCCGAAGCCCACATCGCCGCCGAAAGCAGCATGAGCGGCGGCGAATCGCTCTGGCGCGCCAACTGGTCCGAACGCGCCGACCCCTTCGCCAATGTGGGGCGCGGCACCGGGCGCGGGCCGGGCTGGCAGCGGGCGGCGTCGGGCGGGTCGTTCGAGCGGACGCCGGCGCGGGTGCTGGAGGTGAAGGCCAGCGCGGTCAGCCTGGGCAATCCCGGGCGGAGCGACATCTCATTGGGGCAGCGCGTGTTCCATTCGAAGTTCGGCTACGGCACCGTAGCGGAGATCGAAGGCAACAAGCTGGAGATCGACTTCGAGCAATCGGGGCGGAAGCGGGTGCTGGATAGCTTCGTCAGCGTGGAATAGTCTCCGGAAAGCTCAGCCTCGCTTTCAGATCTCTACGTCTCGCGCGATCACATACAGGTAGAAAATCCGATCACCCCTCGGGAACATGTCGATCTCGGCAGGGATCGACGCAATTGACGTCCGCCAGCGGATCACATGCTCATTTCTGAAGTCGGGCTCTTCAGCGCTTATTCCATAGGCACCCAGTGAGTCCGGATGGAATCGCAGACCGTAATTTGGCAGGGTGAGCCTGGACGATTGGGGACACACACGTGTGTGTCCCCAATTTCCCTACACCCCCCTCCCCTCCGTCATAAACTGGCGGATGAGCGACTCGCCCGTCAATCCCCTCGCCTTCGCGCCCGTCTCCTTCGCCTCCAACCGCCACGACGGCTGGACGCCCGAGCGGCAGCGGGCGTTTATCCTGGCATTGTCGCGGATCGGCATGGTCTCGCCCGCGGCCCGCGCCGTCGGGATGAGCCGGAAGTCCGCTTACGCGCTGCTGAAGCGGGCCGGGCCCGACAGCGGCTTCGCAAAGGCCCGGCGCGTGGCGGTGGCGGCAGGGAAGCTCGTCGCCTGCTCGAACGCGATCGAGCGGGCGATCGAGGGTGTCGAGGTGCCTTATTTCTATCGCGGCCTCCAGCGCGGCACGCGGCGCGTCTATAACGACAATCTGCTGGTCGCCGCGTTGCGCTATTTCGGGCGCGGGCGGGACGATGGCGACATATCGGGCAGCGAGCCATGGTGACGCGCGCCCGCTTCGGCTCGCCGCATCTTCCGCCTCACGTACCGGCACTTTTGTCACCTTCGCCGCCGTTCGGCCGCCCGCGCCTGAAGCGCGCCGCAAAGCCGTCCCCCTTGATGGGGGAGAGGGACCGAACGTCCAGTCATGAGACGCCGTTTGGCCGGTCGACGAATCCGCCGCCTTCGTCGCACGGCGCGTGCCCTGCCGGCCCGCTCGATTAACGCCTGATCGGGATATGACAAACCAGTGTGGAGGAGCCACCATGCTCGTCACCAATGAAGAGACCGGGACCAATATCTGCGAGGTCGGCGAGGGCCTCTACCGGATCAACACGCCGCTGCCGATTCCGGGGCAGGAATTCTCGTTCAACCAATATCTGCTGCTCGCCGACGAGCCCCTGCTCTTCCACACGGGCCTGCGCGGGCTCTTTCCGCATGTGCGGGACGCGGTGGCCAGCGTAATGCCGGTGGAGAAGCTGCGCCACATCGCCTTCAGCCATGTCGAGGCGGACGAATGCGGGTCTTTGAACCTGTGGCTCGAGGCGGCGCCCCGGGCCGCGCCCTTGTGCGGCGCGGTCGCGGCGATGGTCTCGATCGGCGACCTCGCCGACCGGCCCCCGCGCGGGCTGGCCGACGGCGAGACGGTCGATCTCGGCGGACGGCAGGTGCGCTGGCTGGACGCGCCGCACGTGCCCCACGGCTGGGAATGCGGCTATCTCTACGAGGAGACGGCCGGCACCCTATTCTGCGGCGACCTGCTCACCCAGCCCGGCATCGGCGCTCGGCCATTGGTCGAGGACGACATCCTCGGGCCGAGCGAGGCCTTCCGCCAGCCGATGGATTATTATGCGCACGCGCCGACCACGCAGGCGATCCTCGCCCGCATCGCCGCCACCGAGCCCGAGACCCTGGCCTGCATGCACGGCAGCGCCTGGCGCGGCAAAGGCGGCGACATGATCCGCGCCCTCGCCGGGGCGCTGGCCGCCTAGCGGGCAAGACTTTTGCTGAAAATGCGGGCGCTTTGGAAAAATGCTGCGCGGGACCTTGCGCGGGCGCCGCATCGCGCCTTTCGCCAAGCCCGCGGTTGAAGCGGCCTCCGGACCGGCCTAACTGCCCCTCGCATGTCCGAAGCCTCGCCCTTCCAGTTTCGCGACTATCGCGCCTTCTGGGCGGCGCGGCTGGCGAGCACGATCGGCAACACCATGCTGGTCGTGGTGATCGGCATCCACGTCTACGACATCGCCCGCGCCGACGGCATGAGCATCGAGCAGGCGAGCTTCTGGCTCGGCATGATCGGGCTCGCTCAGTTCCTCCCTCTGTTCCTGCTGACCCTGGTCGCGGGCTATGTCGCCGACCGGGTCGACCGGCGCTGGATCGTCCGGGCCAGCATCACGATGGAGATGCTGAGCGCGGCCGCGCTCGCCCTCCTGGTCTGGCTCGACGCGATGACGCTGGCGCCCTTGTTCGCGGTGGCGATCCTGCTCGGCATCGGCCGCGCCTTTGCCGGGCCGGCGCTCGGATCGATCGCGCCGAACCTCGTTCCTACAGCCCTGCTGCCGAGCGCGATCGCGCTCAATTCGATTGCCTGGCAGGCGGGCGCGGTCGCCGGGCCGCTGCTCGGCGGTGCCGCTTATGCGCTGTCGAGAAACCTGCCCTACGAGGCCTCGGCCGCGCTCTACGCGATTTCGCTCGTCTGCATGCTGCTGATCCGGCCGATCCCGCGCGGCAATGCCGGCGATTCGCACCCGCTGCGCGCCGTCATCGAGGGGCTCGCTTATGTGCGCGACAACAAGATCGTGCTCGGCGCGATCAGCCTCGATCTGTTCGCGGTGCTGCTCGGCGGCGCCACCGCGATGCTGCCCGTCTATGCGCGCGACGTCCTCCATGTCGGCTCGGAGGGGCTGGGCGCGCTGCGCGCCGCGCCCGCGGTCGGCGCCGCCTTGACCGCGCTCATCCTCGCCCGCCGCCCCTTGCGCCGCCATGTCGGGGTCAAGATGTTCGCCTGCGTCGCCATCTTCGGCGGCGCGACCATGGTGTTCGGACTCAGCCAGTGGATGTGGCTCTCGCTCGCCGCCTTGTTCGTGCTCGGCGCGTCGGACATGGTCAGCGTCTACGTCCGTTCCTCGCTGATCCAGCTCCACACGCCCGATACCATGCGCGGCCGAGTCTCGGCGGTCTCGGGCCTGTTCATCTCGGCCTCGAACGAGCTCGGCGAGTTCCGCGCGGGCCTTGCCGGCGCCGCCTTCGGACCGATCTTGGCGGTGGTCGGCGGCGGCGGCCTCGCCGTCCTCGTCACCGGCTTTTGCGCCTGGGCCTTTCCGAGCCTGCGCAAGGCCGACCGCTTCGTGCCCCCCGATCCCCAGATCCTCGCCGACGCCTCGGGCAAGGACATGCCCGACGTCGAACTCCCAGCCATGGCCCTGACCGCACCCCCAGGGCCGAGAAAGGATAGACCATGAAAGCCGCCTCAGTCCTCGAAACCATCGGCAACACGCCGCACATCCGCCTCTCCCGCCTGTTCGCGGCGAGCGAAGTCTGGGTGAAGTCCGAACGCGCCAATCCCGGCGCCTCGATCAAGGACAGGATCGCCCTTTCCATGATCGAGGACGCCGAAGCGACGGGCAAGCTCAAGCCCGGCGGCACCATCATCGAGCCGACCTCGGGCAATACCGGCATCGGCCTCGCCATGGTCGCCGCGGTCAAGGGCTACAAGCTCATCCTGGTCATGCCCGAAAGTATGAGCCTGGAGCGTCGCCGGCTGATGCTCGCTTATGGCGCCAGCTTCGATCTCACCCCGCGCGAGAAGGGGATGAAGGGCGCGATCGCCCGCGCCGAGGAGCTGCTCGCGCAGACGCCCGGCGGCTGGATCCCGCAGCAATTCGAGAACCCCGCCAACCTCGAGGTCCACCGCCGCACCACGGCGCGCGAGATATTGGAGGATTTCCGCGACTCGCCGATCGACGTGCTGATCACCGGCGTCGGCACCGGCGGCCACATCACCGCCTGCGCCGAAGTGCTGAAGGCCGAATGGCCGGGCCTCAAGGTCTATGCGGTCGAACCGACCTTGTCGGCCGTCCTCTCCGGCGGCGACCCCGGCCCGCACCCGATCCAGGGCATCGGCGCCGGCTTCATCCCCGCCATCATGAACGTCAGCCTCTTGGACGGCATCATCCAGGTCGAGCCCGCCGACGCCAAGGACTGGGCCCGCCGCGCCGCCCGCGAGGAGGGCCTGCTCGTCGGCATCAGCTCGGGCGCGACGCTCGCCGCGATTGCGCAGAAGCTGCCTGAGCTGGGGCCTGACAAGCGCGTGCTCGGCTTCAATTACGACACTGGCGAGCGCTATCTCTCGGTCCCGGATTTCCTGCCCGAGGAGGCATGAGCGCACGGATCGCGATCCTGACGCCGGACCCCGACGACAGGGATTTCCATTCGCGCTGGCGCGAGGTGTTCGAGGAAGGAGCGGCGGTGCTCCGCCGCGCCGGGCTCGCGGCCGAGGATCGCGCCTGGACGCGGCCCGCCGATTTCGCCGCGTTCGATCTCATCCTGCCTTTGCTGACCTGGGGCTATTGCCGCGCCGCTCCGGCGTGGCGGACGGCGGTCGACGGCTGGGCGGCGCGCGGCCTGCCGGTCCTGAACCCGCCGCCGGTGCTGCGCTGGAACGTCGACAAGGCCTATCTCGGCCGGCTGGCGGCGCGCGGCGCGCCGGTCGTGCCGACCCGCTATGTCGATCGGGTGAGCGAGCAGGCGCTGCGCGATGCGGCGACCGCGTTCGGAACCGAGGCGCTGATCGCCAAGCCCCGGATTTCGGCATCGGCCTGGCAGACCATCCGCTGGTCGCCGGGCGCGGCGCTCGACGGCGGCCCCGAAGGCCCTGCGATGATCCAGCCCTTCCTCCCCGCCATCCTCGATGAAGGCGAGATCTCGCTGATCTACGTCGCCGGCGCCTTCAGCCACGCCATCCGCAAGCGCCCCAGCCCCGGCGACTTCCGAGTCCAGCCCGAACATGCGGGCATCATCACGCCCCACGCGCCCGCGCCCGACGAGCGCGCGGCCGCGGACATTATCCTCGCCGCGGTCGGCGAGGAGCTGCTCTACGCCCGCGTCGATATCTGCCGCGATGCGGCGGGCGCGCCGATGCTGATGGAATTGGAGCTGGTCGAGCCCGACCTCTATTTCCAGCACGACCCGCAGGGCGGCGCCGCCTTCGCCGATGCCGTCGGCCGCGCGGCCGATCAGAGACCGGTCTTCCGCGCCTCCAGCGACGCGACCAATTCGCCCAGCGGCCTGGCTTGATCGAAGGCCTGCGCCCGAGCGGCAAGATCCCGCGCGGCCACGGCCACGGCGATCGCCTGGTCGAGGCGGCCGGCGCCGCCGAGCATCTCGGCCCGCTTGCGCTCCGACCGGAAATAGAAGCCGCTCGCCAAACCGCCCGCGCTGTCGCGGATCAGCGCCGAGCCTTCGGCGGCAAGCGCCAGCGCCTCCGCGCGACGCCACCGCAGCTTGAAAAGCGCGAAAGCGTAGGCATTCATCGCCTCGCCGACACTTTCCTGCGGCGCCCCGCGAGACGACCGCCAGTCCAGCGACTTGCGAAAATCGCGGAGCGCCAATGCATAGCGCCAGGGCTCACCGAGCAGGGCCAGCCGGGCATGGGCGCTCGCCGTCATCTGCAACAACCCGCTCGGATCGTCGGGCCGTTGCGCAAGCTTCGCCCGCGACAAAGCGAACGACTGCCGGAAGAACCTCCGCGCGGTCATTTTCGACCGGACCTTGGCGCCGATCGAATAATAAGCGCTCGCCCGCTCGCCCAGAGGCAAATCGGCGCTCCCGAGCTCGGTTCGTGCATGGGTCAGCTCGTTCAGGGCGGCGAGACACCCCATCGGATGCGCGCCATGGAGACCGTACCAGGCCGCCGAGGAGTTCCAGAGCGCGAGAGCGCGTTGCAGCTCGTCGCCATATTGATGCAGCCGCTCCGCCACCGGCAGGCGCGCCAATTCGCGCATGGCCATCCAAAGATAGGAGAGCTTGGCAAGCTGGCTGAGCGGCTTTTCGTCGGATCCCCTGCCGGCCTCGACCCGCGCGATCGCCTTGCGAAGCGCGGCCTTGCCAAAGGTCCCGACGCCATCATCGCGAAAGACGCCGCCCAGGAGCTCAGCCGGGGATCGGCGGCTTCCCACTCGATCGAACGCCGGACCCGGCCGTTGCTGACGCTGTGGAGCAGCAGACCGAATCACCGGCGGTCTGCTTGGTGAGGGTTCGGCAAAAGGCGTCAAAAGTCTCCGTCAGCTCGCTACGATCGGCCTTGACGATCCGATGGCCGAGATTGCCGGACACCAGCCGGAGAAACTCCTCCATCGGCGCGCTCGGCGGCACATCCCGGGATTGCACGATGCAGATCGGCTTGCTGGTGATCGACGCCTCGAGCAGCTCCGCTTCGAAAAAGGAAACGGCGGTCCGCACCTCGGCGGGATGAAGCTCGAGGGCGACCCGGGTTCCGTGGCGCTCGAACAGCATGCCGAAAAAGGCGTCGCATTCACCCATGTGCCGGGCGCAGCCTTCGAGAACGGCCGGGTCGTCGCCCCGTTCGTGGGCCGCCATGATATCCTTGTCCTGCTCGGCGAGAACGACGGTAACGCCCCAGCGCTCGCCGCGCGCCTGCAAGGCGAGGCGCATCTCCAGCAAGTCGCTCTCGCCGCTTTCCCGCTCCCCGAAGGATGAAGACAAATAGAGTTTCGTGGACAATATGCTTCCCGAATCGCCGCCGTCTCGACGACGTCGGTCTAGCCGATCGCGGCTTCTTTTTGATCCCGTCGCCCGGCGGCCCGCTTGCCTTCCGCAACGGCTGAGGCACACTGACCTCCTGAGTCGAGGGGGAGGAACGCGCATGAAAGCCTGGTTCGCCGCGGTCGCCCGGCGCGGAACGGACCGAGTCCGCGAGGCGGCCGCCTTGCCCGGCACCGAGCCCGGGCTCCGCTTCCGCTCCGTGCATCGCGTCCGCATGGCTATCCGCGGCGCCGAGCCCGAGGACGTGCGCAGGGAATCCCGCCTCTATTGCCATGTGGGCGGCGACTGGCTGGTGAAATATTATGCCAGCTCGAACGCTGCGTTCGATGTCGGGGACGCAATCGAGGCGTTCATCCGCGACGGCCCTTGGCCGGGCCGCGGCGCGGGCGGCATCGCGATGCGTTAACCCCTTTCCTCCGGAACCGCCGTCGCCGCGCTCGCGTTCAGGTGCCGCTAGGCAAGAGGATCAGCGCCATGGACGACCCCGAACGGCCGGTCACCCACGAGACCACGGTGATCAATACGGGCGAGCGGCGCGGCGGCGCCGGGACCTTGATCGCGATCGTGCTGGTGCTGATCGTCGCCACCCTCGCCTTCCTCTATTTCGGCGGCTATCTGCAGCGCGCCGCCAAGAGCACCAACATCAACGTTAATGTCGACGCGCCCAAGATCGAACTGCCCGACGTCCATATCGAGCGCCCGAAGAGCGAGCCGCCGGCCGGCAACAGCGCCAAATGAGCCTGTTCTCGGGCGCGCCGGCGCCGCGCAAGGGCATGCCGGAGGTCAAGCTCGACGAGGCCGAATATAAACGGCGCTTCCGGGCGCAATATGTCGATCCCGCCTTCGACGGCCTCCAGACCGAGCTCGAGCGGGTCGCCGAGGCCGCCTGGGACGGCTACAGGAACAGCCGCAAATCGCCGCGCACGCGCAAGGCCGGCGCGGACTTCGAGGACCCGGATTACGACCTCTCGATTGACTGGATCGCCGCGAAGGAGGCGATCGACAAGGCTCGCGCGGAATATGAGGACCCCGCCCAGCCCCCTTGCATTCTCGTCATAAACGGCTCGTCGCGCTCCGAGCATACCTGCCCCGGCGAAATGTCGAAAAGCTGGCGGCTGACGGAGATCGCGAAGGAAATATGCGGCGTCGACGGCGTCAAGGTGGAAGTGCTCAACCTCTCCCGCCTGGCGAGCGAATATGGCAAGCACATCCACCCCTGCAAGGCCTGCTTCTCGACCGCGGCCGCGCTCTGCCACTGGCCCTGCTCCTGCTACCCCAATCACGCGCTCGGCCAGAGCCAGGACATGATGAACGAGATCTACCCTTTATGGGTAAGAGCGCACGGCATCATGCTGATAACGCCGGTGAACTGGTATCACACGTCGAGCTCGATGAAGCTGATGATCGACCGGCTGGTCTGCGCCGACGGCGGCAATCCCGATCCCACCACCACCCATGGCAAGGACGCCCGCAAGGCCAAGGAGCTGGAGCTCGCCGGCTGGCCCTATCCCCGCCATCTCGAAGGCCGGCTGTTCTCGATCGTCGTCCATGGCGACGTCGAGGGCGCCGAGAATGTCCGCCGCTCGCTCTCCGACTGGCTGCGCTTCATGCACCTCGTCCCCGCCGGAGTCCCTGCGGAGCTCGACCGCTATATCGGCTATTGGGAGCCCTATGCGACCAGCCACGAGGCGCTCGACAGGGACGAGGCGATCCAGGAGGAGATGCGCAACGCCGCGCGGACGTTGCTCGAGGCGGTGCAGGCGCGGCGGGCGGGACGGCTGGTCAGCGCCGGCAACGATCTGGAGCAGCCGCGCCAGAAATGACGGGCACAGCCGTCACCCTGAACTTGTTTCAGGGTCATATCTCCCTCCACTCCGCTGCGCGCCGCTGGATGCTGAAACAAGTTCGGCATGACGATGGATGAAGGCGCAAACCACCGCATTAACCGGTTCCCAAGATTCCACCGCTAGACGCCGGTCCTCACCAGCGGGCCGGGTTGTCACATGCGTATCCTGTTGCTTTCGAGCGTCGCGTTGCTTTCCGCTTTGCCGTCGGCGGCTTATGCGGGCGGCTCCGACTCGGCCGAGCCGTTCGTCGGCAGCCGCGATCCCGAAGCGCGGAGCCGCTCGCTCCAGTGCCTGACCCAGGCAATCTATTACGAAGCGCGCAGCGAATCCGAGGAGGGCCAGCGCGCGGTCGCGCAGGTGGTGCTGAACCGCGTCCGCCACCCTTCCTATCCGAACAGCGTCTGCGGCGTCGTCTTCCAGGGCTCGCACCGCAGCACCGGCTGCCAGTTCAGCTTCACCTGCATGGGCGCGATCGGTCCGATCGGCGATCCCCGCTCCTGGGAGCGCGCCCGGCGGATCGCGGCGCAGGCGCTGAGCGGCAGCGTCTATCGCCCGGTCGGCCTCGCCACCCATTATCACACGACCGCGATCCGCCCTTATTGGGCGCCGAGCCTGGTCCGGCAGATCGTTCTTGGCGCCCACATCTTCTACCGCACCCCCGGCAGCGACACGGTCGAGGCGTTCAGCCAGGCGCCCGCCGAGTGGGAGCCCGAGGCCGGGGCGCAGCCGCGCTATGCGGTCGCGCGAAGCGAGATGCTGCAGATCGAACAGCCGAGGCGCGAGCGCTTCGCGCCGACTCGCCAGCGCTATGCGGCGACCGAGGTCCGCGAAATCCCGGTCGTGGAGCGCCGGCTGGTCTACCGCACGTTCGGCCCGCGCCCCGCCGCCAGGCCGGCCTCCGCCGCCGTCGCCGGCGGGCGGGTGCAGGCGCCGCGCACGGTCGCGCCGCGCCGCGGCCCGCGCGTCAGGATGGAGGGGGGCATCCGAGTCATCCGCGGCGGCGGCGGCAGAGGCGACACTTACTAATTCCGCGGCGCCTGCCGCCGGTAGCTCAGCGCTTCCGCGACGTGCACCCGGCCCACCGTCTCGCTCCCCGCCAGATCCGCCACCGTCCGCGCCACGCGCATGACGCGGTGGTAGCCACGCGCCGAGAGCCGCATCGCTTCGGCGGCTTGTGCCAATAGCCGGCGGCCGGGCTCTTCCGGCGTGGCGACGGCGTCGAGCAAATCGCCGTTGGCTTCGGCGTTGGTACGGATGCCATGTGTCTCGTAGCGCTTCGTCTGGACATTGCGGGCGGCGGCGATGCGGCGGGCGACCTCTTTCGAGCCTTCCGAGGGCGGCGGCAGGATGAGGTCGGCGGCGGCGACCGCGGCGACCTCGACATGGATGTCGATCCGGTCGAGCAGCGGCCCGGAGACCTTGGCCTGGTAATCGGCGGCGCAGCGCGGGGCGCGCGCGCAGGCCAAAGCGGGGTCGCCGAGATGGCCGCAGCGGCATGGATTCATCGCCGCCACCAGCTGGACCCGCGCCGGAAAGGTGACATGGGCGTTGGCGCGGGCGACCTGGACGATGCCGGTCTCGAGCGGCTGGCGCAGCGAATCGAGCACGTTGCGCTGGAATTCGGGCAATTCGTCGAGAAAGAGCACGCCGAGATGGGCGAGGCTGACCTCGCCCGGCCGCACCTTGAGGCCGCCGCCGACCAAGGCCGGCATCGAGGCGCTGTGATGCGGCGCGCGATAGGGCCGGGTGCGGACCAGCCGGCCGTCCTTCAATTCGCCGGCGACGCTGGCGATCATCGACACTTCGAGCGCTTCCGAAGGCGTCAATTCGGGCAGGATCGCCGGCAGGCAGGCGGCGAGCAGCGACTTGCCGGCGCCCGGCGGCCCGGTCATCAGCAGATTGTGGCCGCCGGCCGCGGCGATCTCCAGCGCGCGCTTGGCGGTTTCCTGGCCCTTCACCTGGGCCAAATCGGGGCCGAAGCCCGGCGGATCGGCCTCGCCGGGCTTGGGCGGCAGCAGCACGGCGCTGCCGCGCAAATGGTTGAGCAAGGCGATGAGATCGGGCGCCCCGACCACTTCGAGCTCGCCGGCCCAGGCCGCCTCCGGCCCCTGGGCGGCCGGGCAGATCAGGCCGAGCCCGCGCGCGGAGGCGTGGATGGCGGCGAGCAGCACGCCCGGCGAGGAGGCCACCCGCCCGTCGAGGCCCAGCTCGCCGACCGCGCAATAGCCGGCCAGCGTCTCGCGGTCGATCGCGCCCATCGCGGCGAGCAGGCCGAGGGCGATCGGCAGGTCGTAATGCGAGCCCTCCTTGGGAAGGTCGGCGGGCGAGAGGTTGACCGTGATTCTTTTGGGCGGCAGCGACAGGCCGATCGCCGCCAGCGCGGCGTGAACCCGCTCGCGGCTTTCGCCCACCGCTTTGTCGGGCAGGCCGACGACGAGGAATTTGGGCAGGCCGCTGGCGATCTGCACCTGGACCTCGACCGCGCGCGCCTCGAGCCCCAGGAACGCGACCGTGGCGACGTGCGCGACCATCAAAGCCCTCCCCTCATTCCTTCCTTTCCGTCCAATCCGGCGGAAGGTTCACCGGTTTTGAATGGGTATGGCCGCGGAGTCGAGCAAAAGCGCGGATTTGCAGAATCCGCATGCACTCCCCAAATGCGAATCGATGAGCAACCGGCGCAACAAGAAGATGCCTTTGATCCGCCAGGGCCTGTTCCTGGCCGGCTGCCTGCTCATCATCATCTCGCCGCTGGTCGGCGCGGTGCCCGGGCCGGGGGGCATCTTCTTCTTCGCCGGGGGCCTCGCTCTGGTGCTGCAGAACAGCGAATGGGCCAAGCGCCAATATGTGAAGTTCAAGCGCAGGCACCCCAATAAGGGCCGCTGGGCCGATTGGGGCATGCGCCGCTCGAGCGCGCGCCGCCGCGAGGAGGTGCGCAAGCAGAGCGAGGCCGCCGATGCGCCCGTCTCCGATTGACTTTGGGGGAGAGCTTGCCTATCCGCGCCATCAACGAGGCCGCCCGAGCGGGTTCCCGCAAAAGTACCCCTTTTGCGGGGTTCGAGGGGCGGCCTTCTTCTTTAGACTTCGAATTACGAGGAATGAGCGATGAAGCGCACCTTCCAGCCGAGCAATCTCGTGCGCAAGCGCCGGCACGGCTTCCGCGCCCGGATGGCGACCGTCGGCGGCCGCAAGGTCCTGACCGCGCGCCGCGCCCGCGGCCGGAAGAAACTGTCGGCCTAACCACGCAGACGATCGGTAAGCTCAGCCGCCGCGCGGATTTCCTCGCGGCCAACGGCGCCTTGCGCGCGCCGACGCCCGGTTTCGTGCTGCTGATCCGTGCGCGGAACGACGGCGACCCGGCGATGCGGCTCGGCCTCACCGTCTCCAAGAAGGTCGGCAATGCGGTAGTCCGCAACCGCATGAAGCGCCGCTTCCGCGAGCTTGCCCGCAAGATCCTTCCGCAAGCGGGCCATGAAGGCGCCGACCATGTCCTGATCGGCCGGCAAAGCGGCATTGAGCGCGACTTCGCCCTGCTCGAGGCGGACTTGCGGCGCGCGCTCGCCAAGCTCGGCCGATGATCGCCAGGATGCTGATCCTGGCCGCGCGCGGATGGCAATTGGGCCCTTCGCGCATCCTGCCGCCGAGCTGCCGCTATTCCCCAAGCTGCTCGGCCTATGCAATCACGGCGCTTTCCCGCTATGGCGCCCTGCGCGGCTCCTGGCTGGCGCTGCGCCGTCTTTGTCGTTGCCACCCCTGGGGGGGGTCGGGCCACGATCCGGTACCATGAGGGGTAAAAGGTGAGTAACGACAATCGTAACATGATCCTGGCGATCGTCCTGTCGGCGATCGTCCTGCTCGGCTGGGGCCTCGTCACCCAGAGCTTCATGCCCGCCAACCCGCCGCCGACCAAGAGCCAGAACGGCAATCAGGTCGCCGCGCCGCAGCCGCAGGCGGTCCCCGCCCCGGCCGCGCCGCGCCCCACGCTCACCCGCGACATTGTGGTCGGCGCGAGCCGGGGCCGGGGCGAGCGCATCGCCGTCCGCACGCCGCGCCTCGAGGGCACGATCAACCTGGTCGGCGCGCGCATCGACGATCTCGTCCTCACCCGTCACCGCGACGGCATCGGCCGCGATTCGCACCCGATCCGCCTGTTCTCGCCCGAGGGCACGCCCGGCGCCTATCATGCCAGCTTCGGCTGGACCGGTCCGGCCGGGATTCCGACGACCGGCACGCTCTGGAAGGTGACCAATTGCGCCCGCGACGCGCAGCGCCCGGTGCGCGTCGTCATGGCGGTGCCGCCCCGCATTCCCGGGCCCGCCACGGCCACTGACGCCGCGCCCGCGTCGCCGCCCGCCGCCGCCGCCCCGATATGCGATCCGGGCCGGGTGGTGCTGACGCCGGAGCAGCCGCTGACCCTGAGCTGGGACAATCAGCGCGGCCAGATCTACCAGATCGTGCTCAGGGTCGACGACGGCTACCTGTTCACCGCCGAGCAGAGCGTGGTCAATCGCGGCGCCCCCGTCGTCCTCGGTGCCCGGGCGCTCGTCAACCGGGTCGGCGTCTCGCACGATCCGACCTCCTGGACCAGCCATGTCGGCCCGGTCGGCCTGTTCAACGGCAGCGCCAATTACGGTTACGATTTCAGCACCGTCGCCGAGGCCGGCGCCGGCGGCATCGCCAATAACAGCCACGGCGGCTGGCTCGGCTTCACCGACAAATATTGGCTGACCGCGATCGTCCCGGACCAGGGCGCCAACGTCGCCACCGCCTTCCACCACCTGGCCGGCGACGCCTATCAGGCCGAATTCTCGACGCCGGTGCAGGCGGTCGGCCCCGGCCACCCGCCGATGCGCACCACCTCCTACCTCTTCGCCGGCGCCAAGGAGATCGCGCTGCTCGACCGCTACACGGCCTCGCTCGGCACCGACCTCGGCCGGTCGATCGACTGGGGCTGGTTCGATTTCATCATGAAGCCGATCTTCGCGCTGTTGATGTGGCTGTTCGCCCAGCTCGGCAATTTCGGAGTCGCGATCATCTTCCTGGTGATCATCGTCCGGCTGATCCTGTTTCCGCTGGCGCAGAAGCAGTTCGCCTCGATGGCCAAGATGCGGGTGCTGCAGCCCAAGGTGAAGGCGCTGCAGGCGCGCTACGCCGCCGACAAGCCGCGGCTGCAGCAGGAGATGCTGAAGCTCTACAAGGAGGAGAAGGTCAACCCGATGGCGGGCTGCCTGCCGATCTTCCTGCAGATCCCCATCTTCTACGCGCTCTACAAGGTGCTGCTGATCTCGGTCGAGATGCGGCACCAGCCCTTCGCGCTCTGGATCAAGGATCTGACCGCGCCCGATCCGCTGACCCCCATCAACCTGTTCGGCCTGCTGCCCTTCCAGCCGCCGGGCATCATCGCGATCGGCATCCTGCCGATCCTGGTCGGCGTCACCATGTGGCTCCAGCAGAAGATGAACTCGGCGCCGATGGATCCGACGCAGCAGAAGATCTTCGCCTGGATGCCCTGGATCCTGGTGGTGATCATGGCGCCGTTCGCGGCCGGCTTCCAGGTCTATTGGGTGACCAACAATCTGATCTCGATCCTGCAGATCTGGTTCCTCAACCGCAAGATGGACGCGACGGCTGCGGCCAGGGGCAAGCCCGGCGTGGCGCTCGGCAAGGCCAAGGCGTCGCCGCCGCCGGATTCGCCCCCACCGCCGCCGCCGCCGCCGCCGCGCGCGACCCGGCCGAAGGCGCGTCCGAGGCCGCGGCGCAAGTGAGCGGCGCCGAAATGCAGCGCGAGGAGGCGGCCCGGAAGCTCTTTTCCGGGCCGGTCTCCTTCCTCAAATCGGCGCCCGAGCTCAAATTCCTGCCCGATCCGGGCGTGCCGGAAATCGCCTTCGCCGGCCGCTCGAACGTCGGCAAATCCTCCCTGCTCAACAAGCTCACCAACCGCAACGCGCTCGCCCGCACCTCGAACACGCCCGGGCGGACGCAGGAATTGAACATCTTCGAGGTCGGCGATCCGGTCCGCCTGCGGCTGGTCGACATGCCCGGCTACGGCTTCGCCAAGGCGCCCAAGGATGTCGCCCGCAAATGGCGCTATCTGGTCAACGACTATCTGCGCGGCCGCCAGGTCCTGAAGCGCACTTTGCTGCTGATCGACAGCCGCCACGGCGTCAAGGAGATCGACCGCGAGGTGATGGCGATGCTCGACGGCGCTGCGGTGAGCTATCATATCGTCCTCACCAAGGCCGACAAGGTCAAGGCGAGCGACCTCGCCGAGGTCGCGAGCGCGACGCAGGACGAAGCCCGCAAGCACGCCGCCGCCCATCCCGAGATCGTCACCACCTCGGCCGAGACCGGCCTCGGCATGGACCGCCTGCGCGCCGCGGTGCTAGAGGCGGCGGAGATCTGAGACCGCCCGCCCGCCAGGAGAAGACCGCCTTGCTCAAGCTCATCATCGGCAACAAGGCCTATTCCTCCTGGTCGCTGCGCGGCTGGCTCGCGGTCAAGCATTCGGGGATTCTCTTCGAGGAGATCACCGTCCCGATGTTCGACGAGGCTTGGGACAAGCGCACAGAAGGCGACGAATTCGCGCCGTCGGGCGGGAAGGTGCCGATATTGTGGGACGACCAGACCGTGATCTGGGACAGCCTGGCGATCATAGAATGGCTCGCCGACAAGACCGACCGGGCGCGTTACTGGCCGCGCGACGACACCGCCCGCGGCATGGCCCGCTCGATGGCGGCCGAAATGCATTCGGGCTACCCCAATCTGCGCCGCGAGCTCGGCATGAACGTGCGCAAGCAATTCCCGCCGCGCGAGCTGAAGGAGCCGGTCAAGGCCGAGATCCTCAGGATTATCGAGCTCTGGGCCCAGGCGCGCGCCCGCCATGGCGGCGGCGGGCCCTACCTCTTCGGCGATTTCGGCGCGGTCGACATCATGTTCGCGCCCGTCGTCACCCGCTTCGTCACTTATTCCGTCCCCGTCCCCCGCTTCGCCGCGGCCTATATGGAAACGATCCTCGACCATGCCTGGATGAAGGAATGGATCGAGGCGGCGCAGGAGGAGCCCTGGGTGATCGAGCAATACGAGACGCCGCAACACTGAGCGCGAATGGGGACAGTCACTTTCAGGCGCCGGCGCGTGAAATCTCGAACCGAGGCGCGGAAAGCGACTGTCCCCTCTCAGCCGTAAGCGCCACCGTCCTTGCGGACGAACTCCCCCTTCGCAGCATCCAGATGCATGTCGATGTCCGGATAATGGCAATCCGTGTCAGAAGGCCTGCCGATCGCGACGAAGACGCAAGGCGCATCGGAGCGGTTGACGAGATGATGCCCGTTGGCAACGCCCTTGGCGAAGGTCGCGACGTCGCCCGGCCGCATCATTGTCTCGCCCTCGTCCTCGATCAGCACCGCCTCGCCCGCCAGCATGATCACGACCTCGTCCTCGCCCTCGTGCCAGTGACGCTGGGAGGAGATGCCGCCGGTATCGAGCACGACATGGCTCAATCCGAAATCCTCGATCCCCGCCGCCGGCGCGAGCCGCCGGTAATGGCGCTTGGCCATCGGCGCGTCATAAGGCGGCGGATAGCCCGTGCGGCTGGTCTGTTCGATCGCGTCGAGGTCGAGCTTCGGCATGGCGTTTCTCCGGCGCGGGATGCTAGGCGGGTCGCATGAGCGCCGCAATCGACCCCGTCGACCTCGCCGCACGGCTGATCGCCTGCCCCAGCGTCACGCCCGCCAGCGGCGCGGTGTTCGACGTGCTGGAGGAGGCGCTGGCGGGGATCGGCTTCACCGTCCACCGCTTCACTCTGGGCGAGGCGCCGGACGGGCCGGTCGAGAATCTCTACGCGTCGCGGGGGCATGGCGCGCCCCACTTCGCCTTCGCCGGCCATCTCGACGTGGTGCCGCCGGGCGACGGCTGGGCGAGCGACGCCTTCACGCCCGAAATCAGGGCCGGGCTGCTCCACGGCCGCGGCGCGGTCGACATGAAGGGCGGCATCGCCGCCTTCGTCGCCGCGGCGGCGGAAGCCCAGCATCCGGGCACGCTGAGCCTGATCATCACCGGCGACGAGGAAGGCCCCGCCACCTACGGCACGCCGCGAATCATGGACTGGATGGCCGCGCGCGGCATCAAGCCCGACATGATCCTGATCGGCGAGCCGACCTCCGAGGACCGGCTCGGCGACATCGTCAAGATCGGCCGGCGCGGCTCGGTCAACATGTGGGTGACGGTGCCGGGCGTGCAAGGCCATGTCGCCTACCCGCACCGGGCCGACAATCCGGTGCCGAAGCTCGCCAAAGTGATCGAGGCGCTCGAGGCGCTCCATCTCGACGACGGCAATGAGGCATTCCAGCCCTCCAACCTCGAAATCACCGCGGTCGAGACGGCGAGCAGGGCGACCAACGTCATCCCCGGCTGGGCCCGCGCGCAATTGAACATCCGCTTCAACAATCTCCAGCGCGGGCCCGATCTGGTCGCGCTCGTCCGCCGCACCGCAGCGGGCGCGGCGCCCGGCGCCACGCTCGAGGCGAAGATTTCGGGCGAGGCCTTCCTGACCCCGCCCGGCCCGATCTACGAGATCGTCAGCGCGGCGATCGAAGCGGAGACGGGCGAGAAGCCGCGCCTCTCCACCCATGGCGGCACCTCGGACGGCCGCTTCCTGATCGCGCTCTGCCCGGTGGTCGATTTCGGCCTGCCCAACGCGACCATGCACAAACTGGACGAGGCGGCCGCGGTCGAGGACATCCGCGCGCTCACCAGGATCTATGCGCGGGTGATCGCGGCGGCGCTGGCCGGATGACCTGGCCGCGGCTGTCGATGCTCCTCTTCCTCGCGCTGCCGGGGGCGGCAGCGGCGCAGGGGCGGCCGCCGATCATCGACATGCACATTCATGCGCGCCGGCTGAGCTATGACGGCAGCAACGCGCCGTCCTTGTGCGCGCCGCCCGTCGCAATGCCGCGCTGGGACAATGCGCGCCCGCTCGACGCCGGCCTCGCCGAGCCTGTTTGCGACCATCCCCTTCCCCCCAGCCGCACCGCCGACCGGGTCATGCGCGACACGATCGCGATCATGGAGCGGCGCAACATCATCGCCATGGTCAGCGGCGAGCCGGTCGACATCGCGCGCTGGGACGCGGCCGCGCCGGGCCGGGTCATCACCGGGCTCGACCTTCGCATCACGCCGCGCCCCGCCGGCGCGCCCTTGCCCGCGCGCTCGCCCGAGGAGGTCGCCGCGCTGCACGAGGCGGGCGCGTTCGAGGTGCTGGGCGAGGTGATGGCGCAATATGAGGGGGTCGCGCCCGACGATCCCAGGCTCGAGCCTTATTGGGCGCTCGCCGAAGCGCGCGGCATTCCGGTCGGCATCCATCTCGGCCCGGGCGGCGGCGGCGATCCCTATCGGGCCGGCGGCTACCGCGCGCGCAACAGCAGCGCATTGGTCCTGGAAGAGGCGCTGGTGCGGCATCAGCGGCTGCGCCTCTACATCATGCACGCCGGCTATCCGCTGATCGACGATCTGCTCGCTTTGCTGGCCGCCCATCCCCAGGTCTATGTCGACATCGCGGCGATCGTCGCCACCGAGCCGCGGCCGGCTTTCTACCGCTATCTCGAGCGGATCGTCGAAGCCGGCTTTGGCGACCGGGTCATGTTCGGCACCGACCAGGGCGTCTGGCCCGGCCTGATCGAGGTCGCCATCGGGACGATCGAGGACGCGCCCTTCCTCAGCGAAGCGCAGAAGCGCGACATCTTCTACAACAATGCCGCCCGCTTCCTGCGCCTCACCCCCGCCCAGATCGCCCGCCACCACGCAATGTGAGTGGGCGCGGCTAGTCGCCCAGCGGCACCGCCAGCGTCGCCTTGACGCGGCGCTTGACGAAGCTGGTCTCGAAGCGGCGGACCGGCGGCGGCTCGAGCATCCGGGCGGCGAAATCGTTATAGGCGTCCATGTCCCTGGCGACGACCAGCAGCAAAAGGTCGAACGCGCCCGAAATATCGAGGCAGAGCTGAACGTTGGAGCTGGCGACGAGCCGGCGGCGCAGCGCGTCGCCCTCGTGCGGGGCATGGCGCTCGAGCTGGATCTGGACGACCGCCGACAAGGGATGGCCGGCCGCTTCCTCCGAGATCAAGGAGACGTCGGCGGCGACGGCGCCGCTCGCGCGAAGCCGCCTGAGGCGCCGCGCGATCGCCGAGGGGGAACGCCCGATCTGCTCGGCGAGCCGGTCGGCGGTCTGGAGATTGTCCGCCTGCAGGCAGGCGAGCAATTGCCTGTCCAGCCGGTCGAGCCTTGCACCCATCCTTGTCTTTCGCTCCGCAACTTGCCAGAATCTGGCACGCTTGGCCCCGTCTTTGCCCGAAATCCTCGCTGATCCCAAGGGATAAGGGGCCGGGGACCGGAGAGGGAGTTTGTGACATGCGGTTTTCGCGTCTGGCGATGTCGGCGGGCCTGGGGCTGGCGCTCGCCGCTCCTTCTCTTCCTCTGGCCGCCCAGCCGCCGGCGCCGGCCGCGGCGTCCGCGCGGGCCGACGGCCGCGCGGCGGTCGCCGAAGTCAGGCGGATCATCGCCGAACGCTATGTGCTGCCCGAGCGGCGCCCCGCCCTCGACGCGATATTGGCGCAGGGCCTGGCGTCCGGCCGCTATGACGGCGCCGACCCCGTCCAGATCGCCGAGCGGATCAACGCCGATCTCGACACGGCCGGCCACGATCGCCACCTCAACTTCCGCTACGACCCGCAGGCGGCGGCGGGCCTCGCCGCGCGCACCGCGCAGGGCGAGCCCGACGAAGGCGCCTTCGAGCGCCAGGCGCGCGCCGCCAATCATGGCGTTACCGAGCTTCGCGTCCTGCCCGGCAACGTCCGCTACATGGCCTATGACGGCTTCATGTGGATCGGCCCGGAAAGCGCCGCGGCGCTGGAGACTGCGATGCGGTTTCTGGCCGGCGGCGACGCGGTGATCATCGACATCAGGCGCAACGGCGGCGGCAGCCCCGACGCCGTGCAATATCTGGTCAGCCACTTCCTGCCGCCCGGCCGGCCGCTGGTGACCTTCCACATGAACGGCCAGGCCACCCCGAACAGCCTGTCGACGCTCGCCGAGCTTCCCGCCGGCCGAATGGTCGGCAAGCCGCTCTACGTGCTGACCAGCGGCGGCACCGCCTCGGCCGCCGAGGAATTTTCGGGCCATGTCGGCGGTTACCGGATCGGCGAGCTGGTCGGCGAGACCACCGCCGGCGCCGGCTTCCGCAACGAGCTGGTCCCCGTCGCGGGCGGCTTCGTGCTGAGCGTCTCGGTCGGCCGTGCCGTGCTCGCCTCGACCGGGCGCGACTGGGAAGCGGTCGGCCTCGCGCCGACCGTGCCGACCGCGGTCGCCGGCGCGCTCGACGTCGCCCATGCTTTGGCCCTGCGCCGGCTCGCCGCCGCCGCGCCGGCGCAGGCCCGACCACGGCTCGAGGCGCTCGCCGACGGCGTCGCGGCGCGGGGCGAGAGGCGTTCGCCGGCCTTGCCGCTCGCCGCTTATGCGGGCAGCTATGGCGAGCGCGTGCTGAGCGTCGAGGACGGCCGGCTCTTTTACCGCCGCGGCACGCGCCCGCGGACCGCCTTGATCCCGCTCGGCGGCAATGCCTTCGCGATCGACACCGACCCCGCGCTGCGGCTCGAATTCCAGGTCGCCGGCGCGCAGGCCGCCGCCTTCGAGATGCGCCCGGCCGGCGGGCCGAGCCAGGGGCGTTTCGCGCGGACCCCCTGAACGGCCGAAACGGACCGATTGCGCTCTCCGGCAAACCAGCTAAAGGAGGCACACCGGAGGGACTAAAAACATGAAAAAGCTTCTTATTGCCCTGGCGTTCATTTTCTCGAGCCTCGCCACCCCGGCGCTCGCGGCGCCCCAGGATTTCACCATCGTCAACCATACCGGCCACACCGTGCTGACGCTGAACGTCTCTGAGACCAGCGAAGACGAATGGGGCCCGGACATTCTCGGCGTCGACGTCCTCGCCAATGGCGAGAGCGCGGAGGTCACCTTCGATCGCGACACCGATTCCTGCCATTGGGACATCCGCGTCACTTATGACGACGGCGACACCGGCGACTGGCGCAACGTCAATCTGTGCGAGACCAGCACGATTACGCTGAGCTAGAAAAGATCGCTCGCAGAAAAAAGGGTCCCGCCGGCATCGCGCCGGCGGGGCTTTTTTTCGTCCGGGTCAGGCGACGTCGCGGGCGCCGGGATTGGCGGCCGCGAGCGCTTCGAGAACGGCGGCGGCATTGACCGGGCGGCTGAACAAATAGCCTTGGACCGAGGAGCAGCCCTGCAGGCGGAGCTCGGCGAGCTGCTCCGAATTCTCGACGCCCTCCGCGGTCGTCTCCATGCCGAGCGCGCGCGCCAGATCGGTGATCGCGCGGACGATGGCGGCTGCGCCCGCGCGGCTCAGCAATTGCTGAATGAACGAGCGATCGATCTTGATCTTGTCGAACGGGAAGCTTTGCAAATAGCTGAGGCTCGAATAGCCGGTGCCGAAATCGTCGAGCGCGATCCTGATGCCGAGGCTGCGCAGCGAATGGAGGACCGCGATCAGGGCCTCCGAGCTCTCCAGGAAGATCGATTCGGTGATTTCGACCTCGAACCGTCGGGGATCGAGGCCGCTCGCCGCCAGCGCCTGGATCAGCACATTGGCGAGGCCCGGCTTGCGGAACTGCACCGAGGAAACGTTGACTGCGACGCGCACGTCCACGGGCCAGTGCATCGCCTCGCGGCACGCCTCCTGGATCACCCAGGTCCCGATCGGCACGATCAGGCCGGTCTCCTCGGCGAGCGGAATGAACTCGTCGGGCGCCACCAGACCGCGCGTCGGGTGGTTCCAGCGGATCAGCGCTTCGAACGACCCGATCCGGTTGGTCTCGAGATCGAACAAAGGCTGGTAATAGAGCTCGAACTCGCCGGCGCCGAGCGCCCGCCTGAGATCGCATTCGAGCCGGTGGCGCGCCTGGGCGCGCGCGTTCATGTCGGCTTCGAAGAAGCGGTACGTGCCCCCGCCCTCCCCCTTCGCCTGATACAGAGCGAGGTCGGCATGCTTGAGCAAGGTGTCCGCGTCGGTGGCGTCGCCGGGGGCCATGGCGATGCCGACGCTGGCGCCGACGATGATCTCCTGGCCGGCAATCTCGAAGGGCTCGGCGAGCGCGGCGACCACGGCGCCCGCCACGGCGGCGGCCGCCTCGTGCGCCTCGGCGTTCGACAGGATGATGGTGAACTCGTCACCGCCCAGGCGGGCGACCATCGCGTCGCCGACATTGGCGCCGAGCCGGGCCGCGACGGCGCGCAGCAATTCATCGCCGACGGGATGGCCGAGCGTGTCGTTGACGGCCTTGAAATTGTCGAGGTCGACGCAGAGCAAGGCGAGCGATCGGCCGCCGCGCCGCTCCCCCTGCCTGAGCTCGAGGTCGAGATGCTGGCGCAGGAAAGCGCGGTTGGGCAGGCCGGTCAGGCTGTCGTTGAAGGCGAGCTGCGTGATCCGCCGTTCGCGCTCGGCGATGCCGGCGGCCATACGGTTGAAGCTCAAGGCGAGCCGGCCGATCTCGTCCTTGGTGTCGACCTTGACCTCGACCGTCTCGCCTTCCTCCATGCGCTGCGCGGCCTGATCGAGCGCGGAGATCGGCCGGGTCAGGGTCAGCGACAGCCGCCACGAGCCGAAGACGACGAGGATCAGGCCGAGCAGGCCGGTCAACGCCATGGCCAGCTGCAACGGCTGATAGGGCGCCATGGCGAGCGCCAGCGGATAACGCAGCACCAAAGCGGCGGATTCGCCCTCCTCCATCGCCGCGAGCGGCCGCGCCAGCGCGATGGCGGTGCCGCCGGCCTCGTCGAGCCGGGCGGGAGCGCCGTCCCCGATCCGGGTCTCGATGAAGCCGGCGAGCGCGGCCTCGTCGCTGGTGCCGCTCGCCCAGCCTCCGGCGCTGCCGCGTGTCAGTACGCGGGCGTTGATCGGGATCGCCGAGAGCTGCTCGAGGCGGCGCAGCTCCGGAGGGCCGAGCTCGCTTGCGAACACCACCCAGCCGACCAGGTTCGGCGCCATGATCGGCGCGGCGACCACATGATGGGGCGTGCCGCCGAGACGGGCGACGCCGCTGGTCCGGCCGTTGTCGAGCGCGCTCCACAATGCCTGCGCGCCGGCGCGCAGGCGCCGATCGGCCAGGCCGGTGACGCTCCCGTCCATATTGACGATGAAGGCGGTCCTGAGGCCCAGCCGCGTCTTGAGATTGTCGAGCGCCGACATGGCGGTCCCGGGATCGCCGGTCGCCACCGCGGCGCGAAACCCGTAATCGCGCGAAAGCAGGCCGGCGGCGTTGCTCAGCTCGCGCGTGCGCAACTCCCACAGGCGATCGAACACGGTGCTGCTGGCGATCAGCTCGCCGCGCACCTGCCGCTCGGCGGTGGTCGAGACGACGGCGTAGAGCGCTCCGGCGACGAGGCTCAAAGCGAGCGTGAACAGGCCTGCATAATGGATGGTGAGCCGGGTGCGGATGCGGCGGAACATGGCGCCGCGCTCAATAATTCCGGGCGGGCCGCGGCGGCGGGCGCAGGTTGACCGCCACCGCCTGCGTCTGATGCCCTGCCGCGGCGATCGTCCAGCGCAGCTGCAGCTGGTTGCCCGGCGCCCTCAAATAGGGGTGCCAGACCCGGGCGGCCACCGCGCCCGCCGGTACGTTGGCGAACCTGACCCGGCCCGAAGCGTCGGTGCGCGCCGCAAGGCTCGTATCGACGACATCGATGAAGGCGATCATCCCGTCATGGATATTGCAGCCCAGGGGCACGATCCCCGCCCGGTCGAAGCGCACGCTTCGCGCCTGCTCGCGCGCATAAAGGCGCAGCTCGAAGCGCCGGACCGGCGAGAAGGAATAAACGTGGTGACGGACATTGTCGAAATTGGGGAAGGAGACCTGCGCGCCGACCGGCACGACCAGCACGAAGGGCGAGAATTGGAGATCGCGCTGCGCGATCTGGAAGCTCTGCCGCCCACCGCCGAGCGGTGCCGGCCGCCCGCCCGGATAGAGAGCGACCACGGCATTCGGCACGCCGGCGCCGTTCGCGGTCCGGACCTGGACGACGAGATCGGCGGCGGCCGCGGGCGTGGCGACGAGAGCAAGGGCCAGGAGAGCGAACGCGCGCATGATGCGCCTATACGACCGCGATGGTGAAGAACCGGTAAGTGGAGACGATCAGAGGCTGAGCCGCATCGAGGCCTGGACGACGTCCTGGCGCTGATCGGGGGCGAGGCCGAGCCGCGCCCTGGCCCCGCGCTCGCTCTCATTGTGCATCGCCTCGATGATCAATTGCGCCTGGTCGGTCAGCCGCCAGTCCAGAGCGGCGGTCGCCGACCAGCCCTCCTCGCTGTCGTCCGGCGCCACTTGCGACCCGGTCTGACGGGTGTCGAACAGGTCGACGCGGCCGCTCAACGCGACCGGCCCGATATTGTGGGTGAGGCGCAGATAAGCGGCGCGAAAGCGGGTCTCGACCCAATAATGGCCGTTCTCCTCGGGCCCCATTTCGGTGGTGCCGGTGAGCGCCTGGGCGAAGATGCGGGTGCGGCCGCCGAGGTCGACGCGCGCGCCGAGATTGAGGAAGCGCGTGTCCCAGCCCCATTGCAGATTGGAGGTGATGGCCTCCGGATCGCCGCGGTTGCGGTAATAAAAGGCTTCAAGCACGACCGGCGCGGCGAGCTGCCAGGAGAGGCGGCCGTAGAGACCGGGGCGGCCGTCAATCTCCAGCGTCGGCGTGGTCCAGCGCGGCTGCGAAACCTCCATGAAGGGGTTGAGCGGCGGCAGCGTCTGCCGGCTGAAGGCGCCGCTCTTCTGATCGTGCAGCGCCCAGCCGCGGAAGGCGAGCAGGGCGCCGGCGGTGTCGTTGAAGCCGAACAGGGCAAGGGTCGCGGTGAGTCTTCCGCCGCCGAGCGGATGCGCGGCGCTGGCCTCGACGCCGACCACCTTGACCTCCTCGCCGATCCAGCTGTTGATCGCGGAAGGCGTGATCATGTCGAAGACCTGCCAGGCCGGCCCGTCATGCTCCAGCGAGACCGGCGGCCAGAACATGCCCGCGCGGACCGACCAGCGCGTCGACCCGCCGGGGACCGGCCGCCAGGTGGCATAGGCCTCGATGAGGTCGACCGGCTGGTCCTGCTCGTCCTGCGCGGCGACGGCCAAAGTGCCCTGCAGGTTCCAGGCGATCGGGCCGTGCCAGACCAGCTCGGCCTCGGCCGGGACCGCGTCGATGTCGGCATTGGCGCCGCCGCCGCCGAAACGCGAGCGCCCGAAGCCGCCGTCGGTCCAGCTGCGCTCGCCGTCGGTCAGCACGATACGGAAATCGATCACCGCGGTCAGGTCGGCGGGAAGGTCGAGTCGCGGCGGATCGGCGCGCGCGGACATGCTCCAGGCGAACGCCGCCAGCGCCGCGGTGAAGGCGGCGGCAAGCCTGCGACGGCGGCGCGCGCTGAACATGACCCTGTCATGCGATAGCTATGGTTAAGAACCCGTTTGCACGGCGCATTTTATCGCATCAGCACAAGCTCTTCCGACATGGTGGGGTGGAGTGCCACCGTCTCGTCGAACTGGGCCTTGGTGAGGCCCGCCTTGACCGCGACCGCGGCGGCCTGGAGGATTTCGGGCGCGTCGGGGCCGATCATGTGGATGCCGACCACCCTGTCGGTCTCCTCGTCGACGACGAGCTTGTAGAGCGAGCGCTCGTTGCGCCCGGCGAGCACGTTCTTCATCGGCCGGAAATCGGAGACGTAGGTCTTGTAGGTGCCGAGCTTGTCGCGCGCCTCGCCCTCGGTCATGCCGACCGAGGCGATCGGCGGGTGGCTGAACACCCCATGGGGGATATTGGCGTAATCGACCCGGGTCGGCTTGCCGCCGAACACGGTGTCGGCGAAGGCCTGGCCCTCGCGGATCGCCACCGGGGTGAGCTGGACCCGGTCGGTGACGTCGCCGATCGCGTAGATCGAGGGCAATGAGGATTGGTTGTCCTCGTCGACCAGGATGGCGCCGTTCTTGCCGAGCTCCACGCCGACCGCCTCCAGGCCGAGCCCCCTGGTGTTCGGGTTGCGGCCGACCGCCCAGAGCAGCAGGTCGGCGTCGATCGGGCTCGATCCCGCGAGGTGGATGCGCAGGCTGCCGTCCCTGCGCTTGACGATCTTCTCGAACGGCGCGTTGAACTTGAAGCCGATGCCTTTGGTCAGCGAGATCTGGAGCAGCCGGTCGCGGACCTGCTCGTCATAATGCCTGAGGATGCGGTCGCCGCGGTTGACGATGGTCACCTCGCAGGCGAATTCGTGCAGGATGCCGGCGAATTCGTTGGCGATATAGCCGCCGCCGGCGATCACCGCGCGCTTGGGGATCGCATCGAGGTGGAACATTTCGTTCGAAGTGACGCCATGCTCGGCGCCCGGCACGTCGGGGACGACCGGGTGGGCGCCGGTCGCGATCAGGATGGTCGCCGCCGAGAGCTTGGTGCCGTCGGCGAGCGTCACCTGGTTGGGCCCGGTGACGGTCGCGCGCTGGGCGAATATCTCGACCTCGTTGCGGTCGAGGATGTCGGTATAGATGCCTTCGAGCCGCTCGACCTCGGCCAGCACGTTGTCGCGCAGCACCGCCCAGTCGAACTTGCAGCTGCCGACCTTCCAGCCGAAGCGCTTGGCGTCCTGCAGATCCTCGGCGAAATGGGCGCCGTAGACGAGCAGTTTCTTGGGCACGCAGCCGCGGATCACGCAGGTGCCGCCGATCTTGTGCTCCTCGGCGATGGCGGTGCGGGCGCCGTGGGCGGCAGAGACGCGGGCCGCGCGCACGCCGCCCGATCCGGCGCCGATCACGAAGAGGTCGTAATCGTAGGTCTTGGTCATGAGATGGGCTCCAGCCAGATCTGCTCTCCGGCGAAATCGGTGGTGATGATGAAATGGCGCAGGATCGCCGTGCCGACGTTGAGATCGGACGCGGTCTCGCCGGGATCGATGGCGGCGCGCACGTCGCGGAAAATGCGGCCGGCGATGACGAGGGTGCGCAGGATGACGATGTCGCGCTCCCGGGCGCCGCCGAGGCCGCCGCCGCTCTCGCGCGCGACGATCCGGTCCGGGGCGGCAAGGCCGGTGCGCAGGGCGAAGGCGCGGCCGACCATGACGCCCGTGCCGTTGCCGGTATCGAGCGTGGTCACGACCGGAACATGGCCTTCAACCGAGCTCGGGAAAGACGGCGTGCCGCGATGGCTGCCGAGCGGCAGCCGCACGCCGCGCGGCGCGCCTTCGAAAATCGCGATCGTCCCGCCGGCAATATCGAGCCTGAACCGCCCATTGTCGAACAGGTCGCGGCCGAGGATGATCTCCACCGGCCGGCCGATCAGGCGGCCGGAGATCTCGCCCAGATCGAGGATGGCGACGCGCAGCTCCAGGCCGACGCCGACCGCTTCGACCGCGACATGATCGGCGAACCGCGCCGCGATCGTGCCGGCGCCCGAGCCGTGGACGGTGGCGCTTCCGGTCGCCGCGAGGCGGAGCCGGGCGGCGAAATCGTCGTCGAGGACGGTCATCTCGGCGGCGCTGTCGAGCAAGGCGGTCGCCCGCTGGCCGTTGACCGTCACCGGCAGGAACAGGCGGTTGTTGTAGGTTTCCAGCGGCTCGGCCGCCAGCGCGCCGAGGGGAAGCAGCATGGCGATCAGCAGCAGCAGGCCGCGCCTCATTCGCCGAGCGCCCGGGCGATCAGCGCGGTGGTGGACGGATCGAAATCGGGCTCGGCATCGCCGTCGAGCGCGTTCGCCATTTCCTTGCCGAGCTCGACGCCGAACTGATCGAACGGGTTGATGCCGAGCAAGGCGGCGTTGGCGAAGGCGCGGTGCTCGTAAAAAGCGAGAAGCGCGCCCAAAGCCGCCGGATCGAGCCGGTCGAGCAGGATGGTGGTCGAGGGCCGGTCGCCGGGATAGTCGCGGTGCGGATCGTCGGAATGGCGGCCGGCCATCAGCGCCGCCGCTTGCGCGAAGCAGTTGATGAGGAGCTGGCGGTGATGCTCGGGATCGAGCCTGTCGCCGGGCTCTATCGAAGCGACGAACTCGACGGGCACCAGGTGGGTGCCCTGGTGGAGCAATTGGAAGACCGCATGCTGGGCGTCGGTGCCGGTGCCGCCCCAGACGATGGGCGCGGTCGCGCGCACCGCCGGCGTGCCGTCGAGGCGCACGCTCTTGCCGTTCGATTCCATCTCGACCTGCTGGAGATATTCGGGAAGCAGCCGCAGCCTTTCGTCATAAGCGAAGCTCGCGCGGGTCTCGGCGCCGCGGATATTGGCGTAATAACGGTCGACGAAGGCGGCGAGGACGGGCGCGTTGGCGTCGAGCGGCGCGAAGCGGAAATGGCGGTCCATCGCCGCGGCCCCTTCGAGCAGGCTTTCGAACGCGTCCCAGCCCAGCGCGAGCGCCGCCGGGAAGCCGATCGACGACCAGAGCGAGAACCGGCCGCCGACGCTTTCGCCGAAAGGCAGGATGCGGGTCTCGTCGACGCCGAACGCGATCGCCTTCTCGGGCTCGGCGGTGAGCGCGATCACCCGGCCATAGGGATCGGCAACACCCGCTTGCTCGAGCCATTGCAGCGCGGAGGCGGCGTTCAGCATCGTCTCCTTGGTGGAGAAGGTCTTGGACGCGATCGCGATCAGGGTCGCGTGGGGATCGAAGCCGGCAATCGCTTCCTCGAGCGCCGCCCCGTCGACATTGGAGACGATCGCGGCATCGTAGCGGCCGGCGCCCCGGCCGAGCGCGTCGATCAGCAGCTTCGGGCCCAGGGCAGAGCCGCCAATGCCGATGTGGAGGATGTGGCGGACGGGGCCGAACGCCTCGGCCTCGATCGCGTCGATCAGCGCGCGCATGCGGGCGTGGAGGCCGGCGGCGCGGGCGACGCTGGCGGCCGCCCCCTGCCCCCGCTCGGCCGTGTGCTCGGCGGCGCGGCCCTCGGCCGGGTTGACGATGTCGCCAGCGAACATCGCGTCGCGGCGCGCGGCGAGGCCGCTCTCCTGGGCGAGATCGAGAAAGGCGGCGAGATGGAAGCGGCTCAAATGGGTCTTGGAGAAATCGAACAGGATGCCGCTTTCCTCGACGACGAAGCGGTCGAGCCGATCGGGCTCGGCCGCGAACAGGTCGGCGAGCGGCATCGGCGGCGCGGCTTCGAGGCGGGTCCAGGCGCTTTCGGTCATGTCGGGGGTGTATCTAGGGATGCAGGAGGGCCGTGCATAGTTCCACCCGTCACCCCGGCGCAGGCCGGGATCTCATGGGAGAAGAACTCGGTGACTCTCCGCGCTGGGATCCCGGCCTGCGCCGGGACGACGATGCCTTGCTATTCTTGACCTTCTTCCCAATGCGTGCATATACACGCATATGCTCGACACGCTCTGCGCCTGCAACAAGCTGCGCCGCTCCGCGCGGATCGTCAGCGGCCTTTACGACGAGGCGCTGGCGCCTGCCGGCTTCACGGTGGCGCAATTCTCGCTCTTGAGGATGCTGCAGCGCGCCGGACCCTGCTCGCTGACCGCATTGGCCGAGGCTGCCGGCTACGACCGCACGACGCTCAACCGCACCCTGGCGCCGCTCGAGAAAGCCGGCTTAGTCGCCTCCTCGACGGGCAAGGACCAGCGCGCGCGGATCGTCGCGGTGACGCCGGCGGCGCGCGCCGCGATGCGGCGCGGCCAGCCGCTCTGGGAGGAAGCGCAAGCGAAGGTCGCGGCCGCGCTCGGGCCCGACCGCGACGCGTTGTTCGCGCTGCTCGACCGGGTCGAGGGCCTCAAGGCATGACGATGAAACGCCCTTGGGTGGTGATCGCCTGCGCTGCCTTCATCGTCACGCTGGCGATGGGGGTGCGGCAGGCCTTCGGGCTGTTCCTGCCGCAGATGAGCATCGGGCTCGGCATCGGCCGCGAGAGCTTCGGCCTCGCCATCGCCATCGGCAATCTCGTCTTCGGCCTCGCGCAGCCTTTCGTCGGCGCGCTCGGCGACCGCCACGGCGCCGGGCGCGTCGTGCTCGCGGGCACCATGCTTTACGTGCTCGGCCTGCTCGGCGCGGCCTGGGCCGGCAGCGCCTTCGGCCTGCATCTCACCTTCGGCTTCCTGGTCGGCGTGGCGCTGGCGGGGACGACCTTCGTGGTCGTGCTCGGCGCGGTCGGCCGGGTGGTGCCGGCGGAGCGGCGTTCGCTCGCTTTCGGCATCGTCACCGCCGGCGGCTCGCTTGGCCAGTTCCTGGTGGTGCCGGCGGCGGCTCGGCTGCTCAGTGATTTCGGCTACCATATCGCGCTGATCGTCCTTGCCGGCATGGTCGCGATCTGCGCGGTGCTGGCGATGGGCGTCGCCGGCCGGCCCGCCGCGCTTGCCGGGGAAGGCCCGCGCCAGTCGCTGAAGGAGGCCTTGGCCGAGGCCGGCCGCCATCGCAGCTTCTGGCTGCTCAACGCCGGCTTCTTCGTCTGCGGCTTTCACATCGCCTTCATCGCCACCCATTTCCCCGCTTATCTCGCCGACAAGGGGCTGGGCCTCGGCATCGGCGCGAGCGCGCTCGCCCTGGTCGGCCTGTTCAACATTTTCGGCTCCTACCTGTTCGGCCTGTCGGGCGATTTCTGGCGCAAGCATCATGTGCTGGCGGGTCTCTATGCGGCGCGCGGCGTGGTGATCGCGGCCTTCCTGATATTGCCGCTGACGCCGCTGACCGCTCTTATCTTCGCGGCGGCGATGGGCTTCCTGTGGCTCGGCACGGTGCCGCTGACCAGCGGCCTGGTCGGGCAGATTTTCGGGGTGCGCTATCTTTCGACGCTCTACGGCATCGTCTTCCTCTCCCACCAGGTCGGCAGCTTCTTCGGCGCCTGGGCGGCGGGCTGGTTCTACGACCGGACCGGGTCCTACGACGCCGCCTGGGCGGCCTGGATCGTGCTGGCCCTGTTCGCCGCTTTCATCCACCTGCCGATCCGCGACGCGCCGGTCGCGCGCTTGCGGCCGGTATGAGGAACGCACGCCTCTGGTTCGCGCCGTTCGCGCCGCTGCCCGTGCTCGCTTTGGGCCTGTGGCTGTGGCGGGACCAGGCGACGACGATCTGGCTCGCCGGTTTTTTCGCGGCCTGCCTTTGAACCTCGCGGACGAACGCCGATATAGGCCGCACGAAGGGGCCGCTTGACCGGGCGGAATCCACGAGCGAAAGCAAATCCATGGACGACGTGCCCGCCACCCAGCCCTCAGCCTCCGCGCCGCCGGAGCCGCCCGCGGCGACGGAATCGCCCGCCGCCGCCGCCCCGGCCGCTAAGCCGGCAAAGCCGAAAAAGGAGGAGACCTGGTGGGGCACGTTGCGCTTCATCCTCTATCTGTTCATCGGCGCGGTGCTGATCCGGACCTTCCTGTTCGCGCCGTTCAGCATCCCTTCGGCCTCGATGATGCCGAACCTGCTGATCGGCGATTATCTGTTCGTGGCGAAATGGCCTTATGGCTATTCGCGCTATTCCTTCCCCTTCGCTCCGTTCAACTTCGAGGGGCGCATGGTCGGCGGGGTCCCCGAGCGCGGCGACATCGTCGTCTTCCGCTTTCCGGGCCAGGCGAACGAGGATTATGTTAAGCGGGTGATCGGCCTGCCCGGCGACAGGATCGCGGTGCGCGAAGGCCAGGTGATCCTCAACGGCACCCCGGTGCAGCGCCAGCTGACCGAGCCCTTCATCCTGCCGATCAGCCCGAACAGCCCGTGCGGCCGCGCCGAGGGGCGGAGAAGGCCCGAGCCGGGCGCGCGCGTGGAGACGGCCGCGGACGGCCAGCAGAATTGCGTCTATCAGCGCTTCCGCGAGACCCTGCCGGGCGGGCGCAGCTACGACGTGATCGACCAGACTCCCGACAGCGCCGGCGACACCTTCGCCGAAATCACCGTCCCGGCCGGCCATTTGTTCGTCATGGGCGACAATCGCGACGATTCGATGGACAGCCGCTTCCCCACCGAGCAGCGCGGCGTCGGCCTGCTGCCGATCGACAATGTGCTGGGCCGCGCTTTGGTCGGCTTCTGGTCGACCGACGGTTCGGCGCAATGGCTGCTGCCCTGGACCTGGGTCACGGCCGCACGCTGGAGCCGGATCTTCGAGACCTATTGATGGCGGCGCTCGAGGCCTGGCTGCAGGCGACGCTCGGCCACCGGCCGGCCGATCTTAGCCTGTTCGAACGGGCGCTGACCCATTCGAGCCTGAACGAGGACAATTATGAGCGGCTCGAATTCCTCGGCGATCGGGTGCTCGGCTTCACCATCGCCGACTGGCTCTACGGCCTCTTTCCCGACGAGCCCGAAGGCAAATTGTCGCGCCGGCTGAACGTGCTCGTCTCGCGCGGCACCTGCGCCGAGATCGGCCGCGAGATCGGGGTCGCCCAGCATATGCGGCTCGGCAAGCAGGCGCTTTCCGACGGCGCCTTCGAAAGCGACAACATCCTTGGCGACACCGTCGAATCCCTGATCGGCGCGCTCTGGCTCGACGGCGGGCTGGAGGCGGCGCGCGGCTTCATCCGCGCCGCCTGGGCGGGCCGGGTCGACAGCCGCGATCATGCGCCCAAACATCCCAAGTCCGCGCTCCAGGAATGGGCGGCGGCCAATGACCGCAAGCCCCCCGCTTATGCCCTGGTCGGCCGCTCGGGCCCGCACCACGCGCCGACCTTCGTCGTCACGGTCTCGATCAGGAATGTCGGCGAGGCGAGCGCCGAGGGCCTGACCAAGCAGGACGCGGAAACCGCGGCCGCCGAGGCCCTGCTCGAGAAATTGGCATGAGCCGGCGCTTCGGCACGGTCGCCGTCGTGGGCGCGCCCAATGCGGGCAAGTCGACCCTGGTCAATGCTTTGGTCGGCCAGAAGGTCGCCATCGTCACCCCCAAGGCGCAGACCACGCGGACGCGGCTGATGGGGATCGCGATCCTCGGCGAGGCGCAGATCCTGCTCACCGACACGCCCGGCATCTTCGAGCCCAAGCGCCGGCTCGACCGCGCCATGGTCGCCGCCGCCTGGGGCAGCGCGCAGGACGCCGACCTGATCGCTCTGGTGGTCGATTCGTCGAGCGGCCTCAAGCGCGGCGTCGGCGCCATGCTCGACCGGCTCAAGGACCGGCCGGAGCCGAAGCTGCTCATCCTCAACAAGGTCGATCTGGTGAAGAAGGAGGATCTTCTCACCCTGATTGCTTTGGCCGGGACCCGCGCGGACTTCGAGGACATCTATATGGTCTCGGCGACGACCGGCGACGGCGTCCCCGAGCTCAAGGCGGCGCTGGCGGCGCGGGTGCCGGAGGGGCCGTGGCATTTCCCCGAGGACCAGGTCTCCGACGCCACCGACCGGATGATGGCCGCCGAAGTGACCCGCGAGCAGCTCTACCTCCAGCTCCACGCCGAGCTGCCTTATGCGAGCGCCGTCGAGACCGAGAAATATGAGGAGCGCAAGGACGGCTCGGTCGTGATCCACCAGCAGATCCTGGTCGGCCGCGACACCCAGAAGGCGATCGTGCTCGGCAAAGGCGGCACCCGCATCAAGGAAATCGGCGCCGCCGCCCGCGCCGAGCTCTCCGCCGCCTTGGGCCGCAAGGTCCACCTCTTCCTCCACGTCAAGGTCAGCCCGAAATGGGAGGAGGACCGCGGGCTCTATCGCGAGATCGGGCTGGATTGGGTGGAGTGAGCCCTACCAGCTTGCGCCGTCGATGAGCCGGCGGGGCAGCTTCTCCCAGATTGTGGGGTCGAACAGGCGCAGATTGACCCCCATCCGCTCCAGCGCGGGATCGCGCGGCGACCAATGGGTCGTGCAGCCGCATTGCGCGCAGTGCCAGCAGGTCAGGGTCGCATCGCCCTGGACATAGCCGGCAAGCCGTCCGTCCGGATCGCGGAAGACGACCTGGTCCGGCCGGTAATAGCCCCAAAGGCCGCCGATGCGGCGACATAGGGAGCAGTTGCAGCTGCCGAGGTCGGCCGGAGCCTCCGCAAGGCTGAGGCGAACCGCGCCGCAATGGCAACTACCCTCGATCATTCAGCGTCTCCTCCACCCAGGCCGGTACCAACTCTCCCGCCTTTCCCGTCCGGCTTTCGTCGAACAGATAGGAGCCCAGGCTCGGCTCCAGGTTCATCTCCAGCGTCCGCGCCCCCACATAGCGCGCGGTCTGCACGAAGCCGGCGGCGGGGTAGACGTTGCCCGACGTGCCGATCGAGACGAACAAATCGGCCTCCATCAGCGCGCGGTCGATCCGGTCCATCTCGTAGGGCATCTCGCCGAACCAGACGATGTCGGGCCTGAGGCCGCCCGCTTTGCCGCAGCCCAGGCAGGCGGGACCGTGGCCCATGTCCCCCGTCCATGCCATCCGCGCGTCGCAGGCGCGGCACCAGGCGGAGGTGAGCTCGCCGTGCATATGGAGCAGCCGCCGCGCGCCGGCGCGCTCGTGTAGATCGTCGACATTCTGGGTGACGATCAGCAAGCCGCCCGGCCATGCCGCATCGAGCCGCGCCAGCGCCGCGTGCGCCGCATTGGGCTGGACCCGCGCCAGATTGGCGCGGCGGGCGTCGTAGAAGGCGTGGACCAGATCGGGATCCCGCGCGAATGCCTCCGGCGTCGCCACGTCCTCGACGCGGTGCCCCTCCCACAGGCCGTCAGGCCCCCGGAAGGTGGCGAGACCGGATTCGGCGGAGATCCCGGCGCCGGTGAGGATGACGATGTTGCTGATTTCTTTCACGCTCATCTAACTCCGCTTTACGTTTGCGGGCTGCATGCTGCGAGCGTCTTGTAGCGGCGTATGGGATGATCCCAAATCTCGCGAAGCGCGATACGGGCGCCATTGGCCGTCCCCGGTCCCGCTCTGACTTGAGAGTTGTCCTGGCCCGGTTGGCGTGAGCAGGAAATCAACGCCAGCCCTGCCAAATCGATCTTCGGCCCATGGGCGCGCCTTCGCCTATTTGAGCCCTTTGATGGCCTCGCCGAGCAACGGCATGATCGTGTCGGCAAAGTCGGCCGTCCGGGCAAAATGGATTTCGAGAATGTGCTCGGTAAGGTGCTCGCCCGCCACCCAATTGGCCTCGTTCTGAAGCATGGCGTCGTGCTCGCCGATCTTCTTCTCAATGTTCCAGAGCCGTCCCCATGTGGCCGTATCGCGAATCTTTGCGGTGGCCCGCACGTATTTAAGAAGCTCGCGCGCGGTCTCCAAGCGCTCGTGCAGGGCGACGATGGTGGCTTGGCGCTCTTCGAGCGGGCCCGGAATTTCCGGCGCGTTCTTGATCGACATGATCGTGCCGAGAAGCTCTCGAAGGGCCTCACGAAGCAGCTTGTCGTCGTCCCGCTGGCGGTTCCGCCGTTCGACGTAGCTCGCGAAGATGGAGCCCCACACGGCAATGAGGACGCCCGCGAAGGCCGCAGCCGCAGTGAGCAGGTCGCCGTTCTCGACACCGGCCGGCGCGTTCGCGACGTTGGTCACCGCCCATCCGATCACGATGCCGATCACGGTGAACAGAAGGGTTGAAATGAAGCGCATGGGCGACTCCTAGCGGTGCCGGAAGCAATCCGGTAGCCGAGGCCACCTGGCAGACATGCCGGCACCGGTCAGGATCATGATATTGCCTCTCCCGCGCATCGGCGAAGCTTAGAGCCTCGCCTCCCGGACACAACCGAGTCTTAAGCTCTCGCCGCTATGAGCCGCCGCATGTCGGCCGAGCTCGCCGCTTTACCGCAACGGACCAAGCTGCGCGTCAACTGGGCGGGCGCGGCGCGGTTCACCTTGCCTGGAGTGATCCTGGTCACTTCGATCGTCGAGCTGCTGCTCGCCGAGCGCAAATATGCGATCTTCGCCGGCGGCTTCGGGCAGTCGCGGCCGCTCGACAATCCGCTCGAAATCGGCACCTTCCTGCTCGGCCTGCTGCTTTGCCAGGCGGTCATGTTCCTCCTCCTCTACCGGCTCATGCGCCGGCTGCACCGCAAGCGGCCGGACGGCCCGCTCTTCCACTTCAACTTCGCCTTCTTCGTCGGCGGCGGCGCGCTCGCGCTGCTGATCGGCAAATATCAGGCGCTCGCCTTCTTCAGCGACGCGATGAGCTTCCAGATCGTCCGCAACCTCGGCGGCGGCAGCCTCGCCGATGCCTTGCTTTATTCGTTGAGCGAGGCCGGGCTGATGCTGATCGTAAGCGGCGCGGCTTTGGTCTTCTACGCAGCGGTGCGCTTCGTCTTCCGCAAGCGCTGGCGCGCGGCGGCGCCTTTGCCCGATCATTGGCGGCTGAGCGGCCGGCAGCTCGCTCTGCTGCTTGGCGCGACGCCTCTGGTCCTGTTCGCGGTCGACCGGGTCGACGATGCCCGCGCGGCACTGAGCCGGTTCAACAGCGCCCTGGTCATCACCACCTTGCTCGAGCAGGCGACCGACTTCGACCGCGACGGCTACAGCCTCTTCTCCTTCCCGCTCGACGGCCAGCCGTTCGACGGCAGCCGCCATCCCTACGCGCTCGACATTCCGGGCGACGGCATCGATCAGGACGGGCTGGGCGGCGATTTCGTCTTCTCAGGCGAGGCGACCCGGCCCGCGCGCGCGATCATCGCCGGCCGCCGGCCCAACGTCATCCTGATCGTGCTCGAAAGCACGCGGGCCGACGGCATCGGCCGCCGGGTCGACGGACGGCCGCTGACGCCGGTTCTCGACGCGCTGGCGGCGCGGGGCAGCGCCGCCCGCCGCGCTTATTCGCATGTCGGCTTCACCACCGATTCGCTCCAGTCTTTGTTCAGCGGCAAGCTCGCGCCGACCGACGACCGCCAGTCGCTGGTCCGCGATTTCCTCGCCAACGGCTATGAGGTCGGAACCTTCTCCGGCCAGGCCGAGGATTTCGGCGGCACCGCCGCGCTCGTCGGCCTGCGGCGCGGCGGCATCTTCGTCGACGGCACGATGTTGAAGGACGAGCGCTCCGGCGCCTTCGCCGCGCAGGGCTCGGTCAATATCGACGGCCGGATCCTGCTGCGCGAGTTCGACCGGCGGCTCGGCCGCCCGGAGGCTTGGCAGCGGCCGCATTTCCTCTATTTCAACCTGCAATCGGCGCATTTCCCTTATTTCACTCCCGGCATGGACCGCATCCTGCCGGGCGAGCCGATCGCCCGCGGCGAGATCGGCGCCGCCAATCGCGACCGCGTCGCCCACACTTATTGGAACGCGATCGCCTATAACGACCGGCTGATCGGCGCGCTGATCGAGCGGCTGCGGCGCCTCGGCGTCCTCGACAACAGCATCATCGTGGTCACCGCCGACCATGGCGAATCCCTGTTCGACGACGGCTTCCTCGGCCACGGCCACATGCTCAACGAGCAGCAGACCCGGATCCCGTTCATCCTGAGCGCGCCCAACGTGGCGATGCCCGACGTGGTCGGCCTTGACGACATGCGCGCGATCATCCTCGCCGCTGCCGGCGGCCAGACAGGCGTGGCGCCGCCGAGCGGCCGCACGGTCTTCCAGTTCCTCGGCAGCCTCGACCGGCCTGGCGCGATCGGCACGGTCGACGGCCAGGGCCGGCGGATCGTCTTCGACTTCTTCCAGGAGACGGTCTGGGACAGCGCCAGCGGCCGGCGCACGCTTTATGCCGATCTGCCCGCCGGCAGCGCGGAACGCCGCGCCGCCGACGCGCTGATCAGCGAATGGGCGCGGCAGCGCTGGCTGCGGCACCTCGACGGCGCGGGCTAGTTGCCCTTCGCTGGCCCTTCGACCTTGACGTCCGCCTTGATGTTGGTGTCGCTGCCGCCCAGAATGCGGTCCTTGAACACGAAGAACAGGATGGCGAGCACCGCCAGCACGAGGATTATGCCTGCGAGCATCCCGAAACCGGAGCCGCCGTCCCCCTCGGTCACGATCACTTCCTTGTCACGATCGGCCATGTCGTTTCTCCCTGATTGTTGGCGGCCCAACGCGGGCGGCCCGCGCCTGTTCCGCTTGCGGCGCGCAGCCGCCTCGCCCATGAAGCGGTGATGACGAGCATCGGCATATTGGGCGCGCGCGGACGGATGGGCCGCGCCATCGCCGAGGCGGCGGCCGAAGCCGGCGCGACCATTGCGGGCGGCACGGATGTCGAGGGCGGCGTCGCCGGCGAGGCGCTGGCCGCGGCGAGCGACGTGCTGGTCGATTTCACCGCGCCCGACGCGCTCCAGGCCCATCTCGACGCCGCCGTCGGGGCCGGCAAACCGCTCGTGATCGGCACGACCGGGCTCAAGCCGGAGCATCATGCGGCGATCGACGCGGCGGCGGCCGGGATCGCCATCGTCCAGACCGCGAACACCTCGCTCGGCATCAACCTGCTGCGCGCGTTGGTCGAGGACGCGGCGCGGCGGCTCGGGCCCGACTGGGACATCGAGATCCTCGACACGCACCACCGCCACAAGCTGGACAGCCCGTCGGGCACCGCTTTGCTGCTCGGCGCCTCGGCCAATATCGGCCGCGGCGCGGCGAGCAACATCGAGAAGAACCATTTCGACCGGATGCGCGAGGAGCCGCACCAGCGCGAGGAAGGCGGCATCTATTATGCCTCGCTGCGCGGCGGCTCGGTCGCGGGCGACCATCTCGTCGTCTTCGCCGGCGACGGCGAGCGCATCGAGCTCGGCCACCGCGCCGAAAGCCGGGCGATCTTCGCCAGGGGCGCGGTCAGGGCGGCGCTCTGGCTCCGGGACAAGCCCGCCGGGCGCTACACGATGGCGGACGTGCTCGGCATTGGCTGATCTGACCGGGGCCGTCGGGTTCATGTCCTTTCCGAGTCGTTGTGAAACACCTCACACTTGTTTGCAATAAATGCTCCAATCCCTATTGATTCATCCAAGAATCAATTCTGTTGAATTTCTGTAAATAAAGACCATCATCATGGTTAGTCTGCCATTTGGGGGAGGCTTGTATCTTTGGGAGCAACCCTGCTTCCAGAGGCGACTGCTTTCATCCTTGAGAAAGAAAGGGTCTCCAATGTCGAAAAAGACAATCGCTCTCGCATGCGCAGCTGCGCTTTGCGCGACCTCGGGCACGGTTCCCGGGACGATGACGGCTGCCGTCGGCGCCCAGGCGAGCCGCGGCGACGATGGCGTGGCCGTGACCGTCACGAACCGTCGCGGCCGTTCGATAGGCGTGCGCGCGCTCCCGGCCGCGGACCAGAATCGGGTCGAAAGGCTGCGGGCCTGGGCGAGCCAATTGCGCCGGCAACAGATCGAACAGGTCCGACTGGTCCGCATCAGGATCCGCTGCACCTGGCCGCCGCTGAGCTGCGAGATCATCATCAACGCGTCATTCTGAGCCCGCGCGATTCCCGGCCGGCGACGGGGCCACCGGCCCTCCGCCGCCGGCGCCGGAGCGGCTTTGACAAGTCGTGGGCGCTCGGACATGCGCGGTGCGATGAAGAAAGCCGACATCGCCATATTCTACCGCCGGCTCGCCGACCGGATTCCGGCGCCCGAGACCGAGCTTCAGTCGGTCAACACCTATACGCTGCTGGTCGCGGTCGTGCTCTCGGCGCAGGCGACCGACGCGGGGGTGAACCGGGCGACGCGGGATCTGTTCGCCAGGGTGACGGCGCCGGCGCAGATGCTCGCGCTCGGCGAGGCCGGGCTGAAGCAGCACATCAAGACGATCGGCCTGTTCAACATGAAGGCGAAGAACGTCATCGCCCTCTCCCAGGCTTTGATCGACCGCTATGGCGGCGAAGTCCCCGCCGACCGCGACGCGCTGCAGAGCCTGCCCGGCGTCGGCCGCAAGACCGCCAACGTGGTGATGAACGTCGCCTTCGGGGCGGAGACCTTCGCGGTCGACACCCATGTCTTCCGAGTCGCCAACCGCACCGGCCTGGCGCCGGGCAAGAACGTCGGGCAGGTCGAGGCCGGGCTCGACCGGGCGACGCCGCCGCCCTATCGCGCCACCGCGCACCATCTGCTGATCCTTCACGGCCGCTACGTCTGCAAGGCGCGCAAGCCCGAATGCTGGCGCTGCGTGGTGCGCGACTTGTGCCGGTTCAAGCCGAAGACCCCGCCGCCGGCCGATGCCGCGGCGGCCGCCTGATCGGCCCCGGCGCCAAGATGGGGCTGGTCCCTCCCGCCGCCCTTTGCTAATGCCCCGCCTCCAGGGCCCAGGCACCCATAGCTCAGCTGGATAGAGCGCTGCCCTCCGAAGGCAGAGGCCAGAGGTTCGAATCCTCTTGGGTGCGCCACCTTTGCGACGATCCCTGCCCGGCCGCGGACGGAACGATTCCCGGCGTCGGCCCTAGCCGGCGGTGGCGCCGTCGCCGAGCCCGGCCGCGATTGCCAGGCGCACGGCCTCGGCGGTGCCGCGGACGCCGAGCTTCTCGAGCATCTGCGCGCGGTAGGTCTCGACGGTGCGGATCGAAAGGCCCAGCTCCCAGGCGATGATCTTGTTGGGCTGGCCCTTGAGGATGCCGCGCAGGACGTCGCGCTGGCGGTCGGAAAGCGCCGCGACCTTGGCCTGCGCCTGCTTGTTGACGGGCGCGACGCTCGCCGCGGGCGGCGGCGCGCTGCAGGCCCGCATGATCGCGTCGAACAAAGCGGCCGGCGGATAGGGCTTTTCGAGGAAGTCGATGGCGCCGAGCCGCATCGCCTCGACCGCCATCGGCACGTCGCCATGGCCGGTCAGCACCAGGATCGGCAGCGGTATTTCCCGTTCGACGAGCGCGCGCATCACCGCGAGGCCGTCCACGCCCGGCATGCGCATGTCGAGCAGGACGCAATCCAGCTCTCCGGGCAAGTTCGATGCAAGAAATTCCGCTCCCCCGGTGAATGAATCCACCCGATGGCCCGCGCGCTGCAAAAGACCGGCGGTTGAATGTCTCACGGCGTCGTCGTCGTCGACAATCGCAATCACATAACTATCTGCCATGGCACTACGCCCCTAGACGCAGCGACGATACACATAGCGGCAAGGGTTAACAATGCGGGGAGAATAACAGGTCTGAACTCGCACCGAATCGGGGCAATTGGAAGCGGAACGTGGCGCCGGCGCCGGGCGCGCTGCCTGCCTCGATCGTGCCGCCATGCGCTTCGATCAGCCGGCGGCAGACCGACAGGCCGAGGCCCATCCCGTTGGCCTTGGTGGTGAAAAAGGGCTGAAAGAGCTTTTCGCGCACCTCCGGCGAGAGGCCCCGGCCGGAGTCGGAAATGGCGAATTCGACCGCGCCGTCGGGCCGCAAATCGGTGGAAATCGTCACCCGCGCCTCGCCGGGCGAGTCATTGTCCGCCATCGCTTCGACGGCATTGCGGAGCAAATTGACCAGCACCTGGCGAATCTGCGCCGAATCGACCTCGACCAGGGCGTCGCCGGCGCCGGCCTCCCGCTCGACGATTATGCCGCTCGAGCGGGCGTCGACGAGCGCGAGCGCCATCGCCGAATCGACGAGACCGTCGGCGCGCCACACCGTCCTGACGCCATGGCCGTAATTGACGAACTCGCGAATCCGCCGGACCATGTCGCCGGCGCGCAGGGCCTGTTCGGTCGCCTGCCGCATCAGCTGTTCCGCCTCCCCGTCGCCATCCTCCCCGGCGGCGAACAGGCCGACGCTCAGATAATTGACGATCGCGGTCAGCGGCTGGTTGATCTCGTCCGCGATCGCCTCGGCCATCTCGCCGAATTCGTTGACCCGGGCGAGGTGATCGAATTCATGCTGGAGCAGCCGCAGCCTTTCCTCGCTCGCGCGCAACTTCGATTCGGCGGCGTGGCGGGCGCTGATGTCGCGCATGATGCCGGTGAAGAAGGTTTCGCCGCCGCGCTGCCATTCGGCCACCGAAAGATCGAGCGGGAAGACGCTGCCGTCCTTGCGCCGGCCGGTGACCTCGCGCCCGATGCCGATGACCGCCCTGATGCCGGTTTGGCGGTATCGGCTGAGATGGTCGTCATGGTCGCCGCCGATTTCGAGCGGCATCAGCATTATGATATTGCCGCCGATCAGCTCCTCCGGCGCATAGCCGAAGACCCGCTCGACCGCGGGATTGACGGACTGGACGGTGCCGGCGGCGTCGATCACCGCCATCGCCTCGACCGCGCTGTGGAAGATCGCGCGATATTCCGCCGCGTCGGCGGCGCGCGCGCTGATCGCGCTCGCTTTGGCGAACAGGCGCCAGGCGATGAAGAGGATCAGGCCGGCGCCCAGCAATGCGAGGCCGAAATGCCACCAGTCGGTCACGCTTCGGCAACCCCTTGGAATTCCGGGCCGTGGCGCACGAAGGCCGCGACCACCGCCGGGTCGAAGGCGGTCGCGCGGCCCGGCTCGCCGCCGTGGAGGAGCAAAGCGAGCGCGCGGTCATGATCCAGCGCCGCCCGGCCCCAGCGCGGGTGCCGCAAGCCGTCATAGCCGGCGCAGACCGCGACGATCCTGGCGGCGAGGCAAATTTCCTCCCCGGCCAGGCCGGAGGGAGAACCGCTGCCGTCCCAGCGCTCATGATGCTCCAGCGCGACGCTGGCGGCGAGGGCGTGAGCCGGGCCGCCCGCCATTTGCAGCAGCTCCCGGCCGCACAGGCCGTGGCGATCGACGAGTTCCTTCTCGCGCAGGCTGAGCGGGCCGGCCTGGTCGAGCAGATCCTCGGGCAGGAACGCCATGCCGATGTCGTGCAGCGCCCCGGCGCGGCCGATCTCGCGGGCCTCGGAGTCGGCGAGGCCGAGCCGCCGGGCGAGCTTTTCGCTCATCCGGCCGACCCGCGCGAGCTGGGCGGCGAGGTGGGGCGAGCAGGTCCTGAGCAGCTCTGCCAGCACCAGCGAGGCCGGCGTCGACCGCGCCCCGTCCGGGTCGCCATCCGCCTGCTCCGGTCGCGCGCCCGGCCGCGTCAGCGGGCCAAATAGCGCCATTTCCATCTTCCGATCCCCCATTCAAAGAATGGCTCATCGGCGAAACAGGCGTGCGACGAAATTCCGTATTCCCCGCGAAACGTACAAATACCCGCGAAAAAAGGGCGGTTCAGCCCGCCGGCGGCCCCAGCGCTCCGGCGATCGCGACCCGTCGCTGCGGTCGCGTCCTAAGCCAGAGCCGCGTCCGCTCGGCGATCGCCGCGGCCAGGCCGCGCACGCCGAGCACGACGAGATCGACCGCGATCGCGAGCCGCGGCTGGGGGCGTCCGGAGGCGGCCGAAAGCCGGCTGTCCGGGAAGTCCAGCTTCAGCTTCAATTGCGCCGCGCTCGCTTGCCCCGCACCGGGCGGCTCGCGCCGCCAGACCACGCGGAAGCCCGCCGGCACGGTGCGCCAGGCGCGCCGGGACCGGACCAGGTCGCGGCCGCATTTTCGGCAGCGGCCGAACTCGAAGCCCTGGTTGCGGACCGGCCGCGCCAAGGCGACATGCTTGCCGTCGCCGCAGGATTTGCTCATCGTCATGGTCCTCACGCTGCTTTGCGGAAATCGAGGTGGAAGGCGGCGAGCTCGCGAAGGTCCGGATCGCCGGCGTCGAGCGCCTGCTGCGGATTCCAGATCTCGAACGCGCCGCCGGTGCCGATGACGAGCGCGCCGCTCTCGATGCGGGCGCGGCGCAGCATCATCGGCGGCAAAGTCACCTTGCCGCGAGTGTCGATCTCGACCTGCTCGACGAAGCCGAAGGCGCGGCGAACCCGCGCGTTCCACTGGCCGTCGGCGCCGGGCTCGGCCCGCATCCGCAGCCGCCGGCAATCCATGGCGAGGGTGCGCGCGAACGAGCGGTCGTAGCCGACCAGGCAGGGGTCGCTGTCGTGGCAGCCGACGAAGATCAGCCGCGCATCGGAGCGGCGCGACAGCGCGCTGCGCACGAACGGCGGCAGCGTCAGCCGTCCGGCGCCGTCGACCGCGCAATAAGCGTTCCCGATGAATGGATGATCGATCATTGATCTTTAGCCTTTTGGGACCCACGGTCGCCGTTAACCATTTTGTTAGCGGACGGGCGCGGGCGTCGGCGAGGACGTATTTATACCAGACCGTATTCATACTCTGCCCCGTCTTAAGGGCGCTGCAAGGATAGCGTATTTTCACCCAATAGCCGCTTTAACCATCCCGGCCATATGACCTGCTTCTTGGATCGGGCCCGCTATTTTTTCGCGGGCTGACGGAGGACGCGGACATGATCGAACTGGCAAGCGGAATCGAAGAATTGCACCCCCGAATCACCGTGATCGGAGTCGGCGGCGCCGGCGGCAACGCGGTCGCGAACATGATGTTGAACGGCCTCAAGGGCGTCACCTTCGTGGTCGCCAATACCGACGCGCAGGCGCTCCAGGCCTCGCCGGTCGACCGCATCCTCCAGCTGGGGCGAATGACGACCGAGGGGCTCGGCGCCGGATCGCGCGCCGAGATCGGCAAGGCCGCCGCCGAGGAATCGCTCGCCGAGATCGAGGACATGCTGGAGGGCGCGCATATGTGCTTCGTCGCCGCCGGCATGGGCGGCGGCACCGGCACCGGCGCCGCGCCGGTCATCGCCGAGGCGGCGCGCGCCAAGGGCATCCTCACCGTCGGGGTCGCCACCAAGCCGTTCGCGTTCGAGGGCCGCCGCCGCGCGGCGATCGCCGAGGCCGGCCTCGACGAGTTCGAAAAGCATGTCGACACCCTGATCGTCATCCCCAACCAGAATCTGTTCCGGGTCTCGAGCGCGGCGACCACCTTCAAGGCGGCGTTCGACCTCGCCGACGACGTGCTCCAGCAGGGCGTGCGCGGAATCACCGATCTGATGGTCCAGCCCGGCCTCATCAACCTCGATTTCGCCGACGTCCGCACGATCATGGCCAATCCGGGCAGGGCGATGATGGGCACCGGCGAAGCGTGCGGCGAGGACCGCGCGCTGCGCGCCGCCCAGCAGGCGATCGCCAATCCCCTGCTCGACGAGGCGCTGAAGGGCGCGAGCGGCCTGATCATCTCGATCACCGGCGGCGACGACATGCTGCTGATGGAGGTCGACGAGGTGGCGAGCCACATCAAGGCGCTGGTCGATCCCGACGCCGACATCATCTGGGGCTCGGCCTTCGATCAGGCGCTGGCCGGGCGGATCCGCGTCTCCGTGGTCGCGACCGGCATCGATGCCGCGCAGGACATCGCGGCCGCCGCTCCGATCTTGCCCGCCGCGGCGCCGGTCAAGCAGCCGGCGACCGCCACGACGGCGGTCCGGGCGCCGGTCTTCGCGCCCGCGTTCAGGGTGCCCGAGCAGGTGGCGCTGCCGCTCGCGCCGCCCGAGACCGGAATCGAGGACGACGAATTGCTGCTCACCGTGGAGCGCGAGCTGGTCCTGGTCGCGCCGGCGGGCGCCGGCGAGGTCGCGATGGTGGATCCGTTCGCGCCGGAAGCGCCGGCCGCCGCCGCGATCGTCACGACGCACAGCCCCAGCCTGTTCGAACGCATGGCGATGCTCGCGCGCGGCGCCGCCCAGGAGGCCCGCGACACGAAGGACGGCCCGCCGATGCCGACCCTCTACCGGGGCCGCGACCACGTCCCCCAGCGCATCGCCCGCGCCGCCTGAACGGCCGCCGGCAACCTTCTCCCTGAACCCTCGGCATTCGTCCGCTCGAGGGCCCTGCCGCCCCGGTGCTCCTCCAAAGGCCGGGGCGGCCTTTTTTTGAAAAAACGGAAAGGCGCGACGGGGTGGGTCGGTTGCGGGGATCAGCCGCCCTGGGCGATCTCGCCGTCGTCGGGCGCACCGTCGGCGGCCGCTTCGACCGCCTCGGCGTGGCGCATGGCCGAGAGGATCAGCATCGTCGCCGCGAACAGCAAGGTGCAGATCCAGAGCAGGGCATCGGTGCTCATAACGGCTCCGTAATGGCAGCCGATGGTTAATATTTGTCGAACCGGCGCGGAGGCGGGTGGCGGCGCCCGTGCAGGGCTAATCCCCGCCGCAGCTCCCGCCGCCGTCGCCGCCAACGCCGCAATCCCCACTCCCGCCGGCCCACCCGCCGGTGCCGGCGCCGTCGATGCCGACGCCGACGCCGACGCCGCTTTGCCCGAAGCGCCCGCGCGCTTCGGAGACGCGCATGATCCATTTCAGCAGGAGGATGATCGAGACCGCGCCGGCGGCGATCGCCGCGGCGATGGTCAGGCCGCCGGTCATTCCACCGTCACCGATTTCGCCAGGTTGCGGGGCTGGTCGACGTCCGTGCCCTTCGCCACCGCGACGTGATAGGCGAGCAGCTGGACCGGGACCGCGTAGACCAGGGGCGCGATCAGCGGGTGGACCTTGGGCATCTCGATGGTGGCGATGGTGTTCTCGCCGGCCTGGGCGATGCCCTCGGCGTCCGAGATCAAAACGACCTTGCCGCCGCGCGCCTGGACCTCCTGCATGTTGCTGACCGTCTTCTCGAACAGCGGCCCCGAGGGCGCGATGACGATGATCGGGACATTGTCGTCGATCAGCGCGATCGGCCCGTGCTTCATCTCGCCCGCGGCATAGCCCTCGGCGTGGATGTAGCTGATCTCCTTGAGCTTGAGCGCGCCTTCCAGCGCCAGCGGATAATCCTGGCCGCGGGCCATGTAGAGCACGTCTTGCGCCCGGGCGATCAGCGGCGCCATCGCCTCGATATCCTCGTCATGGGCGAGCGCGGCGTTGATCGCGGCCGGGGCCTCGGTCAGATGGAGGACGATTTCGCGCTCCTCCTCCTCGCTCATCACATTCTTGTCGCGGGCGACCTTGGCGGCCAGCGCGGCGAGGACGGCGAGCTGGCAGGTGAAGGCCTTGGTCGAGGCGACGCCGATTTCGGGGCCGGCATGGGTCGGCAGCAAGAGATCCGCCTCGCGCGCCATCGAGCTGGTCGGCACGTTGACCACGACCGCGATCTTCTGGCCGCGGGCGCGGGCGTGGCGGAGCGCGGCGAGCGTGTCCGCGGTCTCGCCCGACTGGCTGATGAAGAGCGCGAGGCCGCCCGGCTCGAGCACCGGCTCGCGGTAGCGGAACTCGCTGGCGATATCGAGCTCGACCGGCACCCGGGCGAAGCGCTCGAGCCAATATTTGGCGACCATGCCGGCATAATAAGAGGTGCCGCAGGCGACGATGGTGATGCGCGGCACCGACTCGAAGGAGAAATCCATGTCCGGCAGCGCCACCTTCTGCTCGAGCGGCCGGATGTAGGAGCCGAGCGTCTGCGCGACGACCAAGGGCTGCTCGAAAATCTCCTTCTGCATGAAATGGCGGTGATTGCCCTTTTCGATGCGCGCCGCGCTGGCGCCCGATTCGACCGTGCCGCGGTCGACCGCATGGTTGTCGCGGTCGAAAATCTCGACCTTGTCGTGGGTGATCACCGCCCAGTCGCCTTCGTCGAGATAGGCGATGCGGCGGGTCAGAGCGGCGAGCGCGAGCGCGTCGGAGCCGAGATAATTCTCGCCCTCGCCATAGCCGATGGTGAGCGGCGCGCCCAAACGCGCGCCGACGATCAGGCCGGGATGGTCGCGGAACAGGATCGCCAGCGCGAAGGCGCCGTGCAGGCGCGGCAGCACCGCGGCGACCGCCTCACGCGGCCCTTCGCCTTGCTCGAGCCGGTCGGCGACGAGATGGGCGACGACCTCCGAATCGGTCTCGCTGGCGAAGACGCGGCCCTTGGCCTGCATTTCCTCGCGCAATTGCTTGAAATTCTCGATGATGCCGTTGTGGACGACGGCGACGCCGCCGACGACGTGCGGATGGGCGTTGCCGACCGTCGGCGCGCCATGGGTCGCCCAGCGCGTATGGGCGATGCCGACATGGCCCGGCAGCGGCTCGGCGGCGAGCCGGGCGGCGAGATTGTCGAGCTTGCCCTCGGCGCGGCGGCGCTCGAGCCGGCCGTCGACGATCGTGCACAGGCCAGCCGAATCATAGCCGCGATATTCGAGTCGCCTCAGCCCGTCCATGAGCCGCGACGCTGCCTCGGCCGATCCGACAATTCCGATGATTCCACACATCTTAGCTTTGTTTCTTCTTTCTGGCTGTCATGATTTCGCGGAATTTAGCCGCGCGGCCGGGCTTCTCCACCTGCGCGGCCCGGGCGAGCGCGACGGCATCGTCGGCAACGTCGCGCGTGATCACCGAGCCGGCGGCGACCAGCGCGCCCGCGCCGATCGTGACGGGAGCGACCAGGGCGCTGTTCGAGCCGATGAAGGCGCCGGCGCCGATGATCGTACGATATTTGAAGAAGCCGTCATAATTGCATGTAATCGTTCCCGCGCCGACATTGGCGCCGGCGCCGATATCGGCATCGCCGAGATAGGAGAGATGGTTGGCCTTGGCGCCCTTGCCGAGCGTCGCGTTCTTGACCTCGACGAAATTGCCGACCCTGGCGCCCTCGCCGATCTCGGCGCCGGGGCGCAGCCGCGCATGGGGGCCGATCTGCGCCCCCGCCGCGATCGTCGCGCCCTCGATATGCGAGAAAGCGCGGATCCTGACGCCCTCGCCGATGGTGACGCCGGGGCCGAAGACGACGTTCGGCTCGATGCTGGTGTCGCGGCCGATCCGCGTGTCGTGGCTGAACCACACCGTCTCCGGCGCGGCCAGGGAGACTCCCTCGTCCATGAAGGACAGGCGGCGGCGCGCCTGCCAGGCGGCTTCGGCGGCGGCGAGCTCGCCGCGGCTGTTGATGCCCGCGACCTCGTCGGCGGGCACCTCGATCGCCGCCGAAGCGCGGCCCTCCTCCGCCGCGATCATGACGATGTCGGGGAGATAATATTCGTGCGCCGCATTGGCGTTGCCGACACGCGCCAGCAGCGGCCACAAATCCTCCGAGCGCACCGCCATCAGCCCGGAATTGCAAAGGCTTAAAGCGCGCTCCTCATCGCTCGCATCCTTATATTCCACCATCTTGACGATCCTGCCGCCGGGCTCGGCGAGGATCCGGCCATAATGTTTCGGGTCGGCGGGCCGGAAGGCGACGACGAGTGCGCCCTCCACCCCGGCGAGGCCCGCGACCATCGAGCGCATCGTCGCGGCGGTGACGAAGGGCGTGTCGGCATAGAGGATCAGCACGTCGCCCTCGAACCCGGCCAGCGCCACCTGCGCCTGGCGCACGGCATGGGCGGTGCCCTCCTGCGGTTCCTGGACGACCACGACGCCTCCATAAGCGCCAACCAGGGGCTCGACCTGCCCGCTCTTGTCGCCGACCACGACCACGGTCCGCGCGGGCCCCAGCTCCGCGACGCTCGCCAGCAAATGGGCGAGCATCGGCCGCCCGGCGATCGGATGCAGCACCTTGTGAAGGTCGGACTTCATCCGCGTGCCCTTGCCCGCGGCAAGGATGATGGCGGCGACGGGCCTGGTCATGGCGCGGGGGATGCCATGGAAAGCTTGCCATTTCCATAGCGTCCGGGGCGCCGCCCGCGGCCGGGCCGCAGCGGCTTCGCCCGGAAAATCGAACTTATGGTTGCGCCGTACCGGCTTATCCCCCACATCGCGGAAGACAGGGGCGTCGCACGAAAGGGATTTCATGCCGTTGCCCCGTACTCTGCTTACCGCCCTGATCGTCGCGCTCAATGTCGCTCCAGCCGCCGCGCAGCCGGCGGCGCCGGCCGCGGTGACGCGCGAATCGACGATCATCGTCTATGGCGACGATCCCTGCCCGCAGCCGGAAAACGAGAATGAGGCGGTAGTCTGCGCGCGCAAGCCGGAGGAGGAGCGCTACCGCATCCCGCGCCAGATCCGCGAGCGCCAGCCGATCGAGACCAGCTGGGCGTCGCGAGTCGCGGACCTCGACGAGGAGAGCCGGCCGATGCGGCCGAACAGCTGCTCGGTGGTCGGCTCGGGCGGCCAATCGGGCTGCATGCAGACGATGATCCGCCAATGGTTCGCCGAGCGCGCCGCGCGCCGGGCGGCGGAGGCGGGTATCCCCTAAGAACGGGCGGGCCGGCGGGTCGCCTTGGTCCAAAGATGGCGCGCCAGCATCAGCGGCGGCATGCGCAGCCAGTGTGAGCGGACGTAGAAGGCGAAGCGGAGAAGCTTGCGCTGTTCCTGGCCCCAGCCGTTGCGCGCCAGGATTCGCGCTTCGAACAGGCGGTCGGTGAGCGAAAAAGAGCGGCCGTCGCTCTGTTCGAGTGGCGTGGCGTAGAGGCGGTGGGCGAGGCGCAGGGCGCGGGCGACGGCGGGCTCGAGCTGGTGCAGGCGGGCGCGGGCGCGGAGCTTGTCCCGGAAATCCGGGTCGGCGGCGATGAATTCTCGCAGCAGGCGGTCGATGTCCCACAGGTTGCGCAGGCCGCCGGCGAGGTCGCCGTCGGCGAACAGGTGCGCGGCGGCGTGGACGATGATGTCGGCGGGCGCGAGGATATGCAGGCCGTTCTCCAGCTCCACGCTGTCGGCGATCAGCGCCTCGGCGTCGGGCGTCGGGCGGGCGGTGAGCGGCAGGATCGTGTGGTGGACGTCGATCATCCGGTCGCGGGTGCGGTGGATGAGCGGCGGCAGCTCGTGCATCCAGCGCCGATAATAGACGTCGTCATAGCCCTGCGCCTCCTTCATCCGCTCCCAGCCGGCGTCGAGCAAGGCCGTTTCGACGGCATCGAGGCTGGCGCGCGGCACCAATATGTCGAGGTCGCCGACGCTGCGGCCGATGCAGGCGCCGTAATCCGCGGCGTGGAAGGCAGTCCCCTTCATCAGGATCACGGGCACGCCCAGCGGCGCCAGCGCGCGGCGCGCCATCTCCGCCTCCCAGAGCGCCTGGGTGCGCGAATAAGCGGCGTCGCGGCGCGCGGCTTCGAAGATCGAAGCGATCCGGGCGGGAACGGGCCGGCCCTCCATCCGGAAGGCGAGGCTGCCGATCAATTGCTCGGCGCGGGCGGCGCTGATCAGGCCTGGCCAGTCGCACCCGCCGATCGAGGCGGGATCGCGCAGCGCGCGGACGAGGAGCTTCGCGTTCATGCCGCGCGCGCTTGCCAGAAATCCTCGACCAGGCCGACCGCCGTATCGGTGTCGGGATAGTCGATCGCCAGCGCCGGATTGGCGGCGATCAGGCGGTTGAGCGCGTCGAAGCCGCTCCGGCCGAGCGCGACATAATTGGTGGAGGCTTGCGTCAGACGCATGAACACCTCCGCCGCGCCGACGCCGCGCACCGCCTCGGCCTCGCCGAAGCGCGGGAAGAGGATCAAAGCGGGAGTCGCCCCCTCTCCCATCCGCGCGATCGCGGTTTCATTGGGCCGCATGTGGCGGATCGCGCCCTTGGGGGTGCCGTCGAGGCGCGGGCCGAAGCGGTCTGCCGCCACTTCGGCCTCCATCACCTTGATCGCGCCGTTCTTGAGGCTGACCGCGCGCGGGAAGGGCAAGAGGTCGCCGCTCGCCATGTCGAGAAGCGCGAATTCGTCGCCCATCAGCCGCCAGCCGCGCTCGCCGAGCAAGGCGGCCAAAGTCGATTTGCCCGCCCCCGATTCGCCGGTCATGATCAAGGCGCGGCCGTCTTTCTCGACGGTGGCGGCGTGGAGCAGCAGATAGCGTTTCTGCCCCAGCGCCATTTGCAGGTTCATGCCCATTTCGGCCGCGAGCAAACCGTGGGCGAGCGAAAGCGGCGCGGCGTCGGCGAGGACATAATCGCCCTTGATCGCCACCGAGGGCCGGATGAAGCGGCGCCAGGGCTTTTCCGGCTCGAGCCGGACGGTGAAATCGGCGAGGCCGTCCTCGGGCGGGGGATAGGAAGAATACAGACGCTCCAGCGCGTCGAGCGGCGCCTTCCAGGCGCTGCCGATGCGGAAGGCCACCGGGCCGATCTGGATGTCGAGCCTGTGCCTCATGCACGGCGGACCAGCCCGGCGGCCTCGAGCTCGACGAGGCGGGCATGGAGCGCGCTCTCCGCCTCGTCGCCCTCGAAATCGTAGAGGACGCGCAGCCGGCGGAGCAGCTCCGGCGCGTCGGCCGGCCCGGCCTGCAGCGCCGCCAAGATTTCCGGCGCGGGCGGCGCGACGATATGGGTCATGCCCGACGGCTGGTGAAACAGCACCGACAGGCCGTCGAGCGCGACGGTGAGCACCGCGCTTTCGCAATCGGCGATGTAGAGGGGACCGGCCATGCCGGCGCCTTCTAGCTCAGGGCCGCGTCTGCAGCGAGGCGTAGCAGGTGAATCCGCTCATCCCCGACTGCAGGCGCCTGATATAATTGGCATAGGCCTGAGCGGATGTCGGATCGGTGCCGGCGGGCGTGGTGCCGGAGCGCAGCAGCGCCTTGACCTCCTCGCCCTTCAGCGCGCGCGGCAGCGGCGGCGCCGCGCCGGCCGTGCCGGGGGCGACGAGGCTGCCGTCGGCGGCGATATACTGGCCGCCGGCATGCGGGCCGGGCACCGGAATCTCGCAATTGAGCACCGAGCCGGCCGCCTGCGCGAGCGCGGGCCGGACCGTCACCACCGTCGACGCCGCCGCCGCGCCGAGCACCAGCACGGTGCGCCGGCTCGGAACGAAGGCGCTGCCGCCAGCCTGGTCTTTGTCAGTGCCGCTCATGGAAATTCCGATACACGTCCGCTCTTTATTAAGGGTAAAGCGCGCGCGAGGCGAGCGGAACGGCAAGGCCGTCCCGCCATGGGACGAAGGCGGGCATGGACGATAAGAAAACGACCAGGGCGATCGCCGCTGCCGCCGTCGCGGCTTTGGGCGTCGCCGCCGCCTGGTGGGCCGGCGCGACACCGGCCGGGGCGCTGCTCGCCTTGCTCGCCGGAATCGTCGCTTTCGCTTTGCTGAGGGCTCCCGCCCCGGCCGCGGCCGCCGAGGCGGCACCGCAAGTCGAGGCGCATCTCCCGGAAGGGCCGGACCTGCTGGCGGCGTTCGGCGAGCCGCTGCTGGTGGTCCGCGACCGCCGGGTGCTGATCGCCAATGAAGCGGCCAGGGCGCTGCTCGGCGACCATATCGAGGGATCGGACGTGCGCCTCGCCATCCGCCACCCGGCGGCGGCCGAGCCTCTCGCCGGCGAGGGCGGCGCGGCGCCGGCGCGGATCGAGCTGGTCGGGCTTGGCGAGGTCGGCCGGCCCTGGGAGATGGCGGTCGCGCCCTTGCCGGACGGCAGCCGCTTGGTCCGCCTCGCCGACCAGAGCCAGGCCCGCGCCGCCGAGCAGATGCGCGTCGATTTCGTCGCCAACGCCTCGCACGAGCTCAGAACCCCGCTCGCCACCCTGCTGGGCTTCATCGAGACGCTGCAGGACGAGGAGGCGGTCGACCCCGAAACCCGCCAGCGTTTCGTCGCGATCATGTTCGGCGAGGCGACCCGGATGCGCGATTTGCTCGACGATCTGATGTCGCTGTCGCGGATCGAGGCGGAGCGCTTCGCGCTGCCCCGCGACACGGTCGACCTCACCCCGCTGATCGAGGAGGTGAAGGCGGCGCTGAAGCCGCTCGCCAAGGGCCGCGCGCTCCGCGTCGAGAGCGAACTGGGCGGCGAGGAGGCGCTGGTCGGCGGCGACCGCGTCCAGCTCGGCCAGATGGTGGGCAACCTCGTCGTCAACGCGATCAAATATGGCCGGCCCGGGACGCCGATCCGGATCCGGCTGGACGAGGCCGCGCCCGATCTCGTCCGCTTGAGCGTCGTCGACCAGGGCGATGGCATCGCGGCCGACCATATCCCGCGCCTCACCGAGCGCTTCTACCGCGTCGATCCGGGCCGCAGCCGCTCGGTCGGCGGCACCGGGCTCGGCCTCGCCATCGTCAAGCATATCGTGCTCCGCCACCGCGGCCGGCTCGACATCGCCTCGGAGCCGGGCGAGGGCACGACCGTCTCGGTCTGCCTGCCGCGCGCTTGATGTTCCCCGGCCTCGACTGTCATCAAAGAGTCATGACACCGCCGCACTGATCTGGCGGTCCATGAAACGCTCGAGACGATCCTTCTTCGCGCTGCTGGCGGCGGTTTTCGCCTTGGCGGCCTGCGAGCAGGCGCCGCGCCGGCAGATCCGCATCGTCGGCTCGTCCACCGTCTATCCCTTCACCACCGCGGTCGCCGAGCGATTCGCGCAGAACCGGCCGAGCTTCCACGCGCCGATCGTCGAATCGACCGGGACCGGCGCCGGCATGCAGCTCTTCTGCGGCGGCGTCGGCGCGCGCTTCCCCGACATCGAGAATGCCTCGCGGCGGATCAAGGCGTCGGAGCTCGAACGCTGCCGGGCCAACGGCGTCAACCATATCATCGAGGTGCCGATCGGGATCGACGGCCTCGCCCTGATCGAATCGGCGACCCGGCCGACCGGCTTCAGCCTGAGCGTGCGCGACGTCTATGCGGCGCTCGCCGCCGAGCCGTTCGGCCGGCCGCAGACGGCGCGGACCTGGCGCGACGTCAATCCGGCGCTGCCGAACGTGCCGATCATGGTCTACGGCCCGCCGCCGACCTCCGGCACGCGCGACAGCTTCGTCGAATTGATGCTGACCAAGGGCTGCGAGACCGACCCGGCGATGAAGGCGCTCAAGGAAAGCGATTCCCAGCGCCACACGCGGCTGTGCACCCGCATCCGCGAGGACGGCGCCTTCGTCGAGGCGGGCGAGAACGACAATCTGCTGATCCAGCGCGTCTCGCAGAATCAGGGCACGATCGGCGTCCTCGGCTATTCCTTCATGGAAGAGAATCTGGACCGGGTGCGCGGCGTCCCGATCGGCGGCGTCGCCCCGACCGCCGAGACGATCCGCGGCTTCACCTATCCGGGCGCCCGCCGGCTCTACATCTACGTCAAGGGCGAGCATCTCGACGCCGTGCCGGGCCTGCGCGAATTCCTCGCCGAATATGCGCGCGGCTGGGGGCCTGGCGCCTATCTCACCGACCGCGGCCTCATCCCCCTGCCCGACGCGATGCGCGAGAGCGCGGCGGCGATCGCGCGGACGCTGCCGGCGATGAACGCGGCGGGGCTGCATTGATGTCGCTGGCCGCCATCGCCCTCATGATCCTCGGCCTCGGCATCATCGCCTGGCTCTCGGCCAAGGCGCGCGCCGCAGCCTTTGCCGGCCCGAGCCGCGCGCGGCCGCATTCGCTGCCCGTCTATCATGGCTGGTACGTCGCTTTGTGGGCGGTCCTGCCCGCCCTGGTCTTCCTTGCCTTCTGGGCCTTCCTCTCCGACCCGCTGGTCGCCGACGCCGTGCTGTCGAGCCCGCAGGCGGCGGCCTTGCCCGCGATCGACATGCAGCGCGCCGCCATTCTCGCCGAAGCGCGCGGGCTGGCGACCGGCGCCAGCGGCTCGGCGCACCATCCTTTGGCGGCGGCGCTGGCGCCGGTCTATGCGAGCGCCATCGCCTTCTACGCCTGGCTCGGCTTCGCGGTCGCCTTGCTGCTCGCCTTCGCCGGCGGCGCATGGGCCTATACCCGCCTGTCGCCCAGCTTTCGCGCCCGCACCCGGGTCGAGCGGATCGTCATGGCGCTGCTGCTCACCGCCTCGCTGATCGCGATCCTGACCACGCTCGGCATCTTCCTCTCCTTGCTGTTCGAGACGATCCGCTTCTTCTCCATGGTCTCGCCGGGCGAGTTCCTGTTCGGCACCCACTGGAGCCCGCAGACCGCGGTCCAGCCGGGTGAGCCCAGCGGCTTCGGTTCGGTGCCCCTGTTCTGGGGCACGATCTTCATCGGCGCGATCATCGCCATGATCGTCGCCATCCCGCTCGGGCTGATGAGCGCGATCTACCTCACCCAATATGCACGGCCCGGCCTGCGCCGCTGGATGAAGCCGATGCTCGAGATCCTCGCCGGCGTGCCGACCGTGGTCTACGGCTATTTCGCGGCCCTGACCGTGGCGCCGGCGATCCGCGATCTCGGCGTCTCACTGGGCTTCGCGGCCTCGACCGAATCGGCGCTCGCCGCCGGCCTGGTCATGGGGGTGATGATCATCCCCTTCGTCTCCTCCATGGCCGACGATTCGATCGCCGCGGTGCCGCAGGCGATGCGCGACGGCAGCCTCGCCATGGGCGCGACCCGCTCGGAGACGATCAGGAAGGTGCTCGTCCCCGCCGCTCTGCCCGGCGTGGTCGGCGGCGTTTTGCTCGCGGTGAGCCGGGCGATCGGCGAGACGATGATCGTGGTCATGGCCGCGGGCCTTGCCGCCAACCTCACCGCCAACCCCTTTGCCAGCGTCACCACGGTGACCACCCAGATCGTGCAATTGCTGACCGGCGACCAGGAATTCGACAGCCCCAAGACGCTCGCCGCCTTCGCGCTCGGCATGGTCCTGTTCCTGGTCACGCTGGCGCTCAACATCGTCGCCCTGCGCGTCGTGAAGAAATATCGCGAAGCCTATGAGTGAGCCCTTCATCCCCGTCGATCGGACGCCGACCGACTGGCGCGATCCGGCGATGCAGAAGCGCATCCGGCGGCGCTACGCGGCCGAGCGCAGGTTCCGGCTGATCGGGCTCGGCGCGGTGATGCTCTCGGCCGGCTTCCTCGCCTTCCTCTTGATCAGCATGGCGATGAACGGCCTCAACGGCTTCCGCCAGACCGAGCTTCGGCTCGACGTCGACCTGCGCCAAAGCAATGTCGCGCTGACCGCCGCGCAGCTCGCCGGCCCGAACGCCGAGCAGGCGCTCGCCGACGTGGATTTCGAGGGCATCGTGCGGCGGACGGCCGACGCCCAATATGGCCCGCGCGGCGCCCGCCTGTTCTCGCCTGCCGGCCGCCTCGTGCTGCGCAATGCGGTGAAGGCCGATCCCGGCCTGCTGACCCGGCCCGCGACCCTGTGGCTGCCCGCCGAAAGCGGCATCGACCAGGCCGCCAAGGGCCATGGCACGCCGGACGCGAACGCCCGCTACCGGCCGCTCGACGAGGCCGGCCGCGCCCGCATCCGCTTCAACACCAATTTCCTGACCGGCGCCGACGCCACCGATCCGACCGCCGTCGGCATCTGGGGGGCGTTCAAGGGCTCGCTGCTGACGATGATCATCACCTTGCTGATCGCGTTCCCGGTCGGGGTGCTGTCGGCGGTCTATCTGGAGGAATATGCGCCCAGGAACCGCTGGACCGACATGATCGAGGTCTCGATCAACAATCTCGCCGCCGTGCCCTCGATCATCTTCGGGCTCCTGGGTCTCGCGGTTTTCCTCCAGGTCATGCATCTGCCGCGCTCGGCGCCGATCGTCGGCGGGCTGACGCTTGCGCTGATGACCATGCCGGTGATCGTCATCGCCGGCCGCAACGCGATCAAATCGGTGCCGCCCTCGATCCGCGATGCGGCGCTCGGCATCGGCGCGAGCCGGATCCAGGTCGTCTTCCATCACGTCATCCCGCTGGCGCTGCCCGGCATCCTCACCGGCACGATCATCGGCATGGCGCGCGCGCTCGGCGAGACCGCGCCCTTGCTGATGATCGGCATGCGCGCCTTCATCGCCTCGCCGCCGGGCGGCCTCACAGAGCCCGCCACCGCGCTGCCAGTGCAGATCTTCCTGTGGTCCGACGAGGTCAGCCGCGGCTTCGTCGAGAAGACCTCGGCGGCGATCATCGTCCTCCTGGTCTTCCTGCTCGCGATGAACGGGCTGGCCATCTATCTTAGAAACAGATTCGAGAAGCGCTGGTGATGGATATTGAAACAATGACCGCCCCGAAGATGACGGCGCGAGGCGTCAGCGTCTTTTACGGGCTCAACAAGGCGATCGACGACGTCTCGATCGACGTCGGCCGCGAGCATGTCACGGCCTTCATCGGCCCGTCGGGCTGCGGCAAATCGACCTTCCTGCGCACGCTCAACCGGATGAACGACACCATCCCGAGCGCGCGCTTCGAAGGCCGGATCGAGCTCGACGGCGAGGATATCTACGCAACCTCGATGGACGTGGTCCAGCTCAGGGCCCGGGTCGGCATGGTGTTCCAGAAGCCCAACCCCTTCCCCAAGTCGATCTACGAAAATGTCGCCTACGGGCCGCGCATCCACGGCCTCGCCGCCGGCAAGGCCGAGATGGACACGATCGTCGAGCGCTCCCTGAAGCGCGCGGGCCTGTGGGACGAGGTCAAGGACAGGCTCCAGGAGAGCGGCACCGCTTTGTCGGGCGGCCAGCAGCAGCGCCTCTGCATCGCCCGCGCGATCGCGGTCGACCCCGAGGTGATCCTGATGGACGAGCCCTGCTCGGCGCTCGACCCGATCGCCACCGCCAGGATCGAGGAGCTGATCCACGAGCTTCGCGGCCGCTATGCGATCGTCATCGTCACCCACAATATGCAGCAGGCGGCGCGGGTCTCGCAGAAGACCGCTTTCTTCCACCTCGGCACGCTCATCGAATATGGCGAGACCACGGACATCTTCACCAATCCGCGCGAGACTCGGACCAAGGACTACATCACCGGCCGCTACGGCTGAGGAGAATTTAAATGGCAAGCACCGGCCACACGATCAAAGCCTTCGACGCGGAGCTCGACACTTTGCGCGGCACCATATGCGAGATGGGCGGGCTCGCCGAGGCGGCGATCGGCGACGCCATGCAGGCGCTGATCCGCCGCGATCCGGAGGCCGCCGCCGCGGTGGTCGAGCGCGACGCGCGGATCGACGCGCTCGAGACCGAGATCGAGCGCCAGGCGGTGCAGATCATCGCCTTGCGCGCGCCGATGGCCGACGATCTGCGCGAGGTCGTCGCCGCATTGAAGATCGCCGGGGTGGTCGAGCGGATCGGCGATTATGCCAAGAACATCGCCAAGCGCGTGCCGAGCATCGAGGACAGCAAGATCCGCCCTTTGTCTTTGCTCCCCGAAATGGCGCGGATCGCGGCCGAGATGGTGCACAATGTGCTCGACGCCTTCGCCGCGCGCGACGCCGCCAAGGCCGCCGCCGTCTGCGAGCGCGACGCCGCGGTCGACGATTTCTACAACGCCATCTTCCGCGCGCTTCTCACCCACATGATGGAAAATCCGCACAATATCACGCCCGCCACCCACCTCCTCTTCGTCGCCAAGAATCTCGAGCGGATCGGCGATCATGCCACCAACGTCGCCGAGATGGTCTATTTCGCCGCCACCGGCGCGCATCTCGGCGACCGCGCCAAGGGCAAGGACACGACGGGCATCGCCGCCGGCGACCTGGAACAGACCAAGTGACGGCCAAGGGCAGGATCCTCATCGTCGAGGACGACAAGGCGCTGGTCGAATTGCTCGTCTACCATTTCGAGCGCGAGGATTTCGAGGTCGCTCATACCGGCGACGGCGAGGAGGCCTTGATCCTCGCCCGCGAAAGCCCGCCCGACCTCGTCATCCTCGACTGGATGCTCGACAGCCTGTCCGGCATCGAGGTCTGCCGCCAGCTGCGGCGCATCGCCGAGACCGCCAACGTGCCGATCGTCATGCTCACCGCGCGCGGCGAGGAGGGCGACCGGATCCGCGGCTTCGAGACCGGCGCCGACGATTATGTCACCAAGCCCTTCTCCCCGCGCGAACTGGTGGCGCGGGTGACGGCGGTGCTGCGCCGGGTCCGCCCCGCTCTGGCCGGCGAGCAGCTCCAATATGCGGACATCGAAATGGACGTGACCGGCCACAAGGTCAGGCGCGGCGGCGCCGCGGTCGCGCTCGGGCCGACCGAATTCCGGCTGCTCCGCCATTTCCTCGAACATCCCGGCCGGGTGTTCTCGCGGGAGCGGCTGCTCGATTCGGTCTGGGGCCAGGACAGCGAGATCGAGCTGCGCACGGTCGACGTCCATATCCGCCGCCTGCGCAAGGCGATCAACGCCGGCGCGGGCGCGGCCGACATCATCCGCACCGTGCGCTCGGCCGGCTACGCGCTCGACGCGGAGGGCTGACCCCGCCCAGCGGGGACCGCCTAGCGGGGACAGTTACTAGTAACTGTCTCCTTCCTCCGCCGGTAACTGTCCCCTTCCTCCGCCTCGACGGAAACAATTTCCCGGCGCCACGTTTACCGACCGTGACCGCGGCGGTTTTCCCGCGGCCCGCTTTTGCGCGCGCCGCTTGAACAGGCGCCCGAACGAGGAGCATATCGATGAAATCACTGATCTTCGCCGCCGCCGCCATGCTGACCGCCGGCGCCGCTTTGGCCCAGACGACCGTGCCCCCGGCCAACACCGCCCCCGAGCGCGACGCGCGCGGCGTCCCGGTCGTCTCCGACCCCGCCACCGCCCCGGCCGGCGCCAACCAGCCGATCCCGGCCCTCCCGCCCGGCGCGGTCTGGGTTGCCAATCCGGATGCGCGCGCCGCCTTCGCCCCGCAGCCGGCGGCCGGCGAGAAGCCGCCCTGCTCGCGGACCGTCACCGACAATTGCACGCAGACCTACGAGCGCCGGGCCCGTCCTCCGCGCCAATAAGGTCCGAAGCGCTTCAGACCAGCCTGACTCGTCACCCCGGCATGACGAAAGGGGGCTTCCCAAAGCGCGCTTTGCGATTTCCCGCCTGATCCCCTAACCGGCTGCGCATCGCTTCAGCCGGTTGGGGGTTTTTGCTCATGACGATCGATTTCGAAGGCCGCGTCGCCATTGTCACCGGCGCCGGCGGCGGCCTCGGCCGCTTCTATGCGCTGGAGCTGGCGCGGCGCGGCGCCAAGGTGGTGGTCAACGATCTCGGCGGCAGCCGCGACGGCAGCGGCCAATCCGACGCGGCGCGCGCCGTGGTCGAGGAGATCAGGGCCGCCGGCGGCGAGGCGATGGCCGATGGCGGCAGCGTCACCGAGCCCGAGCAGATGCGGGCGATGGCCGACAAGGCGCGCGCCGACTGGGGCGGAGTCCATATCCTGATCAACAATGCCGGCATCCTGCGCGACAAGAGCTTCGCCAAGATGGAGATGGCGGATTTCCGCGCGGTGGTGGACGTCCATCTGATCGGCTCGGCCAATGCCACCCACGCGGTCTGGGAGACGATGCGCGACCAGGCTTACGGCCGGATCCTGATGACGAGCTCGTCGACCGGCCTCTACGGCAATTTCGGCCAGGCCAATTACGCCGCCGCCAAATTGGGGCTCGCCGGCTTCGCCAGGACGCTCGCGCTCGAGGGCGCCAAATATAATGTCCGGGTCAACACGATCGCGCCGACCGCGGCGACGCGGATGACCGAGGATCTGTTCCCGCCCGAATTGCTCGACCGCTTCCGGCCCGAGCTGGTCGCGCCCGCCGCGCTCTTCCTGGTCTCCGACGAGGCCCCGACCGGCGTCATCCTCGGCGCTGGCGCTGGCGTCGTCCAGGCAGCCTATGTGACGCTGACCAGGGGAGTCGCGCTCGACGAGGCGACGCCCGAGGCGGTCGCCGCCGCCTGGCCGGCGATCGCCGACCGGGCGGGCGAGACCGTGCCGCAATCGGGAACCGAGCAGGCCGCCGCGATTCTGGAGCGGCTGCGGGGGCAATGACTCCCGATGCGCGTTTTGGTGTATTGCAATTCTAATACACCCGTGCTAGCGGGCGGCGGAATTGGGAGGCGAATCATATGTATAGCGAGAGTGATGTCGAAGCCGCCGTGGCCGCCGGGGTGCTGAGTCCGGCCCAGGCCGCCTCGTTCCGCGATTTCGTCGCGACCGGCCGGCCCATGTCGTCGGCCGACGAAGAGCATTTCCGGCTGCTGACCGGCTTCAACGACATCTTCGTCGGCATCGCCGCCTTGATCCTGCTCGTCGCGGTCGCCTGGATCGGCCAATATATCCCGCCGCAGATCGGCGACGACGGCCCCTCGCCTTTCCTCGGCCTGTTCGTCGCCGTCACCGCCTGGGGCCTCGCCGAATTCTTCACCCTGAAGCGGCGCATGGCGCTGCCCAGCATCATCCTCACCCTCGCCTTCCTCGCCGGCATCTCGCGTTTGCCGGAACCTTGATCACGCTCGCGGTCGGCGAGCAAAATCTGGAGAGCCCGCGCGATGCCTTCCTCGTGCTCTCGGCCAGCGCCGCGATCACCGCCGGCGCCGCCTGGATGCACTGGCGGCGGTTCAAGGTGCCGATCACGATCGCCGCCGGCGCCGCGGCCGCGGTCGCTCTGGTCATCGGGCTCGTCGCCACGCCGATGGTGAGGAGCGGCGACCGGCTGACCAGGCCGGAGATCGACACGCTTCATTTCTCGCTCGAGATTACCGCTTTGCTGCTCGGCCTTCTGACCTTCGCCTTCGCCATGTGGTGGGACGCGTCCGACCGGCGCCGGCAGACCCGGCGCTCGGACGTCGCCTTCTGGCTGCACCTGCTGGCGGCGCCGCTCATCGTCCATCCGGTCTTCTGGCTGCTCGGCCTCACCGAGGGCGCCGCCTCGACGCTCGACGCGTTCATCGTCGTCCTGCTCTACGTGGTGCTCGGAGTGGTGGCGCTGGCGATCGACCGGCGCGCTTTGCTGGTCTCGGCGCTCGCCTACGTGCTCTACGCGATCAACCTTTTGTTCCGCGAATATGGCGCGGTCGAGCTGAGCGTGGCGCTGACCGCCTTGGTGATCGGCTCGGCGCTGCTGCTGCTCTCCGCCTTCTGGCCCAACGCGCGCCGGTCCGTGGTCGCCTTCCTGCCCGAACGCCTGCAGGCGCGGCTGCCGCTGCTCGACCGGCCGGCGACCCGGATCGTGCCGGCCTGACGCCGAATGGGGCAGTTACCGGTAACTGTCCCCCTCCGGCCTTGAAAAGCGGGCGCGCAGGCGCCACCGTCGCTGCAAGGAGACGAGATGAACGGCACGATCCTCGCTTATGACGCGAGCGACGGCGGGGTGTTGCGGGGCGCGGACGGGCGCCGCTACGCCTTCGCCGCGGCGGAGTGGAAGAGTGCCGTCCCGCCCGTGGCCGGCAGCGCGGTCGATTTCGAGCCCGACGGCGAGATGGCGCGCGGCCTCTATGCCTTTCCCGCCCCCGCGGCGCCCCCCGCGCCCCCCGCGCCCGCCGCCGCCGCCGGGCCGGACGGCTTTCTCGCCGCGCGGCCGGGCCTGCCGCTCGCCTTGCTGATCCTCATCGCCTGCTTCCTGCCCTTCCTCTCTCTCGGCCCGTTTTCGGCCAATATGTTCAACCTCGTCGAGGTCGCTTCGAGGGCCGGCCGCTTCGCGCCCAATGTGAACATGGAGACGGGGCTCTGGCTGTTCCACGGCCTCTACGTGGTGCCGCTGCTCGCGCTGATTCTCCTCTTCCAGGAATGGCGCGGCCGGGCCGGGCCGCGGCTCAGGATCGGCACCGGCCTGGTCGGGCTCCTCGTCCCGATCGCGATTGCGTTTAGCGCCCGCGCCTTGTTCACGCCGGTTTCCGCCCCGGCGGTCAGCATCGGCCGCCGCATCCTGCGAAGGCTGCGCGAATATGTCGAGCTCGACATGTTCGTGCCGCACGTCGGCATCGGCTGGATCGCGATCGGCCTGCTCAGCCTCGCGCTCATCGCCGTCGGGCTCTTCTGGCGTTGGCGGCCGTCTAGCCCGCCACCACTTTGAGCAGCCGCCGTTCGAGCGGGGCGAGGACCGGGCCGAGCTCGGGGCCGCGGCGCAGGACCTGGCCGCTCTCGCCGATCAGGGTCCAGGCGCCCTGGCGCGCGCCGGGGCGCTTCTCGATCTTGCATTCGGGATGCTCGGCGGTGCGGCGGAAGGCCCAGAAAGCGGCGGCGCCGGGCTCGAAGGCGATCGCATAATCCTTCCACAGGCCGGCCGCGACCATGCGCCCGTAAAGATCGACGATGCGGTGAAGCTCGAACCGTGTGAAGCCGGTCTGGCCTCCCGTTGCCCGAGACGGAAACGGGAGGACGGCGCCCATCAGGCCCGGTCTCCGTTGCTGACCTTGCGCACCTTGACGCCGCGCCCCTGCTTGGGATCGCGCTCCTCGACCAGCTCGGCCAGGCGGGCGCGCAATTGCTCGACCTCGCATTGCAGCAATTCGAGCTTCTGGGTGGCGGGATCGAAAGTCTCGGCGCAGGTGCCGTAGGGCAGGAAATTGGCCGAGCTCTCCTCGGCGTCGACCAGGATCGAGCGCGCCGGAATGCCGACCATGGTCGCGCCCGGCGGCACGTCGCGCGTGACCACACTATTGGCGCCGACCCGCGCCCGCGCGCCGACGATGATCGGCCCCAGCACCTGCGCGCCCGAGCCGATGATCGCGCCCTGCTCCAATGTCGGATGGCGCTTGCCGCCAATGCCGCTGGTCGGGTTGGTGCCGCCCAGGGTGACCTGCTGGTAGATGGTGACGTCGTCGCCGATCTCGGCGGTCTCGCCGATCACGACGAAGCCGTGGTCGATGAAGAAGTTGCGCCCGATCGTCGCGCCAGGATGAATGTCGATCGCGGTCAGCATCCGCGACCAGTGGTTGACCAGCCGGGCGAGGAAGTAAAGCTCGCCCTGGAACAGCCAGTGGGCGATGCGGTGGTAGAACAGCGCCCAGACGCCGGGATAGAGCAGGATCTCCCAGCGCGACCGCGGCGCCGGATCGCGCGCCTTGATCGAATCGAGATAGGCCAGCAGGCCGAAGGACATAAAATTGCGCGCTCTTGCCGTTCTGGAGCAGAGATAAGCGGGTTGCGCACGGATTACCAGATGGGGCTCACATCACCGCCAGCGCCTTGTTGTCGAAGGCGCCCGCGAACTCGCTTCCGATCTCGACCTTGCGCTCGATCGATTCGAGGATCTCGGCGGTGAAATTGACTCCGGCGAGGTCGCAGCAGGCCTGCAGGTTGCCGGGGCTGAACACGTTCACCTCGAGGATCTTGTCGCCGACGATGTCGATGCCGACCAGGAACATGCCGTCGGCGAGCAATTTGGGCCGGATCAGCTCGGCGATGCGCAATTCCCTGTCGGTGATGTCGACCGCCACGGCCTTGCCGCCGGCATGGATGTTGCTGCGGATGTCGTCGCCGGCGCTGACCCGCCTGAGCGCCGCATATTTGTCGCCGATCCGCAAGGGGCGGCCGTTCATCAGGAAGAAGCGGATGTCGCCCCTGGCCGCGGCGGGGACGTAGGCTTGGGCGATGATATAGCCGTCGCGCGCGATCGCCTCGATCATCTGGTTGATGTTCGATACATTCTCCGAGCCGACCAGGAACACGCTCTGGCCGCCCGATCCCTGCAGCGGCTTCAGGATGATCTTGCCGCCATGCGCCTTGGCGAATTCCTTCACGTCGCTGGGGAATTTGGTGATCAGGGTCTCGGCGCGCACGGCTTCCGGGAAGGACTGGAAATAGAGCTTGTTGATCGCCTGCGACAGGCTGTCGGGATCGTTGAGCACGAGCACGCCGCGCGCCGCCGCGGCGCGGCCGAAGAGGATGCCGATATCCGCCGCCCAGGGCGTCTCCATCGCGTCGAGCGAGGGATCGCTGCGCAGCATCAGCACGTCGATCTCGGCGATGTCGACGAGCTCCGTCTCGCCGGCGACGGCCTGCATGTCGTTGAAGAATTGCAGCGAGGTGCGCTGCTTCTTGTCGGGCGCGAAGCGGGCGTGGACGCACAGGCTGTCGTCGGGGCGCAGCACGAAATCGCCGGGCAGGACGTAGCAGATTCGGTGGCCGCGCTTCACCGCCTCATGCGCCATGATCGTGGTCGTGTAGCGGGCATGCTCCTTGGCCATGTCGTTCACGAAAAAGGCGATCAGCATTCAGGTCTCCTGCGCGATGAGCTGTGAGAGCGAGGCGAGCCCGGCCATCGCCGCGATGCGCGCCTGCGCTGCGGGCGCGGCGAGGAATTCCGGCAGGCTGAGCGGGCGCCGGAGCAGGCCGCGCAGCTCGAGCTCCTCGACCACGGGAATGTGCCGCGCGGCGATCTTGCCGAACCAGAACGGCGCCAGGTCGCGGCCCGCGGCGAGATGATCGAGCACCTCCCTGAAGCCGCGCAGATAGATGGCATCCTTGGCGAGACCGCCCGAGCGGAAGACCCGCGCGACGATGCCGAACGCGACGCGCGGGCCGAAGCCATGCGCGTCGCGCAGCAGGCGGAAGCAATGGATGAAATCCGCCCCCTCGATCATCGCATCGACGACGATCACGCGCGCCGCGAGCAGCCGCAATCGCGCCGCGGTGAGCCCGCCGACCGCGCATTCCGCGAACACGCCGAGCCCTTCCTGCACGCCTTCATAGCCGGCGAGCCCGGATTGGAATATCTGCAGCCCCTGCGCGGCGCCGTTGACGCAGGTGAGCAGGTGCACGCTGACCTCGTGCTGCAGCAAAGCCTCGAGCCGGTGGCGGCGCATATGCGTGTCGGTCGCGATCAGCAATTTGTGGCCGGAGACCATCAGCCCGGCGGCGATGTCGGCGCGCAGGCTGATCCTTGCCTCGAAGGCGGGATTGGCGGCGCGGTAGCGGTTCACCAGCAGCCGCGCGGCATCGCGCACCGCCGCGGCATCGACCATGTCGGTATCCAGCGCGCCGCTCTTCTCGACCCTGGCGAGGATGTCGCGCGCGCTGTCCAGCAAAGGCCGCTCGACCGAGCCGTAGAGCATCAGCGAGGCGTAACGGAAATCGGGCGTGTTGCGGCATTCGAGCATATTCAGCTGCTGGCCGAGCTCGCGGCGCTTTTCCGAGAACAGGGTTTCGAGCACGGGGTCTTCGACCCGGCGCAGGTCGATGGCGTAGAGATCGCGCTTGGTGCGCTCGGGATCGACGGTGAGCGGACGGTAGCGGAAGACCGGCGCCTGCTCGTAGCGCGAAGCCTTGAACTCGTCATAGGCCGCGGCGCTGTTGATCGGCGAGACGCCGAGCAGGAAATCGAAGGAGGTCGCGATCCTGAACAGCTTGCGGTCGACCGTGCGCGCGGCGGCGATGAACGAGCTGCGGCCGAGCGCGCGGTGCGACGAGGGGGCCCGCGCCGAGGTTTCGTCGATGAACGCGCAAAACGCCTGGAGCAACGCGTCGAACACGCCGATGCTGAGCTCGTGGAGGAGCTGCGGATAGATGCCGTCCTCGCCGGGGATCCGGTAATTTTGCGGAAGGCCGAGCGAGATGTGGGAGAGGCCGGGCGCGCGGCCGATCAGCGCCTCGACGCCGGGCTCGCAATGCCGCCGGGACACGCGTTCGATGGTGCAGGTGCGAAGATCCACTTCGATGGCGGCGAGCGCTTTTTCGAGGCGGCTCGCGGCAGCCTGCGCGGCTGGATCGTCCGAGGCGCCCAGCCGGCTGACGAACCGCTCCAGCCTGGGCGCCTTGTCGTCGAGTGTGGGATCGCGCGGCAGATCGTAGAGCGAGACGAGCAGCACCCGCTCGCTGGTTTCGCACAATGTGCCGGCGATCGCCTCGACCAGCGCCAGCGCCTCGCCGTCGCCCGCCTCCGGCCAGACCAGGTAAGAGGGGCTGGTCGACGCCACCCGCAAGGCGAGGCTGTCGGGATCGCGCGCCGAAAAGCGGTGCAGGATCAGGAAGGGCAAAGGCCGGTCGACATGGGCGCGGACCCCGCTTTTCAGCGTCGCGCGATAGGCCTTGCCGCCGTCAAGATCGACCGCCGCTCTAGCCGGCATCGAGCAGCTCGCGGGCCTTGCGCGCGACATGGGCGATGAAGCCACGCATCAGCGCCAGCGCGGCCGGATCGGGCGCGCCGGTCCATTCGTCCATGAAGAATTTCTTGAACTCGATCGCGATCGCGCAGCCGGCCTGCGGATAGCGCTCATGGACGAAGCGGGTCAGCTCGCCCTTGCCCTGGAAGGCGACATTCTCGCGCACGTCGAGCCGGCGCCCGCCGAAATCGAATTCGCGCATCGCCTCGATCAACGGGTCGAGCAGCCAGGCCCAGTGCGCGCGCGGCATCGAGAAGGTGCCGATATTGATGTCGGGCGCCTCGGCCTGCGGGGTCGGCGCGCCGCCCGGGCCGGCGCGGCGATGATTGTAGCTGTGGACGTCCAGCACCACGAAGCGGCCATGATCGGCCGCGACCTCGTCCAGCCAGGCGGACATCATTGCGTAGAAGCGCCGGTGGATGACGAGCGAGCGTTCGACCAGGCCCGCCTCGGGCGGCTCATGCCACACCTGCATCCCCCAGCTCTGCTCGGGCGTGCGATAGACGGCGATCTCGGCGGCGCGGTTGAGATCGACCTCGAAGCGCGAGCGGCCGGCGACGACATGGTTGGGCAGGTCGAGGATCGCCTGGCCGGTAAAGGGGTCCTCCTCGCGCAGCCGGTCGGCATCCGAAAGCGCCATCGCCGCTTGGGTCTCGGCGCGCAGGCCGTTGCCGTCGTGAATCGCCACGGCCACCACCGGCCCGTCGCCGCGCCGCAGCGTCCACCAGGGGGAAGATGGGTCGTCCGATTCCGTCAACGCATTCGCCTCATTGCCTCGCACAGGAGCAACAACGCAGCGCGCTTATGGTTGCGGAGGCGGAACGCAGCGGCCTATGAGGCGCGCATGGCCATCTCGCTCTACGATCTCACCGTGCCGGTCTACGTCCGGTCGCTCGCCAACCTGTCGGCGATCCTCGGCAAGGGCGCCGCCTTCGCCGCGGAAAAGGGCCTCGACCCGGTCGACCTGCTGGCGACCCGCCTGGTCGACGACATGGCGCCGCTCACCGCCCAGGTCCAGCGCGCCACCGACACCGCCAAGGGCACGATGGTCCGCGTCGGCGGCGCCGCCAACGTCGTGTTCGAGGACAATGAAGAGACGTTCCAAGCGCTCCAGGAGCGGATCGCCAATGCCGTCGCCTTCATCCGCGCCGTCCCTCGCGCGGCGCTGGACGGCAAGGAAGGGGCGGCGGTGAGCCTCGACCTCCCCGACGGCCGCTCGATCCCCTTCACCGGCCAGAGCTACGTGCTCGGCTTCGCCATCCCCAATTTCTTCTTCCACATGACCACCGCCTACGCCCTCCTGCGCCACCGCGGCGTGCCGGTCGGCAAGCTCGATTATCTCGGCGGGATCTGAGCGGACGCGCGTCCCGGAATGGGGCCCTATATCCTTAATTCCGCTCGATAAAGTGCTGACAGCGCGGGCAATGCGCGGCACACCGTGCGGGCCGGGCCACCGCCCGCGCCCGTCGAGTATCTCAATGCACAAATCCCAAATATTGCGCCTGCGGGCGGCCCGCTGCCGGACGGTGGCCGCGCGTTACCCCGAGAACAGACGCGAGCCTTTGCTCGATCTGGCGCGCGAGCTCGAGCGCGAAGCGGACGGGCTTGACGAGCGGCAGCCGCGCCATGCTGCGCCGCAATGAAATCGCCTCTCTCGATCACACTCACCGCTTTTAATCGTTTCCCCCGCTGATGCGCGCGCGGTAAGCGTCCGCGCGCATTTTCCCCACCGGATTCGGAGAGACGACATGGACGCAAAGACCACCGGCAGCCCCTTGAACGACCCGGGCAAGGAGTCCGCGGCTTTGCGCTCGCTGCTGGGCCGGACCAATCGCGACTGGTGGCCGAACCAGCTCTCGCTCGACATCCTCCAGCAGAACGGCCTTTCCGGCGACCCGATGGGCCCGGATTTCGACTATGCCGAGGCGTTCAAGTCGATCGACTATGCGGCGCTCAAGGCCGATCTCACCGCCTTGATGACCGACAGCCAGCCCTGGTGGCCGGCCGATTACGGCCATTACGGCCCCTTCTTCATCCGCATGGCCTGGCACAGCGCCGGCACCTATCGCACCGGCGACGGCCGCGGCGGCGCCTCGTCCGGCACGCAGCGCTTCGCCCCGCTCAACTCCTGGCCGGACAATGCCAATCTCGACAAGGCGCGCCGCCTGCTCTGGCCGGTGAAGCAGAAATACGGCGCCAGTTTGAGCTGGGCGGACCTGATGATCCTCGCCGGCAACGTCGCCATCGAATCGATGGGCGGCCCGGTGTTCGGCTTCGGCGGCGGCCGCGCCGACGTCTTCGAGCCCGAGAAGGACATTTATTGGGGCACCGAGGAATTCTGGGTCGGCCACGAACAGAACAAGACGCGGATCCGGCCCGAGGAGCAGATGGCGCTGGAGGAGCCGCTCGCCGCGGTCCAGATGGGCCTGATCTACGTCAATCCGACCGGCCCGGGCGGCAATTCCGATCCGCTGGCGTCCGCCCACGACATCCGCGAGACCTTCGCCCGGATGGCGATGAACGACGAGGAGACCGTCGCGCTCACCGCCGGCGGCCACACCTTCGGCAAGTGCCACGGCGCCGGCGATGCCGCCAAGGTCGGCGCGGAGCCGGAGGGCGCCGACATCGCCCAGCAGGGCCTCGGCTGGCAGAGCGGCCATGAAAGCGGCGTCGGCGACCATACCATCACCAGCGGCCTCGAGGGCGCGTGGGTGCCGACCCCGATCACATGGTCGCAAAATTATTTCCGGATGCTGCTCGATTATGAATATGAGCTGGTGAAGAGCCCGGCCGGCGCGCCGCAATGGCAGCCGATCGACCAGAAGCCCGAGGACATGGCGCCGGGCGCGCACAGCCCCGAGCGCCGCCTGCCGACGATGATGACCACCGCCGACATGGCGTTCAAGATGGACCCGAAATACCGGGAGATCTCCGAGCGCTTCCGCGCCAATCCGGACCAGTTCGCCGACGCCTTCGCCCGGGCCTGGTTCAAGCTCACCCATCGCGACATGGGGCCCAAGGTCCGCTATCTCGGCCCCGAAGTGCCGGCCGAGGATCTGATCTGGCAGGACCCGATTCCCGCCGCGGAGCATCCGCCGCTCGGCGATGCCGACGTGGCGAGCCTCAAGCAGGCGATCCTCGGCTCGGGCCTGACAATCGGCCATCTGGTGAAGGCCGCCTGGGCCTCGGCGTCGACCTTCCGCAATTCGGACAAGCGCGGCGGCGCCAACGGGGCGCGCATCCGCCTCGCGCCGCAGAAGGATTGGGCGGTCAACGAGCCCGCCGAGCTCGCCACGGTGCTCGGCGTCTATCAGCGCATCAAGGCCGATTTCGGCGGCAGGGTCAGCCTGGCCGACCTCATCGTGCTCGGCGGCACGGCGGCGGTCGAGAAAGCGGCGAAGGATGCCGGCCACGCTGTCGCGGTGCCGTTCGCGCCGGGCCGGGCCGACGCCTCAGAGGAGCAGACCGATGCCGCGAGCTTCGAGCCGCTCGAGCCCAAGGCGGACGGCTTCCGCAACTATCTCAAGGTCCGCTTCAGCGTCCCCACCGAGGAGCTGCTGATCGACCGCGCCCAGCTGCTCGGCCTGAGCGCGCCGGAGATGACGGTGCTGGTCGGCGGCCTGCGCGTGCTCGGCGCCAATCATGGCGGCTCCGCGCACGGCGTCCTCACCGACCGGCCGGGCACGCTCACCAGTGATTTCTTCCGCAACCTGCTCGACATGGGCACGGCGTGGAAGGAGGTGGACGATCGCGGCGACGAGGTCTTCGTCGGCACCTGCCGCCGGACCGGCGAGGAGAAATGGACGGCGACGCGCACCGACCTCGTCTTCGGCTCGAACTCCCAGCTGCGCGCGCTCTCGGAAGTCTATGCCTCCGACGATGCCGGCGGGAAGTTCGTGACCGATTTCGTCGCGGCCTGGACCAAGGTGATGAACGCCGACCGCTTCGATCTGTCCGCATGAGGATGGGGACAGTCACTTTCGGCAGTCCCGTATGAGCCTTCAGGCGCAAGCGGCTGAAAGTGACTGTCCCCTCTCCCGCCCGAACGTCGTTGTTGCGCGCTTCAAAATATGCGGGCATCCACCGGGCACGGGACCTGGGGGGAACTTCGATGGCCAGCACGCATGAGGTAAGACTTCACGGCGAAGAAATCGATTTCGGCAATCTGACGGGCCTCGCCGGCAACTGGCACGGCGCCAACGGCTTCAACATGATCGCGGTCCCGAACCAGGAAGGCGGCTTCGAGCTGCTCGTCGAATCCTATGCCGAGACTCTGATTATCAACAAGGTGCCGGCGACGACTCCCAACCGCGGCCTGACCGTCATCGAGAATATCCCGACCCTGCAATATTCGACGACCATCTCCGAGATCCTGAACGGCGCCCTGATGCACGTCGAAGGCGGCTTCTGGGAAGTGTCGAACGCCGAGCTCAACGACGGTTTCGACGTGTTCCGGATCGCGAGCGTGCCGCACGGCAATGCCGTCGAGGCGATGGGCACCTCGTCGGCGGCGGCCGGCCCGCCCGTCATCGACATCGCGCTGAACGGCTTGCCGACGGGCGCCCTGCCGGATTTGCGCGGCTATACGGACGCTTATCTCTTTCCCTACAAATATCCCGATTTCAGCCCCGAATTCCCCAACAAGACCCTGGCCAAGCACCTGGCGGATCAGGAGGAGCAAGGCCTCAAGGTGACCGGCACGGTCACGCTGCAGGTCAGCACGCTGAACAAGGGCGGGATCAGCAACATCGCCTCGCTCGCCTCCAACGCGAACCCGACCCAGTTCGACGCCACCTTCTGGCTCGAAACCCTCGAGGACGAACGCGGCAACATCTACCGCCAGCTGCAATATTCGCAGCGCGTGCTGATCGAGTTCCCGATCAAATCCGACAGCCCCGGCCAGACCATCGTCTGGCCGCACATCAACGTGAACACCCTCAATCTGGTCACCTAAGCGGACGGGACGATCGTCCATGAAATCGGCCGGGGCTGATTGGGGTCTCCGCCAGTCCCGAAAGGACTATGGCCGAAAGCAAGCGCGACTTGCCTTCGCCGGCGCTTCCATTAGCGTCGCCTGATGACCGATCTCGACGCCTTCATCGCCGGCCTGCCCAAGGCCGAATTGCACATGCATATCGAGGGCAGCCTCGAACCCGAATTGATGTTCGCGCTGGCGAAGCGGAACGGCATCGCGATTCCGTTCGCAAGCGTCGAGGAGGTTCGCGCCGCCTACGAATTCTCGAACCTGCAGGACTTTCTCGACATCTATTATCGCGGCGCCGACGTGCTCCGCACCGAAGCGGATTTCCGCGACCTCGCTTTGGCCTATTTCGAACGGGCGGCGGCGGACAATGTCGTCCATGCCGAGATCTTCTTCGATCCGCAGACCCATACCGACCGCGGCATCGGCTTCGATATCGTGATGAAGGGGCTGCTCGCCGGCATGGACGAGGCCGAGGCGACGCACGGCGTCACCTCGAAGCTGATCCTGTGCTTCCTTCGCCATCTCGACGAGGAGGCGGCGTTCGCGACGCTCGATGCGGCCGGGCCCTGGCTCGGCCGGATCGCCGCTGTCGGCCTCGACAGCTCGGAGCTCGGCCACCCGCCGGAGAAGTTCGCCCGGGTGTTCGCCGCCGCCGCCGCTCTGGGGCTCAAGCGCGTCGCCCATGCCGGCGAGGAAGGGCCGCCCGCTTATGTCTGGGAAGCGCTCGACCTATTGAAGATCGACCGGCTCGACCATGGCAACCGCTCGCTCGAGGATCCCGCTTTGGTCGAACGGCTGGCGCGCGAGAAGATGACGCTCACCGTCTGCCCGCTCTCCAACCTCAAATTGTGTGTCGTCCCCGGCATGGACGCGCACCCGATCGACGCCATGCTGCGCGCCGGGCTGCGCGCCACGATCAACTCCGACGATCCCGCTTATTTCGGGGGCTATGTGAACGACAATTACCGCGCCGCCGCCAGGGGCCGCGGGCTCGGCCGCGACGAGCTCGTCACCCTGGCCAGGAATTCCTTCCTGGGCTCGTTCCTCGACGACGCCTCGATCGCCGCCCATCTGGACGAAGTGGGCGCCTATGCGGCGTCGTGACGGGAGACCTGCGATGCGCCTGACTTATGCGATCAAATATGTCGCCGACATGGACAAGGCCGTCGCCTTCCACCGCGACAGGCTCGGCCTCGCGCTCAAATTCGCCTCGCCTTTCTGGACCGAGTTCGACACCGGCGGCACCACGCTGGCGCTGCACGCCGCCGACGCCGCCCATCCGGCCGGCAGCGTCCAATTGGGCTTCGGCACCGAGGATCTCGCCGCCTTCTACGCCGCCCGCGAGGCGAACGGGATCACCTTCACGCAAGCCCCGACGCCGATGCACGGCGCCGACATCGCCCGCTTCCTCGACAGCGAAGGCGCGGAGACCAGCGTCAGCGGCTAAAAAAAGGGCGCGGCAACCTTGCAGCTGCCGCGCCCTTCCGAGGTCCTCGCGCGGTTCGGGGCTCAGGGGGCTAAGCCGGTCGGCGCGGGCCTCTTCGCGGCCGACCATGCAGGGGCACAATCCGTGGTCGGCAGCGTCTTGCCAGTGTCCATATAGGGACTGGCATTCATCGTTCCAATAGATTAAATTGCTCGCTTTGATCGAGTGAGGCGATGAGTACCTATCTGCCGACGCTGAAGCAGCTGCAATATCTCGTGGCGCTCGAGACCCACGGCCATTTCGGCCGCGCGGCCGAGGCCTGCTTCGTCACCCAATCGACCCTGTCGGCGGGGATCAAGGAGCTGGAGACCCTGGTCGGGATCACCCTCGTCGAGCGCACCCGGCGCGTCGTGCGGTTCACCCCGCTCGGCATCCGGGTCGCCGAGAAGGCGCGGCGGATCCTGCGCGAGACCGAGGAATTGACCGACATGGTGCGCGCCTCGGGCAAGCCGCTCGCCGGCGATTTGAGGCTCGGCGTGATCCCGACGATCGCGCCCTTCCTGCTGCCGACTTTGCTGCCGCGGCTGCGCGCGCAATGGCCCGACCTCAAGCTCTATCTGCGCGAGGAGACCAGCCAGTCCGCCTGCGACGCGCTCCATCGCGGCCAGCTCGATTGCGTGCTGCTTGCCCTTCCCTACGCCTGCGGCGACGTCGAGAAGGCCGATCTGTTCGAGGACCGCTTCATGGTCGCCTTCCCGCCGGGCGCCGCCGACGGCCTGCCCGACACGGTCGACGCCGCGGCGATCGACGAGACCAGACTGCTGCTGCTCGAGGACGGCCATTGCCTCAAGGACCATGCGCTTTCCGCCTGCAACCGCCCCGAGCTGCGCGCCGAGGCGGCGATATTGGGCACCTCGCTGCACACGCTCGTCCAGATGGTCGACAACGGCCTCGGCACCACGCTCGTCCCCGAAATGGCGGTGTCCGCGGGGATCTTGGAGGGAACAAGGGTCGTCGTCCGCCGCCTCGACGCCGACCATCCCTCGCGCCGCATCGCCTTGGTCTGGCGCAAGGGCTCGCCCCGCGAGAAGGAGTTCCGGATGCTTGCGGACGCCCTGAAGGCCGCGGCGTAAATCCTCCCCGGGACGGGGAGGACTAATCCATGTGCTTGAGGCCGACCCGCAGATAATCCCAGCCCGTCACCAGGGTCAGCGCCGCCGCCGCCCACAGGCTGACCAGCCCCACCAGATGCACCCAGGGCCATTGCGGCACCGCGCCGGCGAGGATCAGGGCGCCCAGGGCGACGAGCTGGAAGGTGGTCTTCCACTTGGCCAGCGCGCTGACCGGGACCGAGACCTGGAGGCTTGCGAGGAACTCGCGCAGGCCCGAGACGATGATCTCGCGCAACAGGATGACGAGCGCCGGGATCAGATGCCAGTCGGCGATGATCCAGCGCCCCTCGAGCGAGGGCCGCGCGACCAGCATGACGATGACCGCGGCGACCATGATCTTGTCGGCGATCGGATCGAGGAACTGGCCGAGCCGCGACACCGTCCCCTGCGCGCGGGCGACATAGCCGTCGAAATAATCGGTGATGCCGATCAGGCAATAGAGGACGAAGGTGACCGCATAATCCTCCCAGCTCGGCCGCCACAGCAGGAACACCAGGATCGGCACCGCGAAGATGCGCGACAGCGTCAGGAGGTTGGGCAGCGTCAGCATGCGACGCCGGCCTTAACCCCAAAGCGGGACGAATGGGAGCGCGTTCCTGCCGCGGCGCAATGCGGGGCTTGTGCGGCTTCGCGCGGGCGGACTATGACGGCCCGCTACGGCCAAGGCCGAGAATGATAAGGATGCCATCATCTTGACCGCAGGCCAGGCATTCGCCGCATCTCCCGGAGCGCGACCCCACCCATGAGCAGCAGCGGCGCTTTCCACCTTCTCGGCACGCGCCGGTTCCTGCCCTTGTTCGGCACCCAGATGCTGGGCGCGTTCAACGACAATCTGTTCAAGCATTCGATGGTGCTGTTCGTGGTCTACGAGCATTACCGCAACGAATTCACCGAGACCTGGTTCTCCGCGCTCACCACCGGCATCTTCATCCTGCCCTTCTTCTTCCTCTCGGCCCTGTCCGGCCAGCTCGCCGACGCCACCGACAAGGCGCGGATCATCCGCATCGTCAAGATTTGCGAGATCGGCATCATGATCGTCGGCGCGGGCGGGCTGGTGATGGCGCTGAACGGAATCATGGTCGACACCGTGGCGATCCCCATCCTGCTCGTCGCCCTTCTCGCGATGGGCGTCCATTCGACCTTCTTCGGCCCGATCAAATATGCGATCCTGCCGCAGCATCTGCACAGGGAGGAGGTGCTGGGCGGCACCGGCCTGGTCGAGGCCGGCACCTATATCGCGATCCTCGGCGGCACCCTGCTCGCCGGCATCATCCCGGTCGGAGTCGCCGCCGCCACCGTCTTCACCGTCGCCTTGGTCGGCTATCTGTTCGGGCGCCAGGTGCCGCCGGCGCCGCCGCTCGAGCCGGGGCACCGGATCGATTTCAACGTCTTCAGCTCCTCGATCCGGCTGATCCGGGCGACGCTGAAGATCCGCCGCCTGTTCCTCGCCATCGTGGCGATCAGCTTCTTCTGGACGATCGGGGCGGTGCTGTTCATCCAGTTCCCGCCGCTGGTGAAGAACGTGCTGACCGCGGACAAGGCGGTCGCCAGCGTCTTCCTCGCCATCTTCTCGATCGGCGTCGCGATCGGCTCGCTGGCGGTCAACCGGCTGCTCAAGGGCGAGGTTTCGGCGCGCTATTCGATGCCGGCGGTGCTGATCATGGGCCTGTTCGTCTTCGCCTTCCACTGGGTCGCCGCCCACTGGATCCAGGCGCCGGCGAACGAGCTGTACAATGTCGGCGACTTCATCGCCCATCCCGGCGCGCTGTGGCTCACCCTGGCGCTGCTCGGCATCGCCATGTTCGGCGGCATCTTCGTGGTGCCGCTCTACGCCTTCCTCACCACCACGGTGAAGAAGAGCGAGGCGGCGCGCACGGTCGCGGCCAACAACATCATCAATTCCGGCGCGATGGTGATCGGCTCGCTGATCGCGATGAGCCTCACTCTCCTCAAGGTCGGCACCGCCGATCAATTGCTGCTCGCAGCGGCGATGTGCAGCGTCTCGGCCTACCTCGCCTGGCGCCTCCACCGCGCCGTCGAGGACCACAATAACGGCGTGCCGGCAGCGGAAGGCCTGCCGCCGACGGTCTAGCCGATCAGGGTGCCGAAGAAGACGAGCCCGCCGAGCCAGCCGGTGGCGAACAATTTGAGGTCTTCGAGCCAGCCGGCGGCGTCCGTGCCGGCGAACGGCGCCGCCTCCTCATAAGGCCGAACCGCGGCCCAGGGGCCGACACGGCGGACGATCAGCGGCGACAGACGATTCATCGCCGTCATTAACAATCGATTCACCAAGTCTTAACAAGCGGGCGCCGAAGGTTAATTTTGCCCCCGATCGTCCCATCGCGGGACGGCGTGCGCGCCTAGGGTCCGTACTCAATAGGGTTGCGCGTGCTTGTGGTTGCTGATTCAACGCTTCTGGTTATGGAGGAGGCGTTGGATGGCGAGGCAGCTGACGTGGTTGAGCGATGCGGAGTGGGCGCGGAT
>JAXDPD010000057.1:0-32884 GCA_034668505.1 Sphingomonadales bacterium
TGCCGAGGCTGACCGCACTGGCGCGTGCCTCGACGACTCGCTGGGGGGTGCGCTCGAAGCCGCCGGTCACCGCGCGGCGCCAGCCCGGGCCGCGGGTCTGGCCGCGGGCGACGTCGGCGAACGGGTCGGCGCGCTCGGACCAGTTGGCCCGCCACAGGCTCTCGCCGCCCGACATGGTCTGCTCCTGCTCGATATGGTCGGCGGGCAGCTCGGCGATGAAACGCGACGGGATGGAGCTCGTCCACTGGCCGTAGATGCGGCGGTTGGCGGCGTGGAGGATGACGCAGCGCTTGCGGGCGCGGGTGATCGCGACGTAGGCGAGGCGGCGCTCCTCCTCCAGCGACGCCTTGCCGCCCTCGTCCAATGCGCGCTGCGAGGGGAAGACGCCTTCCTCCCAGCCGGCGAGGAAGACAGTGTCGAATTCCAGCCCCTTTGCGGCGTGGATGGTCATGATCGTGACCTTGTCGCTCTCGCGGTCGGCCTCGTTGTCCATGACCAGGGAGACATGCTCGAGGAAGGCGCCGAGAGTCTCGTAATCCTCCATAGCGCGGGCGAGCTCGGTCAAATTCTCGAGGCGGCCGGCGCTCTCCGCCGAGCGGTCGGCCTGGAGCATCGCGGTATAGCCCGATTCGTCGAGGACCAGGCGGGCGAGCTCGGGATGCGGAAGCTCGTCGAGCTTTGCGCGCCACCGCGCGAAATCGCCGACGAGGTTGCCGAGCGCCCGGCGCGCCTGCGGGGTCAGCTCGTCGCTGTCGAGGATGCGGGCGGCGGCGACGCTCAATGGGATGGCCTCGGCGCGGGCGAGCAGATGCAGCTTGGCCACCGCCTTGTCGCCGAGGCCGCGCTTGGGGACGTTGACGATGCGCTCGAAGGCGAGGTCGTCGGCCGGCTGGGCGATGATGCGCAGGTAAGCGAGCGCATCCCGGATCTCGGCGCGCTCGTAGAAGCGGAAGCCGCCGACGATGCGGTAGGGCAGGCCGATGGCGATGAACCGGTCCTCCAGCTCGCGGGTCTGGAACTGGGCGCGGACCAGGATCGCGGCATCGTCGAGGCGCCCCGGCTTTCCATCGGCGCCGCGGCGCTGGATCGTCTCGAGCTCGTCGCCGACGCGGCGCGCCTCCTCGGGCCCGTCCCAGACGCCGATCACCTCGACCTTCCCGCCTTCGTCGGCCTCGGTCCACAAGGTCTTGCCGAGCCGCCCGCTATTCTGCGCGATCAGGCCGGAGGCGGCGGCCAGGATGTTCGGCGTCGAGCGGTAATTCTGCTCCAGCCGGACGATCTTGGCGCCGGGGAAATCCTGCTCGAAGCGCAATATGTTGGTCACCTCGGCGCCGCGCCAGGAGTAGATCGACTGGTCGTCGTCGCCGACGCAGCAGATGTTCCTGTGGCTCTGGGCGAGCAGGCGCAGCCACAGATACTGGCTCTGGTTGGTGTCCTGATATTCGTCGACGAGGATGTAGCGGAAGCGCTGCTGATAATGTTCGAGCACGTCGCGATGGCTCCTGAGGATGACCAGCATGTGCAGCAGCAGGTCGCCGAAATCGCAGGCGTTGAGGTCCCTGAGCCGGGCCTGGTAGACGGCGTAGAGCTTCGCGCCCTTGCCGTTGGCATAGGCCTCGGCCTCGCCGGCATCGACCTGGTCCGGGGTCCAGCCCTTGTTCTTCCAGCGGTCGATCATCGAGGCGAGCAGCCGCGCCGGCCAGCGTTTCTCGTCGACGTCGGCCGCCACGATCAGCTGCTTGATCAGGCGCAGCTGGTCGTCCGTGTCGAGGATGGTGAAATTGCTCTTCAGGCCGACCAGTTCGGCGTGGCGGCGCAGCATCCTGGCGCCGATCGAATGGAAGGTGCCGAGCCAGGGCATGCCCTCGACAGCCTCGCCCACCAAGCGCCCGACCCGCTCCTTCATCTCGCGCGCCGCCTTGTTGGTGAAGGTGACGGCGAGCAGCTCGGACGGCCAGGCCTTGCGCGTGTAGAGCAGGTGGGCGAGCCGCGCGGTCAGCGCCGCGGTCTTGCCCGTGCCCGCCCCGGCCAGCACCAGCACCGGCCCCTCCGTGGTCAGCACGGCCTCGCGCTGCGGCGGATTGAGGCCGCGCAGGTAAGGGGGCTCGGGGGCGAGATCGACGGGTTCTGGCACTCGTGAACAGCTAGGGAACGAAGCGGCGCGGGGCAAGGCGGCGGTTGGGAGGCGGGTGAGGGGATCGTGGGTGGCGCTCCAGCGGAAGCGCTCCCACGCTCGCACCGTTATGGTTGGTGTTTCGATTGACAGGTAAGCGCCAAGCATGGATTTCTTGGGTCTCCGAGCAGAGGAGGAGTCGATGAAGACCTCGCTGAAACTTCTGGCGGCACTTGCAATTCTTACAGGCTTCGGCGGCAGCGCCGCCATCGCTATGCAAGGCGGGCCGCAGAAGCACGTCACATACTTCTACGATGACGAAGAGCATACCAACATCGTCGGAGGGACCCTGGAATATTGCAACGGCTCATGGAGTCATTTCGGCTCATATACGCTTTATACCTCGGATTATTACTTCACCTGCCCCTGAGTTCGTTCGGCGGCGGCGCGGGCAAGCGCCGTTGCGGGCGCCACGCGCTACAGGCCGAACAGGCGCCGGCGGCGGACCGGGGGTTCGTGCACCGGCGCTTCGTCGTGCGTCTCCCAATAATGGTCCTGCACGATCCGCGAGCGGATCGGACGGCCGCTGCGGTTTTGCGAGGGCCTGAAGCGGAAGCGCTGCTCGATCAGGCGGCAGGTGGTGGAATCGAGCTCCGGGCTGCCGCTGGACCGGGTGATCTCGCAATGGGTCGCGCGCCCGTCCGTCTCGACCGCATAGATCACCGAGACCATGCCGCCGATGCCGGCCGCGCCGGCCCCGCGCGGATAGTCGCTGTCCCGGATGCTGCCGCGGATGCGGCGCGGCGGGGTCAGCCCGGCGCCGTCGCCGTCGCCGTCACCGCCGCCGCCCGGGCCGTTGCCGCGGCCGCCGCTGCCGGTCCCGTTCCCCACCCCGCCGCTGCCGGTGCCGGGGCCGGGCACGTCCGCCGAGCCCGCCGACGGATCGGCGCCGGTGCCGGCGGTCGCTGCGGTGACGATTGGCTGCGGCAGCGGCGGAAGGACCGGCGGCGCGACGATATCGGTGCGCTGCGATTCCAGGTTGGGCGGCGAGGCGGCGCCCTCGGGCTGGCGGCTGCGTTCGCGGACCGGCGGGATCGTCGCGACGGCGGGCGGCGGCGGCGGCGCCAGGTCGATGAGTTGGATCGCTTCGGGTGGGGGCGCGGCGGGGTCGGCGGCAAGGCCGCGCAGCACGGCGAGGACGAGCAGGAGGTGGACCGCCAGGGTCGGGAGGCCCGCCTTGAGCCGGTCTTGCGTGGCGTTCAACTCTGCGTTCATATCCGGGCCCGGCCGCTCCTAGGTTAAGCTGCCTTCCCAATAGCTTAGGCCAGATGAACGCCGGCTGGCAAGCCGCCGCGCGGGGCGCCGCCCGTCCCGGTCCGGCCGCGACGCGCTTCGGTCGCGGCCGGAATTTGGGCTATTTCTTCTTGCCTGGCTTGCCGCCCGGCTTGCCGCCCTTGGCAGGCTTTTCGGTGGGATCCGGCGGATCCTTCGGCTTTGGCTCCAACATCGTCTTGCTCCTTTCTTGGCCGGGCCTTTGCCCGTGCCGCGACGGGAGGCTAATCTATTTGCGGCTGTTTCCAAAGGGCGATTCAACCGGCCGGAACGGCGTCCCGGATCAGGATCACTTTGGCCTTGCCGAAGCGCCGCTCGGCATGGATTTCGAGGCCGGCGGGAAGGAGCGGCGCCTCGCCGCGATATTCGAGGCTGATCCAGCCGCCGGGCGCCAGCCACGAAGCGGCGCGCTCCAGCGCGGCCGAGGCCAGGCCGGCGTCGTAAGGCGGATCGATGAAGATTATGTCGCAGGCCCGCGCCGGCGCCGGCGCATGCTCGACTGCCTGGGCGCGGACCTCGCTGCTCTCCTGGGCGCCGAGCCGGGCGACATTGGCCTTGAGCATGTCGAGCGCCTTGCGGTCCTTCTCGAGGAAGGTGCAGAAAGCCGCGCCGCGCGACAGCGCTTCGAGGCCGAGCGCGCCGGTGCCGGCGAAGAAATCGGCGACGTGGAGATCCGCGAACCCGCCGAGCCGGCTCGCCAGCATCGAGAACAGGCCTTCGCGGGCGCGGTCGCTGGTCGGGCGGGTGACGTCCCCCGCCGGCGCATCGATCCGCCGCCCGCGCCACTGGCCGGCGATGATGCGCATTTATTTCCTCCCCGGCTTTTGCCGGGGAGGGGGACCATGCGGAGCATGGTGGAGGGGTCTTTTCGGCTTATGCGCTGAAGCTACCCCTCCACCAGCCTTTGGCTGGTCCCCCTCCCCACGGAATCGTGGGGAGGAAAGTTCCTTGCGGAACGCCACCAGATCGTGCTGGCGCACCTCGTCGACCGCGCCGGCCGGCAAATCGGCCAGCGGGAAGGGGCCGTAAGCGGTGCGGATCAGGCGCGAGACCTTGAGGCCGAGATGCTCGAGGACCCGGCGGACCTCGCGATTCTTGCCTTCCCTGAGGCGCATCTCGACCCAGCAATTGCGGCCGGTGCGGCGCTCGAGATCGGCGTTGATCGCGCCGTAGCGAATGCCCTCGATCTCGATGCCGTGGATCAGATCCTCGAGCCGGGCCTGGCTGACCTCCCCGAACACCCGGGCGCGATAGCTGCGCTCGACCCCGGTCGCGGGCAATTCGAGCTGGCGCTTCAATTCGCCGTCGGTGGTGAGCAGCAGCAGCCCCTCGGTGTTCAGATCGAGCCGCCCGACCGGCATCAGCCGCGGCAGATCCTTGGGCAGCCGGTCGTAGATGGTCGCCCGGCCTTTGGGGTCGCGCTCGGCCGTCAGCAGCCCGGCGGGCTTGTGATAGCGGAACAGCCGCGCCGGCGCGGGCGCCTTGACCGGCTTGCCGTCGACGGTGACGCCGTGGAGCGAGGCGAGCAGGGTGGCGGGCGTCTCGACGACCGTGCCGCCGATCGCGATCCGCCCTTCGCCGATCATCCGCTCGACCTCGCGCCGCGAGGCGATGCCGGCGCGCGCGAGCAGCTTGGCGATGCGCTGGGTGGAGGCAGAGGAGTCTGCTTTCGAGTCTTTGGAAGGGACCATGATCTTGCCTGTCTCGGGCGGTTCGAAGCCTATTTGCGCCCAGGCGATTGCCAGCGGCGGCACCAGTCCCCAAATTGCTCGTTAGGCGAGGACATCAATCCGGGAGGGGTGCGCCCTACATGCTCTTTGGCAAACGCGAAAGGCGGATCCGCCGTATCATCATCGTCGAGGACGAGCCCCTGGTCGCGTTCGACAACGAATATATGCTCAAGGACGCCGGCTACGAGATCGTCGCCACGGTCGACAATTATGCCGACGCGGCCTTGGCGATCGCGAGCGAGGCGATCGACCTCGTCCTCACCGACATCAGCCTGTCGGGCGATGGCGACGGCACCGACGTGGCGCGGGCCGCCGTCGCGCGCGGCATCGCCGTGCTGTTCGTCACCGGCAATTGCGCCGAGGAGGCCAAGGCGCTGGCCCTGGGCTGCCTCGCCAAGCCCTATACCGAGCGCATCCTGCTCGCCGCTTTGGGCGCGGTGGACGAGCATCTCCAGGGCCGCGATCCCGGCCGGCTGCCGGAACAGCTGACGCTTTACGTGCGGGCTTGAAGGGCGTCGGTGGGGACACTCACTTTTCCGCGCGGCATCGTCTGTTCGAGACGGCCGTGCGGAAAAGTGAGCGTCCCCGTGCTTACCCCAGCGCCTTCTCCACCTGATCGTGGAAATGGCGGATGCCGGTCTCCAGCGTGCCCAACGTCAGCTCCTCGATCGAGCCCGACGACAGCCCGCTCTGGCCGAGCGCGGCGGCCCGGTAATCCTCGCCGCCGAACACGCCTTCGTCGAGCAGGGTCCAGCTGCGCTCCCAATGGTCGATCGCTTCCGGCGTTTTCGGCGCCTCGGGGATCAGCATGAAATCCTCGACGATGGTGCGGCCGACCGCCTGCGGCATCAGCACCATCAGGTTCACATAAGCCGGGCTCATGATCATGATCGTCGCCGGGAAGAGCTGGTAGGCGAAGGTGATCACCGCCCGCAAAGCCGGCCAGTCGTGATGGTCGATCCGCGCCAGATAGTCGGTGCGGCCGACCGCCGAGCGTTGGTGGATGCCGATGAAATCGCCGACGGTGATGCCGTCGGTGAAGAAGCGGGCGATGGTCTGGGCGTGGAGCCGCTGGACGTGATAGCTTTCCAGGAAGGCGTCCATGATCAGCTTCCAGTTCGCCGGCACGTCGTGGAGCCGGCGGCGGAAGAGGTGGTGGCCGGCGAGGCCGAAGGCGTCGAACTCGGGCGCCAGCGCGTCGGCATCGGAAAAGTCGCAATCCTCGCGCGCGAACCAGATCAGCCCGCCCGCCTCGCGCGACGGCAGCTCCTTCAGGTGATGATCGGCCTTGTCGAGCCCGGGGAAGGTGTCGGGCCGCGGCATGCCGGCGAGCGCGCCGTCGAGCGCGTAGCTCCAGGCGTGATAGGGGCAGACGATCCGAGGTGAGCACAGAGTTTCCTCGCCCTCGATCAGCCGCGTACCGCGATGCCGGCAGACATTGTAGAAGATGTGGGCGACGCCCTGCTTGTCGCGGGTGAGCAGCAACGGCAGCCCCGTCGCGTCGTGCGCGACCGCGCTGTTCGGCCTGGGCAGCAAGGCCGAGGGCGCGATCACCTGCGGCAGCCGGTCGAACAATCGCGCTTTCTCCAGGGCGAAGCGGGCGGGATCGGTATAGGCCGAGGCCGGCACCGTGGTGATGCCGCGCCCCTCGGTCGCCTCGCCGACGGCGAGGATGCGGGCGAGGTTGAGCTGGCCTTCGGTCGGCCGCTGGCGGGCGGGCATGTCCATGGCGCGCGATTGTGCGTCGGGATGCGCGGGAAGGCAAGCGATCGGGACTTCCCGGCCCCGTCCGAGTCGTTACAAGAGCGGCATGAGCGAAACCCCGTCCGCCGCCACGCCGCACTGGCGCGACAAGCTTCCCGCGGGCATCCGGCCCTATACGGAAAAGGCGCCGCTCGCCGCGCTCTTCCTCGGCATGTCGTCGGGCTTTCCCTATGCGATGATCGGCGCGACGCTGACGACGCGGCTGGCGCAGGACGGGATCACCAAATCGACCGTCACCACCTTCACGCTCGCCTTCCTGGTCTACAACCTCAAATTCCTCTGGGCCTGGATCGTCGACGGGGTCCGCATCCCCCTGCTCGGGCGGCTCGGCCAGCGCGTCTCCTGGCTGATCGTGGCCGGCCTGTTCGTGGTCGCCGCGACGATCAACCTCGCCTTGCAGGAGCCGACCGCCAACATCGTCCAGACCGCGGTCGCCGCGATCCTGCTCGGCGTCGCGGGCGCGACCTACGACATCGTCATCGACGGCTATCGGATCGAATTGCTCGAGCCCCGCCAGCTCGGCGTGGGCTCCGGCATGTCGCAATATGGCTGGCGGATCGGCTCGGCCGGCTCGGGCGCGCTGGCGCTCGTGGTCGCCGCGCGCTTCGGCTGGGAGTGGGCCTATATCGCCTGCGCCGTCTTCGCGCTGCCGGCGATCCTGACCGCGCTCATCGTCGGCGAGCCGGAGCGGCACCGGCCTCCCACCGAACGCAAGGGCCTCGCCCAGCTGGGCCATTCGATCATCGGCCCGTTCATCGAATTCTTCGCGCGCAAGGGCGCTCTCCTGGTGCTCGTCTTCATCCTCGTCCACAAGGTCGGCGACACGCTGGCGAACCTCACCTTCCGGCTGCTGTTCGACGACATGGGTTACACCAACGACGCGATCGCCTTCTACGACGTGGTGATCGGCTTCTGGGCCTATCTGATCGGCATCTTCATCGGCGGCCTGCTCTATACGAAGATCGGGATGAAGCGCTCGGTGATGCTGAGCCTGATCCTGATGGGGATCAGCAATCTGAGCTTCGCCGCGCTCTCCACCGCGGCGGGCCCCACCAATTGGGGCATGGCCGCCGCGATCGGCTTCGAGAATATCGCCAGCGGCTTCGGCGGGGTCGCGGTGGTCGCCTATTTCTCGGCGCTCACCGATTTGAGGTTCACCGCCGCCCAATATGCCTTGATCTCCGCGGCGGCGAGCGTCGTCGGCCGGGTGCTGACCGGCACCACGGCGGGCAAGATGATCGACTGGATGGGCTATGTGAACTTCTACCTGTTGACCACGCTGGCGGCGGTGCCCGGCATCCTGATCTTCTGGTGGATGATGCGCTCGGGCCTGGTCGACCAGGCGATCGGCACCGCTGGAACGACCGGAGAGGGCGACGCCCGCGCGAATACGGCCGCGGCGCCGTAACCATGCCGATCGTCGCCGCGATCATCCTCCTCCAGATCGCCTGCGCGGTGCATTGCGTGCGCTCGGGCGGCAGCGGGCTGTGGCATCGTCTTCTTCCCGGTGCTGGGCAGCCTTGCCTATGTCGTGATGGAGGTGCTCCCGCGCCACGGCGCCGACCGCACGATGCGCAAGGTCAAGGGCGCGGCGGTGAAGGTCATCGATCCGGAGCGCGACCTGCGCGCCGCGCGCGCCGCGCTCGAGACCGCCGACACCGCCGCCAACCGCACCCTGTTCGCCGACACGCTCGCCGAGCGCGGGATGTGGGCCGAGGCGATCGGCCATTACGAGGCGGGCGAGGCCAAGGCGCCCGGCGGCAGCGACCGCGCGATCCGGCTCAAGCGCGCCAGAGCCTGCTTCGAGGCGGGCCGGTTCAAGGCGGCGCGCGACCTCGTCGAGTCGCTGCCGCCCTCGGCCTCGCAGAGCGACAATGACCGCGCCGCCCTGCTGCGCGCGCGGCTGCTCGAGCAGGCCGGCGAGACGGCAGGCGCGCTCGCGCTCTACGCCGAGGTCGGCGAACGCATGCCGGGCGCCGAGGCGCAATGCCGGCGGGCGGCCCTGCTCGTCACGCTCGGCCGCGAGGCCGAGGCGATGGCGCCGCTGATCGAGGCCGAGCGGCGCGCGCAGCGGATGGACCGGCACGAGCGCGCCCGGCGGGCCGACATGTACGCCTGGGCGGCCGAGACCCTGGCCGAGCTGCGCGCCGAACGCGGTCAGTCCGGCGGCTGAAGGTTGGCCTTGAGCACTTCGCCGGCAAGGTAGAGCGAGCCGATCACCAGCACGACCGGCGGCCGCGCCGGATCGGCCTGGCGGGCGATCGCGCGCAGCGCGTCCTGAAACGAGGCGGAGGAGGAAGCGGCGAGGCCCAATGCGCGCGCGGCGCCGCTCATGACCTCGGCCGCCTGGCAATCGAAGCCCGCGATCGGAATGGCGTGGACCGTGGCCGGCAGCCCGCGAAACGGCGCCAGCACCGCTGCCGGATCGCGGTCGGAGAGCAGCCCGAAGACGAGGTGCAAGGGCCGCCCCTCCGGAACGCGGGCGCGCAGGAAGCCGGCGACCGCATGCGCGGCGGCCGCATTATGGGCGCCGTCGACCCAGAGCTCGGCCCCGCCCGGCAGCAGATCGCGCACCGGCCCGGGCCGCAGTCGCTGCAGCCGCCCCGGCCATTCGGCCCGGTCCATCGCGGCGGACAGCGCCTGCGGACCGATTTCGAGGGCGCTCTGGTGGCGCAGCATGGCAATTGCGAGCGCGGCATTTTCGGCCTGATGGGTGCCGCTGAGGCGGGGCAGCGGCAGGTCCAGCGCGCCGGTCCGGTCCGAATAATGCAGCCGGTCCTGCCGCATCTCGAAATCCCAGCTTTCCCCCCGCGGCAGCCAGATCGCCCCCGCCGCCGCGGCGGCCTCCTTCACCCGCCGCGCCTGCGCTTCCGGATAATTCTGGGTCACGAGCGGCACGCCGGGCTTGGCGATGCCGGCCTTTTCGGCGGCGATCCCGTCCGGCGCTTCGCCGAGAAAGGCGGTGTGATCGACGCCGAGCTGGGCGATCCCGCAGACCGCCGGGCCGGAGAGGACGTTGGTCGCGTCGAACCGGCCGCCGAGCCCGACCTCGACGATGCAGGCGTCGGCCGCGACACGCGAAAAGGCGAGGAAAGCGGACGCGGTCGTCGCCTCGAAGAAGGTGATCTCGCGGTCGCCCACCGCATCGAGCGTATCGCTCAGCGTTTGCGCGAGCAGGGCGTCGTCGATCAGCCGCCCGCCGAGGCGGATGCGCTCGTTGAAGCGGATGAGATGCGGGCTGGTATAGGAATGGACGCGGGCGCCGGCCGCCTCGATCGCGGCGCGCAGGAAGGCGCAGGTCGAGCCCTTGCCGTTCGTCCCCGCGACATGGAGCACGGGCGGCAAGGCCCGCTCCGGATTGCCGAGGCGCCGCAGCAGCTCGCTTATCCGCTCCAGCCCCAGAATGTCGCGGCCCGGCGACACCATGGCCAGACGGTCAAGCTGCGCCTGGACCTGGGGGTTATCGGAAGCGGCTTTGTCAGCCATCATCGTCACCCTGGTCAGCCATCATCGTCACCCTGAACTTGTTTCAGGGCCCAGTTCTCCGCCCGCCGGGATGCTCGTCGCCGGATGCTGCAACAAGTTCAGCATGGTTATGCGGCTTCCCTCTGCGGCGTCAGATAATCGAGCAGCAACGCGAGGCGCGCCCGCAGATCCTTCCGGTGCACGACCATGTCGACCATGCCGTGCGCGAGCAGATATTCGGCGCGCTGGAAGCCTTCGGGGAGCTTCTCGCGGATCGTGCTCTCGATCACCCTCTGGCCGGCGAAGCCGATCAGGGCGCCGGGCTCGGCGAGCTGGACATCGCCGAGCATGGCGTAGGAGGCGGTGACTCCGCCCGTGGTCGGATCGGCGAGCAGGACGATATAGGGCAGGCCCGCTTCCTTCAATTCGGCGATGGCGACGGTCGCCTTGGGCATCTGCATCAGCGACAATATGCCTTCCTGCATGCGCGCGCCGCCGGCGGCGGTGACGATGACATAGGGGCATTTGTCGGCGATCGCGGCGCGCGCGCCAGCGACGAAGGCGGCGCCGACCGCCATCCCCATCGAGCCGCCCATGAAGGCGAAATCCTGGACTCCGAGGACGGCGCGGTGGCCCTCGATCGCGCCGCGGGCGTTGATCAGCGCGTCGCGTTCGCCGGTCGCGGCGCGGGCGGCCTTGATGCGGTCGCTATAGCGTTTGGAATCGCGGAACTTGAGCGGATCCTCGGCGACCTGCGGCGGCGCCAGCACGCTGTAGCCCGGATCGAGCAGCATCTCGAAGCGCCTGGCCGGGCCGATCCGGCCATGATGGTCGCAGCGCGGGCAGACGTAGAGATTCTCCTCATATTCCTTGGAGAAGACCATCGCGTCGCATTCCGGGCATTTGTGCCACAGGGTCTCCGTCGTCTCGCGCTTGGGCAGGAAGGGGATCGAGTTGCGAACCCGGGTGAGCCAGCTCATGTTGGTGCTCCTTGGGGGGCGGATAAGCCGGGGGCAGGGCGATGTCCACCGGCCGAGGGGATGGGGACAGTTACTTTTCCGCACGGCAGTGAAAAGCCGAACACGGCGGCGCGGAAAAGTAACTGTCCCTTACGGCCGCTTATAAAGTCGCCGCGATCGCCCGGGCGGCGGCGTCGGGGTCCTCGGCCAGGGTGATCGGCCGGCCGACGACCAGGATCGAGGCGCCGGCGTCCATCGCCTTGCGCGGGGTGACGACGCGCTTCTGGTCGCCGGCCGCGCCGCCGGCGGGGCGCACGCCCGGAACGACGAAATAGCCGTCGGGCCAGGCCTTCTTCAGCGCCGCCACCTCCGCGCCCGAGCAGACCACCCCGTCCAGCCCGGCCTCGCGGGCGAGTGCGGCGAGCCGGGCGACCTGCGCGGACGGCGCGCCGGCGATCCCGGTCGCGGCGAGATCCTCCTCGTCGAGGCTGGTCAGGACGGTGACCCCGATCACCCTGGTGCCGGAGGAAGCGGCGGCCTTGGCGTCCTCCATCATCGCCCGGCCGCCGGCGGCATGGATGGTGAGGATGGCAAGATCGAGCGGGTTCAGCGCCTGCACCGCCTTGGCGACCGTGTTGGGGATGTCGTGCAGCTTCAGGTCGAGGAAGATGGGCAGGCCGAATTCGGCCATCTCGCGCACTCCGGCGGCGCCGTTGGCGGAGAAATATTCGAGGCCGAGCTTGAGGCCGCCGACATGGGTCCTGACCCGGGCGGCGATGGCCTTGGCGCGGTCGGGATCGGGCGTGTCGATCGCGACGAAGACGGGGCTGGTCACGGCGTCGGCCAAGCCTTGGCGTCGCCCGCCTCGCGCCCCTCCGCCGGCCGCTCGGCAAGGCCGCTCGGGGCCGAGCTGGTGCGGACCGGCGTCGGCACCGCGACCGGGATCGGCGCCGGGCCGCCGACATTGTTGTGCCCCTGCGTCTCCAGCCGCCGCTTCAGCGACCACAGGCGCGCGCGGTAGATGATGAAGGTCGGCAGGAAGCCGAGCAGGAAGGCGAAGAGGACGAGCACCGGCAATTTGACGTCGGCGATCAGGCCCGCCCACAGATTGACGTGGACCACCTGCCAATTGTCGCGGGCGAACAGCACCATCACCACCGCGAACACGACCCAGAACAGGGTTTTCAGGAATTGCATGGCCGCCACTTTCGTGGAAATCGCGCGCGGCGTCCAGACCCCCCCCGCCACCGTCATTCCCGCGAAAGCGGGCGACGGTCTAGCCGATCTCCCGATCCAGCTCCGCGAACAGGGCATCGATCTGGGTCAGCCGGCCTTTCTCCTCGGCGAGGATGGCGCGGAAGGCGGCGCGCTTCAATGCGGCGATCGTGTCGGGGCCGAGCTTTTTCTCCTCCGGCACGGCCGAGTTGACGATGTCGACCAGCCGGTCGGCGCCGTGGAGGCGGCCCCACAGATAGTCGTTCTCGCGATAGGCGCGGCTGAAGAAGGCGCCGAAGCTGTTGAACTGCAGCCCCTTCAAGGTGGCGTGCGGCCCGCCCTTGCGGATCGCGACCGCGTCGTTGGGCGAGATCCGGTCGACCTTGATCGGGTCGAATTCGTCCAGCCCCTCGCCCTGGAGCAAGGGCAAGGTGGCGATGTCGTAATAAGGATAGCCGAGATAAGCGAGGATGAGCGCGCGCCGGTCCGCCTTGGGCAAGGCCAGCAGGGCCGCGCTCAGCGCCTCGTCGGTCTCGCCGTCCAGCGCCTCGAGGCCGAGCATCCCGGCCAGCGCAGTCACCGCCGCCGCCGGATCCTCGGCCGCCGCCGCGAAGGCGCGCCGCGCCTCCTCCTCCGCCCGATCGGGCTCGCGGGCGCGGTAGCGGGCGATCGCTGCGTGGAGGATGCGCAGCACCTCCTCCTGCTCCTCGCGCGGCGCCTCCATCGTCCCGGTGGTCTCGGTGATCCGCCGCGCGACGAAGCGCAGGCGGCGGGTGCGGAAGGTGAGGTCGAAATCGACCAGGAAGGCGACGACGTCGTCGCGCGCGCCCTTGGCGGTGACCGCCTCCGCATCGGCGAGACCGGCGGCGCGGACATGGCTCCAGACCGCCTCGCGAACCGCCGTCCGGCGCGCCGTGTCGCCGCCGCCGCCGAGGCGGAAGACGGTGGCGGCCATCTCCTCGACCACGGTCGCGATCTTGAGCTGGCCGTAAGCGGCGTAAGCATAGCCGGCTTCCCGCGCCGAGAGCTTGTTGGCCCTGGCGCGCCAGCCGGCGAGCCGGGCCGGCGTCGGGCTCGACAGGAAGAAGCTGGAGCCGACCGCGCGCTCGATCGCGGCCTCGACCTCGGGGCGGATCGATTCGGTGATTCGCCTGAGCCGCCGGATCCGCGCCGACATCCGGTCGATCGCCTCGAGATTGTCGCGGATCGGCTGCTCGCGCGGAATGTCGGAAAGCGCCCCGAACAGGGTCGCGAAGAAGCCGGGCGGCTCGGCCTCGCCGCCGCCGGTCAGCCTGACGCTCTTCATGCCGGGCTTGGGGTCGATATAGACGAAGCGGCGGTCGACCTCGCGCCGCGCCGGCCGTTTCTCGAGCGCCGCCACGGCCGGGCCGAACGGCGCGTTGTGGAGCACCGAGCCGTCGATCAGGACGGCCTCCTCGGCATCGCCCTCGGCGAAGCGGCGAGGCAAGGCCCGGGCCAGGAAGACGGCGCGGCCCGGCCATGTCTGTCCTCTCTTTTCAAGGCATTGATCGAGCTCGTTCACACGGAATGGCGGGAAGGCGCCGGGGAAGCTCGCGGTCGCGCGCGCCGCGAAGACGAGCTCGGCCGGGTCGGCGAGCCGGCGCGCCTCGCCGCCCGGGTCTTGGAAGGCGAGGGTCAGCCGGTGCTCGGTCTCGATCACTTCGGGCGGCGAATTGAGGCGCAGCTGCTCGGGATAGCCGTGAAAGTCGGTGACGGTGATGAACAGATCGAGCGGCTGGTAATCGGGCAGCAGAGGCGCGCCCTTCGGCCCATTCTCCATCGCGTCGAACGCCTGGAGCAGGAGGTTGGTCAGCTCGGGCCCCCCGAAGGGCGGCGCGAACCAGGGCGCGCGCACCAGCTTGGCGACCTTGGCCTTGATCTCGGCGCGGTGGGCCTGCTCGACGGTCTTGTCGATCGTTCCCGAACGCTGGGTCAGCGCCCAGGCGACGGGCACGGCGGCGAGCTTGGCGATGCGCGACATCGCATTGCCGCCCGGCGCGAGCAACGAATCGACGTCGGCCGAATCGAGCCACAAATCGGTGAGCGGGTCGAGCGCGTCGCCGGTGGCGATGGCATGGCCGAGGAAGACCGCGTTGATCCCGCCCGCACTGGCGCCCGCCAATATGTCGACGATGATGCGGATATCGGTGTCGGCCTGCGTGGCGATGGCTTCGAGCAGCGTGGAATAGACGTCGCCGAGATGCGGAGGCTCCGACTCCCGCGACGCGCTGGAATGGACCCTCTGGCTGGCCCGGGCGAGGCGCCAGATCTCCTTGGTGATGCCGTGCATGTAGACGGCGAGGCTAACGCCGCCATAGCAGACCAGGGCGATCCGCAGTTCCTTCTCCCGCATGAAGCGCAGCGTGGCAGGAAGCCGCCCCCCTGTCGAGCGCGTGCGCAAAGGCCCGTTTTCGCTGCTTTCCTTCCCGCGGCGCGCGGGCTAGGGCGTCGCCCGTGTCTCGGGGGCGTATCGTCACTTTCGTCGTCATCGGCCTCGTCGCCGCGATCCTCCTTTGGGGGGTGAGCGGCCGCTTTGCGCCTGCGCCCGCGCCCGCCCCCAAGACCGGCACCGCCCGCTTCACCATCCCGGTCGGCGCCGCCGCCGCGCATCCCCGCGGCGCGGTCGATTATGCGCGGCTGGACGGGCGGCTGCAGCGGCTGATGCGGGATCGCGCCATGGTCGGCCTCGCCGTCGGCGTGGTCGAGGACGGGCAGATCCGCTTCCTCAAGGGCTATGGCGTCACCCAGGCGGGCGGCAGCGAGCCGGTGACTCCGGGGACGGTGTTCCGCTGGGCGTCGGTGTCCAAGGGCGTCGCCGCCGACATGGTCGCGCGCCTCGCCGCCGACGGCCGGCTCTCGCTCGACGATCCGGTCGGCCGCTACGCCTCCTCGCTGCGCCTGCCCGAAGGCTATGAGCACAGGGCGACGATCGCCAATCTGCTGTCGCACACGCTCGGCCTCTACGCCCATGCCGAGGACCCGCGGCTCGAGGAGGGGATGGACCCGCACATCCTGCGCGGCATGCTCGCTCTGGCCCACAATATTTGCGCGCCGGGCGCCTGCCACGCTTATCAGAACGTCGCCTATGATTCGGCGTCGGAGATCGTCGAGCGGGTCACCGGTTTGCCTTACGGCCAGGTGCTGCACGAACGCTTCTTCGGGCCGTTGGGCATGACCGGGGCGAGCACCAGCCGGGCCGATCTGATGGCCTCGCCGAGCTGGGCGCGCGGCCATGTCGGCGGCAATCCGCAGAGCTTCGAGATCAGCGAGGCTTATTACCGGGTGCCGGCCGCCGGCGGCGTCAACGGCTCGATCCAGGATCTTTCGATCTGGATGCTGGCGCAGATGGGGCTGGCGCCCGACGTGCTGCCGCCCAGCGTGCTCGCCCAGGTCCAGATGGCGCGGGTCAACACGCCGGGCGAGACCCGGCGCCGGGCCCGCTTCCGCGAGCGCACCGCGACCTCGCAATATGGCCTGGGCTGGCGGATCTTCGATTATGCCGGCCACCGCGTCATCGGCCATCATGGCGGGGTCAAGGGCTATCGCTCGATGATCCTGTTCGATCCCGCCCGCCGCGCCGGCATCGTCGTCCTGTGGAACTCGGCGAGCTCGCGCCCCAACGGCATCGAATATGAGGTCATGGACATGGTCTACGGCCTGCCGTCCCGGGACTGGCTCAACCTCGAAAGCCGCGAGGCGCCCGCACCGTCGATCGAGGAGAGCGAGGCTGAGCCGGCGCGGTCCGAGGGCCGCCGGGTCGAGCGGCGGCTGCCGGTCGGCGCGCCCGGGGAGCGGCGCCGCCCCGGCGCTTCTAGAGAGCGCCGAGCGCCCTGATTCGCGGCGCGAGATCGGCCCAGATCGGCAGATGATCGGAGGCGCGGCGCGAGCAGGCGGTCTTGTGCGCGCCGCTGTCGACCACCCTGAGATCGCGGCTGACCATGATCCGGTCGAGCGACGCGATCGGCCGGCGCGCGTGAAAGCTCCTCCCGCACGGCGCGAAATCGTGGTCGGCGGCGAATTCGCGCAAGCAGCCGCCGCGCGTGCTCCATTCGTTGAGGTCGCCCATCAGCACCGCCGAGGGTTCGCCCTCGCGTTCGGCGAGATGATCGAGGATCGCCCGCGCCTGTTGCCGCCGCCACAGGCCGGACAGGTCGAGATGCATGCCGACGCAGCGCAGCGGCGTCCCGTCCACGACGACGTCGGCGAGCACCGCGCCGCGCGGCTCGAGCGAGGGCAGATCGAAGAGATGGTGCTCGACCACCTCGATCTCCTTGCGCACGAGCAAGGCGTTGCCGTGCCAGCCGATCGAGCCGGCGCGGATGTCGAGCTCGACCGCTTTATAGTCGCTATGCGCCTCCAGGAGGGCGATCGGGATGGCGCTCGCCCGCGAGCCGAAGCGGCGGTCGGCCTCCTGCAGCGCGATGACGTCGGCGTCGAGCTCGTTCAGCACCTCGATCGTCCGCTCCGGCCGCCGCCGCCGGTCGGTGCCGATCGCCTTGCGCATGTTGTAGGACGCGACCCGGATCATCGGAGGGGACAGTTCATGGCGGGGGGACAGTTACTTTTTTCCGGGCCGCCTGTCGTCATGCGCCGAAGCTTTGGCGGAAAAAAGTAACTGTCCCCATCCAACCTCAATGGCTCTTGAGCTTGCCGAGCGCATGATCGAGCGCGCGCACCGCCTTGTCCGCCGCCAGCGCCACCGCGGCGTCGACGCGGGCCGCATCGGCATGGACGCCGACGGGCTCGTGGCCGTTGACCCGGACCTCGAGGCTGACCCGCTTGTCGCCGTCGCCGCCCTTGGCCCCGTTCATGTCGGCGACGTGGACCTCGACCCCGGTGATCCGCTGATCGAACCGGCGAAGCTTGGACCGCACCTTCTCCTCCAGCCGTGCATTGGCCGCTGCGTCGCTCTTGATATGGTTGTCGGTTCTGATCTGGACGAACACGGTCGCTCTCCCGCTGGTTGCTCCCTGATCAATGCCAGGGAGGCGCGGCTGTTCCCTCGCTACGGTTTTCGCCCCCCGGGATTGGGCGCCCGCCATCGCCGCTGCCCGATTCCGAAGCGGGACGATTTTCAGAGCTATCGCGGCCGGATTGAGCTAATCTTCAAATCGTCATTGAATTGCGTTGCGTAAAATCGCCGGCGCAGCACGTTCCGGCAAGACCAGCGGGAGAAACGCAATGGGAGTGCCCCCGGTTCGGATCCGCAAGGACGTCTACAAGCTTCCCGCCGGCGACAAGACGCTGGAATGGTACGGCAAGGCCGTCGCCGAAATGCAGAAGCGGAAGATCAAGGATCCGACGAGCTGGCGGTATCAGGCCGCCATTCACGGCTATCCGCCGCCGGCGCCGGCGCCGGTCGTGCCCGCGGCGCAGCTTCCCACCGCCGCCGATCGCGCAAAATATTGGAATCAGTGCCAGCACGGCAGCTGGTATTTCCAGCCCTGGCATCGCGGCTATCTGATCTATTTCGAGCGCATCTGCCGCGCCGCGATCGTCGCCCTCGGCGGCCCGGCCAGCTGGGCGCTTCCCTATTGGAACTATAGCAGCGGCGGCACCAATCCCGACGTCAAGCGGATCCCGCCGGCTTTCCTCAAGGCGAGCGTCGGCGGCCAGCCCAATCCGCTGTTCGTGCCCGGCCGCAACGGCGGCGCCAACGGCATCGTCGTCTCGAACCCCGCCGAAGTCAGCGTCGCCTGCGTCAAGCGGCGCAGATATACCGGATCGTCAGGCGGCACCCCCGGTTTCGGCGGCCTGCAGACCGGATTCGCCCATGGCGGGTCGACCCCCGGGGCGTGCGAATTGACGCCGCACAACGACATGCACGGCGCCGTCGGCGGGCTGATGGGCGGCTTCAACACCGCCGGGCTCGATCCGTTGTTCTGGCTTCACCATTGCAATATCGACCGTCTCTGGGAGGTCTGGCGGGCGCGCCCCTCCAGCCTGGGCGACCCCACCTCCAACGCCTGGCGCAACTTCGCTTTCTCGATCCACGACGAAAATGGCGCGCCGGTCGTGTACCGCCCGGCGAGCATGAGCAGCACCACCGCCAACGGCTATAAATATCAGGACATTTCGGATCCGTTCCCCGGCGTGTCCGTCCTCGAAGGCATTCAGGAGGCTCCGATGCCAGTCGAACCGACGCCGCCGCCGGCCGAGCTTGCCGGCGCCACCGACGAATCGATCCCGCTCGGATCGGGCAGGGCCAGCGCGCGCGTGCCGATCGCCGCGGCCAGCGCGCTCGAATCGGTCGGCGGGACCGGCGAGGGCAGGACCTTCCTCAACATCGAGAACATCACCGGCAGCGGCCCGCCCGGCAGCTACGAGATCTACGTCAACGTGCCCGAGGGCGAGGACCCGGCCAAGCATCCCGAGAATTTCGTCGGCACCCTGCCGCTGTTCGGGATCGGCGAGCAGAGCAGCGAGGAGGGGACGCACGGCGGCAGCGGCCTGACCATCGTCCGCGAGATCACCGACCTCGCCAACAAGCTGCAAAGCGAAGGCAAGTGGAACGAATCGGATCTGGACGTCGCGTTCGTGCCGCTGCGGCCGGTTGCCGAGGGCTCGGACGTCAGGATCGGCCGGATCAGCGTCTACCACGCCTGAGACGATGCGCAGGCCGGCCTTCCCGCTGGTCCGCTCCGTCGGCGGCGGAGCGGTGGCGCGCTTCGCCGCCGGGCGCCCGGAGGCGGTGGCTTATGCGGTCAGCGCGGCCTGCTGGGCGGTGCTGCTGCTCGCCTGGACGGCGCCCGCGGCGCCGCTCTATTGCATCGCCGGGACCGGGCTTTTCTCCGGCCTTTCGTTCGGCCTGCGCAGCGCCCTTGCCGACCTGCAATATTCGTGGGCGCTCGGCCACTGGCTGCTGATGATCGGGGCGATGATGGTGCCGATGACCGCCGCCGCCTTGCGCATCGTCGCCCTGCGCAGCTTTCGCGAGCGGCGGGGGCGCTCGCTCGGGCTGTTCATGCTCGGCTATGTCGCCATCTGGTGCGCCGTGGCGCCGGCCTATCTGGTCGCCGCTCTGGCGGTGCACGTCGCGGGCGGCGGCGCGGTGCTGCTGCCGCTCGCGCTGGCCTTCGCCGCCGCCGCGGCATGGCAGGGATCGGCGGCCAAGCGGAAAGCGCTGCGCCGCTGCCACCGGACGGTGCCGCTGCCGCCGACGGGCCGGCGCGCCGACCTCGCCTGCCTGCGCTATGGCCTCGACCATGGCCGCTCCTGCCTCGCTTCCTGCTGGGCGCTGATGCTGATCCCGGCCGCGTCCGCGCACCATCCGGCGCCGATGCTGGCCGCCGCCGCCGCCGCCATCTTCGAGCGCATGGGGCCGATGGGCCTGCCCGATCGCACCGCGGCCCCGCTCGGCGCGGCCGGCCTCGCCTGCTTCGCCTTATGGGCGATATGACCGGCCAGATTGTGCTGGATGTTCTCATTATGTTTCGCTAGGCTTGCGCCATGGCCAAGCCCAGGAAACGCTATGTCTGCCAGGCCTGCGGGTCGATCAGCAGCCGCTGGGTCGGCCAGTGCGCCGATTGCGCGGAATGGAACAGCCTGGTCGAGGATGCCGACGGGGTGGTGACGCCCTTCTCGGCCCGGCACAATTTGCGGACCGGCGGCCGCCGGGTCGAGCTGGTCGGGCTCGACGCCGAGGTGCTGCTCCCGGCGCGGGTGCGCACCGGCATCGCCGAGTTCGACCGGGCGCTTGGCGGCGGCCTCGTCGCCGGCTCGGCGAGCCTGATCGGCGGCGATCCGGGCATCGGCAAATCGACGCTCTTGCTGCAGGCCGCCGCGAAGGTCGCCGCGCAAGGCCTTGCCGTCGCTTACATTTCCGGCGAGGAGGCGACGGATCAGGTGCGGCTGCGCGCGCGCCGGCTCGGGCTCGGCGCGGCACCGCTGCGGCTGGCGGCGGCCACCTCGGTGCGCGACATCCTCACCACTTTGGGCGAAAGCGCGCCGCCGGCTCTGGTCGTCATCGATTCGATCCAGACCATGTATTCGGACCTGATCGAGGGCGCGCCGGGAACGGTCAGCCAGGTCCGCGCCGCCGCCCACGAACTGATCCGCTTCGCCAAGGAGAGCGGCGCCGCGATTGTTTTGGTCGGCCATGTCACCAAGGACGGCGCCATCGCCGGGCCCAGGGTGCTCGAGCATATGGTCGATACGGTGCTTTCGTTCGAAGGCGAGCGCAGCCACCAATATCGGATCCTGCGCGCGACCAAGAACCGCTATGGCGGCACCGACGAGATCGGCGTCTTCGCGATGGGCGACGAAGGGCTGGCCGAGGTCGCCAACCCGTCCGCTCTGTTCCTCACCGACCGCGGCGAGGCGGTCCCCGGCGCGGTCGTCTTCCCGGCGCTCGAAGGCACGCGGCCGGTCCTGGTCGAGATCCAGGCGCTGACTGTCCGCCTCGCCAGCGGCGCCACCCCGCGCCGCGCCGCGGTCGGCTGGGATTCGGGAAGGCTGGCGATGATCCTCGCCGTCCTGGAGGCGCGCTGCGGGCTGAGCTTCTCCACCTGCGAGGTCTATCTCAACGTCGCCGGCGGCTACCGAGTCACCGATCCCGCCGCCGATCTGGCGGTGGCGGCGGCTTTGGTCTCGGCGCTTGCCGAACGCCCGGTGCCGCCCGAGACGGTGGCGTTCGGGGAGGTGGCTTTGTCCGGGGAGCTCAGGCCGGTGGCGCATGCGAACCTGCGGATGAAGGAGAGCGCCAAGCTCGGGTTCGAGCGGGCCCTCGTCCCGGCGGCGGTGGCGGACGGGAAGGCCGCCATGCGGGTCTCGGGCTTCGCCACGCTGGGGCAGCTCGTGGATCATCTGCTGGGCCGCTGAAATCCTCCCCTGCAAAGGCAGGGGAGGATTTATCTCGTGCTTCCCCCGAATCGAAACCTCCTCTAGTCACACTCCCATGCAGTTCACCGCCCTCGACATCCTCGTCATCCTGCTCGTCGGCGCCGGCCTGGTGTTCGGCTGGCTGCGCGGCTTCGTCGCCGAATTGCTGTCGCTGTTCGCCTGGTTCCTGGCGATCCTCGCGCTCAGGCTGCTGCACGCGCCGGTCGCGGGCGCGCTGGAAAGCGTGGTCGGCACCGAATCCGGCGCCGCGGTGCTCGCTTTCGTCATCGTCTTCGGCCTGGTCTTCTTCGCCGGCAAGCTTGCCTCGCGCCGGGTCGGGGCGCGGGTGCGCAAGTCGGTGGTCGGGCCGCTCGACCGCGTGCTCGGCGCGGCCTTCGGCGCCCTCAAGGGGCTGATCGGCATCACCTTGCTCTTCCTGGCCTTCAACCTCGTCTACGACACCGTCTACGGGCGCCGGGCGGCGCGGCCGGAATGGGTCCGCGATTCGGCCACGTACAGCCTGCTGAAATCGAGCGGCGCCACCGTCGTCGACCTGGTCGAGGCGCAGCGCGGGCCCGCGCCCGAAGGCAATGAGAGCGCCGGGAACGGCCAGTGACGCAGATAAGGCTGCACGACACGATGGCGCGGGAGAAGCGCGTCTTCGTCCCCGCCGATCCGAAGCGCGTCACCATGTATGTGTGCGGGCCGACGGTCTACAACCGCGCCCATATCGGCAATGCCCGGCCCGCCGTGGTGTTCGACGTGCTCGCCCGCCTGCTCCGCCACGTCTACGGCGCGGACAGCCTGGTCTATGCGCGCAACGTCACCGACGTCGACGACAAGATCATTGAGGCATCACGCGGGGAAGGCGTCGATGCGGAGGTGATCACCCGGCGCTACGAGAGCTATTACAACGAAGACATGGGCGCGCTCGGCGTCCAGCTCCCCACCATCGCTCCGCACGCCACCCACAATATCGCCGAGATGGTGACGATGATCGCGCGGCTGATCGAGACCGGCAACGCCTATGAAGCCGACGGCCACGTCCTCTTCCACGTCCCCTCCGACCCCGGTTACGGCGCCTTGGGCCGGCGCGACCGCGACGCGATGATCGCCGGCGCCCGCGTCGAGATCGCCAGCTACAAGAAGGACCCGGCCGATTTCGTGCTTTGGAAGCCCTCGCCGGGGGAGATGATCGGCTGGGAGTCGCCGTGGGGCCGCGGCCGCCCCGGCTGGCACATCGAATGCTCGGCGATGATCGCGGCGCATCTGGGCGAGACGATCGACATTCACGGCGGCGGCCTCGACCTCATCTTCCCCCACCACGAGAATGAGATCGCCCAGAGCCGCTGCGCGCATGGCGGGACGCCGCTCGCCCGCTATTGGGTGCATAACGGCTTTCTCTCCATGGCCGGCGCGGAGAAGATGTCGAAGAGCCTCGGCAATGTGGTGACGGTGGGGGAATTGCTGGCGCAGGGGCACAAAGGCGAGGTGCTGCGCTTCGCCTTGCTCTCCGCCCATTACCGCCAGCCGCTCGAATGGTCGGAGGCGCTGATCGCCCAGAGCAGGGCGACTTTGGACAGGCTCTATCGCACCGCCGGCGAGGCGGAGGGGGGGCTCGCGGACCCCGCCGTGCTCGACGCTCTGGCGGACGATCTCAACACTCCGCTCGCGCTCTCCCGCCTGTCGGCGATCGAGGACGGCGCGACCTTGCGGGCCAGCGCCACAGTGATGGGCCTGCTGGAAGGCGGGGCCTCGGCCTGGTTCCAGGGCGCGGGCGACGGGCGAATCGACGCATTGGTGGCTTCCCGCGCAGAGGCCAAGGCCCGGCGCGACTTCGCCGAGGCTGACCGCATCCGCGCCGAGCTGGCGGGAGAGGGGATAGTGCTGGAGGATGGCCCGCAGGGCACGATCTGGCGCCGCGCCTGGTAGGGAAGGGGACACACACGTGTAGGGAAGCACACGGGAAGGGGACACACGGGAAGGGGACACACACGTGTGTGTCCCCAATTGCCCCCGTCCCCACAATTGCCCGCTGGGAAGGGGACACACACGTGTGTGTCCCCAATTGCCGTCACGTGTGTGTCCCCAATTGCCGTCCCCAATTGCCCGAGGCAGACCGCATCCGCGCCGAGCTGGCGGGAGAGGGGATAGTGTGTGGGATGGTCCAATCTCATTGGGGCTTCTATATGCCCAGCGATGCCCGCCGCCCTCTACACTCGCGACATCCTGCGCCTCGCCGCCTCGATCCCGCATGCGAAGCGGCTCGAGCGCGCGCAGGCCACGGTGGAGAAGAGCTCGCCCATTTGCGGCAGCCGGGTGGTCGTCGACCTCGTCCTCGACGCGGAGCGCAGGGTGGCGATGCTCGGGCAGGAGGTGCGGGCCTGCGCGCTCGGCCAGGCGTCGGCGTCGCTGATGGGCGCGCATGCGATCGGGCGCGCCGCCGCCGAGCTGGCCGAGGCGCGCGATATGCTGGCCGCCTACCTTGCCGGAACGCGCGCGGATCCGGGCGGCTGGCCGGGCCTCATTGTCTTCGCCGACGCCCGCCGGTTCACCGCGCGGCATCCCTCGATCCTGCTCGCCTTCGAGGCCGTAGCGGAGGCCGCCGCGCGGGCGGCGCGCGCCGATGCCGCCTGAGGCCCACGGCACCGCTTTGCTGCTGCGCGACGGGGTGATCCTGCTCGGCGCCGCCCTGGGCTTCGTGCTGCTGTTCCGCCGGCTCGGCCTCGGCGCGACCTTGGGCTATCTGGTCGCCGGCGCGATCGTCGGGCCGCAGGCGCTCCACCTGGTCAGCGGCGCCGAGGGCAAGATGCAGATCGCCGAGATCGGCATCACCTTGCTGCTCTTCCTGGTCGGGCTCGAGCTCAATCCCGGCCGGCTGTGGCGGATGCGCCACGACATTTTCGGCTTCGGCCTGCTCCAGGTCCTGATCTGCGGCGTCGGAATTTCGGCCCTGGTCTGGCTCGCGACCGGCTCGACCCCCGCCGCCGCGCTCGCGCTGGGCCTGCCGCTCGCTTTGTCGTCGACCGCGCAGGTGCTGCCGCTCCTGCAATCGGCCGGACGGCTGCGCACCCCGTTCGGCGAGCGCGCTTTCTCGATCCTGCTCTTCCAGGACCTGTCGATCGTGCCCCTGATCACCATCGTCGCGGCGATGTCGCGCAACCCGGCCGACGCCGGCGGCCCGCCCGGCTGGCTGCTCGGGCTGAACACGGTCGGGGCGATCGTCGGGCTGGTCCTCGCCGGCCGCTTCCTCTTGCGGCCGCTGTTCCGGCTGATCGGCAATCTCGGCGAGCGCGAGATGTTCGTCTTCGCCGGCCTGTTCACGGTGATCGCAAGCGCCGCGGTGATGGAGCTGCTCGGCCTCTCGACCGCTCTGGGCGCGTTCATCGCCGGCGTGATGCTCGCCGATTCGCCCTACCGGCACGAGCTCCAGGCCGACGTCGAGCCGTTCCGCTCGATCCTGCTCGGCCTGTTCTTCCTCGCCGTCGGCATGCTGCTCGACCTTCACGCCATCGCCGAGCGGCCCTTCTTCGTGATCGGCATGGCCGCCGCCTTGATCGCGATCAAGGCCGGCGCGATCATGGGGCTGGCGATGGTCTTCCGGATGGCGTGGCGCCCGGCGCTCGCGCTCGGCCTGCTGCTCAGCCAGGGCGGCGAGTTCGGCTTCGTCCTGTTCGCCCAGGCGCAAAGCGCGATGCTGATCACGCCCGAGGCGGCAAGCCTGTTCGGCGCGATCGTCACGCTGTCGATGGCGACGACGCCCTTCCTGATGATGGCGACCAGCAGGTTCCGCGCCGAGCCGGTGGGCAAAGAAGAGCCCGAGGGCCCGAGCGCCGAGGGATCGAGCGCGATCATCGTCGGCTATGGCCGGTTCGGCCAGACCGTCGGGCAGATGCTGGTCGCCCAGGGCATCGGCGTCACCCTGATCGACACCGACATCGAGATGATCGAGGTCGCCGGAAGCTTCGGCGCCAAGGTCTATTATGGCGACGGCACGCGGATCGACCTGCTCCGCCAGGCCGGCGCTGCGGAGGCCGAATTGATCCTCTATTGCATCGACGGCGACCAGATCGGGCCGGACCTGGCCGAGGCGGTGCACGAGGCCTTCCCCAATGCCGGGATCTTCGTGCGCGCCTTCGATCGCCGCGCCCTGCTCAAGCTTAAGGACGCGCCGGTGGCGGGCGTGGTCCGCGAGGTGATGGAATCGGCGGCCAGGATGGCGCGGATGGCGATGGAGAATGTCGGCGTCGACCTCGAGGAGATCGACCGCACCGAGGCGCTCTACCGCGCCCGCGACCGCGAGCGGCTGAAGGCGCAATTCGCCGCCAACGACCTGCGCGCCCAGATCGACCGCGTCATCATCACCCCCGAGCAGGCCGCCGACGACCGCTAGCGCGCGAATGGGGACAGTCACCTGGGACAGTTACCGGTAACTGTCCCCATTCTCGCGGACCTCAGCCGGCCAGGAACGCCCGGCCGATGCCACGGGCCAGGACCAGGGCCGCGCCTTTCTTGTCATGGGCCATGCGGGCGGCGAGGCGGGACGGGTCGAGGTCCGTGCTTGTCGGAAGCCCCACCGCGGCGAGATGGGCGATGGCGCGCCAGGCATCCGCGGCGGGGCAGAGACCGCGCTCGACCGAGAGGCGGAAGGCCATCGCCATGCCGATCGCGACCGCCTCGCCGTGCCGCATGCCCGTCTCCGCCTCGATCGCATGGCCGAAGCTGTGGCCGAAATTGAGCAGAGCGCGCCGGCCCGTCCGGTCTTCTTCGTCGCCGAGGACATAGCCGGCCTTGGCGCGCACGCAGGTCTCGATCGCGTGGAGCCGCGCCGCCTCATCGCCGTCGAGCAAGGCGGCGCCATTGGCCTCGCACCAGGCGAAGAAGGCCGGATCGCCGATCAGGCCGTATTTGACGACCTCCGCATAGCCGGCGCGCAGCTCGTCGGCGGGCAAGGTGGCGAGCGCGTCGGGGTCGATCAGGACCGAAGCGGGCGGATGGAAGGCGCCGATCAGGTTCTTGCCCTGGCGCGCGTTGATCCCGGTCTTGCCGCCCACCGCCGCATCGGCCTGGGCGAGCAGGGTGGTCGGCACCGCGATCCAGGCGCAGCCGCGCTTCAGCAAAGCCGCCGCGAACCCGGCCAGATCGCCGACCACGCCGCCGCCGAGCGCGACGACATGGTCGCCGCGGCCGATGCCCGCCGCGATCATCGCGTCGAGCAGGCGCTCGAGCGTCTTCAGGCTCTTGCTGCCTTCGCCCGGCTCCGCCACGAAGCGGCCGGCGAAATCGGCGCGCATCCGCTCCGGCCAGCCATTACCCGCGACATTGTCGTCGGTGACCAGGAACAGCCGGCCAGGCGGGAGCGGCGCCGCGCCGATCAGCCCGGCGCCGATCAGGATCGGGTAGGGAAGGGTGTCGATCCGGATCATGCCGGCGCCAGCAAGGCCAGGATGCGATCGACGATGCGCTCGGGCGGCCCGGTATCGCCGCGGACCCTGAAATGGGCCTGCGCGTAGAGCGGCCCGCGCGACTCGGCGAGCGCGGCCAGCAAAATGCGCGGGTCCTTGCCCGCGAGCAGCGGCCGGTGGCCGCGGCGGCCGACCCGCGCGGCCAGAGCGTCGATGTCGCCGTCGAGCCAGATCGTCGCGCAGGTCGCAAGGATCAGCGCGCGGGTCTCGTCATTGACGAAGGCGCCGCCGCCGGTGGCGATCACCTGGCGCGGGCCTTCGATCAGCCGCGCCATCACCCGCCGTTCGCCGTCGCGGAAATGGGCCTCGCCGAACCGCTCGAAGATTTCGGCGATGCCGAGCCCCGCCGCCGCCTCGATCTCGGCATCGGCGTCGGCGAAGGGCAGGGAGAGGCGTTTCGCCAGCCGCCGGCCGATGCTGGTCTTGCCCGCGCCCATCAGGCCGACGAGGGCGATCGACTTTTTCGTCAGGTTGCGCGCGTCCGGCATGAAGCGGGGGCTATACAGGCCGCGTCCCGCTGGGGCAAAAGGCCCGCCATGCCCAGAACCAGAACCAGCTTCCCGCCCCAGCGCCGCCGCCGCTCGCCCGTCGGCATGCTCCTGCTCCTGCTCGCCGCGGCCCTTGTCGGCTTCCTCATCTATCTCGGCGTCCGCAGCGACGAGGTGCCGCTCGAGCGGATCGAGCAGGACGTGACCAATGCGGTTCGCGCCCGCTAGAAGCGTCCTTCTTGCCGGTGGCGCCGCGCTGCTGGTCGCGATCCCGGCGCTGAGCCAGGACCGGCCCGAATCGCTGCTGCCGCCGGGCTTCGGCGATCCCAAGAGCCTGCCGCCGCCGGTCGAGAAGGCGCCGCCGCAGCCGCGCGTCCAGCCGCAGCCCGAGCCCGAGGGCCAGCCGGCCAACACCGCCGAGCCCGGGACCGCCGTCGAGAATGGCGTGGCGGCCGAGGAGAGCCCCGCCGTCGAGGAGGTCCCGCTCACCACCAGCGCGCTGCCGCGGCCGAGCAATTATTTCACGGTCCCGCAGGGACGCGCCCGCCCCACCGACATGGTCGGGCCGCTGGAGCCCGGCAATTTCGGGCTCGGCATCGAAGCGTTCGGGCGGACCAACGGCTCCTTGCTGCGCGGCCTGATGCGCCGGCTCGACGCGCCTCTGCCGTCGCGCTGGGCCTCGATCCTGCTCCGCCGCGCCTTGCTCTCGCACGTGCCCGTGCCCGCCGGCCTGCAGGCGGTCGATTGGGTCGCCGAGCGCGCCTCCCTGCTCCTCAACATGGGCGAGGCGGACGCGGCGCGGATGCTGGTCCAGGCCGTCGACGTCGAAAATTATACGCCGCGGATGATCGAGGCGGCGTCGGAAACCGCGCTCGCCACCGCCGATCCCGGCGCGCTCTGCCCGCTGGTCGCGCCGGCGCGGAGCCTGTCCGACAACCAGGTCTGGACGCTGGCCGACGGCATGTGCGCCGCGCTCGAGGGCGAATCGGCGCGGGCCGGCGCGATCATCGACCAGGTCCGCGACCGCAACGGCACCAGCATCGACCTCCAGCTCGCCGAGAAGGTGGTCGGCGCCGGCGCCGAGACTCGCCGCGCGATCCAGGTCGAATGGGAGGGAGTGAGCCGGATCACGCCCTGGCGCTTCGGCCTCGCCAGCGCCACCGGCATCGTCATCCCGGCGCCGTTGATGCAGGGCGCCGGCCCGCGGATCCAGGCCTGGCTGGCGCGCGCGCCGATGGTACCGCTCGAGCAGCGCCTCGCCGCCGCTTCGAACGCCGCCTCGCTCGGCGTTCTCTCCTCGAACGCCTTGGTCGAGATTCACAGCCTGGTGCTCGACCAGACCGACCCCGCCGAGGCCGCCGGCACGGTCGGCGCGCGGCTCAGGACCGCCTGGGTCGAGGCCGATGCCGGCCGCCGGATGGAGGCGCTGCGGAGCCTGTGGACCGAGAGCGAGGCCGTGGTCGAGCGCCGGGCGCGGCTGATCCTCACCGCCGGCGCCGCCGCGCGCATCCCCGTCTCCGACGCGCTGGCCGGGGACGCCGACAATCTCGTCGCCTCGATGCTCAGCGCCGGCCTCGACGGCGCGGCCGCGCGCTGGTCCGCGGTGGTCGAGCAGAGCGGCGCATCCGGCCGCGCCTGGGCGATGCTTGCTTTGGGTGCGCCGCGCCCGGCGGTCTCGCTCGACGCCGGCCGGATCCAGGCCTTCGTCGATGCCGACGACAGCCCGGGCCGCTGGCGCGGGCCGATGCTGGTCGCCGCGCTCGCCGGCCTCGGCCGGATCAGCGCCGACCAGGCGGCATCGGCGGGTTTCCGCGCGGAGGACGGCGATATCTGGACCGAGGCGATCGACCGGGCGGCGCGCGAGCGGGCGCCGGGCACGGTCGCCCTGCTCGCCGGAATCGGCATGCAGACCGCCGACTGGTCGGGCGTGCCGCCGCATTATCTGTTCCACATCGTGCGGGCGCTGCGCGCGGTCGGCCTCGATTTCGAGGCGCGGATGATCGCCGCCGAGGCGGTGGCGCGGCTTTAGGCGATCACTCGCCGGCGCCGGCAATCGCCATCGTCGCCGCGTTGAGATCGAGCGTCTCCCAGCCGTTGCAGCCGGCGGCGCACGGCGTGCCGTTATAGCGCAGGACCTGGCCGCTGGCGCGTAGCTGGTACAGCCGGCCGTCCGCGCTTGCGATCATCGTGGTGGCCGATTGTTGCCGAGCCTTTGCCAGCCGGTGCACGTATCCGGGTCGGTGCACGCCATGCCGGTATAGCCCCAGATCTCGCCATTGCCGCGCAGCTGGTAGAGACGGTTGCCGTCGGCGGCGAGCGCGATCGTCCCTCGCTCATTGTCCAATTGCTCCCAGCCGGGGCAGTTCGAAAGGCCGGCGCAGGGCGTGCCGGTATAGCGCCACACTGTCCCGTTGCCCCGGAGCTGATAAAGGGCGCCGCTGGTGGCAATGATCGCCCGTGTCCCGCGATCGAAGCCGATCGCTTGCCAGCCCGAGCAGGCGGCGGCGGCGGTGCACGGCGCGCCCTTGAAGCGCCAGATCGAGCCGTTGCGATGCAGTTGGTAGAGCTGCAGGCTGGCGCCGGCGCCGCCGGCGGCAAGCGTGCCCGAGGCGGGGTTTGTATCGAGCATTTGCCAGCCGGGGCAGCCATTGCTGTTGCTGCACAGCGCCCCGGTGAATCGATAGATTCGTCCGTCATAGTGAAGCTGGAAAATGGCGTCGTTCTGCGCGACGGCCGCCGATGGCAACCAAAGCATGACGATCAGCGCCATTCCGAGCAAGATTGTCCGCAGCATTGCCTTCCCCTCTTTGCCTGCCTCCTCGAAGCAATCAAGATCGGAGGGGGCATTCGTCCGCATGCGATCCTTTGCCGCAACGCAGATCGCGGCAAAGCCTCCGAACAAGGCGTCGGTCTCTATTGAACAATCTCGCGGAGCTGGCCGGCGATACAAACGTCGACGATGCTGCTTACGCAGATGACATGTAAGAGTCCAACAACGTATTGCCGGGATCGGCGGCTCGGCTCACCTTTTCCTTTCCAGCCAAAAAAGGGTGAGCGCGGGGGCGGGTTAGGCTAGACCAGCGCGAGCTATGGACAACACCGTTCCGCACGGCGCGCGCAAGGCCGTTGGGGGAGGCGAGGATCGCCGCGCCATCGAGGCCTTCCTGGAGATGATGGCCGCCGAAGCCGGCGCCGCCCGCAACACCTTGCTCGCCTACGAGCGCGACCTCAGGGGCGCCTCGGAGCTGCTCGCGGGCCGGCTCGCCGGCGCCAGGGCCGACGCCTTGCGCGGCCTCGCCGAGGCCTGGATGCCGTTGAAGCGCGCCACCGTCGCCCGCAAGGCGGCGGCGCTGAGGCGCTTTTACGGCTTCCTCCAGGACGAAGGGATGCGGGCCGACGATCCCTCGCCGGCTCTGCCCCGGCCCGGGGCTGAGCGGCCGCTGCCCAGGATCCTCGATCACCAGGCGGTCGATGCCCTGTTCGCCGAGATTGCGCGCCGCCTCGGCGGGGTTGGCGGGGGCGGCGTGCCGGCGCTGCGCCTCGCCGCCCTCATCGAATTGCTCTACGGCTCGGGCCTGCGCGCCACCGAATTGGTGTCGCTGCCGAGGAATGCGGTCTCGCCCGACAAGCCCTTCCTGATCCTCAGGGGCAAAGGCGGACGCGAGCGGCTGGTGCCGATCTCCGACCGCGCCCGCGCGGCGGTGGCGGCTTTCGCGGCGCATGTCCCGCGCGACGCGCCTTTCCTGTTCCAGTCGGGCAAGAAGCATTTGAGCCGGGTGCGCCTCCACCAGCTCGTCCGCGAGCTCGCCGCCGCCGCCGGCATCCCGCCGGAGCGGATCAGCCCGCACGTGCTGCGCCACGCCTTCGCCACCCATTTGCTCGAAGGCGGCGCCGATCTGCGCGCGGTGCAGATGCTGCTCGGCCACGCCGACATCGCCACCACCCAGATCTACACCCACGTCGATTCGCGGCGGCTGATCGACCTGGTCAACAGCCGCCACCCGCTCGCCGACGCCCGGCCCCGGATTCAGGGAAAGGGGGGCGAGTAGGGGGTGTAGCGGGCTCGACAGATGGTAACGTATATGTTACCTGACGTGGCATGAAATGAGCATTGATGAATATATCCGCGAGGACGGCTCGAACCCTTTGCTGGCGGAGTACAAAGCGCGGAAGGCGGCTGCGAAGCCGGCTGGCAAGAGGTGACGACATGGTGCTGACACGCGATTTCAAGGAAAGCGTGAAGGAGCGCGTGAGGCGAGATCCCGCCTTCGCCAAGGCGCTGCTCGACGAAGCGGCGACCTTGTTCCTCAATGGCGAGCCGCATGCTGCCCGCCTCATCCTGCGCGACCTGGTGAACGCATCGGTCGGGTTCGAAACGCTCGCGGCCGAAACGAACAGGCCCAGCAAGAGCCTCCATCGGATGCTGTCCGAAAAGGGCAATCCGAGCATGGACAACCTCGCCGCCATCTTCGGCGCCGTCCGGAAGCGCCTCGGCGTCGCTATCGAGGCCCATGCGGTCGAGGCCGCATGATCCTGGATTTGGAAAGGCGTGAAGCCGCCGCGTTGACGTGACGCCCCGGCGCGCTTAACCCCCGGCGCCGCATGGCCACCTTTCTCGATTTCGAAAAGCCGATCGCCGAGCTCGAAGCCCGGATCGCCGAGCTGCGCGACACCGCGTCGGCCGCCGAGCCCAATATCGAGGCGGAGATCGCCCGCCTCGAGGAGCGGGCGCAGCGGCTGCTGCGCGATACCTATGCCAAGCTTACCCCCTGGCAGAAGACCCAGGTCGCCCGCCATCCCGAGCGGCCCCATTTCAACGATTATGTCGCCGGGCTGATCGAGGATTTCGTGCCGCTCGCCGGCGACCGCAACTTCGCCGACGATCCCGCCATCGTCGGCGGCCTGGGCCGGCTGAGCGGGCGCCGCATCGTCCTGATCGGGCACGAGAAAGGCGACGACACGACGAGCCGGCTCGAGCATAATTTCGGCATGGCGCGGCCCGAAGGCTATCGCAAGGCGATCCGGCTGATGCAGCTCGCCGACCGCTTCGGCCTGCCCGTGGTGACCCTGGTCGACACGCCCGGCGCCTTTCCCGGCGTCCAGGCCGAGGAGCGCGGCCAGGCCGAGGCGATCGCCCGCTCGACCGAGCAATGCCTGGCCTTGGGCGTGCCTCTGGTCGCCGCGATCGTCGGGGAAGGGGGGTCGGGCGGCGCCATCGCCATCGCCGCCGCCAACAAGGTGCTGATGCTCGAGCACAGCGTCTATGCGGTGATCTCGCCGGAAGGCTGCGCCTCGATCCTGTGGCGCACGGCCGAACGCGCACCCGATGCCGCCGAAGCGATGCGCATCACTGCCTCCGACCTGAAGGCCCTCGGGATCATCGAACGTATCGTGCCGGAGCCGATGGGCGGCGCCCACCGTGCGCCCGAGGAAGCAATGGCCGCGCTGGGCCGGGCCTTGGGCGAGGAGCTCGACGCGCTCGCCAGATTGTCGCCCGACCAGGTTCTTGCCG
>JAXDPD010000058.1:0-22955 GCA_034668505.1 Sphingomonadales bacterium
GGGCCGTTGATCAAAGCGCCGATGCCGCTGGCAAGCGCCATTTCGGCGATTGCGACGGCGAGGCCGCCATCGGAAACGTCATGACAGGCGGTGATCGCGCGGCCCGCGATCGCGGCGCGAACGAAGGTACCGGCGGCATGCTCGGCGAGGAGGTCGACCGGCGGCGGCGGGCCGTCCTCGCGGCCGTGGACCTCGCGCAGCCAGAGCGACTGGCCGAGGTGGCCGTGGCGGTCGCCGATCGCGACGATGACGTCGCCGGCCCCTTTGAAGCCGATGCCGACCGCCTTCTTCCAATCCTGGATCAGGCCGACGCCGCCGATCGCGGGGGTCGGCAGGATCGCCTGGCTCGAGCCATCCTCGCCCTTCGTCTCGTTGTAGAGGCTGACATTGCCGCTCACGATCGGGAAATCGAGCGCGCGGCAGGCTTCGGCCATCCCCTCGATGCAGCCGACGAACTGGCCCATGATCTCGGGGCGCCGGGGATTGCCGAAATTCATGCAGTCGGTGGCGGCGAGCGGGCGGGCGCCGACCGCGCACAGGTTGCGATACGCCTCGGCGATCGCCTGCTTGCCGCCTTCATAAGGGTCGGCCTGGCAATAACGCGGGGTGCAATCGGTGGTGATGGCGAGCGCCTTTTGGGTGCCGTGGACGCGGACCACGGCGGCGTCTCCGCCGGGCGACTGGACGGTGTCGCCGCCGACCTTCTGGTCATATTGCTGCCAGATCCAGCGGCGCGAGGCGATGTCGGGCGAGGCCATCAGCTTGAGCAGGTCCGCGGCGATGTCGGTGCTTTCGGGCAGATCGGTCAGCGGCGGCGGCGGCGCGGTCCTGGTCCAGGGGCGGTCGTAGGCGGGCGCATCGTCGGCGAGCGGCGCGAGCGGGATGTCGGCCGCCGTCTCGCCTTTCCACTTGAGCACCATATGGCCCCCATCCGGACCGGCTTCGGTGACCTTGCCGATCACGGCGAAATCCAGCTCCCATTTGCGGAAGATCCCCTCGGCCTCGCCTTCGCGGCCGGGCTTCAGCACCATCAGCATCCGCTCCTGGCTTTCCGAGAGCATCATCTCATAGGGCGTCATCCCCTCCTCGCGGCAGGGCACGGCGTCCATGTCCAATTCGATGCCGACGCCGCCCTTCGACGCCATCTCGACCGAGGAGGAAGTGAGGCCCGCCGCGCCCATGTCCTGGATGGCGACGATCGCGTCGGACGCCATCAGCTCGAGGCAGGCCTCGATCAGCAATTTCTCGGTGAAGGGGTCGCCGACCTGGACGGTCGGGCGCTTCTCCTCGCTGTCCTCGGAGAAGTCGGCGCTCGCCATGGTGGCGCCGTGAATACCGTCGCGGCCGGTCTTGGAGCCGACATAGACGATCGAATTGCCGACGCCCGACGCCGCCGAATAGAAGATCCTGGCCTGCTCGGCGACGCCGACGGTCATCGCGTTGACCAGGATGTTGCCGTCATAAGCGGAGTGGAAATCGACCTCGCCGCCGACGGTCGGCACGCCGACGCAATTGCCGTAGCCGCCGATGCCGGCGACGACGCCGGCGATCAAATGACGCATCCGGGGGTGGTTCGGCCGGCCGAAACGCAAGGCGTTGAGGTTGGCGACGGGGCGCGCGCCCATGGTGAAGACGTCGCGCAAGATACCGCCGACCCCGGTCGCCGCGCCCTGATAGGGCTCGATATAGGACGGGTGGTTGTGGCTCTCCATCTTGAAGATCGCGGCGAGCTTCGTCCCATTCGGGCCGTCGCCGATGTCGATCACGCCGGCATTCTCGCCCGGCCCGCAAATCACCCAGGGCGCCTCGGTCGGCAGCTTCCTGAGGTGCACGCGCGACGATTTGTAGGAGCAATGCTCCGACCACATCACCGAAAAGATGCCGAGCTCGGTAAGGTTCGGCGTGCGGCCCATGGCCTTGAGCACGCGTTCATATTCCTCGGGGCTGAGCCCGTGCTCGGCGACGATTTCGGGCGTGATCTCGGATTCGGCCATGGCGGGCTCCTAGGGTCCGCACTCGGTACCCGCAATGGTCGTGATCGCCCGGAGAAGGCCGCCGGCAAGGCGGGCGGTGCTGGGGTCCCCGCAAAGCAGTACTTTGCGGGGACCCCAGGCCGGGCTGGTTGCCCGGACAAGCCAGCCAACGCAGCCGGCGGCCTTCTCCGGGCGACCGCGAAGCGGCCGTTGCGGGTACCGAGTGCGGACCCTGACGAGCCCCCACTCTCCGCCTAGGCCGAGATTGCCGGCAAGGCCTAGGCGGCCGGGCCGAGCTGGCCCGCGGATCGCGCCGTTCGGATATTCGGTCGTGGCGACGCTCATATAGAAGGCGCTTGGGTTGGACTGGATTTCCTGCGCCAGCGCCGCGCCGATCTCCTTGCAGTCGTAGCTGTCGTCATCGTCGGGCCGCTCCAGCCGGGCGACGGGCTCCGCCTTGCTCGCCGCTGCGGCCGCGATAGACCTGGGCCGTGGTCACCTCGGCGATCGAACGCACTTCGAGGTTCGCGCAAAGCCGGTTGGAGAGATGGTCGCTGACCTCGAACCGCACGCGGCCCCAGCCGTCGGAATCGCCGCCGCCCGGGACATTGTCGCCGTTGAGCGTCGCCTGGAAGTCGGTCGCGGCGAGCGCGATGCCGGTCGTGCCGGCGCCGGCAAGGATGATCACGCCCCCGAAGGCCGCCAGGACGTGGCGGCGCAAACCGTTCTTCAGCATGTCATTTCCTTCCCTGAAGAGCCGCGCCGCCGGCCACGCCGCGGCGCGATCCAGGAAAAGACGGCGACCGCCCCCGCTTGGTTCCGGCCGCCGCGACGAAGCGAGCCGGGGCGCCCGGCCGCCTGTCATCGGGGAACGGCGCTGCTAACCCGCGCGGCGCCTGGGGCGGGCGGCTCTGGGCGCCGGCGCGGCGCGGAGCGCGGCCATCCGCTCGGCCACCGCTTCGCCGCGGCGCAGCGCGTCGATCTCCGCTTCCCGGTCGTCGGCCCGGCCGGCGGGCCTGCCGCCTACGCCGGCCATCACCCGGTCGAACGTCTCCTCGGCGCGGTCGACCTTGCGCTGGAGCGCCTGGTCGCGCCGCTCGGGATCGTCGCCGCCCGGCGCCGGGTCCGGCCGCGCCGCCTCGAAGGCGGCCAGCGCCTGCTCCATCTGCGCCTTGCGCTGGGCCAGCGCCGAAGCGCATTGATCGAGCCGCACCGCCTGCTCGCCGGCGTCCGCCTGGACGCGGTCGAGCCGCGCCAGCTCGGCCTCGAGATCGAGCAGCCGCGACAAAGCCGCCTCGGCGAGGTCGTCTCGGTCCTTGCCGAGCGCGAAGCGCGCTTTCTCATTGAGATCGTCGATCCGCGCGCGGGCCTGCCCCTGCTGCCTTTTCGCCAAAGCGACGCGGGCGGCGAGCGCCTCCTGCTCGGTGCGGACATCGTCCTGGGCGCGGGCGACCTGGCGGATCGTCTCGCGCATCACGCTGGCGCCGCTGGCACGCTCGAGCGCGTCGACGGCGTCCTCGGCGCTCGCCGAGAGCACGCGGCGCACGCGAATAAAAATGGGTTCCGGCACGGCTCAATCTCCCGCTGAACGAGCCCCGCTCCTATTCCACGCCCTTCTAAGGCCGGGTTAATGCCGAACGACCGCTTGCGCGTTCCAATGAAAAAGGCCGGCCCGGAATGCCCGGACCGGCCTTTTCGCCGAATCGCTTCGCGCGGCTCAGGTGTGGCAGGATTTGCCGTTGATGGTGACGGTATCGCCGGTGCCGCTCACCGAGACGCCCCCGCCGACATAAGGCGGGTTGCCGCCTTCGGCGACCGCCTGGACCGGGGTCGCGGTGCGCGAACCGCGACGAACCGCGACGGTGTTGTTGCTGAAGAAATCGACATAGAAGAGGCTGTTATCGCTGCAGCGATAGGCCTTGCTGGCGGTCTGCGTCGGCGGCGGCGGCCCCTTCAGCGGCGGCGGCGGGGTGCGGTCGATCCCGGAGTTGACGACTTCCGGCTGGCTGTTGCAGCCGGCGAGAGTGAGAAGAGCCGCGCTGGCCGCTGCGGCAAGGAGAGGGCGTATCTGCATATCGTTTCATTCGCGGGCGCAGCATATCCCGTCAAGATCGAAAATCGCCGCGCCCCCCGTTGCGGCGCCCCGTTTCGGCCAACCGCGTCCCGGGTTCGACAAAAGCGGGCGGCCCGGCTAGATTCGCCCGCGAGAGCGGCGGGAGGAAAAACGGTCGATGCAGCGGGTTCGGATCGGGCTTACCGGCCTTGCCTTCGTCTTCCTGGCGGTGCTGCTGGCCGCGATCCTGATCGGCCGCGCCAATGACGGGGCGCCGGTCTGCAATTCGACCGACCCGCTCGGCGCGGCCGGCGTGACGCCGTGCATTCCCGATTCGAACACCGCGGGCGCGACACCGGCGGCAGCGGCCGCGCCGCCGCGGGGACGGCGGTGACCGTTCCCATATTCACCGACTTATCCACAGGAAGCGGGCCGCCTCCCCGTAGCGGAGAACTGCAACAAACCAAGAACAGCCCACTCACGCGGTAGTAGTTCCCCTCAAATCCCATTAAAACCCTTCCAATCCCAGCCCGGCTTTGTTATCCACGGCCGGCAATAAGGGGCGATTCCTGTTGAGCCGCGAGAGCGAGCGAGCCGCGCTGTTTCGAGTGCGACCGCAACAGGGGGCAGCTTCGGTCTGGAGCGGGCTGAGGGCGTGGACACGGAGATATTCCAGGGCAATGCGCTGAACGGGGTCGACGCGAAGGCGCGCCTGTCGGTGCCGGCCTTCGTCCGCTCCGTGCTCGACCGCACCTCCGACGCGCGCACCGTCTTCCTGGGCAAGCACGAGCGCTCGCTTTGCCTCACCCTCTACGGCAGCGCCTATTCGGAATATCTGATCGGCGAGACCGAGCGCCGCCGCCGGCTCGAAGAGGACAAGGGCGTCGCCGCCGGCGACCTCGACGACCAGGGCCGCGGCCTGTTCGGCATGACCGAGCGCCTCGGCTACGATTCGGGCGGGCGGATCGTGCTGCCGCCGATGCTGCGCAGCCTCGGCCGGATCGAAGACCTCGCGCTGTTCGTCGGCCAGGGCCGGTTCGTCGAATTGTGGAATCCGCGGATCGCGATCGAGGCCGGCGGCGAGGTGCTCAGGCAAATCGCGACCTTCTATCTCGAGCAGAGGGGAGGCAAGGCATGAACGCCGCCGCCGCCCCCGCCACCGACCCCCATGTCCCCGTCCTCCTCGACGCGGTCGTCGACGCGCTCGCCCCCGCTCCGGGCGAGACCCATGTCGACGGCACCTTCGGGGCGGGCGGCTATTCCAAGGCTCTCCTGGCTAGAGGAGCGGCGCGCGTCTTCGCTTTCGATCGTGATCCCGAGGCGATCCAGTATGGCGAGACGCTGGCCGCTTCGAGCGGGGGGCGCCTGACGCTGGTGCCGGATCGCTTTTCCCGGATGCGTCAGGCGCTCTCCCGCCACGGCGTCGAGGCCGTCGACGGGGTGACGCTCGATATCGGCGTCTCCTCGATGCAATTGGACCAGGCCGAGCGCGGCTTCTCCTTCCAGGGCGACGGGCCCTTGGACATGCGCATGGGCAAGGAGGGGCAGAGCGCCGCCGACTTCCTCAACAATGCCGACGAAGCCGAGATCGCCGACGTCCTCTTCCATTATGGCGAGGAGCCCCGCTCGCGGCGCGTCGCCCGCTTCATCGTCGCGGCGCGGCCGATCGAGCGGACCGGCCAGCTCGCCGACATCGTCCGCAAGGCGCTCGGCCACCACAAGGGCATGAAGAAGGACCCGGCGACGCGCACCTTCCAGGCGATCCGCATCCATGTGAACGAGGAATTGTCCGAGCTCGAAGGCGGGCTGGCGGCGGCCGAGCAGGTGCTCGTCCCCGGCGGCCGCCTCGCCGTGGTCACCTTTCACAGCCTCGAGGACCGGATCGTGAAGCGCTTCCTCAAGGCGCGCAGCGGCGCCGCGGCTTTGGGCTCGCGCCATTTGCCGGCGGCGAACGAGGCCGACGCGCCCGCGCCCACGTTCGAAAGCGTAGGCAAGCCGGTCCGCGCCGGCGCCGCCGAGATCGAAGCCAATCCGCGCGCCCGCTCGGCGACCTTGCGGGCCGCGCGCCGCACCGGGGCCCCCGCCTGGGCCCCCAAGAACGCAAGACAAAGCGAAGAAGGAGCATCGCGATGATGGCAAGGGGATTCAGGCCGGTCGGCTGGGTCGCCGCCTTGGGCGCCGCCGCTTTGGGCTGCTACATGCTCTCGCTCCGAGTCGCCTCCGAGCGGCACGATCTCGCCCGCCTCGACGCCAAGATCGTCGCCGCCCAGCAGAACATCCGCAGCCTGCAGACCGAAGTCGGCACGCGCAGCCGAATCCCGCAGCTCGAGGATTGGAACGAGGAGGTGCTGGCGCTCGCCGCGCCCGCCGCCGGCCAGTTCGTCGCCGCCAATGTCAGCCTCGCCCGCTTCGACATGCGCGCGCCGGCCCAAGCCGCCGATCCGGCCGAAATCCGCCTCGCCGCCGCCGATAGCGCCGCGCCGGCGCCGCATCAGGCCGCGCCCGCGCCGGTGCAGCGCGCGGTCGCCGGGCCCGCGCCCGTCGCCGTGGCGCAGGCCCAGGTCCGCCGCGCCAGCCTCGAGGTCGGCGCGCCCGCGCCCGCCAAGGCCCGCGCCGAGGCGCCGCGCGAACGCGCCCGCCCCGGCCCCGCCCCGGTCCGCATTGCCGCCGCGCCCGAGCGTCGGCGCGAGGCCGCGCCCGTCCGCACCGCCGCGCGCGATGAGCGCCGCCCGGCCGCGGTGCCGGCCGCGATCCGCATTGCCTCGGCCCAGCCGCAGCGCGCCCGTCCCGCCGCCGCAATGGCGCCGAACCGCGCCGCCGCCGCCGCCCGCCCGGCGCGCACCGGCGGCGGCCGGGCGCTGCTCGACGGCCGCACGATGCGCGAGCTCGGCGACAGGTCGCGCGGCGAGCGCCAGCGGGGGACGCGCGACTGATGGCCACGCTTGCCGCTCATCTCGATCGGCCAAGCGCGCCCGCCGAGCAGCCTCACGGTCTCGGCCTGACCTATCACCGGCTGATGCTGGTGATGCTTTTGTTCGTCGGCGTCACTCTGGTCATCGTCGGCCGGCTCGCCATGCTGCAGCTGTTCACCGACCGGACCGCCAGCGCCCAGCTCGCCAATCCGCTGCTGCCGCCGCGCGGCGACATCGTCGACCGCAACAACGTGCCGCTCGCCACCACCATCGAGGCCTGGTCGATCGGCGCGCGCCCGCGCGAGATTATCGGCGACCGGCGCGATCTCGCGCAACGGCTGCACCAGTTGATCCCCGAGCGCAGCGCCGACCAATATTATGCCCTGCTCGGCGACCGGCGCTCGTTCGTCTACCTCGCCCGGCCGGCCTCGCCCGAGCTGGTGACCGCGGTCAACGGCCTCGGCGAGCCCGGCATCGTCTTCAGCCGCGAGCCCGAGCGGCTCTACCCGCAGACCGCTTTGGCCGGCCATGTCATCGGCTGGACCGACACCGGCGGGCGCGGCATTGGCGGCATGGAGAAGGCGCTCCAGGACCGGCTGATGGATCCCGCCCAGCGCGGCAACCCGGTGGCGCTGTCGATCGACAGCCGAGTCCAGGCGGTGATGGAATCCGAGCTCGCCAATGCGGTGACCTCGATGAGCGCCGAGGGCGGCACCGGCATCGTCCTCGACGTCCGGACCGGCGAGATCGTCGCCATGGCCTCGGCGCCGACCTTCAACCCCAACGACGCCGGCCGCTACGGCCGCGACGCCCTGCTCAACCGCGCCACGGTCAGCGTCTACGAGCTCGGCTCGACGTTCAAGCCGATCACCGTCGCGGCGGCGATGGAGGCCGGCGTGATCACCTCGATGCGCCAGCGCTTCGACGCCTCGGCGCCGATCCCGATCGGCCGCTTCCGGATCAGCGACGACCATCCGATGGGCCGCGCGCTGACCGTGCCCGAATTGATGGTCCATTCCTCCAACATCGCGACCGCGCGGGTCGCCGACGCGATGGGGGCGGCGCGGATGCAGGCCGCCTTCCGGGCGCTCGGCTTCAACACCCTGGTGCCGATCGAGCTCGGCGAGCGCGGCCGCACCCTGTGGCCGCGCGACTGGGGCCGGGCGACGGTGATGACCTCGGGCTTCGGCCACGGCATCGCGATCACGCCGCTCCACCTCGCCATCGCCTACGCGGCCCTGGTCAATGGCGGCATCTATCGGCCGGCGACCCTGATGCGGGTCGCGCCGGGCCAGGCGGCGCCGGGCCGCCGCGTCTATTCGGAGGCGACCAGCTACCGCATCCGCCAATTGCTGCGGCTCGTCGTCATGCAGGGCACCGGGCGCAACGCCAACGCGCCGGGCTTCCGCGTCGGCGGCAAGACCGGCACCGCCGAAAAAGTCTCCAATGCCGGCGGATATAATCGCAGCGTCAATGTTTCCACCTTCGCGGGCGTCTTCCCGATGGACGCGCCGCGCTATGTGGTGCTGGTGATGATCGACGCTCCCCGGGGAACCGCCGCCAATTCGGGCGTGACCACCGCCGCCTGGACGGCGGCGCCGGTGGTGGCGCGGGTGATCGCGCGCACCGGCCCCCTGCTCGGCATCATCCCCGATCTCAATCGCGACATCCCGACTTCGGAACTCATGCCTCCGGTCGCCGCCGCCGCCGCGGGGCACTGATGAACCTGGGCGCGCTGACCGGCAGCGGCGAAACCGCCCCCGTCACCGGCTTCGCGATCGATCACAGGAAGGTCGCGCCGGGCACCGTCTTCGGCGCCTTTCGGGGCGAACGGTTCAACGGCGAGGATTTCATCGCCGACGCGGTCTCGTCGGGCGCCGTCGCGGTGGTGTCGCGGCCGCAAGTGCCGGTCGCCGGCGCCGTCCACATCTCCGACGCCGAGCCGCGCCGCAAGTTCGCGCACCTCGCCGCCAGATTCTTCGCGCCCTTCCCCGGCACGATCGTCGCCGTCACCGGCACCAACGGCAAGACCTCCAACGTCGAATTGCTGCGCCAGCTCTGGCGGATGGCCGGCCACCCGTCGGCGAGCATCGGCACGCTCGGCGTCACCACCTCCGACGAAAGCGTGACCACGGGGCTGACCACGCCCGACATCGTCACCTTCCTCTCCAACATGGCCGGGCTCGAAAGGATGGGGATCACCCACGCCGCCTTCGAGGCATCGAGCCACGGTTTGTCGCAATATCGGACCGAGGGCCTGCCGGTCGCGGCCGCAGCCTTCACCAACTTCACCCGCGACCATCTCGATTACCACCTCACCATGGAGGCCTATTTCGAGGCCAAGATGCGGCTGTTCGAAGAGGTCCTGGCGCCGGGGGCGACGGCGGTGATCTGGGCCGACGATCCCCGTTCGGACGAGGTGATCGCGCGGGCCCGGGCGCGGGGCCTGATGGTGCTGACCGTCGGCGCCAAGGGTGAGGCGCTGAAGCTCGTCGCGCGCGCGCCGACCCAGCTCGGGCAGACGCTGACGATCGAGGCGGAAGGGCGGACGCACGTCGTCACCCTCGCCCTGATCGGCGCCTACCAGGCCGCCAACGCGCTGACCGCGGCCGGCCTCGTCATCGCCACCGGCGGCGATCTGAAGGCGACCCTGGCCAATCTCGCCCGCGTCCATCCGGTGCGCGGGCGGCTGGAGCGTGCGGTGATCACCCGCGCCGGCGCGCCCGTTTATGTCGATTACGCGCACACCCCCGACGCGATCGAGGCGGCGGTCGAGGCGCTGCGCCCGCACGCCAAAGACCGGCTGATCATCCTCTTCGGCGCCGGCGGCGACCGCGACCGGGGCAAGCGCCCCGAAATGGGCGAAGCGGCGGCGCGGCTCGCCGACATGGTGATCGTCACCGACGACAATCCGAGGAGCGAGGATCCGGCCGCGATCCGCGGCGATATTCTCGCCGCGGCCCCCGGCGCGACCGAGATAGGCGGCCGCCGCGAGGCGATCCGCGCCGCCATCGCGCAGGCCGGCCCCGGCGACATCGTCCTTCTCGCCGGCAAGGGCCACGAGCAGGGCCAGGTGGTCGGCGACAAGGTGCTACCCTTCGACGACGTCACGGTGGCCCGGGAGGAAGCGGCATCATGAGCCAGCGCGACAACCACTTCCGTTCGTCCCGAGCTGGGGGTTTGGCATGAGCCCGCTCTGGACCGCGTCCGAGATCGCCGAAGCCACCGGCGGCACCGTCCACGGCGATTTCGACGTCGCCGGGGCCGCCTTCGATTCCCGCGAAGTGGGCCCCGGCGACCTCTTCATCGCAATGAAGGGCGAGGCGACCGACGGCCATCTTTTCCTCGACCAGGCGTTCGCGCAAGGGGCCGCGGGAGCCTTGGTCTCGCAGGACGTCTCCCACCCCCACGTCCGCGTCGCCGACACGAATATCGCGCTCAACAGCCTCGCCTGGGCGTCGCGCGAGCGCAGCAAGGCGCGGATCGTCGGCGTCACCGGCTCGGTCGGCAAGACCGGCACCAAGGAGGCCCTGTTCGCGGCGCTCGACCGCTCGGCGCCGGGCCGCGCGCATCGCTCGGTGAAGAGCTACAACAATCATACCGGCGTGCCGCTCTCCCTGGTCCGAATGCCGCGCACCGCGAAATATGGCGTGTTCGAAATGGGCATGAACCATGAAGGCGAGCTCGCCGCGCTGACCCGCCTCGTCCGCCCGCACGTCGCCATCGTCACCACGATCGCGCCCGCCCACCGCGAACATTTCGCCAGCGACGCCGCCATCGCCGACGCCAAAAGCGAAATCTTCCAAGGCCTGGAGCCCGAGGGCACCGCGATCATCCCCTGCGACAGCCCGCATCGCGACCGGCTGATCGCGGCGGCGAGCGCCCACGCCGCCCGCATCCTGACCTTCGGCATGGACGAGGGCGCCGACGTGCGCGCCTCCTACGTCATCCGCGGCCCGCGCGGCGGCTCGCTGGTGACGGCCTGCCTGCCCGGCGCGCAACTGAGCTTCACCCTGAGCCAGCCCGGCGAGCATTGGGTCGCCAATGCGCTGGCGGTGCTGGCGGCGGTCGAGGCGGTCGGCGGCGATCTTGCCGCGGCCGGGCTCGCGCTCGCCGAATTGGGCGGAATGAAGGGCCGGGGCGAGCGCCACCTGGTCGCGGTCGAGGGCGGCGCCGCCTTGCTGATCGACGAAAGCTACAATGCCAACCCGGCCTCGATGGCGGCGACGCTGAAGGTGCTCGGCGAGGAGAAGGTCGCCGGGCGGCGCATCGCCGTGCTTGGCTCGATGCGCGAGCTCGGGCCCGACAGCGACGATTTCCACGCCGCCCTCGCCGACCGGCTCGAACAGGCGCAGGTCGATTATGCGATTCTCGTCGGCGCCGAGATGGAGGCGCTCGCAAAGGCTCTTGGCGGCCAGGTCAAAATGGCGCATGTGCCCGACGCGGCGGCGGCCCTGCCGCTCGCCCGCGCGGCGATCGGGCCGGGCGACGCCCTGCTCGTCAAGGGATCGAACGCGATCGGGCTCGCGGCGCTGGTCGAGGCGCTGGCGGGCGGCCCCTCGACGCCGCTCGGGACGGAAAAAGTCTGATGTTTCTTTGGATCGCAGAACAGCTTGGCTATCCGGGGGGGCTCAACCTCTTCCGCTACATCTCCTTCCGCGCCGGCGCGGCGACCGCCACCGCTCTGTTCCTCGGCCTGCTGATCGGGCCCAAGTTCATCGGCTGGCTCCGCGTCCGCCAGGGCAAGGGCCAGCCGATCCGCGACGACGGCCCCCTCTCGCACCTCGCCAAGCGCGGCACGCCGACCATGGGCGGGCTGATGATCCTGACCTCGCTGACCGTGGCGATGCTGCTGTGGATGGATTTCTCCAACCGCTATCTGTGGGCGTGCCTGTTCATCACCGTCGGCTTCGGCGTGATCGGCTTCATGGACGATTACGACAAGATCAAGAAACGCAGCCACAAGGGCATTTCCGGCCGGATGCGGCTGCTCGCCGAGTTCGTCATCGCCGGCATCGGCTGCTGGATCATCCTGCAGGGCGCGGGCACCGAGCTCTACATCCCCTTCTACAACGGGCCGGTGGTCGACCTTGGCCCCTTCTACATCCTGTTCGCCGCCTTCGTCGTCGTCGCCTTCGGCAATGCGGTGAATCTGACCGACGGGCTCGACGGGCTCGCCACCATGCCGGTGATCATCGCCAGCCTCGCCTTCATCGTCATCGCCTATCTGGTCGGCAATTCGGTCTACGCGCCCTATCTCGGCATTCCCTATGTCGCGGGCGCGGGCAACCTCACCATATTGTGCGGCGCGATCGTCGGCGCCGGCCTTGCCTTCCTGTGGTTCAACGCGCCGCCGGCCGCGGTCTTCATGGGCGACACCGGCAGCCTCGCTCTGGGCGGCGCATTGGGCGCGATCGCGGTCTCGACCCAGCACGAAATCGTGCTGGGCATCATCGGCGGCCTGTTCGTTGTCGAGATGATGAGCGTGATCATCCAGGTGCTGGTCTACAAGCGCACCGGCAAGCGCGTCTTCCGGATGGCGCCGATCCACCACCATTTCGAGCAATTGGGCTGGTCCGAGCCGACCGTGGTGATCCGCTTCTGGATCATCGCCTTCGTGCTGGCCTTGGCCGGTCTCTCCACGCTGAAGCTCAGATGATCGCGAGCCCGGCCTTTCGCGGCAAGCGCTACGCGGTGCTCGGGCTGGCCCGCTCCGGGCTGGCGACGGTCGAGGCCTTGCTGGCGAGCGGGGCGGAGGTGGCGGCCTGGGACAATCGCGAAGAAACGCGGGCTGCGACGGCCAGCCTGTTCGCCGGCGAAGGCCGGGGTCCAGATGCGGACTCAGGACTGGACCCCGGCCTTCGCCGGGGAACATTTGGCATTGCCGATCCAATAGAAATCGACCTTGCCGGCTACGACGCCGTCGTGGTCTCGCCCGGCGTGCCGCTCAACACCCACCCGATCGCCGCCAAAGCGCGCGAGGCGGGCGTGCCCGTGCTCGGCGACATCGAATTGTTCGCCCAGGCGCGCGCCGATCTGCCGCCGCACAAGGTGGTCGGCATCACCGGCACCAACGGCAAATCGACCACCACCGCCTTGGTCCACCACATCCTGAAGACCGCCGGCGTGCCCACCGCGATGGGCGGCAATATCGGCCTTCCCATCCTCGCGCAGGACCCGCTGCCGGAGGGCGGCGTCTATGTGCTCGAGCTCTCCAGCTACCAGATCGACCTGACCTTCAGCCTCGACTGCGACGTCGCGGTGCTGCTCAACGTCACCCCCGACCATCTCGACCGCTATGACGGCTTCGACGCTTATGCGGCCTCGAAGGCGCGGCTGTTCGAGATGCAGTCGGCGGGCCATGTCGCATTGGTCGGCGACGACGACCCGATCGACCAATCGGACTGGCCAAATCTGCAGGGGCCGCACAACGCCCAGAACGCCCGGGCCGCAATGGCGGTTTGCGGCGCGCTGGGGCTCGGCAGGGAAGCGATCGCGCGGAGCCTCGCCAGCTATCCCGGCCTGCCGCACCGGATGGAGCGGATCGCCGAGAAGAACGGTATCCTCTTCGTCAACGATTCCAAGGCGACCAACCCCGATTCCACCGCCCCCGCGCTCGCCGCTTACCCGTATATCCACTGGATTGTCGGCGGCCGCGCCAAAAGCGAGGGCTTGGGCCCGTGCGCGGACCAGCTCGGCCATGTCCGCGCCGCTTATACGATCGGCGAGGCCGGGCCGATGTTCGCGCGTTTGCTGCACGACCGGGTTCCGGTGGTCGAGCAGTCGGTGACGCTCGATACGGCCGTCAGGAATGCCGCGCGTTTCGCGAAGACGGGCGAGGTGGTCCTGCTCTCGCCGGCCTGCGCTTCGTTCGATCAGTTCCGGGATTATGAGGCGCGGGGCGATGCCTTCCGCGCGATGGTGGGGGCACTGCCATGAGCCTGACAGCGAGGATGAGGATGGAGCCAGAGCGCCGATCGAAGCCGCCCCGCTACGGCCGCTCGGACACGCGCTCGTCCGCCAAATGGTTCTGGGAGATCGACAAGGTCCTCGTCATCCTGGTCGCGGTGCTGATCGCGATCGGGCTGATCGCGGTCGCCGCCGCCTCGCCCGCCGCCGGCCAGCGCCTGTCGGGCGAGGGCGCGAGCGTGCAGCCGCTTTATTATTTCTACCGCCAGCTGATGTGGATCGCGGTCGCCATTCCGGTGATGATCGTGGTCTCGATGCTGCCCAAGGCGCGGGCGCGGCGGCTGTGCCTCCTGGGCGCGATCGTCTTCACCGGCCTGCTGTTCCTGGTCCCGGTGATCGGCACGGAGGTCAATGGCGCGCGGCGCTGGATCGGCGCCGGCTTCGCCCAGATCCAGCCGTCGGAATTCCTCAAGCCGCTGTTCATCGTCAGCATCGCCTGGCTGCTCTCGCTGAAGGAGAAGGACCGCTCGCTTCCCGTCGTGCCGCTGACCGCGGTGCTGACCGGCATCGTCGCCCTGCTGCTGATGCGCCAGCCCAATTTCGGCGAGACGATCATCTTCGTCAGCGCCTGGGTGCTGCTGCTGACCCTGTCCGGCGCGTCGATGCGGATCCTCTACATATTGGCCGCGGGCGTGGTGGCGGCTTTGCTGCTCGCCTATCTCTTCTATCCGGTCGCGACCCAGCGGATCGACGGCTTCCTGTTCTCGCAGGGCGACACCTATCAGGTCGAATCGGCCATGCGGACGCTGACCAATGGCGGCCTGTTCGGGGTCGGGCCGGGCGCGGGCACGCGCAAATTCTCGCTGCCCGAGCCGCACACCGATTACATCTTCTCGGTGATCGGCGAGGAATTCGGAATCATCGCCTGCCTCGCCATCGCCATCCTCTACATGACCATCGTCGTGCGCGTGCTGGTCCGGCTGCTGAACGAGGAGGACAAGTTCCTCGTCCTCGCCGGCGCCGGCCTGGTCTGCCAGTTCGGGCTGCAGGCGCTGATCAACATGGCGGTCAACGTCCACATCGCCCCGTCCAAGGGGATGACGCTTCCCTTCATCTCCTATGGCGGCTCCTCGATGATCGCGCTCGCCATGGGCTTCGGCCTCCTGCTCGCCTTCACCCGCCGCAACCCCCATCTCCACAGCGCCCCCTACAAGGTGACGCGCCGCGGGATCAGCCGATGATGTCGCGCCTCCCGTTCCCCGGCGGAGGCCGGGGCCCAGGCTTCGCCGCCTGCGCCGCTGGACCCCGGCCTTCGGGGTCCCCGCAAAGTAATACTTTGCGGGGTGCCCCTTCGCCGGCGATCGCTCCGGCGCGCGAGGGAGGGAAGCCATGATAATCTCGCGCCACTACGTCCTCGCCGCGGGCGGGACCGGGGGGCATATGATCCCCGCCCACGCGCTCGCCGAGGAACTGCTCGGGCGCGGGCATCGGGTGGCCCTGATCACCGACGAGCGCGGCGCGCGCATCCCGGGCCTGTTCAACATGGCCCAGGTCCATATCCTGCCGGCCGGACGGCTGACCGGCGGGCCGGTCGGCTGGTTCAGGGCGGTGAAGGCGATCGCCATCGGCCGGACCATGGCGCTGAGGCTCTACGAGACTTTCCTGCCCTCGGCGGTGATCGGCTTCGGCGGCTATCCGGCTTTGCCCGCCCTGCTCGCCGCGCGGCGCGACCGCATTCCGAGCCTGATCCACGAGCAGAATGCGGTGCTCGGCCGGGTCAACCGGCTGATGGCGGGCAAGGTCGACGCGATCGCCACCGCCTATAAAAAGGTCGAGCGGCTGCCCGGCAAGGCGCAGGACAAGGTCCACCTGGTCGGCAATCCGGTCCGCGACGAGATCGTGGCGCTGCGCGACCAGCCCTATCCGGCGCTGAGCGAGGACGGCATCTTCCGCCTGCTCGTCACCGGCGGCAGCCAGGGCGCCTCGATCCTCTCGGAGGTGGTGCCGGAAGGGCTCGCTTTGCTGCCCGAGCATTTCCGCCGGCGGCTCCAGGTCACCCAGCAATGCCGCGACGAGGATATCGAACGGGTCCGCGCCCGCTATGCCGCGCTCGGCATCCCCGCCGATCTTGCCACCTATCTGCCCGATCTGCCCGAGCGGCTGGGGTGGGCGCATCTCGTCATCGGCCGCGCCGGCGCCTCGACCATCGCCGAGCTGACCGCCGCCGGCCGCCCGGCGATCCTCGTGCCGCTGCCCGGCGCCACCGACGACCATCAGAGCTTCAACGCCAAGGAGATGGCCAAAGCGGGCGGCGCGCGGATGATCGCCCAGCCCAATTTCACGCCGGTCGAGCTCGCCAAGCAGATGCAGAAGCTCGGCCTCGAGCCAGCCGCGCTCGCCAAGGCGGCCGAGCGGGCGAGGAGCGCCGGCCGGCCCGACGCCGCCAAGGAGCTCGCCGATCTCGTCGAGCGCACCGGCCGCGACCCCGGCGCCGACCCCGATTTCGTGCGCGCGGACGTGCTCAGGCCGATGCCGGGAACGGTGCCGGCATGAAGCGGGTCCTCCGACAGGCTCAGGATGAACCCACTCTCTTCATCGGAGAAGTCCGATGAAGAGAGTGGGCATCGATATCGGCACCATCCATTTCGTTGGCATCGGCGGCATCGGCATGTCGGGCATCGCCGACGTGATGAAGATATTGGGCTATCGGGTGCAGGGCTCGGACGTCGCCGATTCCGCGGTCGTCGAAGCGCTGCGCCAGAAGGGCATCAAGGTCGCGATCGGCCACCATGCGGACAATCTCGGCGACGCCGCGGTAGTGGTGACCTCGACCGCGATCCGGCGCGGCAATGCCGAGGTCGAGGCCGCCTACGAGCGCCGCATCCCGGTCGTTCGCCGGGCCGAGATGCTGGCGGAGCTGATGCGGCTCAAGCTCAACGTCGCGGTCGCCGGCACCCACGGCAAGACCACGACCACCTCGATGATCGCGGCGATGCTCGACGCCGGCGGGATCGATCCGACCGTGATCAACGGCGGCATCATCAACGCCTACGGCTCCAACGCCCGGCTCGGCAAGTCGGACTGGATGGTGGTCGAGGCCGACGAGAGCGACGGCTCGTTCCTGAGGCTCGACGGCACGATCGCGGTGGTGACCAACATCGACCCCGAGCATCTCGATCATTATGGCGGCTTCGAGCAGGTCAAGGACGCCTTCGTCGAGTTCGTCGAGAATGTGCCCTTTTACGGCGCCGCTCTGCTCTGCGTCGACCATGCCGAGGTCCAGTCTATCATCCCGCGCCTGCGCGACCGGCGCATCGTCACCTACGGCTTTGCCGCCCATGCCGACATTCGCGGCGACAATGTCGTGCCCGAGCCTGGCGGCAACATCTTCGACGCCTCGATCCGCGACCGCCACGGCGAGGTCCGCATCATCCGGGGCATCGCCCTGCCGATGCCCGGCCGCCACAACGTCCAGAACGCCTTGGCCGCGATCGGCGTGGCGGCGGAGATGGGGATCCCGGACGAGGTCATCCAGCGCGGCTTCGCCACCTTCCACGGCGTGAAGCGCCGCTTCACCCGCGTCGGCGAGGTCGACATGGACGGCGGTAGCGTCGTCGTCATCGACGATTACGGCCACCATCCGGTCGAGATTGCGGCGGTGCTTTCGGCGGCGCGCGAAGGCGCCGAAGGGCGGGTGATCGCGGTCATGCAGCCGCACCGCTACACCCGCCTCAGGGATTTGATGGCCGAGTTCCAGGGCGCCTTCAACGACGCCGACATCGTCCTGGTCGCGCCCGTTTATCCGGCCGGCGAGGAGCCGATCGAGGGGATCGGGAACGAGGCCCTGGTCGAGGGGCTGAAGCAGCGCGGCCACCGCGCCGCGACGACGGTCGCCGACGCCGGCGACGCCGCCCGCCAGCTCGCCGCCGTCGCCGCGCCCGGCGACATGATCATCTGCCTGGGCGCCGGCGACATCACCAAATGGGCCGCCGGCCTGGCCGACGGCATCAAGGCCGCGAGGGCAGCCGCATGACCACAAGAAATAGTGACAGTCACTCTTTTTCCGGATGCGGCGGCGGCCGCGCCGCCAAGCTCGAGCGAAAAAGAGTGACTGTCACTATTTTGGGGACGGCGGCGTGAGCGTGATCGACCTGCCGCGGCTCCAGGGCAGCGCCGAACGGAACGGCAGCCTCGCCGACTTCATCTGGTTCCGCACCGGGGGGCCGGCCGAATGGCTGGTCAGGCCCGCGGGCGCGGAGGATCTGGCGGAGTTCCTGGGCGGGCTCGATCCGGCGGTGCCGGTGCTCCCGGTCGGGGTCGGCTCCAACCTGATCGTGCGCGACGGCGGCGTGCCGGGCGTGGTGGTGCGGCTGCCCAAGGCGATGGCCAAGGTGAGCGTCGAGCCCGGAAACCGGGTGCGGGCGGGCGCGGGCGCGATGGGGATCAGCGTCGCCTCGAAGGCGCGCGACGCCGGCATACGGGGCCTCGAATTCCTGCGCGGCATCCCCGGCACGGCGGGCGGCGCGGTCCGGATGAACGCGGGCGCTTATGGCCGCGAGGTCGCCGATATCCTGATCGAGGCAGTGATCGTGCTGCGCGACGGCCGGATCGAGACCTGGCCCGCCGAACACTTCGGCTACACCTACCGGCACAGCGAAACCCCCGAGGGCGCGGTCGTCGTCGAGGCCCTGTTCGAAGGCGCGCCCGGCGACCCCAGGGCGATCGGCGCCGAGATGGACCGGATCGCCGCCGAGCGCGAGGCCTCGCAGCCGTTGCGCTCGCGCACCGGCGGCTCGACCTTCAAGAACCCGCACGGCACCAAGGCCTGGCAATTGATCGACGCCGCCGGCTGCCGCGGCCTCAGGATCGGCGACGCCCAGGTCTCGGAGAAGCATTGCAACTTCCTGCTCAACCTCGGCGGCGCCAGCGCGGCGCAGATCGAGGCGCTGGGCGAGGAGGTGCGGCACCGGGTGAAAGCGCACAGCGGGATCGAGCTCGAGTGGGAGATTCAGCGTGTCGGGTTCCCCGGCGGGTACGATCATGCTTGAGCCCCTCCACGTCGCGGTGCTGATGGGCGGCTGGTCGGCCGAGCGCGAGGTGTCGCTGACCTCGGGCGCCGGCGTCGCCGAGGCGCTGGAGAGCCGCGGCCATCGCGTCACGAGGATCGACATGGGCCGCGACGTCGCCCAAAGGCTGGCCGAGGCCGCGCCCGACATCGTCTTCAACGCGCTCCACGGCACGCCCGGCGAGGACGGCACGGTGCAGGGCCTGATGGACCTGATGGGCCTCAGATACACCCATAGCGGCCTCGAGACCTCGGTGATCGCGATCGACAAGGAGCTGACCAAGATGGTCCTCGTGCCGGCCGGCATTCGCATGCCGGCGGGCAGGATCGTCGAGAGCGAGAGCCTCTACGCCGCCGATCCCCTGCCCCGGCCCTATGTGCTGAAGCCGGTCAACGAGGGCTCGTCGGTCGGCGTCGCCATCGTCAAGACCGGCGGCAATCACGGCGATCCGATCGCGCGCGGGACGGAAGGGCCCTGGCTCCATTTCGAGCGCCTGCTCGCCGAGCCGTTCGTGCCGGGACGCGAGCTCACCGTCGCGGTGCTGAACGACGAGGCGCTGGCGGTGACCGAGCTCCGGCCCAAATCCGGCTTCTACGATTATGACGCCAAATATACGGACGGCATGACCGAGCATGTCTGCCCAGCCGACATTCCCCCCGAAATCGCGGCGGCGGCGATGCGGATGGCGGCGGACGCGCATCGCATCCTCGGCTGCCGGGGCGCCTCGCGCTCCGATTTCCGCTGGGACGACGAGAAAGGCGAGGAGGGGCTCTACCTCCTCGAGATCAACACCCAGCCCGGCATGACCCCCCTGAGCCTGGTGCCCGAACAGGCGCGCGCGCGGGGCGTGGATTATGCCGAGCTGGTCGAGCGGCTGGTGGAGGCGGCGTTATGAGTGCGAGGATCGCGAAGGGCGGCGGGGGGCGCGGGCCGCAGTCCCGTTCGAAGGCGCGGAGCGGCGGCGGCGGCGCGCGCGCCGTATCGACGCGCCGGGCGAAGCCCGCCGAGGGCCTGTTCGAATCCTGGGGCTTCGAGCCCGGCGCCGCGCGCCGCATCCTCGGCTGGTCGATGGTTGCGCTGGTCGCGGTCAGCGCCACCGCCGCGATCTTCGCCTTCCGCCTGCCGCAGCTTGCCGGCCTCGCCATCGGCGAGGGCATCGGCCAGATGGGCTTCACCCTGCGCCACGTCGAGGCGCGCGGCAACCGCCGCGTCTCGACCAGCGCGATCTACAATATCGCCTTCAGCCAGGAATCGCCGGCCATGCCTCTGGTCGACCTCGACCGCACCCGGGCGCGGCTGCTCGAACTGCCCTGGATCGGCGAGGCGCGGGTGTCGCGCCGGCTGCCCGACACGCTGGTGATCGAGGTGGTCGAGCGCGTCCCGGTGGCGATCTGGCAGGATCCGGGCGGCCGGCAGCTGCTGATCGACGCCGCCGGAGTCACGCTCGAGCCGGTGCGGATCGAGGCGGTGCCCGATCTGCCGCGGCTGACCGGCGCCGGCGCCAATACCCGCTTCGCCGCCTTGAAGGCGTTGCTCGACGCCGTGCCGCGGCTGCGCGCGCAGGTGACCGAGGCCGGCTGGATCGGCCAGCGCCGCTGGGACCTGCGCTTCCAGAGCGGCGAGACCCTGACCCTGCCCGAAGGCGAGGAGGAGGCGCGCCGCGCCATCATCCGCTTCGCCCAGCTCGACCAGCGCGAGAGCCTGCTCGGCCGCGGCTTCGCCCGCATCGACATGCGCGATCCCACCCGCGCTTATGTCCGCATCTCGCGCGAGCCCGGCGCCCGCGTCCCCGAAGCGCCGCCGCGGCCCGATCCGGGGCAGGTCCCGCGCGATCTGGCCGAGACCATTTGATGGTGCGCCGCCCCGCCCAGCCCGCGGCCCGGACCCTGGTGGCGGCATTGGACGTCGGCTCGTCCAAGGTCTGCGCGCTGATCGCGGAGCCGGGGCCGGACGGGCGGCTCAAGATCCTGGGCACCGGCCAGCGCGAGAGCCGTGGCGTCAAGCGCGGCTTCATCGCCGACATGGAGAAAAGCGAGATCGCGATCCGCGAATCCATGGAGCAGGCCGAGCGCATCGCCGGCACCCAGGTCGATCAGGTGTTCATCGGCTTTTCCGCCGGCGGCATGGTCTCCGACATGGTCGACGTCGAGGTCGGCATCGGCGGCGGCCGCATCCAGGACGACGATATCGACGCCTTGCTCGCCAAGGGCTGGTCGTCGATCGAGCGCGAGGGCCGCCAGCTGCTCCACGCGCTGCCGGCTTATTACACGATCGACGAGGTCAACGGCGTCAAGCAGCCGCGCGGGCTCCATGCCGAGAAGCTCGGCGTCAACATCCACGTCATCACCGCCGATCCGGCGCCGTGGAAGAACCTCAACCTGTGCGTCCGTTCCGCCCATCTCGGCGTTGAAGCCACCGTCGCCTCGCCGGTCGCGGCGGGGAAGGCCTGTCTGAGTGAAGAGGAGCGTGAGTTGGGCGTGGCGTTGGTCGAGCTGGGCGGCGGCGTCACCAACGTCTCGGTGTTCGCCGGCGGCATGCTGGTCGGCCTCAAGTCGCTGGCGATCGGCGGCGGCGACATCACCGACGATATCGCCGCCGCCTTCGGCACCCGCCGGATCGAGGCCGAGCGGATCAAATGCTTTTACGGCTCGGCGATGACGAGCCCGCGCGACAATCACGACATGATCGAGCTCGCCCCGATCGCGGGCGGCCAGGAGGGGGTCGAGGCCTCGCGCATCACCCGGGCGCAGCTCGTCGCGGTGATCCGCCAGCGGCTCGAGCATCTGACCGCGCAGGTCGAGGAGGCGCTGAAAGCGATGGGCTTCGGCGGCGCCATCGGCCGCCAGATCGTGCTCACCGGCGGCGGCGCCGAATTGAAGGGGATCGCCGATTATGCGCAAGGCGTGCTCGGCCGCACCGTGCGCATCGGCCGGCCCAACATGCCGGGCCTTCCGGAGGCCCATAGCGGCCCCGCTTTTTCGACTTTGGCCGGCCTCGCTCTGTTCGCCGCGTCGGGCGAGATCGACCTTCGCGTCGGTTTCGGGCCCAAGGACAGCGGCGAAAAGCCGTCCGGCAATTGGTTGCAGCGCCTGATCGCGGCATTTCGGACTCAGTATTGAGCAAAAGTGGATAAAACTGTGGATAGAATGACGGTTTCATTAACTTTTTTCTCGATCCGAAGAATCGCTTCGGGCAAAAGCATTTAGGAGACGCGCCGGCTCAAAACCGGCGCCATGGGGAGACTGGTCATGAGCATCGATTTCATCCGTCCGGAAGTGGAGGAGCTTCGCCCCCGGATCAGCGTGATCGGCGTCGGCGGCGCGGGCGGCAACGCCATCGCCAACATGATCCATGCCGACGTGCAGGGTGTCGATTTCATCGTCGCCAACACCGACGCGCAGGCGCTGAACCACAGCCTGGCGGACCGCAAGATCCAGCTCGGGCTCAGGATCACCCAGGGCCTCGGCGCCGGCTCCCGCCCGGAGATCGGCAAGGCCGCCGCCGAAGAGGCGCTGACCGAGATCGAGCAGGCCCTGGACGGCGCCCATATGTGCTTCATCGCCGCCGGCATGGGCGGCGGCACCGGCACCGGCGCCGCCCCGATCATCGCCAAGGCGGCGCGCGACCGCGGCGTGCTCACCGTCGGCGTCGTCACCAAGCCGTTCAGCTTCGAAGGCAATCGCCGCGGCCGCTCGGCCGATGCGGGCATCGAGGAACTGCAGCAGCATGTCGACACCCTGATCGTCATTCCGAACCAGAACCTGTTCCGCATCGCCAATCCGAACACGACCTTCAAGGAAGCGTTCATGATGGCCGACGAGGTTCTCCAGCAGGGCGTTCGCGGAATCACCGACCTGATGGTAATGCCAGGCCTGATCAACCTCGACTTTGCCGACGTTCGCTCGGTGATGGGCGAGATGGGCAAGGCGATGATGGGCACCGGCGAGGCGATCGGCGACAATCGGGCGATCGAGGCGGCCGAGCAGGCGATCGCCAATCCCCTGCTCGACGGCGTCAGCATGAAGGGCGCCAAGGGCGTGAT
>JAXDPD010000059.1:0-64328 GCA_034668505.1 Sphingomonadales bacterium
CCAGCCGGGTGATCGAGTCGAGCAGGATGACGACGTCCTTCTTGTGCTCGACCAGCCGCTTGGCCTTCTCGATCACCATCTCGGCGACCTGGACGTGGCGGCTGGCGGGCTCGTCGAAGGTCGAGGAGATGACCTCGCCCTTCACCGAGCGCTGCATGTCGGTCACTTCCTCCGGCCGCTCGTCGATCAGCAGCACGATCAGGAAGACCTCGGGATGGTTGTCGGTGATCGCCCGGGCGATGTTCTGCAGAAGCACCGTCTTGCCGGTCCTGGGCGGGGCGACGATCAGGGCGCGCTGGCCCTTGCCCTGCGGCGAGATGATGTCGATCACCCGCGCCGATTTGTCCTTGATCGTCGGATCGGCGGAATCGAGGGTCAGCTTCTCGTCCGGATAGAGCGGCGTCAGATTGTCGAAATTGACGCGGTGGCGGACGGCGTCGGGATCGTCGAAATTGACCTGGGTGACGCGCACCAGGCTGAAATAGCGCTCGCCCTCCTTGGGGCCGCGAATCTCGCCCTCGACCGTGTCGCCGGTCCTGAGGCCGAATTTGCGGACCTGGTTGGGCGAAACGTAAATGTCGTCGGGGCCGGCCAGATAGTTGGAATCGGCCGAGCGCAGGAAGCCGAAGCCGTCCTGCAGCACTTCGATCGTGCCCTGGCCCATGATTTCGTTGCCGCTCTCGGCGCGGACCTTGAGGATCGAGAACATCAGCTCCTGCTTGCGCAGGGTCGACGCGCCTTCGACGCCGAGCTCTTCGGCCATGGCGACGAGGTCGGCGGGGGTTTTTTGCTTGAGGTCGTTCAGATGCATTGGGAGTCTCTTCGGGAAACGGATTCCGGGCGGGGCCTCGGAATGTCATGGAATGTGGAGCGGCTTGAACACCCGCGCGGACGGCAGGCTAACGACTGATGTCGCCGTTATGCTCCGCCCCCGGGCGAGTCAAGCCGAGCGAACATCGATCGGCCCGCCGTTCGGCTCGGGCGCGAGTGCGGCATCGGGGCTTGCCGCAGCCTCGCAATCAAATATGATTGCGACTCGAATGAGGGGGGGACAATAGAGATGAACGAGGGGCTGATCGGCGCGCAGATCATCGGCATAGTCATCGCCGGAATCATTGCGGTTATTATCGGAAAGGATGCAAGCGAACGCGACATGAACGGCATAGGATGGGGTCTCTTTACATTCCTTATCTGCATTATCGCTCTTCCCATCTACTTGGTCGTTAGAAAGCCACGGAGCGATGAAGGCGACTAGGCCATCGATCGCGGTCCGGCTTCTCCTGCTCGGAGCGCTGGCCGCCTTCGGCCGTCTCGACGAAAATCCGCTGGTGAGGCTGGAAGCCCTGCTCGGGCTTTCCCCCTCGCCGCTGGAGCGGTTCGTCGGGATACGGGGTCCGTTCAGCGGCATGACCGAGGCAAGCTTCCAGCTGCTTCACCTGCAAATCGCCGCGGCGCTTCGCGCGAACGTCCTGGTCATCCCGATTCTCGGAATGATCGGGGCCGCGATTCTGTGCTGGCGGGCCCCGAGAATGAGCAGCGCCGGCCGGGAAATCTGGTTCTTCGCGGCGGTCGTGGCCGGAACCGCGATCAACAATCTCCCGACGGCCTGGATCGGCGCCGGCTGAGCGTCAGAACGGCCGCACGATGACCAGCACGACGATCAGCACGACCGCGATGCCCGGCACCTCGTTCATCAAGCGCAGCGCCTTGCCGCTGACCGGGCGCAGGCCCTTTTCGAGCTTCTTGCCGTAATCGATCATCCAGCCGTGATAGCCCGAAAGGCCGACCACGATCGCGAACTTGGCGAGGAACCAGGGCTGGGTCCAGGCGCCGATGATGTGGGCGAGCAGCAGGCCGAAGATCCAGACCAGGATCATCGCCGGGGTGATGATGATCGCGCGCAATTTCTTCTCGCGCTCGATCCACCTCTTCTCCTCGTCCGAGCCCGGCACGCTCTCCTGGTGGTAGATATAATAGCGCGGCAGCATGAACAGCCCCGCGACCCAGAAGATCACGAAGATCAGGTGACCGGCCTTAAGCCATTCGTAGAGCACGATCAGGACCGATCCGAAGCCGGAGCTCACCGCCGCACCAGTGCGAGCAACTGCTCGACATGGGCGATCGGCGTCTCCTTGACGATGCCGTGGCCGAGATTGAAGATGTGCGGCCTCCCCGACAGGCTAGATAGGATGCGACCCACCGCGCTTTCAAGCGCCGCGCCGCCGGCGAGCAGCGCCAAGGGGTCGAGATTGCCCTGCAGCGGCAGATTTTCGGGCAAAGTACGCGCCGCCCATTCAGGGTCGATCGTCTCGTCGAGGCCGAGCGCGTCGACCCCGGTCTCGCGCGCATAGGCTTCGAGCCTGGCGCCGGCGCCCTTGGGAAAGCCGATCACCGGCACTTGCGGATGCCGCGCCTTGAGGCCGGCGACGATCCGCGCGGTCGGCGCGATCACCCAGGCTTCGAATTGCGCGGGCGACAGGCTGCCCGCCCAGCTGTCGAACAATTGCACGGCCTCCACCCCCGCCGCGATCTGGCCGGAAAGATAGTCGATCGTCATCGCCTCGATCGCGGCGATGATCGCGGCGAAGCCCTGCGGATCGGCATAGGCCTTGAGCCGCGCCTCGGCCTGGTCGCGGCTGCCCTGGCCCGCCACCATATAGGTCGCCACCGTCCACGGGCTGCCCGCGAAGCCGAGCAAGGTCGTTTCGGCGGCAAGCTGCGATTTCACTTTCTCCACAGTCCGGTAGACCGGTTCGAGCCGCGCCGGCACAGCGGCGAGCGCGGCGAGCGCGGCATCGACCAGCGGCGGCGCGAGGCGCGGCCCGTCGCCCGCCTCGAAACGCAGATCCTGGCCGAGCGCATAGGGCACGATCAATATGTCGGAGAACAGAATCGCGCCGTCGAAGCCGAAGCGGCGGATCGGCTGGAGCGTCACCTCGGCCGCGGCCTCGGCGTCGAAGACCAGTTCGAGGAAGCCGCCCTTGGCCGCCCGCAGCGCGCGATATTCGGGCAGATAGCGCCCCGCCTGGCGCATCAGCCAGATCGGAACTTTCCCCGGATTTCCGCCGCTTAGGATGCTCAGCAAGGGTTTGGTCGGCTGGGGCGTCAAGGCAGGGCGGCTCCGCTCTCTTCTAAATATATTAGATTCTAAAGAGAGTCTGTTGAGGTTAGTAGGGGCTGGATGACCGGGGCTTATTGCTTCGCACAAATTTTGCCAACAGCTTGACTCCTCATATCCCGCAGCTTTCCGCGGATTCGCGAAGGCCGCCCCCATGATCCACAGTCTGGGGGTAGAATTTTTCCCCTGTTCGCGCCGCTGTGGGCGATTCGAAGCGGGCGGGGGACGAAACCCGTCCTTGAGTTTGCCCCGAGGCTTAAGCTAGCCCTTTCCCCATGGTTTTCCACAGGCAGTTTCGGCGGTGAAACAGCTCCATCTGCACCTCCTGTCGGATTCGACCGGCGAGACGCTGGATATGGTGGCCAAGGCCTGCCTCGCGCAGTTCGACAATGTCGAGGCGCTTCACCATCTCTGGCCGATGGTGCGTTCCGAAGGCCATCTCGACCGAGTCCTCGACGATGTCGAGCGGCGGCCGGGCCTGGTCCTCTACACCGTCGTCAACCAGGCGATCCGCCGCGAGCTCGAGCGCAAGTGCCGGCAGCGCAAGATCCACGCCGTGCCCGTGCTCGATCCGGTGATCGACGCTTTGTCCGCGGTCAGCGGCGAGGAGGCCAAGGGCCGGGCGGGGCGCCAGCATGCGCTCGACGCCGCTTATTTCGCCCGCGTCGACGCGATCCAGTTCACCATCGCCCATGACGACGGCGTCGGCTCGGAGAATTGGGAGGAGGCCGACATCATCCTGGCCGGCGTGTCGCGCACCTCGAAGACGCCGACCTCGATCTATCTCGCCAATCGCGGCTTCAAGGTCGCCAATATCCCGCTCGTCCCCGAATCGCCGCCGCCGGCGAGCCTGTTTTCGCTGCGCCATCCGATGGTGGTCGGCCTCACCACCAATATCGAGCGGCTGATCCAGATCCGCCGCAACCGGCTGATCTCGCTCAACCAGGCGCCGGAGACCGATTATGTCGACGTCGAGGCGGTCAATGCCGAGCTCGCCTTCGCCCGCCGCATGTTCGCCGACAATGACTGGCCGGTGATCGACGTCACCCGCCGCTCGATCGAGGAGAGCGCGCTCGCCATCGTCAAGCTCTGCGCCGAACGCGACGAGAAAGCGGCGCCATGAAGCTGCTGCTCGCCTCTCGGAGCGCGTCGCGCCGGCGCATGCTCGAAGCGGCCGGCGTGCCGTTCGAGACGGTGGCGGCCGCGCTCGACGAGGCGGCGGCCAAGGCCGGGCTGGCGACGACGGGCTTCGAGCCGCGCGACATGGCCGAGATGCTCGCCGAAATGAAGGCGAAGAGCGCGGTGGCGCCCGGCGACGCGCTGGTGATCGGCGCCGATCAGGTGCTGGAGCTCGACGACGGCACGATGCTCAGCAAGCCGGGCTCGCGGGAGGAGGCGCTGGCCCAGCTCCGCGGCTTGAGCGGCGGCACCCATTATCTCCATTCGGCCGCGGTCTTGGTCGAAAAGGGCGAGCGCGTCTGGGGCGAGACCGAGACGGTGGCGATGGACGTCCGGCCGCTCGGCGAGGACTTCCTGCAGGCCTATCTCGACGCCGAATATGAAGCGGTCCGCCACAATGTCGGCGGCTACCGGATCGAGGGGATGGGCGCACAATTGTTCGAGGAGGTCGAGGGCAGCCATTTCGCCATTCTCGGCCTGCCGCTCCTGCCCCTGCTCGATTATCTGCGCGAGCGCGGATTGCTGAAAAGCTGATGGGCATCCCTTATGCCGAGGTGATCGGCGACCCCGTCGCCCACAGCAAATCGCCGCTGATCCACAAATTCTGGCTGGAGAAGCTTGGCCTCGAGGGCGATTATCGCGCCCACCGGCTTCGCGCGGGAGAGCTCAAGGCGCATCTCGCCCGGCGCCGCGCCGATCCCTTCTGGCGCGGCAGCAACGTCACCGCGCCGCTCAAGGCGCGGGCCGCCGCGCTGGTGAGCGATCCGACCGGCCTCTCCGCGCGGATCGGGGCGATGAATGCCATCTTCCGCTCGCCGCTCGGATCCAGCCTTGGCGCCAATACCGACATGATCGGCATCGCCGCGGCGCTGGGCGATGCCGCCGGTCCGGGGCACAGGGCCTGCGTCATCGGCGCCGGCGGCGCCGCGCGCGCCGCGCTCGAATATCTGCGGCTGAGGGGGACGAGCGACGTTCACCTGATCGTGCGCGACGTCGCGAGGGGCCGCATCGTGCACCGTGCCTTTGCGAGCGGCGGCGCCGTCCACGCCCTCGACGATTGCGCGCCCGCGATCGCCGGCGCGCACTGGCTGATCAACGCGAGCCCGCTCGGCATGGCCGGGAGGGCGCCGATGCCGCGCGCGATCCTCGAGGCCGTGGACGGGATGGACGATCACGGCATCGTCTTCGACATGGTCTACGCGCCCGTGGAAACCGCCCTGCTGGGCCGGGCAAGAGCGCTCGGCCGCGAGAGCGTCGATGGCCTCGACATGCTGATCGGTCAGGCGGCGCCCGCTTTCGCGCTGTTCTTCGGCAGTCCGGCGCCGCGTGAATGCGATGCCGAGCTTCGCGCGTTGCTGACCTCATGACAACCATCCTCGGCCTCACCGGCTCGATCGGCATGGGCAAATCGACCGTGGCGCGGATGTTCGCCGACGAGGGCGTGCCGGTGTTCGACGCCGACGCGGTGGTGCACCGGCTGCAGGGACCGGCGGGCGCGCTGGTCGCCGAGATCGAGGCGGCCTTTCCGGGGACGACGGGGCCCGAGGGCGTGAATCGCTCCACCCTGGCCGAGCGGGTGCTCGCCGAGCCGGCGGCGCTGCAGCGGCTGGAGGCGCTCGTCCACCCGGCGGTGGCGCTCGAGCGGGCGGCGTTCCTCGCGGATCATGCCGGAGTGCCGATTGTGGTGCTCGACATCCCCCTGCTGTTCGAGAAAGGCGGCGCCGGGCTGGTCGACAAGGTCGCCGTGGCTTCGGCGGATGAAGAGGTGCAGCGCATGCGCACTCTGGCGCGGCCCGGCATGACGCCGGAGAAATATCTGCGCATCCTTGTCCATCAATTGCCCGATGCCGAGAAGCGCGCGCGCGCCGACTTCGTCATCCCGACCGATTGTTCGCTCGACGAAACAAGGGCTTCGGTCCGCCGCATCCTCGCTTGCCTCGCCGCGCCGGGCGATTCATAGGGGTCGGATGCGCGAGATCGTCTTCGACACCGAGACCACCGGCCTCAGCCCGCAAGGCGGCGACCGGATCGTCGAGATCGGCTGCGTCGAGATGATCAACCGCTGCGAGACCGGCCGCGTCTTCCACTCCTATTTCAACCCGGGCCGGCCGATGCCGACCGAGGCCGAGAATGTCCACGGCCTCTCCGACCGCTTCCTCTCCGACAAGCCGGCCTTCGCCGAAATCTGCGAGGAATTGCTGACCTTCATTGGCGACTCGCCGATGATCGCGCACAATGCCGCCTTCGATTTCGGCTTCGTCAACCACGAACTTGACGCCTGCGGCCGGCCGGCCGTCGCCATGTCGCGCATGGTCTGCACGCTCGTCCTCGCCCGCCAGAAATTCCCCGGCGCCAAGCACAGCCTCGATGCGCTCTGCACCCGCTTCGGCGTCGATCGCTCGCAGCGGATCAAGCATGGCGCCCTCCTGGACGCGCAATTGCTCGCCCAGGTCTATGTCGAGCTGACCGGCGGCCGCCAGATCGGCCTCGGCCTGGTCGCCGAGCTGGTCGGGGAGAGCGGGGCGCAAGCGGCCGAATCGGCGCTGGGCCGGCTGGCGCCGCTGACGGCGAACATCCGTCCGCCGCGGCCGCACGCCCCCTCCGCCGAGGAGCTGGCGCGCCACGCCGCCTTCCTGACGAAGATCGAGAACCCGATCTGGAGCCGGCTCTGAGGGCGGAGTTCAGACCCGGTTGACCAAAGGCTCCGGCGCGCCCACATGCGCGCCGTGAGGCATTGGAGACGATGATGGACATCCGGGTCTCCGGTCATCAGATCGATACCGGCGAGGCGCTCAGGCAGCAGGTGGACGAACGGCTCCAGGCCATCGCCGAAAAATATTTCTCCCGCGCCATCTCCGCCCAGGTCACCTTCGGCAAGGGCCCCTACGATCACAGCTTCACCTGCGACATCGTCGCCCACGTGCCGCAAGGCGTGGTGCTGAAGGGCTCGGCCGGAGCGGCGGTGGCGCCGGCGGCGTTCGAGCAGGCCGCCGACCGGATCGAGACGCAGCTCAGGCGCTATAAAAGGCGGCTCAAGGACCGCCATGCCCAATCCGCGCATTCCGAAGCCCTCGCCGCCCAGGCGGCGGAGGCGGGCTATACCGTGTTCGCGCCGCCGCCCGAGCCGGAGGAGCCGGTCGACAATCCGCCGGTGATCGCCGAAACCAGGGTGGACATTCCGATGGCCTCGGTGTCGGACGCGGTGATGCTCCTCGATCTTCGCAACACCAACGCGCTGATGTTCCGCAACAGCGGCACCGGCGCCTTCAACATGGTCTACCGGCGGGGCGACGGCACGATCGGCTGGGTCGAGCCCGAGCGGGGCGGCCGCTAGCGGCCCGCCTTGCGCCCTTCCCTCTCATCCACGGAAGCAGCCGCTTCCCATCCGGTGCAGCAATGAGCGATCTTTCCGATATATTGGGCGACAAAGCGGTGGACGCCGATCTGGTCACGGCCAACAAGAAGGGGCTGTTCCAGCAGCTCGCCTCCGCCTCGGCGCGGCTCACCGGCCTGCCCGCCAAGACCATCGTCGCCAGCCTCGCCGCGCGCGAGAAAATCGGCTCGACCGGCTTCGGCGCCGGCGCCGCCATCCCGCACGGCAAGATCGAGGGCCTGCCGGCGGTGTTCGGCTATTTCGCGCGGCTGGAGACCCCGGTCGACTTCCAGTCGATCGACGGCCTGCCCGTCGACCTGGTCTTCCTCCTGCTGTCGCCGCCCGACGCGGGCGCGGACCATCTGAAAGCGCTGGCGCGAGTCAGCCGGGTGTTCCGCGACCCGCAAATGGTCGCCAAGCTGCGCGGCGCGCGCTCGAAGGACGCGCTCTACGCTTTGCTCGCCGGCGCGGAAGCGCGGGATGCCGCCTGAACGGAGCGCGGGGAGCGGAAGCGGGGGCGAGGCCGCGCATTTCCGCGCGCTCGAATCGCTCTACCGCGCGGCGGCGATCAACGCCTTGTTCGATTCGGAGATCGAGATCGCCGAGCCCGGCTTGGCGCGGATCCGCTTCGAGGTGACGCCGGCGACCTACCATGCGGCCGGCGCCGCGCATGGCACGCTCTATTTCAAGATGATGGACGATGCCGCCTTCTACGCCTGCAATTCGACGGTCAGCGACCGCTTCCTGCTGACCACCGCCTTCAACCTCGTCTTCACCCGTCCGCTCAAGGCCGGTCCGATGATCGCCGAAGGGCGCTGGGTGAGCGGCAAGCGCCGGGTCTTCGTCGGCGAGGCGCGGCTCATCCTGCCCGACGGCGAGGAGGCGGCGCGCGGCACCGGAACCTTCATGCGCTCGCACATCCCCCTCTCCAGCCTCGACGGCTATCGTTCGGCGTGAGCGGACGGCTGGCGAGCTCGGTGCTGGTCTCGGCGCTGCTTCGGCGCGCCCAGGACGAAGGCGGGTTCGGCGCGGTCCTCGCCAGGGGGGATGCGACCGCCGGCGCGATCGCCGTGATCCTCGCCGAGCGCGGGATCAGGGCCAGCTTCCTCGAGCGCCGGCTCCAGCCGGACGGCCATTATGCCTGGGAGGCTTCGGCGCGGGCGCTGGCGAGCGACCCGGATTTCCAGGCCCTGCTCGACCGGCGCCGCAAATATGATCCCGATCTGTGGATCCTGGAGCTGGACGTCGCGTCCGCCGAACGCTTCGCCGCTGAAATGAACGCCGTCGGTTGACCCGGGCCGGCCCCCGGCACAGTCGGACTAGGAATGAGGGGTCGGGGGATTTCCATGCGAGGCAGTTTGATTGCGGCGTTCTGCGCCGCCGGTTTCCTCGCCACGCCCGCGCTCGCCGCCGAGGAGCCCTCCGCCTTGACCGCCGCCAGCCTCGGCCTCGAAACGCTGACCGATCCGATCCCCGCGCCCGCCGTCCAGCAGGCGCAGCCGGCCCGCACGCTCGCCGATCTGGTCGGCGCCTATTCGGGCAGCGAGACCGGCGATTCCGAAGGCGAATGCCTGGCGCGCGCGGTCTATTGGGAATCGCGCGGCGAGCCGCTCTCCGGCCAGCTCGCGGTCGCCGAGGTGGTCATCAACCGCGCCCGCTCGGGGAGGTTCGCGCCGACTTTGTGCGGCGTCGTCCGCCAGCCCTACCAATTCTCGTTCGTCCGCCGCGGCGCGATCCCGCAGCCGCCGTCGGGCTCGCGCGACTGGCACATCGCCGTCGCCATCGCCCGCATCGCCACCGAGCGGCTCGCCGACGGCGGCGCCCCGAGCGCGCTCTTCTTCCACGCCCGGCGGATCAACCCCGGCTGGCGGCTGACCCGGGTGGCGACGGTCGGCAATCACGTCTTCTACCGCTGAGTTCCCCGGCGAAAGCCGGGGCCCAGCCGCGCCGAAGCAAGGGCTGGACCCCGGCCCGCGCCGGGGAGCACTTTTATTCGTTCCCGTTTCATTCTAGTCTCGCGGCCATGGCTTCGCTGCCCGAGTCGCCGCAACGAGATTGCTTCGCCGACGCGCCCCTGATCGCGCAGGACGTGGCGCGCGGCGTCACGCGGCTGTTCTTCCGCGGCGACATGTTCGCTTTGTGCGAGGTGCCGCTGCCCAACGGCCGGCGCGCCGACATGGTCGCGATCGACGCCAAGGGGCAGCTGATCATCGTCGAGATCAAGGTGTCGCGCGCCGATCTGTTCGGCGACCAGAAATGGGTCGACTATCTCGATTATTGCGACCTCTTCTACTGGGCGGTGCCGGCCGGATTCGGCCTCGAGCCGTTCGAGCGCGACGGCTTCGGCCTGGGCTGCGCCGGGCTGATCGTCGCCGACCGCTACGACGCCGAGATGGTCAGGGAAGCGCCCTGCCGGCCGCTCGCCCCGGCCCGGCGCAAGGCCGAGACCCTGCGCTTCGCCCGCCGCGCCGCGCGCCGGCTGGCCGGCGATCTCGATCCGGGGCTGGCCGGGCTGGACTGAGATTCGCGGAAAAACTGAGTCATCCGGCGGAAGCCGGGATGACTTATCGGTTCCTGGGCGGGCCGGAGGGGGCGGGAGCGCCGGGCCTGCCCGCCTGTTCGAGCAGGCGCAGGATCAGGGCCGCGCGATTGTCCTGGCGCGCATAATCGATCGGCGAATTGCCCGATACATTGTCGGTCTGGTTGGGATCGGCGCGCCGCGACAGGAGCAGGCGCACCATCGGCATATCGCGCCGCTGCACCGCGAAGATGAGCGGCGTCTCGCCGCGCGAATTGCCGAGATTGGGGTTGGCGCCGCGCCCGAGCAGCGACTGCGCGCCTTCATACCAGCCGATCTGGGCGGCGAGGACCAGCGGCGTGGTGCCGTCATTGCTCGCCGAATCGGGCCGCGCGCCGCGCGCGAGCATGTAATTGAGCCAGCTTGCATCGCGGCCGCGCACCAGGATGTGGAGCGCGCTCTCGCCGGTCCCGGGATCGCGGATGTTGACCGCGGTCGAGCTCGGATTGGACAGGATCCGCTCGGCGGTGCTGCCGTCGCGCTCGCGCACCGCCTTCAGGAAGGTGAAGCCCTCGGAATAGCTCTGCGCCACGACCGGCGCCGCGACCGCCATCATCAGCGCCCCAAAGAGCAAAAGCCTGTTGGTCACCGCCATTCGCTTCACATCCCGTTTCATCGATCGGACTTGATCCCAGCCCCTTAGCAAAGCAAGGCTGCGGCTGTCATGAACGAAAGCGCGCCGGGCCCCGATCCCTCGAAACCGGACACGGCCGACCAGCAGGGCTCAGGCTGGCCCAGCCGCCGCGAGACGCTGCTCGTGGCTCTGGTCGCCTTTCCCCTTGCCATATTGATCGCCTATCTGCTCGGCGCATTCTCGCCGGAGCCGGCCGGGTCGCCGCCGAGGACCGCGACGCTGGGCGGCCCGTTCACGCTGACCGACCAGAATGGCCGCCGGGTCAGCGACACGGCTTTCGCCGGGAAATACCGGCTGATCTATTTCGGCTATACCTTCTGTCCGGACGTGTGCCCGGTCGACATGCAGGTGATCGGCGCCGGCCTGCGCCGCTTCGAGGAGCGCGACCCCGAACGGGCGGCAAGGGTCCAGCCGATCTTCATCAGCATCGATCCGGAGCGGGACACGCCGGCGGTGCTGCGCCAATATGTCTCGGCCTTTCATCCGCGCCTGATCGGGCTCACCGGCAGCGCCGAGGAAATCGCCGGCGTCGCCCGCGCTTTCGGCATCTATTACAGCCGGGCCGGAGGCAGCGGCGGCGGCTATCTCATGGATCATACCCGTTATGCCGGCCTCTACGGCCCGCAGGGCGAACCGATCGTCGGCATCCCGCACGACAAGGGGCCGGAGGGCGTCGCGGCCGAACTCGAGCGCTGGGTGCGATGAGGCCGCGCTTCTGGGAAGAGCCGATCGAAAGCCTCAACCGCGAGGAATGGGAGGCCTTGTGCGACGGCTGCGGCAAATGCTGCCTGCACAAGCTGGAGGATGAGCGGACCGGCGCGCTCCACGCGACCAACGTCGCCTGCCGTCTGCTCGACCGGACCAGCTGCCGCTGCTCCAACTACAAATTGCGCCGCGTGTTCGTGCCCGATTGCGTGCGGCTCGACGCGGCCAAGATGCGCGAGATCGACTGGCTGCCCTCGACCTGCGCCTACCGGCTGCGCGGCGAGGGCCGGCCGCTCGCCGACTGGCATTATCTGGTGAGCGGCAGCCGCGAGACCGTGCACGAGGCGGGCATATCGGTGCGCGGCTGGACGATATCGGAGGATGACGCTGGCGATCTGGACCATCATCTCGTCGACCGCATCCTCTGATCATCTGATCGGGGAGACGCCGGTCAGGCTCAAGGTGTCGCCGCGCGCGCGGCGGATGCGGCTCAGCGTCGACCCGCGCACCCGCTCCGTGCTGCTCACCGTGCCGCGCCGGGTCTCGCGGCGCCGCGCGCTGGCCTGGGCGAGCGGCCACCGCGCCTGGATCGAGAAGGCGCTCGCCGATATCCCGCCGTCCCTCGTCTTCGCGCCCGGGGCGGCGGTCCCGTTCCACGGAGAACCGCATCTGATCGACTGGGAGGCCGCGCGGCCGCGGCGGATCGAGCGGCGCGAGGGGCGATTGATCGCCGGCGGCCCGCTCGACGGGCTCGAGCGGCGGATCTTGCGCTGGCTGAAGGCCCAGGCGCTCGATCTGCTCGGGCGCGAGACCGCCGAATTCGCCGCCAGAGCGGGCGTCACGGTGGCGCGGATCGGCATCGGCGATCCGGTGTCGCGCTGGGGGAGCTGCTCGAGCAGCGGCGCGATCCGCTACAGCTGGCGGCTGATCCTTGCGCCCGATTTCGTCCGCCGCGCCACCGTCGCGCACGAGGTCGCGCACCGCGTCCACCTCAACCACGGGCCCGAATTCCACGCTTTCCTGGCGGATCTGCTCGGCGCCGATCCCCGCCCCGCCCGCGCCTGGCTCAAGCGCGAAGGCGCGGCCTTGCACCGCATCGGGCCGCGGTGAGCCCCTGCTCCTGCAGGCGCCTTCTCCGCTAAGCCAACCCGCACGGTCCTTCGACACGGGCCTTCGCCAGGCTCAGTCCCTACTCAGAATGAGCGGGTCGGGGGGTTCGGCCCACTGCCCAACCGACTTCTAGGCCGCGTAGGTGTCGCCGCGGCGGTCGTCGCGGGAGCGCCCGCGGCCGCGGTCGTCCTCGTCGTCGGGCTGGAGCCCTTCTTCGTCGGGCTGGATCGCTTCGTCGGGGCCGCGCCGCGGCCGCTCGTCCTCGGGCGGCGGCGCCTGCTCGATCGGATTGCCGTCCGCGTCGACCAAGGGCGCGTCGTCGGGCGGCGCGAGAAAGAGCTGGTTGTCGCCCTCGTCGACCTGCCATTCGGGGCCCGCCACGTCGGTGGCGAAGCGCTCGACCGGCCGGTTGGCGACCGCGCGGGCCATGAAATCGTGGAAGGCGCTGGCCGGGGCGCGGCCGCCGGAGAGGCCCGGCAGAGCGCGATTGTCGTCGCGGCCCATCCAGACGCCCGTGGTGAGCCCGCTCGAAAAGCCGATGAACCAGCCGTCCTTGTTCGACGTCGTCGTCCCGGTCTTGCCGGCGGTCGGCCGGCCGAGCTGGGCGGCGCGGCCGGTGCCGTGCTCGACGACGCCCTGGAGCAATTCGGTCATCTGCGCCGCCACCCAGGGCGCCATCAGGGTGCGGGCCTCGCCGGCCGGATGCTCGTAGAGGATGGTGTTGTCGGTCGTCGTCACCCGGCGGATGCCGTAGGGCGTGACCGAGACGCCGCCGCGCCCGACCGAGGCATAGGCCCGGGTCATGTCGATCAGCCGCACCTCGGACGAGCCCAAAGCCATGCTCGGATTGGTGGCGATCCGCGTGGTGATGCCCAGGCGCTGCGCCATATCGGCGACCGCGCGCGTGCCGACCTGCTGGGCAAGCCGGACCGCGACCGTGTTGACCGAGAAAGCGAAGGCCATGCGCAACGGGATCGGGCCGGCATGGCGGCCGTTGTCGTTGCGCGGCGTCCAGCCGTTGATCGTGATCGGCTCGTCCTGGACGATCGTGTCGGGCCGGTAGCCGGCCTCCAGCGCCGCCAGATAGACGAACAATTTGAACGACGAGCCGGGCTGGCGGTTGGCCTGGGTGGCCCGATTGTAGTTGGAGCCGACATAGTCGCGGCCGCCGACCATCGCCCGCACCGCGCCGTCGCGGTCGAGCGAGACCAGGGCGCCCTGGGCGCCGCGCGGCGCATTGGCGTTGATCGCGGCATCGGCGGCGCGCTGCATGTTGGGGTCGATCGTCGTCCACACGTCGAGCGGCGCCCGGGTCTCGTCGATCAAGGTGTCGAGCTGGGGCAGCACCCAATCGATGAAATAGCGGTTGCTGTTCTGGCGCTGGGTGACCCGGGTGAGCTGGATCGAATCGAGATTGGCGGAGTCGGCCTGGGCCTGGGTGATCGCGCCATTCTCGACCATCAATTCGAGCGCGACCCGGCCGCGGTCGCGCGCCGCGGCGACGTCGGCGGTCGGCGAATAATTGGACGGCGCCTTGACCAGGCCGGCGATGATCGCCGCCTCGCCGACGCTGAGCGTCGTCGCGCTATGGCCGAAGAAGCGGCGCGAGGCGGCGTCGATGCCATAGGCGCCGCCGCCGAAATAGACCCGGTTCAGATAGAGTTCGAGGATCTGGTCCTTGGAGAAGCGCCATTCGAGCGCAAGCGCCAATATGCCCTCGCGCATCTTGCGGGCGAAGGTGCGGTCGTTGTTCAGGAAGATGTTGCGGGCGAGCTGCTGGGTGATGGTCGATCCGCCCTGGCGCCAGCTCCCCTCCTGGAAGCGCACGCCGACGGCGCGGAACAGGCCGATCGGGTCGACTCCGGGATGCGAGCGGAAGCGGCGGTCCTCGACCGCGACGATCGCGTCGCGCATCACCGGCGGGATGCGCTCATAGGGGATCCATTCGCCGAAGCTCGGGCCCATCGTGTGGATGATCTGGCCGTTGGCGGCGCGGATCCGGATCATCTGGCCGAGATCGCCGCGGCGGACGAGCTCGGCATAAGAGGGCAGCTGGCTGACCGCGACGGAGACGGCGATGCCGACCGCGATCAGGCCGATCACGGTCAGATAGGCGAACACCTTGAGGCCGGTGCCGAGGATTCGCCGGGAGCGCGAGCGCGGGCGCGGGATGGGATCGTCGGCGGCGGTGGCCATGGCGGGGCTAGGGATAGAGTCGGCGAGTCATCGCGGCAAGCAGAAGCGCGCGCCGGATGAACACGGGCTTAGCTGGCGCCGCCCGCGGGGCCGTCCCGCTCCTCGAAATCGAGCGCGGCCGAGTTGATGCAATAGCGCAGGCCCTCCGGCCCGGGCCCGTCGGGAAAGACGTGGCCGAGATGGCCGCCGCACTTCGCGCAGCGCACTTCGGTGCGGGCCATGCCGTGGCTGATGTCGTCGTGGAGCGTGACATGGTCCTTCGCCGCCGGGCCGGTGAAGCTCGGCCAGCCGCTGCCGCTCTCGAACTTGGTGCCGCTGTCGAACAATGCGTTGCCGCAGGCCGCGCAGCGATAGGCGCCCGCGTCGTGATTGTCGTAGAGCACGCCGGTGAAGGCGCGCTCGGTGCCGCCCTCGCGCAGCACATGATATTGCTCGGGCGAAAGGCGCTTGCGCCATTCGGCGTCGGGAAGGTCGATCTTGTCCATGGCGCGGATGTGGGTGCGGCGCGCGCGCCGGTCAATGGAAAGTCGTCTGGCGCGACTTTCGCCCTTTCCACGTCATTCCCGCGAAAGCGGGAATCCAGCTTCTTCTCTTACCTTCGCGTCCTTGGCGCCTTCGCGTGAAAAGAAAAAGGATTGTTTCACGCGAAGGCGCGAACAAGGAAAAATGAATTCCCGCTTTCGCGGGAATGACGATATCGTGCTAGGGAGCGCGCATGTCCGAAGTCGCCCGCCTGAAGCCCCGCGAGGCCGATGCCCAGGAGGATCTGAGCCTGCCCGGCTGGGTCTATCACGATCCCGAATATTTCCGGGTCGAGATGGCGCGGCTGATCCGGCCCGCCTGGCAGATCGTCTGCCATGCCAACGATATCGCCAGCGCCGGCGAATGGCGGACGCTCGAAATATTGGGCGAGAGCATTCTCGTCATCCGCGGCGACGACGGCGCCGCGCGCGCCTTCGCCAATGTCTGCCGGCACCGCGGCTCGCGGCTGGTCGACGGCGAGGCGGGCTGCGCCAAGCGGCTGACCTGCCCCTATCACGCCTGGACCTATGCCTCGGACGGGCGCCTCGTCGGGGTGCCGCAGCGCGAGGATTATCCGGGGCTCGACCCGGCGTCGCTCGGCCTCGTCCCCGTCGAGCTGGAAAATTGGCGCGGCTTCCTGTTCGTCCGGCTCGAAAGCGGGGCCCCAGGCGTCGCCGAGATGATGGCGCCTTACGACGCCGAGGTGGCGCCCCACCGCTTCGAGGATTTGCAGGCGATCGGCCGGATCACGATGCGGCCGCGCGACGTCAACTGGAAGAACGTCGCCGACAATTATTCGGACGGGCTGCACATCAAGGTCGCCCATCCCGGCCTCACCCGCCTGTTTGGCGGCGATTACCGGATCGAGGCGGGGCCGCATGTCGACCGGATGTCGGGCGAGCTGGCCGCGCGCCCCTCCGCCAATCTCTCCGAGCGCGCCTACCAGGCGCTGCTGCCCAAGGAGGCGGGCCGGAGCTGGCTCTATTTCAAGCTCTGGCCCAACGTCGCCATCGACATCTATCCCGACCAGGTCGATTTCATGCATTTCGTCCCCGTCGGGCCGACCCGGACGATGATCCGCGAGGTCAGCTACGCGCTGCCGGGCGCCGGCCGCGAGATGAAGGCGGCGCGCTACCTCAACTGGCGGATCAACCGCCGGGTCAACGAGGAGGACACGGCGCTGATCCGCCGCGTCCAGCAGGGCATGGCCTCGGAGCTCTACGCGCCGGGGCCGCTGGGGCGGAGCGAGGTGTGCCTGCGCAGCTTCGCGCAGAAGCTCAGGCGGCTGATTCCGGAGGCGCGGCTGGCCTCGCCGCCGCCGCCCGGCTGGAGCGATTTGCCTGGCGCATGAGGAGATAGACGGGGATCGCCACGGCGGTCATTCCCAGGCTCCACAGGCTCTCCCGAAGGCCGGCACCGTAAAAGGCCCAGACGCAATAGGCCGCGGCGGCGAAACCGGTCAGGACGAAGCCCGCATTGCCCTCCAGCCGGCCCTTCATGCGGAGCCAGAGCGCCGCCAGCGTCCCGGTCAGGTAGAAGATCAGCGACACCGACGTGGTGACCAGCACCATGAAGGTGAACAGCTTGGCGAGGCTCTGCGTATAATTGGCGACCAGCAGCAGCGTCGCCAGCCCGCTGGAGATGATGTGGATGCGCCAGGGAATCTCCCAACGGTTGAAGCGGGCGAACCAGGCCGGGAGCAGCCCCTCGCGCGCGACGGCCAGCGGCATTTCCGCCTGCACCAGGATGATGCCGTTGAGCGCGCCGAGCGCGGCAATCGCGACGAAGGCGGCGATGATCGGGCCGAGGGCCGGATCGACGAGGGTGGAGAAGAAAAGGGCGAAGGGCGAATCGGTCCCGGCCACCGCCTCGTGCGGCAGCAGCAGGCTCACCGCCGACGAGCAGAGCAGGTAGATGAGGCCCGCGATCAACGTCCCCACCATGGTCGCGCGCGGCACGTTGCGCTCCGGATTCTCGACCCGGTCGCCGCACGCCATCGCGCTTTCGAAGCTCAGCATGGCGAAAAGCGCCAGCGTCGCCGCGGCCTGGATGCTCCCTGCCTCGATCGGAACGGACTCGCGCTGCACCGGTACTGCGCCGCCGCGCAGCAGGAACCAGGCAGCGACGAGGATGGCGCCGGCCAGCGGCACCAGCTTCAGCGCCGAGGTCAGCACCTGTACCTTTCCCGCCTCGCGGACGCCGAGGCAGTTGATGAAAGTGAACAGCCACAGGATGGCGAGCGCCGCGGGGGCGGCGATGCCGGGCGCCGCAAGCCCCGGCCAGATGAAGGCCAGATTCTGGACGACGGCGACGGCGAGCGTCGCATTCACGGTCCAGCAGGAGATCCAGTAGGACCAGGCGACGACGAAGCCGGTCCCGGGCCCGAAGGCCGCGGCCGGATAGGCGTAAGGAGCGCAGCCGTCGGCCCGGCCTCGCCCCAGCCGGAGAAGCACGACGGCGAGGCAGAGCGTCCCGGCGATCGTCGCAAGCCAGCCCAAGACGCTGTTCCACCCCATCGGCGCGAGATCGCGCGGCAGCTGGAAGATGCCCGTGCCGATCATGTTGCCGACGACCAGGGCGACGCACATCACGAAGCCCAGCTTCCGCTTCGGGCTGATGCGCGCGTCGTTGGGGGCCCCCGCCATGCAGCGGTGATGCCCCGATCCTCGATGATTGTAAAATGGTGCGGTCGAGAAGACTCGAACTTCCACGGCCTTGCGGCCACAGCGACCTCAACGCTGCGCGTCTACCAGTTCCGCCACGACCGCACGTCATGTCCCGGGGAGAAAGCCTCCCGGGCCGGTAGGAGCGGCGCCTCTAGCAGCGCTTTATCGGCGAGGCAACGGCGGGAATGGGGACACTTACTTTTCCGCACGGCGGCGCCGGACAGATGAGGCGGTGGGGAAAAGCAAGTGTCCCCCGCTCTAGTACAGGAACATCGGCATGCCTTCGACCCGCATCAGCCGGGCGCGGTAGGCGGCCTTGTCGTAGAGCGCGCTGACGTCGACCGATTTCTTGCCGTGGAGCAGGGCATCGATCGGGACATGGCTGTAATTGCCGTCGGAGAGCGTCACCATCCGCGCCGTCTCGCCGCGTTCGAGCAGTTGCACGGCGAGGCCGCCGAAGGCGAAGCCGACCATCCGGTCCATCGCGTCGGGCTCGCCTGAGCGCATCAGATAAGCGAGCTCCTGGATGACGACGCCGTCGCCGAGCCGCTTGGTGATCGCCCGGCCGAGCCTCTGGCCGACGCCGCCTTCGGCGCGCTCGCTCGCCGGCTTGGCGATATCGCCGTCGCCGCCGCCGCCTTCGCCGGCGATCTTCGAGCCCTCGGAGATCACGCACATCGCATAATGGGCGGGGTTGCTCGCCTTGTCCCCGGCGAGGAGGGGCAGCAGCACGTCGAGATCGGCCGGCACCTCGGCGATCACGGTGCGGTCGACCTGGGCGAGGAAGCCGGCGAGCAAGGCGGTCTCGCCGCTCCTGCGCCCGAACAATTCGATGACGCCGATCCGCTCGTGGCTCTCGACGGTGGTCCTCAGCGCATTGATCGCCTCGACCGAGCGGCTGACCGCGGTCGAGAAGCCGATGCAATAATCGGTGCCGAAAACGTCATTGTCCATCGTCTTGGGCACCGAGATCACGCGCATGCCCTGCGCGGCGAGATGGGCGGAGAAGCGCAAGGTGCCGTCGCCGCCCAAGGTGATCATGGCGCCGATGCCGAGCGCGTCGAGCACCTTGAGGACATGGCCGGTCCGGTCCCCTTGCTTCTCGGTCCTCGGGTCGCGGCGCGAGGTGTGGAGGATGGTGCCGCCGGTACGGTCGATGCCGCGCACGCCTTCGCGGGTGAGCGGCAGGCTGTGCGCCGATATGCTGGCGGGATCGGCGGGGTCGATGCCCATCACGCCCTCCCAGCCGCGCCGGAAGCCGACCACCTCCCAGCCGAGATCGTCCGCCGAGAGCACCACCGAGCGGATGCAGGCGTTCAAGCCCGGCACGTCGCCTCCGCCCGTGAGTATTCCGATCCGCATTGGGACCGTCTATCGGCGGCGGCGATGGACGACAACCGCGGAGAGGCGATGACGGAGGCAAGGCGCATAGTGCGCCTGGCCTGGCCGATCATGCTGACCAGCCTCAACTGGACGCTGATGCACATGATCGACGTCGCCGTGGTCGGCCATTACGGCACCGCCGAGCTGGCGGCGCTGGCGGCGAGCCGGATCCTGACCTTCATCTCGATCGTCATCGGCTTTGCCGGGCTGAGCGGCATCCTCGTCCACACGTCGCGCGCCGATGGCGGCGGGCGGCTGGCGGAGACCGGCGACATCTTCCGCTCCGGGCTGATCCTTGGGCTGATCCTTGGCCTGGCGATCAGCGCGATGCTGGGGGTCTGGGCGTTCGACGTGCTCGCTCTGGCCGAGGTCGAGCCGAGCCTGCGCGCGCCGGGCGCGGCGGTGGTGCGGGCGATGGCGCTCGCTTTCCCCTTCCAGTTCCTGATCGCCGCCTCGTCCTATTTCCTCGAGGGGATCAGCCGACCGCGCCGGGTGATGACGGTCAATCTGACGATGCTGCCGGTTAACGCCCTGCTGGCCTGGGCTTGGGTGGGCGGACATTTCGGCCTGCCGGCGATGGGCGCGGTCGGCGCCGCTTATGCGACCGCCACGACTTCGGCGCTGGGCGCCGTCTTCATGCTGGCCCTGGTCTGGCTGTTGCCGCGTTCAGGCGCGCGCGGCGTGCGCGACTGGACGACGGCCGCGCTGAGGCGCGCGCTCGCCGGGGTCCCGGGCCTCGCCTGGTTCGGCCTGATGCCGGCGATCGGCGCCTGCCTGGAGCTTGCCGGCTTTTCCTGGCTGATGGTCCTCTCCACCCAATTGGGGCTGGCAGCCGCCGGTGCCTTTCAGGCAATGCTCTCGATCCACAATATCGCCTTCGCCCTTTCCATGGGCTTCGGCTCGGCTGCCGGCGTCCGGGTCGGCAACGCGATCGGCGCGGGAGAGCGGGGGCAGGCTTGGCCCAGGGCGATGATCGCCGCCGGGCTCTGCGCGCTCCTGCTCGGGCTCGGCTCATTGCTGCTCGTCTTCGGCGCCTCCTTCTTGGTCTGGCCCTTCTCGGACGATCCCCAGGTGCTGTCGCTGACCGCGGCGATGCTGAGCGTGATGGGCGCCTTCCTGGTCTTCGACGGCCTGCAATATGTGTTCGGCGCTGCGCTGCGCTCGCTCGGCGAGCAGGTCTGGGCCAGCCTCAACGGCATTATCGGCTTCTTCGTCGTCACCGGCGGCCTCGGCTGGCTGCTGGTCCGGCGGGGCTGGGGGCCGGACGGGCTCGCTTATGCCGCCGGCGCCGGCATGCTGGTTTGCGCCTTGCTCCAGTTCGGCCGATTCGCCTGGGTGCTCAGGAAATCGGCCCGAAGCTCAATGTGAGGTTGCGGCCGCCGCGGGGCACGCCGCGCTCGGCGCTGTCGAAGCGGATGCGCCCGCGCCGCCCGATTTCGGGCGCCGGCGGCGCGATCTGCCAGGCATGGACGACCCGGTCCTGCGCGTCGCGCAGCTCGGCGCGGATCTGCGGGATGCGCTGGGCCTCGTCGCTGCGGTTGACGATCTCGCCGCGCAAAGTGAGCATGTCCTGGCCGCTTTCCAGCCGGGTGGGCTCGACCTGGCCGGTGATGGTGAGCGCGCTGGCGCTGCCCACCGGCAGCCGCCAGATGCGCTGGACGGCTTCGGGCAGGCCGAACACCTGCAGCGCCACCACCGCAGCCACCATCAGCAGGCCCGCGGCGAGCGCGGCGATGGTCCACAGGCGCGCGCGGTTGCGCCGCGGCCGGTAGAAAGGCTGCTCGTCGGCCGCAGCCGGCTCGGGCGGAGTCCAGGACGGCGGCGGCGCCGGCTCCTCGCGCGGCGCCGGCGCGGCGGCGGCGGGCACGGCCTCGGACGCGGCCGGAGCGGCGGTCTTGAGGTCGAGTGGCGGCGGATCCTGCACCCAGGAGAAGCGGCAGGCGGCGCAGCGCACCTTCCTGCCGGTGGGTCCGATCGCGCTGTCCGGCACGACGTAGCGGGTCTTGCAGGACGGGCAGGACAGGATCATCGGCGGCGCGCACTCCAGCAAGGTGCCTCGGACTCTAAGCACGCCGCGTACGGGCGATGCAAGCCGCGGTCTTTCCCAAGGGCGCGGCGAGACGCTTGAAGCGGACGCCGCCGCCATGCCATGGCGGGGGAAGTGGATTTGTGCCGGGGAGGCGGACGCTGAACGCGAGCGGTTCGATCGTCCAGTTCGAAAATGTCGGGCTGCGTTACGGCACCGGCGCCGAAACGCTGTCCGATCTCGCTTTCTCGCTGAAGGAAGGCGGCTTCTACTTCCTGACCGGGCCGTCCGGCGCCGGCAAAACCTCGCTTCTGAAGCTGCTCTATCTGGCGCTGAGGCCGAGCCGCGGCCTGATCCGGCTGTTCGGGGAGGACATCGTCACCATGCCGCGCGCGCGCCTGCCCGGCTTTCGCCGGCGGATCGGCGTCGTCTTTCAGGATTTCCGGCTGGTCCCTCATCTTTCCACCTTCGACAACGTCGCGCTGCCGCTCAGGGTTGCGGGGGTCGAGGACCGCGATCTGGAAACGCCGGTCCGCGAGATGCTCGCCTGGGTCGGCCTCGCCGACCGCGCCAGCGCCCGCCCGGCGACATTGTCGGGCGGCGAGCAGCAGCGCGTCGCCATCGCGCGGGCCGTCATCGGCCGGCCCGAATTGCTGGTCGCCGACGAGCCGACCGGCAATGTCGATCCGGAAATGGCGCACCGGCTGCTCCATCTGTTCGACAGCCTGAACAAGCTCGGCACCACCATCGTCGTCGCCACCCACGATCTTCATCTCCTCTCGCGCATCCAACGCTCGGAGATGCTTCGGCTGGACCGCGGCCAGATCGCCGATCCGACCGGCGCGCTGCGCCATCCGCCCAAAAGAGCCGATACGTGAAAGGCGGCGTCCGCAAGTTCGGCCGGGCCGAGCGCGGCCTGCTGCCGGAGGGGCGGCTCTCTGGGCCGATGCCCTGGGTGATCGCGATCATGATGTTCCTGACCGTGCTCGCCGCCGCCGCCGGCATGGGCCTGGCCAGCGCCGCCACCCGCCTCGACGACCAGATTGGCGGCCGGGTCACCATCCAGATCGTCGAGGCCAATCCCGCCCGGCGCCAGGCCCAGGCCGCCGCCGCCGCCCGCGCGATCGAGAATTTCCCCGGCGTGGTCGCGGTCCGCCTGGTCCCCGAGGAGGAGATCCACCGGCTGCTCGAGCCCTGGCTCGGCACTGGCGGGCTCGAAAGCGACATCCCCGTGCCCGCCCTGATCGACGTCGATCTGACGCCGGAGGGCCACCGGGCGCTCGCCGCGCTGGAGCGCGTCGTCGCCGCCGCCGCGCCCGCCGCCCGGGTCGACGATAACGGCCAGTGGCTGGCGCCGCTCGCCTCGCTGATCGGCGCGCTGAAATGGCTGTCGGCCGGGCTTGTCCTGCTCATGGTCGCCGCCACCGCCGCCACCGTCGTACTCGCCGCGCGCGCCGCGCTCGACATGCACCGCTCGACGATCGAGGTGCTCCACTTCATGGGCGCGACGGACGTCCAGGTCGCGCGCCTGTTCCAGCGGCGGATCGCGCTCGACGCCCTGTTCGGCGGCCTGGTCGGCTTCATCCTCGCCGCTCTGGTGCTGATCGGCATCGGCCAGAGGGTCCAGGCGCTCGGCTCCGAGCTGCTCGGCTCGGCCAGCGTGCCGGCGCCGGCCTGGGGGATATTGGTCGGTTTGCCTCTGTTCGGCGTTCTGCTCGCCATGCTGGTCGCGCGCCTCACTATCCTCCGGGCCCTGGGGCGGATGCTGTGATCCGCTGGACCTTCCGTATCCTGGCGATGCTGCTGGGGGCCTATGCGATCGGCTTCGGCGCCTTCGCGCTGACCCTGCCCAAGCCGGCCGGCGACGAGCGCGCCGACGCGATCATCGTGCTCACCGGCGGCCCCGGCCGGCTCGAGCGCGGCTTCGAGCGGATGGAGCGGGGGCTCGCCCAGGCGATGCTGATCTCGGGCGTGCCGCGCACCGTAAGGCCGCAGGATTATGCCGCCCAATATCATGTCGATCCAAGCCTGTTCGCGGGCCGGATCGCGCTCGGCCAGGATTCGGTCGACACCCGCTCCAACGCCGAGGAGGTCGCGCGCTGGCTGGCGCGGCGGCATTACCGCTCGATCCGCCTCGTCACCAGCGACGTCCACATGCGCCGCGCCCGCTACGAGATCGGCCGCAAGATCGGCCCAGGGATCAGCGTCGTCGAGGATGCGGTCGCGACCAGCCCCGATCTGCGCCAGAGCTTCGGCGAGTATAACAAGCTGCTGCTCGGCTGGGCCGCCGGCCTGCTCGGGCTCTAGGCCGATCCATGGCGGCTTTGCGTTCGCTCCTTTTCGCCTTGGTCTTCTACGGCGGCACGGTGCCGGCGGTGTTCCTCTCCTTCCCGATCAGCCTGTTCGGGACCCGGGCGCTGAGGCGCTGGGCCTATGTCTGGGTGCGCTTTCACCGCTGGTGCGCGCGCTACCTGCTCGGCGTCCGCACGCAGGTGGAAGGGACGCCGCCCGCCGGCGCCTGCCTGGTCCCGGTCAAGCATCAGTCGATGTTCGAGACGTTCGAGATCATCCTGATGCTCGATCAGCCGGCGATGGTGCTGAAGCGCGAGCTGATCGACATCCCGCTCTGGGGCTGGGTGGTGAAAAGCTACGGCGTCATCCCGATCGACCGCAAGGGAGGCGCGGCGGCGCTCAGGCGGATGATGCGCGCCGCCGAGGCGGCGATCGCCGAGGGCCGGCCGATCGTGATCTTCCCGGAAGGGACGCGGGTGAAGCCCGGCGAGACGCCGCCGATCAAATCGGGCTTTGCCGGCCTCTACCGGGCGCTGAAGCTGCCGGTCGTGCCGGTCGCGGTGAACAGCGGCCGGCTGTGGCCGCGCGGCCGCTTCGTCAAGCATAAGGGCATCGTCACCATGCGCTTCGCGCCGCCGCTCCCGCCCGGCCTGCCGCGCGGCGAGATCGAAACGGCGGTGCACGACGCGATCAACGCCCTGGAGCGCGACGATGGCGCCTGAACTCGGCCTGATCGAGGGCTTTTTCGGCCGGCCCTGGTCCTGGGCCGACCGCGCCGAGGCGGTGCGCGTCCTGAGGCCGCACGGTTTCTCTTTCTATCTCTACGCGCCCAAGGCCGACGCCTACCTCCGCCGCCGCTGGAAGGAGCCGCATCCCGAGGCCGAGCTCGAGGCGCTGGCGCGGTTTCGCGACCTCTGCCGCGCCGAGCATGTCCGCTTCGGCATCGGGCTGAGCCCGTTCGAGCTCCATCTCCACCCCGATCGCGGCTGGCAGGAGCCGCTGGCGGCCAAGCTCGCCCGGCTCGCTCCGCTCAAGCCCGACGATCTCGCCATCCTGTTCGACGACATGCGCGGCGACGTCCCCGATCTGGCGACGCGCCAAGCCGCCATCGTCCATCACGCCGCGGAGCGCAGCGGCGCAGCGCGCATCCTGACCTGCCCCTCTTATTATTCGGACGATCCCATACTCGACGTCGCCTTCGGCCAGCGCCCGCCTTTCTATCTGGAGCAATTGGGCCGCCTGCTCGATCCGGCCATCCACATCTTCTGGACGGGTCCGGAGGTCTGCGCCGGGGAATTTTCGCCCGGCCACCTCGCCCGCGTCGCCGGCCAGCTCGGCCGCAAGCCGATGCTGTGGGACAATTATCCGGTCAATGACGGCGCCCGCATGTCGCAGCATCTTCACCTGCGCGCCTTCTCCGGCCGGCCCGCCGGCATCGCGCCCTTGATCGCCGGCCACGGCATCAACCCCGCCTCGCAGCCCGTGCTGAGCCGAATCCCCGCTCTGACCCTGGCCGAAAGCTATAAAAGGGGCGATTCCTACGATTACGGCGCCGCCTTCGAGCGCGCCGCGCGCGCCGTCCTCGGCGACGAGCTCGCCGCGCGGGTCGCCAGAGACCTGCTCGCGCTCCAGGATCGCGGCCTCGACCGGCTCGGCGAGCGCCGCGCGATCCTGCGCGCGCGCTACGCCGCCTTCGATCATCCGGCGGCACGGGAAATCTGTGCCTGGCTCGACGGCCACTGGACCGTCACCGACGAACTGGTGCAAACGCAATAATTACGGATTCGCAATAGTTAGCGTGGCTAACGAGGCATTAACCATACGATCCTGCTGCCGTGCGGATGGGTCCAGGCGAGCAGATCCTCGCCGCCGGGCCAGGTCCGGAGCCTGAGCGCGTAGCGGTCGGCGTCCGGTTCCTTCTCGAAGCGCAGCCAGGCCAGCGGCGCGCCTATATGAGCCGCCGATCCGGCCGCTTCGATATGACGCGCGACCCGCGCCTGCGCCTCGGCCCCGAAATATTGGAAGGCGACCGAGTGCATCACCACGCGCGTCACATTGGGCTCGGGCGCGACGGAGAGAACGGCCTCGATCCAGTCGGCGGCATCGGCCTTGTCGACGCGCGGCGGATGAGCGGCGGCGATGGCGAGCGCCGCTTCGAGCCGGGCGAGGCGCTCGGGCTGGTCCGGCCAGAGATAAGCGGGCAGCCGCGCCGCGTCCCGCGGGAGGCGGGCCGGGTTGAGGTCGGCGCCGGCGCGGCCGAGGATCGTCACCGCTGCACCCGGCGGCGGCGGGCCCTCCCATTCGGGCGTCAGGCGGATGGCGGAATCGCGCGCTCCCGCCGCCAGGCCGCCCAGATCGTAGCCATAATGATCGAGCAGCAGGTTGAGTCCGGCGCTCGCGCCCAGCTCGTAGAGCCGAATCGGCAGGCCGAAACGCGCCGCCACGACGAGCAGCCCGCTCATCAGCACCGCCGAGCGGCCGACCTCGTTGGTCTGCGGGGCGGATTCGAGCCAGGCTTCCAGCCGCGGGTCGTCGAGCAGCGGCGCGAGCTTCGCCCAGAGCGCCGCTTCGCCAGGCAAAGGCGCGGGCGGATAGAGCGCGGCGAGATCCGGCGCCTGGCGTTCGCGGACCATGAAGTGCAGCCCCGCGCAGAGCCGCAGCGCCAGCGCGTCGGCCAGCGCGCGCGGGTCGCCCGGCCAGTCCAGCGCGCGCCGCCCCACCGCGCTCGCTTGGTCCAGCCTCTTGCCCAGAATGTCGCAGAGGCGCGCGGTGAAAAGCGAGCCGAGCCGGCCGCACCAAAAAGCCTGCTCCGCGAACGAAGCCCGGACCTCCTCTTGCGTGGCCATGTCAGGCCCTCAGCGTCGCGCCCAGCTTCGCCGCGGCGGCCGTGATCCGCTCGGAGAGCGCCTTCAGTTCCTTTTCGGTGAAGCTCTTCTCGCTCGGCTGGAGCACCACCTCGATCGCCAGCGACACCTGGCCCTCGGGCACGCCGGCGCCGGTGAACCGGTCGAACAGGCTCACCGCCGCGATCGCCCCTTTGTCGGCGCCTTTGACCGCGCGCAGCAGCCGGTCGGCAGCGAGGTCGGCCGGCACCAGGAAGGCGAAGTCGCGCGTCACCGCCTGCAGCGGCGGCGGTGCGAAAGCGCTGCGCCGGTGCCCCGTCCCTCCGCGCCTGACGGGGATGGCGTCGAGGAAGATTTCGGCGGCGACCACCGGCCCCGAAAGATCGAACGTCCTGGCGATGCGCGGGTGGAGCGCGCCGAACTCGGCCAGCACCGTCTTCGGCCCGAGGCAGAGCCGCCCCGACTGGCCGGGATGGTAGACGCCCGATGCCCCGCTTTGCACCTGGAGATTGTCGGCCGGCGCGCCGGCGGCGGCGAGGATGGCCAAGGCTTCCGCCTTGGCGTCGAACGCGTCGAAATCGCCGCCTTCGCCGCGCCAGTGCCGGGGCCCGCGCGGGCCGGCCAGGACCAGGCCCAGGGTCGGCCGCTCGCTCTCTTCCAGATAGCGCCGCCCGATCTCGAACAAAGCGATGCTCCCGGCCCCGCGCGCCGCGTTGCGCGCGGCGGCGGCGAGCAAGGCGGGCAGCAGCGAGGGCCGCATCGCCTTCATCTCCTCGCTGATCGGATTGGCGAGCATCCAGGCCGAGCCGCCGAACGTCTCGGCCTCGGCTTCGGAGATGAAGCTCCAGGTCACCGCCTCGTTGAGGCCACGCGCCGCCGCCGTCCGCCGCGCCTTGCGCTCGATCAGCTGGCCGGGCGTCGCCGTTGGCCGCGCCACGCCGGGCTGGCGCGGCAAGGGCGTCGACGGCACCTTGTCCATGCCCTCGATCCGGACGATTTCCTCGACCAGGTCGGCGGCGCCGTCCACGTCGCGACGCCATGACGGCACCTTTACCCGCCAGACGTCGTCGCGGGTCACGGTGAAGCCGAGCCGCTGCAGGATCGCCGCCTGCCGGTCCTCCGGCACAAGGATGCCGGCGAGCCGCTCGCAGCGGGCCGGATCATAGTCCACGATCCTGTCGGGCGCCGGCGGCGTTCCGGCGCGCACGATCTGCGACGGCTCGCCGCCGGCCAGCGCGACCGCCATCGCCGTCGCCAGCTCCAGCCCCGGCTCGACGAAGGCGGGATCGACGCCACGCTCGAAGCGGCTGCGCGCGTCGGAGACCAGACCGAGCTTCTGCCCAGTGAGCGCGATGTGCCCGGGGGTGAAAAAAGCGCATTCGATGAGGATGTCGGTGGTCGCCTCGGTGACGCCCGAATGCTCGCCGCCCATGATGCCGCCGATATCGTGGACCTGGGCATCGTCGGCGATCACCGTCATCGAGGGATCGAGCCGGTAGGTCTTGCCGTTCAAGGCCAGCACCTCCTCAGCCTCGCGCGCCCGCCGCGCACGGATCGCGCCCGCGAGCTTCGCCAGATCGTAGACATGCAGGGGCCGCCCGTAGCTCAGCATGATGTAGTTGGTCATGTCGACGAGCGCGCTGATCGGGCGCTGGCCGACCGCCTTCAGCCGGCGCTGCAGCCAGTCCGGCGACGGGCCGTTGACGACGCCCCTGATCACCCGCCCGTAAAAGGCCGGGCAGCCCTCGGGATCGTCGGTCAGGATTTCGATCGGGCAGGGATAAGTGCCCGGGACCGCTTCGATCTCGACCGGCTTCAGCGTGCCGAGCCCCGCCGCCGCCAGATCGCGGGCGATGCCGTGCACGCCCATCGCGTCCTGCCGGTTGGGGGTGATCGCGACGTCGAGCACCGGATCGTCCAGCCCCGCATAAGCGGCGAAGGGGACGCCGACCGGCGCGTCGGCGTCGAGCTCGATGATCCCCTCATGCGCCTCGCCCAATTCGAGCTCGCGGACCGAGCACATCATGCCGCGGCTCTCGACGCCGCGGATCGCCGCGACCTTGAGGGTCAAATCGCTCCCCGGCACATAGGCGCCGGGCGCGCCGAACACGCCCAGCATCCCGGCGCGCGCATTTGGCGCGCCGCAGACCACCTGGATCGCCTCGCCGGTGCCGGCATCGACGCTCAGCACCTGGAGCTTGTCCGCCTGCGGATGGGGCGCGGCGCTCAGCACCCGGGCGACGACGAAGGGCGCGAGCTTCTCCGCCGCATTCTCGACGCTCTCGACCTCGAGCCCGATCCGGGTCAGCGCCTCGACGACCTCGTCGAGCCGCGCCTCGGTCTCGAGATGCTCCTTCAGCCAGGAGAGGGTGAACTTCATCGTCCGCCTTCCGTATCCCGGCGAAGGCCGGGGCCCGGGGCCGAAGGCCGGAAAGCCTGGACCCCGGCCTTCACCGGGGAACGGAGGAGGACGAGCTTCATGCCCCGACGCCCCCGCTCAGCGTCGGCACGTCGAGCGCCCGGAAGCCGTAATGCCTGAGCCAGCGCAGATCGCCGTCGAAGAAGGCGCGCAGATCGTCCATGCCGTATTTGAGCATCGCCAGCCGGTCGATGCCGCAGCCGAAGGCGAAGCCCTGCCACTCCTCGGGATCGAGCCCGCAATTGGCGATCACCTTGGGGTGGACCATGCCCGAGCCGAGCAATTCCATCATATGGTCGGTGCCGCCGAGCACGCGCCGGCCCTGCTCCATATGATAGCCGACGTCGACCTCGGCCGACGGCTCGGTGAACGGGAAGAAGGAAGGGCGCATCCTCAGCACGATGTCGTCGCGCTCGAAAAAGGCCTTGAGGAAGGTCTCCAGCGTCCATTTGAGATGGCCCAATGTGATCCCCCGGTCGATCACCAGCCCTTCGACCTGGTGAAACATCGGCGTGTGGGTCGCGTCCGAATCCGAGCGGTAGGTGCGGCCCGGCGCGATCGCGTAAATGGGCGGCGTCTGGCTCTGCATGGTGCGGATCTGCACCGGCGAGGTGTGAGTGCGCAGCAGCATCGGCCGGCCCTGGTCGTCCGTGCGGTCGAAATAGAAGGTGTCGTGCATCGCCCGGGCCGGATGGGTCTCGGGGATGTTGAGCGCGGTGAAATTGTGCCAGTCGTCCTCGATCTCGGGCCCGGTCGCCACCGAGAAACCGAGATCGGCGAAGATCTCGGCGAGCTCGTCCATCACCTGGCTGACCGGATGGACGCTGCCCTCGCGTGGCGCCGCCACCGGGAGGCTCATGTCGAGCCCCTCGGTCGCCAGCCTTTGGTCGAGCGCCGCTTCCTCGAGCGCCGCCTTGCGGCCGGCGAGCGCCTCGGTCACCGCCTCGCGCAGGCCGTGGATCAGCGGCCCCTCGCGTGCACGTTCCTCCGGCGACATGCCGCCCAATGTCTTGAGCAAAGCGGTCACCGCCCCCTGCTTACCCAGAGCGGCGACGCGCAAGGCTTCGAGCGCCGGCAGGTCCGCCGCCGCGCCGATCCGGACGAGCCAGTCTTTTTTCGCCTGTTGAAGGTCGCTCACCATCGTCCGCCCCTAACGGAGAAAGGCGGCGGATGAAAACCCCTTGCGCTTGCGGTAGAAGGGGGCGGCACAGGACGGGAGGGACATATGAAAGCAACGCGCAGGCTCTCGATCCTGGCGCTGGCGCTGGCGCTGCCGTTCGCCGCCGCCGCTTCCGAGCCCGCGGCGCACGCAGCCCCCGCCGCCCGCTTGGCCGCGGGCGATTGCCCTCGGGCCGAGGACGGGCCGGAGCTGCTGCGCTTCGCCCATTATCCGGCGGCGCGCCGGGTGCGGATCTGGGCGGCGCCGGTGCTGGCGTCGCGCGAGGCCCGGCTTCATCGCAGCGCCTTGGGCGCCGAGGTCGCCAACGGCCCCAATTTCGCCGGCGATTATACGCTGGCGGCCTGGGGCTGCGGCAATGCCTGCACCCAGGCGGCGATCGTCGCGGCGCGGACCGGCCGGATCTTCTTCCCGCCGCAGCTGCGCGCGATCAGCACCGCGCGGGTCGGCACTTGGGACGGCGGCCGGGCGCTGCGCTATCGCGGCCTGCGCTTCTGCCGCGACAGCCGGCTGCTCGCGGTGGTCGGCCAGAACGGCGACCGTCAAGGCACCACCTATTTCGAATGGACGGGCACCGCGCTGCGCGAGATCCCCGCGGCGCCGGGCGCGGCGCATCGTCGATGAGCGCCGCCTGGCCTCTCCTTGCGGCGGCCCGCGACCGGCCGACCATCGTCGCGCTCCATCTCTTCTCGCAAGTGGTCGGCAAGGTGCCGACGGCCCTGCTGCCCTGGCGCAACCATGGCTGGCACCTCACCCTCCACGTCACTCCGCGCGGCCTCGCCACCGAGCCCGTGCACGCGCCGGCCGGGACGTTCGCGCTGGCCTTCGATCTCGTCGGCCATGCGCTCGTCCTCGAAAGCGCGGCGGGGCGGCGCACGCTGCCGCTCGGGCCGATGGCGCTCGCCGATTTCCATAATGACGTCATGGCGATGCTGGCCGAAGCGGGCCACCGGGTCCGCATCCACCCCGTCCCCAACGAGATCGATCCCGCCATTCCCTTCGCCGAGGATCGGGAGCTGCGCGCCTACGATCCGGACAGCGCGGCGCGCCTCCACCAGGCGCTGCTCGCGGCCGACCGCGTCTTTCGCCTGTTCCGCTCGGGCTTCCTCGGCAAGGCGAGCCCGGTCCATTTCTTCTGGGGCAGCTTCGATCTCGCCGTCACCCGCTTCTCGGGCCGGGAGGCGCCGCTCCACCCGGGCGGCATCCCCAACCTTCCCGACGAAGTCACCCGCGAGGCCTATAGCCACGAAGTCTCCAGCGCCGGCTTCTGGCCCGGCGGCGCCGGCGGCGAGGGCGGGCCGTTTTTCTATTCCTACGCTTATCCGAGCCCCGAAGGCTTCGCCGGCGCGGCGGTGGCGCCGGAAGCGGCGCGCTTCGACGCCACGCTGGGCGAGTTCCTCCTCGATTACGAGGCGGTCCGCGCCGCGCCGGACCCGGACGCCGCTCTGCTCGCCTTCCTCGAATCGACCTATGCGGCGGCCGCCGACCTCGGCGGCTGGGATCGCGGCGCGCTCGAATGCGCTTTGGGCCGGGCCGGCGTGCCGCGTCCGCTCGGGGACGACAGGAGATGAGCGTCGCCTTCCGCCGCGAGAGCGATGAGGAGCATAAGGAGCCGCGTTTCGAGCTGCCGATCCCGGTCGGCCCCAATCTCGTCACCGCCGCCGGCCTCGCGCAGGCGCAAGGCCGGGTCGCCGCGCTCGAGGCCGAAGCCGCGGCCGAGCAGGACGAGGCCCGGCGCGCCGAGGCGCAGCGGACCCTGCGCTACTGGCGCACCCGCCTCGCCACCGCCGAGCTCGCGCCGCCGCCGCCCGAAGGCGAAGCCGCCTTCGGGCGGCGGGTCACCTTCCGCCTCAATGGCGCGACCCGCAGCGTCGACATCGTCGGCGACGACGAGGCCGATCCCGCCGCCGGCCGGATCGCCTTCTCCGCCCCCCTCGCCCGCGCCCTGATCGGCGCCGGCCCCGGCGATTTCTCGGATTTCGGCGGCGAAGCGGACGCGATCGAGATCGTCGCGGTGGCGGCGATCGAGGGCTAGGTTATATCGGCATTCAGCGGGATGCCCCCAACCCCGATCGCGGCGATCGCCTAGGCGTCCTCCGCCAGCGGCAGCGCGACGCAGAAGCTCGCGCCGCCGGCCTTGCGGTTGGCGGCGGAGAGGCTGCCGCCATGCGCCTCGACGATGGTGCGGCTGATCGACAGGCCGACGCCCATGCCGTCCGGCTTGGACGAGACGAAGGATTCGAACAGCGTGTCGCGCATTTCAGGCGCGATGCCGGGGCCGCTGTCGTCGACCCGGATCCTGGCCTCGCCCTCCGCCACATAAGTAGAGACGATCACCTCGCGCCGCGCGGAGGCCCGCACCGCCTCATAGGCATTCTTGATCAGGTTGATCAGGACCTGCTGGATCTGGATCGGGTCGACCGCCACGTTGATGTCCTCGGCCAGGTCAAAGCGCGAAACGATCGGCTCGTCGATACCGAGCATGGCGAGGGACGCGGCCTCGTGGATCAGCGGGTTCGGGTTGAGTTGCTGCCGCCTGACCGCGCCGCCGCTGGTCATGTCGCGCAGCGAGCGGATGATCTTGCTGGCGCGGACCGCGCTTTGCTCGATCGCCGCCAGCCCGCTTTCCAGCATCCCCGTGTCGAGCGCCGGCTTGGCGAGCGCCCGGCGCGTGCCCGCGACATAATTGCTGATCGCCGCCAAAGGCTGGTTGAGCTCATGGCCCAGGGTCGCGGCCATCGCCCCCATCGCGCTCCTTCGCGACATGTGGATGATCTCGGCCTGGAGCGCTTGCACCTTGTCCTGCGCCGCCCGTTCCGCCGTCACGTCCTGCTTGGTGCCGAACAGGCGGACCGAACGGCCATTCTCCCGCTCGACGTCGGCGGTGAGGCGGATCCACCTTTCATTGCCCTTCGCGGTCCTGACCCTGACGTCGAGGCTGAAGCTGCTGCCCTCGCTGATCGCGTGGGCGCGCAGCGCCTCCATCTCGCGGCGGGACTCTTCCTCGTAGAGGTCGAGCGCCGCATCGCGGCCCACGGGCGCGCCCCGGGGCAGCTCGAATAGGTCGTAGACGCCGTCCGTCCAGGTCAGCGCCTCGGTCGCCAGATCGCATTCCCAGACCCCGATCCTGGCCAGCGCGGAGGCCCGGTCGTACATCTTCTTGTAATGCGCCGTGGAGGCGGCGCGCGTACCGGCGCCCGCATCCCCCGCATAGCCGATGTGGAGCAATCTGCCCCGGCCCCGTTTCGTCCCGATACTCATTCACGCATTCCTCGATGTCGAAAATCCGATGCCGCCGTCACACCTTAGCCTCCCAAAAACGGAAAAGGCGAGATTGTCTTTCTGCTCTCGTCCACGGTCAGCGTCCGTCCCGCCGGCGCGGCGGCGCGCTGCGGGCAGCGGACGCGCGGGCAGATCGCGCAGGCGGGGCCGATCGGGGTGACCTGGGGCTGGGCCAGATCGAGGCCGTCGGCATAAGCGATGCGCCCGGCATGCCTGACGTCGCAGCCGAGGCCGATGGCGAGCTGACTGTCCTCGCGCGGGTCGAGCCGGACCGAGCGCGGCGCGGTGCGGCCGATGGTGAAGAAGCGCTGGCCGTCGGGGGTCTCGACGATCTGGGTGACGACGCGGCCCGGCGTCTGGAAGGCCGAATGCAGATTCCAGCGCGGGCAGGTGCCGCCGAAACGCGAGAAGGGGAAGGCCTCGCCGGCGAAGCGCTTGGAGATGTTGCCGGCGGCATCGACGCGCAGCATGAAGAAGGGGATGCCGCGCGCATTGGCGCGATTGAGCGTGGTCAGCCGGTGGGCGACCTGCTCGACGCTGGCGCCGAACAGGGCGCAGAGCCGGTCGATGTCGTAGCGGTGCCGCTCCGCCGCCTCGAGGAAGGGCGCATAAGGCATCATGATCGCGCCGGCGGCATAATTGGCCAGGCTCATGTGGAGCAGCCGCCGGGTCGGTTCGTCCGGCGGCGCGGCGGCCGCGACCATCTTCTCGAGCAGCGGCCGGAACTCGATCAAAGCGAGCTGGTAGGCGAGGCCGAAAGTGCGGCTTTCGGGCCTGAGCAAAGCCGAGAGCATCAGCCTTTTGCGGTGCAGGTCGTAATGCTGGCTGGCGCCGTCGAGCGCCTCCGGCGGCATGATCCGCGCTTCGATCCCGAACCCCTCCTTGAGCCGCCGCCGGAGCGGCTCGTCAATGCCGAGCGGATCGGCGAGCGCGCCGGCCTGGGTCTCGGCCGCCTCCTCCAGATAGGCGAAATGGTTGCGCTCGGCCTGGATATGGTCGCGCACCCAGCTTTGCGGCGGGATCGCCGGGCCTTCCTCCTCGGTGGCGGGCTGGCGGCGCAGCTCGACCAGGGCCGCGTAGAGCCGGGAGACCGCGTCGGCGAATGCGGGCGCGTTGTCCGCCACCTCGACCAGCTCGTAGCGCGGCACGGCAAGCGCGCCGAACATCGGATCGGCGACGATCTCGGCAAGCTGCGCGGCGCCCGTGCCTTCGCCGCCCTCGGCCGCGAAGCTCTTGAGGTCGATGTCGAACGTCCCGGCGAGCCTCAGCAGCACTTGCGCCGTCACCGGCCGCTGGTTGCGCTCGAGATGGTTGAGATAGGAAGGTGAGACGCCGATCTCCGCGGCCATCGCGCTCTGGTTCAGCCCGAGCTCGCGCCTGAGCCTTCTGAGCCGCCGCCCGAGATACAGCTTCCGCTCCGCCGCCATCCGGTCACATTGTCAAAAATTTACAAGGGTGCAAGTCGTGTTGCGACAGAGCGACCTTTTTAAGCCTGCCCGGGGCCCGGTTTCGATGCTTCTGCGTGGATAGCTTATAGTTCCGAGGGCCTCATGACCGACTTCAGCGTTATCGTCCCCGCCCCACCTGGCCGCTTCGACGGCATCGAGAGGCCCTACACGATCGCCGAGGTCGAGCGGCTGCGCGGCTCGGTGCGGGTCGAGCACAGCCTCGCGCGCCGCGGCGCCGAGCGGCTCTGGGCGCTGCTTCACGGCGAAGACTATGTGAACGCGCTGGGCGCCGTCACCGGCAACCAGGCGATGCAGATGGTCCGCGCCGGATTGAAGGCGATCTACCTCTCCGGCTGGCAGGTCGCCGCCGACGCCAACACCGCCGGCGCCATGTATCCCGATCAGTCGCTCTACCCCGCCAATGCCGGGCCCGAGCTCTGCCGCCGGATCAACCGCACGCTGCAGCGCGCCGACCAGATCGAGCATATGGAGGGCGGCGCGACCCGCGACTGGCTGGCGCCGATCCTCGCCGACGCGGAGGCCGGCTTCGGCGGCCCCTTGAACTGCTTCGAGATCATGAAGGCCTATATCGAGGCGGGCGCAGCCGGCGTCCATTTCGAGGACCAGCTCGCGGCCGAGAAGAAATGCGGCCATCTCGGCGGCAAGGTGCTGATCCCCACCCAGGCGCATATCCGCAACCTCGACGCCGCCCGCCTCGCCGCCGACGTCTGCGGCGTTCCGACCCTGCTGGTCGCGCGCACCGACGCCGAGAGCGCCCGGCTGATCACCTCCGACGTCGACGAGCGCGATGCCGAGTTCCTGACCGGCGAGCGCACCGGCGAAGGCTTCTTCCGCCTGAAGGAGGGCACCGGCCTTCAGCATTGCATCAAGCGCGGCCTCGCCTTCGCGCCCCACGCCGATCTCCTCTGGTGGGAGACCAGCCATCCCGATCTCGGCGAGGCCCGCGCCTTCGCCGAAGCGATCCAGCGCCGCCATCCCGGCAAGCTGATGGCCTATAATTGCAGCCCGAGCTTCAACTGGGCGGCCAGGCTCGACGCCGCCACCATCGCCCGCTTCCAGCGCGAGCTCGGCGCGATGGGCTACAAGTTCCAGTTCGTCACCCTCGCCGGCTTCCACAGCCTCAACCATGGCATGTTCGAACTCGCCAGCGGCTATCGCGACCGCGGCATGGCGGCCTATTCGGAGCTCCAGCAGGCCGAGTTCGCCAGCGAGGCGGCCGGCTATAGCGCCACCCGCCACCAGCGCGAGGTCGGCACCGGCTATTTCGACCTGGTCGCGCAGACCCTGGCCGGCGGCGAATCGTCGACCGCGGCGCTGGCCGAATCGACCGAGGCCGCCCAGTTCAGAACCGCAGCCTGAGGAGAGCGATGATGACCATGCGTTACTGGATCGTCGGCGGCGATTATGAGGACCCGGACTTCCGCGCCCTCGTCCCCGGCACCGAGAAGATGGTCGGTCCGTTCGAGGACGAGCGCAAGGCGCGCAACGAATGGATCCGGCTCACTTATTGCCCCAGCGGCGGCGCCACCACCCGCTATTCGATCGCCACCGAGAGCGGGCATTAGGTAAAGAAAAAGGCGCGGAGAATCTCCCCTCCGCGCCCTCCTCCGATGTGATGCCCGCGGCTCAGGCTTCGGCGGGCAGCGCCGCCTTCGCCTGGGCGATGATCGCGGTGAACGCCGCGCCTTCGTGCATCGCGATGTCGGCCAGGACCTTGCGGTCGAGATCGACTCCGGCGAGCTTGAGGCCGTGCATGAAGCGGCCGTAGGTCAGGCCCTCCGCGCGCACGGCGGCGTTGATCCGCTGGATCCAGAGCGCCCGGAACGAGCGCTTCTTCACCTTGCGGTCGCGATAGGCATATTGGCCGGCCTTCTCGACGGCCTGGCGGGCGATCCGGATCGTGTTCTTGCGGCGGCCGTAATAGCCCTTCGCCTGATCGAGGAGGCGCTTATGCTTGGTGCGGGTGGTTACACCCCGTTTGACGCGTGCCATGGTTCATCCCTCCTAGTTCAGGCCGTAAGGCGCCCAGAGCTTCACCCGGCCGGTGTCGGCCTTGGCGAGAACTTCGGTGCCGCGGTTCTGGCGGATGTACTTGGCATTGTGGCTGATCAGGCGGTGGCGCTTGCCGGCGACGCCGTGCTTCACCTTGCCCGTCGCCGTGAGCTTGAAGCGCTTCTTGACGCCGCTCTTGGTCTTCAATTTGGGCATTTTCGTCTCCTTGCCACCATGTAGGCGGACGTTTGGGAACAGCCACGGCAGCCCTTTTGGCCGGGCGGTTCGATTCTTCCAAAGCTTGGAAAGAGTGGCGCCTCTACCGGCAAGGCCGGTGAAAATCAAGCGGAGCGCGGCTAAAGCGGGCCAAGGGAGATCCGCCATGACCGTCAAGCCCGCCATCATCCCCTGCCTGCGCTATGCCGACGCCCCCGCCGCGATCGATTTCCTGTGCGCCGCCTTCGGCTTCGAGCGCCACGCCGTCTATGCGGACGACGAGGACCCGTCCATCATCCACCACGCGCAGCTCACGGACCGCGGCAACATGATCATGCTGGCCAGCCTCGGCGATTCGGACTGGGCCGAGAAAGCCGGCCTCAGGACGGTGACCCAGGCCGGCGGCAACACCCAGACCAATTATGTCGTGATCGACGACGTCGACGGGCACGCCGCCCGGGCGCGCGCCGCCGGGGCGGAGATCGTCTCCGAGCCCGAGGACCAGGATTATGGCGGGCGCGTCTATTCCGCCCGCGATCCCGAAGGCTATGTCTGGAGCTTCGGCAGCTACGATCCCTGGGCGGATGCCGGCGCCTGAACGCTCCCGTCATCCCGGCCTTCGCCGGGTGACGATGCCGGGCTCAATCGAAGAGGCTGGAGACCGAGCTTTCATCCGCGATCCGCCGGATCGCCTCGGCGAGCAAGGGCGCGATGGTGAGCAGGCGGATCTTGGCGCTCGCCTCGGCGGAGTCATAGGCGGCGATCGAATCGGTGATGACGAGCTCGGAGAGGACCGAGGAATCGACCCGCGCCGCCGCCGCGCCCGAAAGCACGCCATGGGTGCAATAAGCGACGACGTCCTCAGCCCCGGCTTCCTTGAGCGCGGCCGCGGCGTTGCACAGCGTCCCGGCCGAATCGACCATGTCGTCGATGAGGATGCAGAAGCGGCCCTGGACGTCGCCGATGACGTTCATCACCTCCGATTCGCCCGGCTTCTCGCGGCGCTTGTCGACGATGGCGAGCGGGGCGTTGTCGAGCCGCTTGGCGAGCGCGCGGGCGCGGACGACGCCGCCGACGTCGGGCGAGACCATGGTGATGGCGCGGCCCGAAAAGCGCGCCTTGATGTCCTCCGACATGACCGGCGCGGCGTAGAGATTGTCGGTGGGGATGTCGAAGAAGCCTTGGATCTGGCCGGCATGGAGGTCGATCGACAGCACCCGGTTGGCGCCGGCGACGGTGATCAGATTGGCGACCAATTTGGCCGAAATCGGCGTCCGCGGCCCGGGCTTCCGATCCTGCCGGGCATAGCCGAAATAGGGGACGACGGCGGTGATCCGCTTCGCCGAGGCGCGCCTCAGCGCGTCGATGCAGATCAACAGCTCCATGAGGTGGTCGTTGGCGGGGTAGGCGGTCGATTGGACCACGAACACGTCCTCGCCGCGGACATTCTCGTTGATCTCGACGAAAATCTCCTCGTCGGCGAAGCGGCGCACGCTCGCCTCGGTGATCGGCATTTCGAGATAGTGGGCGATCGCCTGCACCAGCGGGACATTCGAATTGCCGGTCATCAGCTTCATGGCGCCTCCTTTAGGGGCGGAGGCGGCGAAGGCAAGAGCGTTGCCCCCTTGCGGCGGCGGGCGTAGTGGGGCGGGTCCGCGCGGCCACGGAAGGTAGGGCAATGCTGAAATGGATCGTCGGTCACGGCGCGACGGGCGAGCTGCTTCCCGCCGGCACGAATTTCACCGCGGTCCATGAAGGCATATGCGCCCATATACGCGTGGAAAACGACCATATTCACAACCGAATTCAATGGAATCTGACGCTCCAGGGCTTTCTGTTCGCCAGCTACGCTTTGGCCTTGGGAAAGGACGCGAATCTCATTATCGCCAGCCAGTTCGTGCGGGTGGTGGTTCTGGTCGGAATCCTCTCCTGCCTGGTCACCCTGCTCGGCCTTTATTCGGCTTATCACTCCATCAACCTGAACAAGAAGCTGTGGATCACCAATGAGGCCGCGCTCGCGCCGATCGGAACGAGGCCCTTTTCCGATCCTTGGCCGGCGCTGCTCGGCCGCTTGCCGGCGACGATGACCATATTGGTGCTGCTCTTCGCCTGGGCCCAGCTCGCCCAGATCAAGCTGCTATGACGATCGTCACCCGCTTTGCCCCCTCGCCGACCGGCCGGCTCCACGTCGGCAACATCCGCGCGGCGCTGCACAATTGGCTGTGGGCGCGCAAGCATCGCGGCCGCTTCATCCTGAGGCTCGACGACACCGACCGAGAGCGATCGCGCGAGGAGCATGAAGAGGCGATCCGCTCGGACATGGCGTGGCTCGGCCTGGTGCCGGATGAGGATTATCGCCAATCGGACCGGTTCGGCCTCTACGAGGCGGCGCTCGCGCGGCTGGCCGCGGCGGGCCGCGCCTATCCCGCCTATGAGAGCGCGCAGGAGCTCGAGCTCAAGCGCAAGATCCAGCTCGGCCGCGGCAAGCCGCCGGTCTACGACCGCGCCGCGCTCGCCCTGAGCGAGGCCGACCGGGCGAGACTCGAGGCGGACGGGCGGCGGCCGCACTGGCGCTTCAAGCTCGATCATGACGCGCCGATCGCCTGGGACGACCTGATCCGCGGGCCTCAGCATCTCGACCCTTCGCTGCTCAGCGATCCGGTGGTCCGCCGCGAGGACGGCTCCTGGCTCTACATGCTGCCGAGCGTGGTCGACGATGTGGAGATGGGCGTCACCCATGTCGTGCGCGGCGAGGATCATGTCGCCAATACCGGGCTGCAGCTGCAGATGTTCGAGGCGCTCGGCGCGCAGGCGCCGGCCTTCGCGCACGAGGCCTTGCTGACCGGCTCGGAAGGCAAGCTCGCCAAGCGGCTGGGCTCGACCGGCGTCGAGGCGATGCGCGAGGCGGGGATCGAGCCCGCCGCTCTGGTCGCCAAGCTGGCGCGGATCGGCACCAGCCTCGCCGTCGAGCCCTTCGCCGATCCGGCGCCTCTGATCGAGAGCTTCGATTTCGCCAGCTTCGGCCGCGCCCCGGCCCGCTTCGACATGGACGAGCTCGCCGCGTTGAACGCCCGCATCGTCCACCAGCTCGATTTCGCCGCGGTCAGCGAGCGCCTGCCCCGGGGCATGGCCGAGGCGGACTGGGCGGCGATCCGGCCCAATCTCAGGATCGTCGCCGAGGCCGCCGACTGGTGGGACATCCTCCACGGCCATGTCGAGCGGCAGGCGGCGCCGGAGGATCGCGATTTTCTCGCCGCCGCCGCGACCGCGGCCGAGGCCGTCGACTGGAGCGACTCGCCCTGGCCGCAGCTCGTCGCCCGGCTCAAGGAGACGAGCGGCCGCACCGGCAAATCGCTCTTCCACCCGCTGCGCCGCGCGCTCACCGGCCGCGACAGCGGCCCCGAAATGGCGGCCCTTCTCCCTCTGATCGGCCGCGACGAAAGCCTCGCCCGCCTCCGCTCCGCCGCCGCCTGAGCCCTCCATCCGCCATCCCCGGCCAGGGGCACAAAAGAGTATAGTATATCATCACGATATGTTGTATCATGCTATAGCCGGCGCGGTCGGGCCGTGCCGGCATGAGAGAATAGGAGAGGCCTCATGTACGCGAATGGCTTTTTCGAGCAGCAGCGGCGCCGCCACCCCGCCAGCTTCGCCCTCGTCGTCGCGCTTCATGCCGCGGGCTTCGGCGCCCTGATCCTCGCCGGAAGCACGCAGTTCCTGCAGCCGCCGGAGACCCGCACGACGATCCGGGACATCGTCATCCCGCCTGACCCGCCGCCCATTCCAGAGGTGGCTCCCCCCAAGGCTCAGCCGGACCGGCACGACCCCGTCGTCACCACGGTCCCGCCCGACCGCCCCCCGGCCAATGACAATAATAGCACGACCGCCGGCCCGAGCGACCCGGTGTCGACCGGCGGCACCCAGACGGGCCAGGGGACGGCCGGGACCGTCCGCGATCCGCCGCGCGATCCGCCGCCGCCGGTGCGCCGCGAGGCCCAGCTCGATCCGCGCTATGCCCGCGATCTCCAGCCGCCTTATCCGGCGCCGGAGCTGCGGGCCGAGCATAACGGCGTCGTCCAAATCCGCCTCACCATCGCGCCCAATGGCCGGGTGACCGCGGTCGAACGGCTGTCGGCGACCAGCGAGCATTTTTGGCGGGCCACCCAACGGCAGGCGCTCAACCGCTGGCGCTTCCGTCCGGCCACGCTCGACGGCCGGCCGGTCCAGGGCACCAAGGTGATGACGGTCAACTTCCGGATCCAGGACGGCTGAGCCCGAATGCGAGGGCCGATCGTCGGGGGGCGATCGGCTCTCGCGACGCGCGGGCTGGCGGAGGGGCCCGGGCATCACTATCTTGGCCGCCATGTTCTTTCTCCGGCCCTCCTCCCCCCGCGCCCTCTGGGCCGATCTGCGTCTCTTCTGGAGCGGCCGGTCGCGCACCCAATGGGCCGCGGCCTCGCTGGCCATCCTCATCCCGATCGGCATCTTGGTGGCCTTCTATCTCGACGGGAAGACCAATATCGCGCCGGGCGCGCGGCTCATCATGGTCGAAAGCTGGCCGGTGACCCGCACCGACGCCGAGATCAGGGCGCGCCAGCAGCGCGACCGGGCCGCCCGAGAGGCGCGCGAGCGCGCCCGCCAGCGCGAGTTCCAGGAGATCGACAACGGCCTGAGGCGGTTGGGGATTTGAGCGACTCGCGCTGGATGGCGGCGGCGATCGCGCTCGGCGAGCGCGGCCGCGGCCGGACAGCGCCCAACCCCAATGTCGGCTGCGTGATCGTTCAGGACGACAAGGTCGTCGGCCGCGGCTGGACCCAGGATGGCGGCCGCCCCCACGCCGAAGCGATAGCGCTGGCGGAGGCCGGCGCGGCCGCCCGGGGCGCGGCCGTCTATGTGACGCTCGAGCCCTGCGCCCATGTCAGCCGTCGTGGCCCCGCCTGCGCGGCTCTGCTCGCCGAGGCCGGCCCGGCCAAAGTGGTGATCGCGATCGGAGATCCCGATCCGCGCACCAGCGGCCTCGGCATCGAGCGGCTGGAATCGGCGGGGATCGAGGTCCTGACCGGACCGATGGAGAAGGAGGCCGAGCGCAGCATGGCCGGCTTCTTCACTCGCATCCGGCTGGGGCGGCCCTTCGTCACGCTGAAGCTCGCAATGTCGATCGACGGCCGGATCGCTCTGGCCTCGGGCGAAAGCAAATGGATCACCGGCGAGGAAGCGCGCGCCCACGCCCATCTCGAACGGGCGCGCAGCGACATGATCCTGGTCGGGCGCGGCACCTACGACGCCGACGCGCCCCGGCTCGACGTGCGGCTGCCGGGGCTCGAGGACCGCGCGCCGCGCCGCGCCTTGCTCACCACCGGCCCGCCCGTGGACGGCTGGACCCGGCTCAGCAGCCCGCAGGCGATCCGCACGCTTGCAGACGTCAACGAGCTGCTGGTCGAGGGCGGCGCGGAGACGGCCTCGTCCTTCCTCCACGGCGACCTGGTCGACCGGCTGCTCATCTACCGCGCGCCGATCCTGATCGGCGCGGGCAAAGCGGCGCTGACGGACATCGGCCTCGATTCGCTCGCGGCCGCGCATGGCCGCTGGCGGCTGACCGAGACGCGCCCGCTTGGCAGCGACACGCTCGAAGTCTACGAGCGCACGCGCTGATGTTTACCGGGATCATCACCGACAAGGGCCGGATCGAGGCCGTCGAGGCGCGCGGCGACCTGCGCGTCCGCATCGCCTGCGGCTACGACACGACCGGCGTCGACCTGGGCGCTTCGATCGCCTGCTCCGGCGTGTGCCTCACCGTCGTCGACAAGGGGGAAGGCTGGTTCGCGGTCGACGTCTCCGGCGAGACGCAGAGCCGGACCGCGCCCGGTTTGTGGTCGCAAGGCCGGCCGCTCAACCTCGAGCGCGCGCTGAAAGTGGGCGACGAGCTCGGCGGCCATATCGTCACCGGCCATGTCGACGGGCTCGGCGAGGTCGCGGCCGCGGAGCCGACCGGCGATTCGGTCCGGCTCGGCATCGTCGCCGGCGCCGCGCTCGCGCCTTATGTCGCGGCCAAGGGCTCGATCGCGCTCGACGGCGTCTCGCTGACCGTCAACGAAGTCGAATCGCTGCCCGATGGCGGCGTCGCTTTCTCGGTCAACATCATTCCGCACACCGCCGCTTTGACCGGTCTGGGCGATGTGACGCCGGGCGACAAGGTCAATATCGAGATCGACATATTGGCGCGCTATCTCGGCCGCATGCTCGACGCACGCAATAATGCAATGTGATTTTCGCAATAGCCTATCACATTGGAGTGTGATACGCGGCCTTCCATGAGCACGATTCTGATCGACCGCCTCTGCGACATGGTCGCCGCCGGCGAGATGAGCCGCGCCGGCCTCGCCCGCGCCGCCGGCCTCCATCCCAACAGCCTGCGCAAGCTCGGCGACGAGGATTGGAACCCGACCGCCGACACGCTCGGCAAGCTCGAGAAATTCCTCGCCAGCGGCAGCCGCGGCGTCATGGCGACCCCCGAGCAGATCATCGACGAGGCGCGCAACGGCCGCATGTTCATCCTGGTCGACGACGAGGACCGCGAGAATGAGGGCGATCTCGTCATCCCCGCCCAGATGGCGACGCCCGACGCGATCAACTTCATGGCCAAGCACGGCCGCGGCCTGATCTGCCTGGCGCTCGCCAAGGAGCGGGTCGACCAGCTCGGCCTGCAACCGATGAGCCGGACCAACGGCATGCGCCTCGGCACCGCCTTCACCGCCTCGATCGAGGCCCGCGACGGCGTCACCACCGGCATCTCCGCCGCCGACCGCGCGCGCACCATCTCGATCGCGATCGACGCGGCCAAGGGCCCCGAGCATATCGTCTCGCCGGGCCATGTCTTCCCGCTGATCGCGCGCGAAGGCGGCGTTTTGGTCCGCGCCGGCCACACCGAGGCGGCGGTCGACGTCGCGCGGCTGGCCGGGCTCAATCCGTCCGGCGTGATCTGCGAGATCATGAACGACGACGGCGCGATGGCGCGGATGGACGATCTGTTCGCCTTCGCCCAGCTCCACAGCCTCCGCATCGGCACGATCCGCGACCTCATCGCCTATCGCCTGCGCAAGGACCGCCTCGTCGAGCAGACCGCCGAGGCCCAGTTCGAAAGCCGCTGGGGCGGCACCTGGACCGCCCGCACCTTCCTCAACAAGGCCTCGGGGATGGAGCAGATCGCCTTGGTCAAGGGCCGCGTCGATCCCGAAAAGCCGACTCTGGTCAGGATGCACGGCCTTTCCATCCTCTCCGACGCCTTCGCCGAGGAGGGCCAGCGCGGCGGCCTGCTCGAAGGCGCGATGAAGGCGATCGCGGCCGAGGGCGCGGGCGTGATCGTGGTGATCAACCGGCCGATGCCGGACGCTTTGTCGCAGGCGCTCAAGGTCCGCGCCGGCGCGGCAGGTCCGGCCGATTCGGAGCAGCTCCGCGATTATGGCGTCGGCGCCCAGATCCTCGCCGAGCTGGGCGTGCACGACATGGTCCTGCTCACCAACAGCCACCATACGCCGGTCGCTTTGGGCGGCTACGGCCTCGCCATCGTCGGCGAGCGGCCGATCCTCGCGGCGGGAGCCTGACATGGCCAGGATCCTGATCGTCGAGGCGCGCTTCTACGCCCATCTGAACGATCTGCTGCTCGCCGGGGCGCGCGCCGCGATCGAAGCCGCGGGCCATGGCCACGAGACGGTCACCGTCCCGGGCGCGCTCGAAGTGCCCGGCGCGATCGCATTGGCCTCGGAGAGCGGCGCCTATGACGGCTTCGTCGCCTTGGGCGTGGTGATCCGCGGCGAGACCTATCATTTCGAGATCGTCGCCGGCGAGAGCGCCCGCGCCCTGATGGCGCTGACCCTCGACGGGCTCGCCATCGGCAACGGCATCCTCACCGTCGAAAACGAAGCCCAGGCGCAGGCCCGCGCCGATCCGCAAGACAAGGACAAAGGCGGCGAAGCGGCCAAGGCGGCGCTGGCGATGCTGGCGCTGAAGGCGCGCTTCGGCGGCTAGCCTCCCCTTCCGCTTGCGGGAGGGGATTGAGGGGTGGGCTTACGGAGTCCGCGACTCCCCGCCCCCGGCCCCTCCCGCAAGCGGGAGGGGAGAGACGCCCATCGCCGGATAATCGACATAGCCTTCGGGCCCCTGGCTGTACCAGGTCGCCATCATGTCCGGGTTGAGCGGCGCGCCGGCCCTGAGCCGCGCGACCAGATCGGGATTGGCGAGGAAGGTGCGGCCGAAGGTGATCGCGTCGGCCTCGCCGGCGTCGAGCGCGGCCTGGGCGCGGGCCAGGTCGTAATCCGAATTGAGCACCAGCGGACCCTTGAACGCCTTGCGGATATGCGGGTGGACCGGCGCCACCTCGGCCTTGCCGAACGTGCCCTCGGGCGACGGCTCGCGCAGCTCGAGAAAGGCGATGCCGATCTCGGACAAGGCGGCCGCCGCCGCCGGGAACAGGCCGTAAGGGTCGGCGTCGTTGACGCCCTGCGAATCGCCGTTGGGCGAGAGGCGGACCGCGGTCCGGTCCGCGCCCACGACATCGGCGACGGCCTGCGTCACCTGGCGGAGCAGCCGCACCCTGTTCTCGACCGGGCCGCCATAATCGTCGTCGCGCAAATTGCTGCCGCTGCGCAGGAACTGGTCGATCAGATAGCCATTGGCGCCGTGAATCTGGACGCCGTCGAAGCCCGCGGCGATCGCGTTGGCGGCGGCGTCGGCATAATCGCCGATCAGGTCGGGGATTTCGTCGAGCCTGAGCGCCCGCGCCTCGTCATAAGGCTGGCGGCCGTCATAGGTGTGCGCCTTGTAGGGCGCGGTCGTGGCCGAGGCCGAGACCGGCCGGGCGCCGTCGAGGAAGCTCGAATGGACGAGCCGGCCCATATGCCAGAGCTGGGCGAAGATCCGCCCGCCCGCCTCGTGCACCGCCGCGGTGACCGGCTTCCAGGCCTCGATCTGGTCAGGCGTCCACAGGCCCGGCGCGTAGGGCCAGCCCAGGCCCTGGCGGCTGATCCCGGTCGCCTCGCTCAGGATCAGGCCGGCCGACGCGCGCTGCGCGTAATAGGTCCGCATCAATTCGGTGGGGACATGGTCGCGGGTCGCGCGGCCGCGGGTCAGCGGCGCCATCAGCACGCGATTGGGCGCCTCGATGGCGCCGAGCTTGATCGGGTCGAACAGGGAGGGCATTGCGGGCCTTTCGAAATTGCTGCACCGCGGCGAATATAAGGGTTGCAAAGTGAAATGCACCAGGGCGCAACCCCACGCTTCGCCTTTCCGGCGCTGATCCTCGCCAATCTGTTCCTGGCGGCGGGGCCGTGGATGGTGCGGCTGGCCCAGGACGTCTCGCAAATCGGCCCGGTGGCGGCGGGATTCTGGCGGCTGGCTTTGGCCGTCCCCTTCCTTGCCTTTCTCGCGATCCGCCAGGGGAAAGGGCAGCCTTTTCCGCGCTGGGCGATGATCGCCGCCATCGCCGCCGGCGGCCTGTTCTTCGCCGCCGATCTCGCCGCCTGGCATGCGGGCATCCTGATCACCAAGCTCGCCAACGCCACCTTGTTCGGCAATTTCGCCAGCTTCCTGTTCGCGATTTACGGCTTCATCCTGCTGCGCCGGCTGCCGCGCGCGCCGCAGGGGTTGGCGCTGCTGCTCGCCGCCGCCGGGACCATGCTCCTGCTCGGCAGCAGCTACGAGCTCTCGCCCGACCATTTCGCGGGCGATCTGCTCGCCCTGCTCGCCGGCCTCTTCTACACTTTCTACCTGGTCGCGGTCGATCGGGCGCGGCGCACCATGAAGCCCTGGCCGGTGCTCGCCATCGCCACCATGGCCGGCGCGCTGCCTTTATCGCTGTTCGCGCTGGCGCTCGGCGAATCGGTCATGCCGGTCGATTGGACCCCGGTCGTCCTGCTCTCGCTGTCGAGCCAGCTCGTCGGCCAGGGCCTGCTCGTTTACGCCATGGGCCATCTCTCGCCGGTGCTCGTGGGCCTGTGCTTCCTGACCCAGCCGATCGCGTCGGCGGCGATCGGCTGGGCGGCCTATGGCGAGCGGCTGTCGGCCGCCGACGGCTTCGGCGCGCTGCTCGTCTGCGCCGCTCTGGTGCTGATCCGGCTGCCTGCAAGAACCCTCCCCCTTGATGGGGGAGGGCAGGGTGGGGGTGAACGTCGATGAAGGGCGGGGCCCTTTCCGGAGACGCCACCCCACCCCAACCCCTCCCCATCCAGGGGAGGGGCTAAGGCTTGCAACACTCGAGGCCGCGGCTCATTGAGGCGGGGTGACCGAGCCGCTCGACATGAACCTCGACGAATTGCGCGACGCGCTCGCGCCGCTGATCCCGGCCCATGCCGCGTTCGACGGCTGGGGCGAGGCGGCGCTGGCGCTCGTCGCGCAGGAGCTCGGCGTTCCCGCCGGCCGCGCCCGGCTCGCCTTTCCCGGCGGCGCGGCGCAGATGGTCGATGCCTGGTTCGACTGGATCGACAAGGCGATGCTCGCCGCCTTCCCGCCCGAAAAGATCGCGGCGATGAAGGTGCGCGACCGGATCAGGGCCCTGCTCGCGTTCCGCTTCCAGACTTTGGCCCCCTATCGCGAGGCGCTGCGCCGTGGCCTCGCGCTGCTGGCCCTGCCCGGCAACGCGCTCACCGGCGCGCGCCTGGCCTGGCGCAGCGCCGACCGGATCTGGCGCCTGGCCGGCGACACCGCGAGCGACTTCAACCATTATTCCAAGCGCGCCATATTGATCGGCGTCTACGGCTCGACCACCCTGATCTTCCTCGACGACCAGAGCGAGGACATGGCCGAGACGAGGGCCTTCCTCGACCGCCGCCTCGAAGGCGTGATGCGCTTCGAGAAAGCCAAGGCGCGCTGGCAAGGCGGCGCGCCCCGCTTTTCGATGAGCCGCTTTCTGGGGCGGCTGCGCTACCCGGCGAGCTGACGTTTCGCCACCGGAATAGTGCGTTTTCATAGAGACTTAACGCCTTGCCCCTAACGCGGACGCTCGCCTTCATTGGGAAGATGGACGGGGACGGATTCGGTCCGCGGCCTGTGCTTGCCGCAACGCAGCTTGACGGCATGGCTGATTGATCCGGGCAGGAAGAACCTGCCCGATTCGATCCGCATCCAGCTGTTCCGCAGCCTTTACGGCACCCTGCCGATTTTTCTGGGCGGCGTGATCAACACGCTGCTGGTCGCGCTGGCGATCGCCACGCGCCATCCGACGCCGCTATTCATCGCCCGGGCCTGCTTCGAGATGCTGCTCGCACTCGTCCGCGCGCCGGTGCTGATCGCCGGCCGGCGCGCGATCGCCCGCGGGCGGCGTGGGCCGGGGATGGTCGGCGGCATCTGCTTCCGCAATTTCGCGGCGCCCCGGCTGGCGGCGGTGATGATCGTGCTGAGCCTCGGCCCCTGCGCCGCGGGCGGCATCCTCTCCGGCGAGCCGATCCTGATGGTGACCGCGATCCAGATTCCGCTCGACCTGTTCGCGATGAGCGTCGCCGCGTTCAAGCTCAACCGGATGCTGCTCGACCGCATGGAGGCCGAGCTCGAAAAGGATCATCGGGTCCGCCACGACGGCCTCACCGGGCTCGTCAACCGCGCCGGCCTCGCCACCGCGCTCGACCGCCGCGTCGCCGCCGGCGAGGCGACGAGGTCGCCTATCTGTTCCTCGACCTGGACGGCTTCAAGCGGGTCAACGACACGCTCGGCCACAGCGCCGGCGACCGGCTGCTGGTCGAGGTCGCCGCGCGGCTGCGTGGCGTCGCGGCGGCGGAGGACATCGTCGCGCGGATCGGCGGCGACGAGTTCCTGATCGTCACTCGCGGCGACGGGCCCGCGCTTGCGCGCTCGCTCGGCGAACGCGCCATCAAGGCGCTCGCCGGCACCCCCTTCCTGTTCGGCGACGAAGGCGTGGATATCGGCGTCAGCGTCGGCATCGCGCTCAGCGCCGAGCATGGCGCGGCCTTTGCCGGCCTGATCGACGCGGCCGACGCCGCCCTCTACCAGGCCAAGGCGCGCGGCCGCTGCCAGTGCGTGATCGCGACCGCGGGTCCCCGGCTCGCCGCCGAGCGCGGCCGGCGCACCGCCACCGCCATCGCGGACATCGCCGCCACCGGCCGACCGCGCTATTGATAATCAGTCGCAACACCGCTAGGCCGACCCCTCCAAGCTTGCCCGCGGGGGAACATGTTCGTCGTCCTGTCCAGCCTGAGGCGGGCCTTCCTGCCGCTCCTTTTCCTCATTTTCCTCGCTCTCCCCACCGTCGCGCGGGCGGACGATGCGGCGGTGCAGACCGCGTGGCGGCTGCTCGATTATATCGCCGTCGATTATCGCGGCGCCGTCGCCGACGGGCGCGTCGCCTCGCCGAGCGAATATGCCGAAATGCGCGAATTTTCGGCGTCGGTGACGCAGCGGCTGGGCGCCCTGCCCGCCCACCAGGCGAAGGCGCAATTGGTGGCGGACGCCCGCGCGCTCGAGGCCGCGGTCGCGCGCATGGCCGCGCCCGGCGAGGTCGACCGGATGGCGCGGGGCCTGGGGCAGCGCCTGCTCGCCGCTTATCCAGTGCCGCTCGCGCCCGGCGCCGCGCCCGATCTCGCCCGTGGCGCCCGGCTCTACCAGCAGCAATGCGCCGCGTGCCACGGCGCCACCGGCCGCGCCGACACGGCGATGGCGCGGCAGCTCGATCCGCCGCCCATCGCCTTCGCCGACCGCGCCCGCGCCCGCGAGCGCAGCCTGTTCGGCCTCTACCAGGTGATCGGCCAGGGCCTCGAAGGCACGGCGATGGCGAGCTTCGCCAGCCTGCCGCCCGAGGACCGCTGGGCGCTCGCTTTCTATGCCGGAACGCGCGCTTATCCCGACGCGCTTGTCCGCGCCGGCGAGGCGGATTGGCGCGCCGATCCGGCGTTGCGCGCCCGAATCCCCGATCTGGAGCGGCTGGTCTCGATCACGCCGGCGGCGCTGGCGGCCGCGATCGGCGAGCAAAGGGCGGCCGCGCTCACCGCTTTTCTGCGCACCCATCCCGAAGCCCTGGCCGCGCCCCAAAGCTCGCAGGCGCTGGCGGTCGCGCACGAATTGCTGCGGCAGAGCGTCGCCGCCTATCGCCGCGGCGACCGGGCGCAGGCCGGCGAGCTTGCCCTGGCCGCCTATCTCGACGGCTTCGAGCCGGTCGAGGCGGTCCTGAACGCGCGCGACGGCGGCCTCGTCGCCGAAGTGGAAGCGGCGATGGGGCGGCTGCGCGCGGCGATCGCGCGCGGCGCGCCGGCCGAGGAGGTCGCCGCCGAGGCGGAGCGGATCCAGGCCTTGTTCACCCGCGCGGAGGCGGCGCTCGCGCCGGAGGCGGCCAGCGGCGCCTCGACCTTCCTCGGCACGCTCGCCATATTGCTGCGCGAGGGGCTGGAGGCGTTGCTGATCGTCGTCGCGATGATCGGCTTCCTCAGGAAAGCCGAGCGCCGCGACATGCTGCGCTGGGTCCATATCGGCTGGATCGGCGCGCTCGTCGCCGGCGTGGCGACCTGGTGGGCGGCGAACGAGTTCATCACCATCAGCGGCGCCAGCCGCGAGCTGACCGAAGGCTTCGGCTCGCTGCTCGCCGCCTTCATCCTGCTCTTCGTCGGCGTCTGGATGCACGGCAAGGCGCAGGCCGGCGCCTGGCAGGCCTATGTCCGCGACAAGCTCGGCAAGGCGCTGACCAGGGGCTCGGCCTGGTTCCTCTTCTTCCTCGCCTTCATCGCCGTCTATCGCGAGGTGTTCGAGACCATCATCTTCTTCGCCGCGATGGGCGGGGAGGGCAATGGCGCCGCGCTGGCCGGCGGCATCGCGGTCGGCGTCGCGCTGCTGGCGCTGCTCGCCTGGGCGATGCTGAGGCTGTCGGCGCGGCTGCCGATCGGCAAGTTCTTCCAATATTCCTCGGCCCTGATCGCGGTCCTGGCGGTGGTCCTCGCCGGCAAGGGCGTTGCGGCGCTGCAGGAAGCGGGCATGCTCGGCGTTCACCCGCTCGCGGGCTTCCCGCGCAGCCCCTTGCTGGGCGTCTATCCGACGATGGAAACCCTGCTCGCCCAAGGCGCGACGATCCTCCTGCTCGTCGCCGGCTTCCTGTGGACCAACCGCAACGCGCCGAAACCGGCGCCGGCCTAGCTTGGCGCGCGGGCCGGCTTGGCCTATTGCCCGAGACTCGATTCTTCGGAGGACAAGATGGCGGGCGTGAACAAGGTGATCCTGGTCGGCAATCTGGGCGACGATCCGGAGGTCCGCAGCCTCAACAATGGCGGCGAGGTGGTGAACATGCGCGTCGCCACCTCGGAGAGCTGGAAGGACCGCGACGGCAACAAGCAGGAGCGGACCGAGTGGCACCGGGTCGTCATCTTCAACGAGAATCTCGGCCGCGTCGCCAAATCCTATCTGAAGAAGGGCTCCAAGGTCTATCTCGAAGGCCAGATCCAGACCCGCAAATGGCAGGACCAGTCGGGCGCCGACCGCTATTCGACCGAAGTGGTGCTGCAGCGCTTCCGCGGCGAATTGGTCCTGCTCGACAGCCGCGGCTCGGGGGGCGGCGGCGGCTTTGGCGGCGGCGACGATTATGGCGCCGCCGGCGGCAATGATTTCGGCGGCGGCGCCCCGCGCCAGCAGGCCAAGCCGCAACCCGCGTCCTTCGACACCGACCTGGACGACGACGTTCCGTTTTGACGCCTGCGGGGCAGGCGTCACGTCACGGGGACAGTTACTTTTCCGCACCGCCTTGCCGGATTTCCGCCGCAGTGCGGAAAAGCAGCTGTCCCCACTCCGGGGCTATTTCTTCAACTTGTCCCTGAGCCCGGCCAGCGCCGCGAACGGCCCGGCTTCCTCCTCGCTCTTCACCCCCGCCGCCCTGAGCGCCTCCTCGGCGCCCGGCGCGCGCGGATAGGGGTCGAGCGCGAGCGCCAGCGTCTCGGCGACCGCCTCGCCGACGTCGATCCCGGCGCCGGCCACGAAGACCACGTCCATCTCGCTCTCGCTGAGCTCGATCTCCTCCTCGGGCGCCTCGGCATCGGGCTGCGGCCGGAACAGGATGTCGAACGGCGCGTCGACCTCGGCCGCGACCGGCGCGCCGCTGGCGACGCAGGCCTGGGTGACGGCGGCGGCAAGGCGGCCGCGGACCGCGACCTCCGCGCCCCTGCGGCTCAGGGTCAGCGCCGCCTCGAGCCGGGCCAGCCCGATCAGGCCGAAGCGCGCGGCGAGCGCCGCCCGCTCGCCTTCATCGGCGGCGATTTCCATCGCCCGCGGGGCTTCGCCGATCGTGTCGATGCGGACGGTGCGGCTGAATTCCGGCGCGGTCATGGCAGATCGCCCTCGAGCAGGGCCTGCAGACCCGTCCCGTCGAGCCCGGCGGCGAATTGCTCGAGCCGGCCGGCGACCAAAACCGGGGCCGCCGCCGACGGCGGCGCCTCGTGGAAGATGTTGCGCGCGACCGCCTCCGCGAACGAACCCTGCTCCCGCGCGGCGCGGAACGCGGCGAGGCGGCCGCCGAGCGCGCTCATCATCCGCCCGACATGCTTGCCGACGACATAATCGCCGATCCCGATCTGCCGCAAAGTCCCGTCCATGTCGTCGATGAAGAGCTCGGTGAGCAGCACCGACGGGCCGCGCCCGGCCGCGCCTTCCGCCTCGAGGCGGAGCAGCACCAGAGCGAGGATCGCGGCGATCATGTCGAAGCGGCCGTCGATCGTGTCGGGGACCTCGCCCTCGCGATACCAGGCCGGATCGCGGCCCCGCGCGACGATCGCGCGGTAGAGCGGCTCCAGCGGCGAGCGCTGCCTCGCCTCGCCGAAGATGGATTTGAGGAGCGACAAAGGACTTCCCGGATTATCGCGCCGCTTGCGCCGGTTAGCCGATGTTCATATTGGAGGGGCTAGTCAAGTCCGGCGCCACGGCTCAGTGGGGTCGCCCGACGTTCAGGAGTCTCCAGCCAATGACCTTCATCTCCGGATCGCGCGCGCTGCCCGCGCTCGCCGCGCTCGCTCTGGGTGCCGCGCTCAGCGCCGGCTGCTCCTCGATCCGCGACCATCAGGGCTATCTGATCGATGAGCCGCTGGTCACCGCGATCCAGCCCGGCATCGACAATAGGGATTCGGTGGCGGGCACGCTCGGCCGGCCGAGCTTCGTCGGCCAGTTCGACCAGGAGCAGCGGGACTGGTATTATGTCTCGCGCGACACCAGGCAGGCGGCCTTCACCACGCCCCGGCCAAGCGCGCAGACCGTGCTGCGCGTCCACTTCGACGCCGCCGGCAATGTCGAATCGGTGCAGCGCACCGGCGTCGAGCTCGCGGTCAACATCAATCCCGACAGCCGGCAGACGCCGACTTTGGGCCGCGACCGCAGCCTGCTGCAGGAGCTGTTCGGCAATATCGGCGCCGTCGGCCAGCGCGGCCAGAGCGCCCCGACCGCCGACAATCCGAACTAGGCGTTCCCCGGCGCAGGCCGGGGTCCAGCTGCACAGACCGAGTCACTGGGCCCCGGCTTTCGCCGGGGAACGGCGCTAGCGGACGATCCGGCCCGCCGCGAGGACGGCGAGCGTCACCAGGTCCGACGCGGTCGCGCTCATCGCCGCGATCTGCACCTGCTTTTCCATGCCGACCAGCATCGGCCCGATCACCGCGTCGCCGCCGAGCTCGCGCATCAGCTTGGCCGAGATGTTGGCGGTCTGCAGGCCGGGCATGATCAGCACGTTGGCGGGCCCGGTCAGCCGCATGAACGGATAGAGCTTCTGAAGGTCCGGATCGAGCGCGGTGTCGGGCGACATCTCGCCTTCATATTCGAAATCGACGTCGTCGCGCTTGTCCATGATCTTCACCGCGTCGCGAATCCGCTCGAGATAGCTGCCCTCCGGATTGCCGAAATTGGAATAAGAGAGGAAGGCGACGCGCGGATCGTGGCCCATGCGCCGCGCGACCTGCGCGGTCTGGATGGCGATCTCGGCGAGCTGCTCGCCGGTCGGCCGCTCGGTGACCGTGGTGTCGGCGATGAACACGGTGTGCGACTGGCCGACCATCAGGTGGATTCCGAACGGGGTGACGCCCGGCTGCGGATCGAGCACGCGCCGGATCTGGCGGAAGCTTTGCGCATAGGGCCGGGTGATGCCGGTGATCATCACGTCGGCCTCGCCCATGGCCAGCAGCAAGGCGGCGAAGATGTTGCGGTCCTGGTTGACGGTGCGCTCGAGCTCGCGGTGCATATAGCCGCGCCGCTGCAGGCGCTGGTACAGGAAATCGGCCATTTCGGCGGTGCGCGGATGGTTGCGGCTGTTATGGACCTCGAAGCTTTGCGGGTCCTCGACGCCGAGCGCCTTCAGCCGGTCGTAGACGTCGTCGCGCCCGACCAGCACCGGAATGCCGTAGCCGCCGTCGCGGAAGGCGATGGCGGCGCGCAGCACGACGTCCTCCTCCCCTTCCGCGAATAGGACGCGCCGGGGATTGGCCCGCGCCGCCTCGTAGGCGAGGGTGAGGACCGAGGTGGTCGGATTGAGCCGCGAGCGCAGCTGCGTGCGATAGGCCTGCATGTCGGCGATCGGCTTGCGGGCGACGCCCGAATCCATCGCCGCCTGGGCGACCGCGGAGGGGACGATCTCCATCAGCCGGGGATCGAAGGGCGCCGGGATGATGTAATCGGGGCCGAAGCTATGCGCCCGGCCGCCATAGGCCGCCGCCACCTCCTCCGGCACCTGCTGGCGCGCCAGATCGGCGAGCGCGTGGGCGGCGGCGATCTTCATCTCGTTGTTGATCGTCGTCGCCCGGACGTCGAGCGCTCCGCGGAAGATGAAGGGGAAGCCGAGCACGTTGTTGACCTGGTTGGGATAATCAGAGCGGCCGGTGGCGACGATCGCGTCGGGCCGCGCCGCCTTGGCGTCGGGCGGGGTGATCTCGGGGTCGGGATTGGCCATGGCGAAGATGATCGGGCTCGGCGCCATCTCCATCACCATCTCGGGCTTGAGCGCGCCGGCGGCGGAGAGGCCGAGGAAGACGTCGGCGCCCTTCAGCGCCTCCTCCAGCGTGCGCGCCTCGGTCTTGGCGGCATGGGCCGACTTCCACTGGTCGAGCCCGTCGCGGCCCTGATAGATCACGCCCTTGCGGTCGCACATGATGACATGGTCGTGGGGCACGCCCATCGCCTTGATCAATTCGGTGCAGGCGATGGCGGCGGCGCCGGCGCCGTTGACGACGACCTTGACGTCCTTGAGGCTGCGCCCGGTCAGGTGGCAGGCGTTGATCAGGCCGGCGGCCGAGATGATCGCGGTGCCGTGCTGGTCGTCGTGCATGATCGGGATGTTCATCCGCTCGCGCAACGCCTGCTCGATGATGAAGCATTCCGGCGCGGCGATGTCCTCGAGGTTGATGCCGCCGAAGCTCGGCTCCATCAAAGCGACCGCGTTGATGAACGCCTCGGGATCCTCGGTGTCGAGCTCGATGTCGATCGAATCGACGTCGGCGAAGCGCTTGAACAGCACGGCCTTGCCTTCCATCACCGGCTTGGCGGCGAGCGCGCCGAGATTGCCGAGGCCGAGAATGGCGGTGCCGTTGGAGATGACCGCGACGAGATTGCCCTTGGCGGTGTAATCATAGGCAAGCTCGGGATTCTCGGCGATCGCGCGCACCGGCACGGCGACTCCGGGCGAATAAGCCAAGCTCAAATCGCGCTGGGTCGCCATCGGCTTGGAGGCGATGATCTCGATCTTGCCCGGCCGGCCCATCGAATGGAATTCGAGCGCCTCGGCCTCCGAGAATTTGACGTTGCTGCCCTCGCTCACGTGGCTCTCTCCCTGTTTGGCTTTCGCTCTAGGGCTTGAGAGGTGACGGGGGCAAGTCAAAGCCTTAACGTGCCGGTGTGGCCACGCAGACGAAATCCGAGACGGCGCCGACGCCGATGATGGCGCAATATCTGGCGCTGAAGGCGGAGGCCGAGGGGTCCCTGCTCTTCTACCGGATGGGCGACTTCTTCGAATTGTTCTTCGATGACGCCCGCGTGGCCGCGGCCGATCTCGACATCGCGCTGACCGCGCGCGGCGAGCATGACGGGGCGCCGATCCCGATGTGCGGCGTGCCGATCCACGCCGCCGAGGTCTATCTCGCCCGGCTGATCCGGGCCGGCCACCGCGTCGCCATCGCCGAGCAGGTCGAAAGCCCGGCCGAGGCCAGGAAGCGCGGCGCCAAATCGGTGGTCAACCGCGCCATCGTCCGGGTGGTGACGGCCGGCACGCTGACCGAGGAGGCCTTGCTCGATTCGCGCGCCGCCAACTGGCTGGTCGCGGTGGCGAAGGTCGGCGCGCTTTACGGCATCGCCGCCGCCGACGTTTCGACCGGGCGGTTCGAGCTCGCCTCGGTGCCGCCCGGCGCGCTCGACGCCGAGCTGGCGCGGCTCGGCGCGGCCGAGACTATCGCCAACGAGGCCCTCGACGGCGCCGAGCTGTGGGATAGCGGCTTCGACAGCCTTCAGGCCGAGCGCCGGCTCAAGCAGAGGTTCGAAGTCGCCACGCTCGACGGCTTCGGCCGCTTCGACCGCGCCGCGCTGTGCGCGGCGGGCGGCCTGCTTTCCTATCTGGACGAGGTCGCGCGCGACTCGCTCCCCTTCCTGCGCCCGCCGGTCGGCCTCGCCTCGGGCGACCATATGATGATCGACGCGGCGACGCGCGAGAGCCTGGAGCTGACCGTCTCGGCGTCCGGCACCCGTGCCGGCAGCCTGCTTGCTTCGGCCGACCGCAGCGTCACCGGCGCCGGCGCCCGCCTGCTCGCCGCCGATCTCGGCGCGCCTCTGCTCGACCGCGCCCGGATCGAGGCAAGGCTCGATCTCGTCGCCTTGTTCGAGGGCGATGCGGGCTTGCGCGACTGGCTGCGCCGGCAATTGCGCGCTTTGCCCGATATCGGCCGCGCGCTCGGGCGCCTGGTCGCGGCGCGCGGCAGCCCGCGCGACCTCGGCCAGCTCCGCGACGGCCTCGACGAGGCGCGGCGGCTGCACGACCGGCTGGCGCGGACCGAAGCGCCGCCGGCCCTGCTCGCCGATCTGCTGCCCGCTTTGATCGGCCATGGCGCCCTGATCGATTTGCTCGCGCGCGCCCTGGTGCCGACGCCGCCGATCGATAGCGCGCAGGGCGGCTATATCGCGGAAGGCTATGACGCCGCTCTGGATGCCCTTCGCGCGACGGGCGGCGAAGGCCGGCGGGCGATCGCCGGCCTGGAGGCGCGCTACCGGACCCAGACCGGCATCGCCACATTGAAGATCCGCCACAACAATGTGCTCGGCTTCCACATCGAGGTGCCGGCGAGGAATGCCGACAAATTGATGGCCGCCGATTCGGGCTTCACCCACCGCCAGACCCTGGCCGGCGTGGTCCGCTTCAACGCCGCCGATCTGCACGAGCAGGCGCTCAGGGTCGGCGAGGCCGGCAACCGCGCGCTGGCCGCCGAGGCCGAGCATTTCGAGGCTCTGGTCGGCGAGGCTCTGGCCCGCGCCGAGGCGATCGCCGCGGCCGCCGACGCTTTGGCCCGGCTCGACGTCGCCGCCGCGCTCGCCGAGCGGGCGGCGGAAGGCGGCTGGTGCCGGCCGCGCTTCGAGGACCATGACTGCTTCGAGGTCGAAGCGGGCCGCCATCCGGTGGTCGAGGACGCCTTGAAGGCGGGCGGGGCACGGTTCGTGGCCAACGACTGCAAATTGTCCGAGGAGTCGCGGCTGTGGCTGGTCACTGGCCCCAATATGGGCGGCAAATCGACCTTCCTCCGGCAGAACGCCTTGATCATCCTGCTCGCCCAGGCCGGCTCCTACGTGCCCGCCGCCAGCGCGACTTTGGGCCTGGTCGACCGCCTGTTCAGCCGGGTCGGCGCCTCGGACAATCTGGCGCGCGGCCGCTCGACCTTCATGGTCGAGATGGTCGAGACCGCCGCCATCCTCGCCCAGGCGACATCGCGCAGCTTCGTCATCCTCGACGAGGTCGGCCGCGGCACCTCGACCTATGACGGGCTTGCCATCGCCTGGGCGGTGGTCGAGGCGATCCACGACCGCAGCCAGTGCCGCTGCCTGTTCGCCACCCATTATCACGAGCTGACCCGCTTGGCGGAACGGCTCGACGCGCTCTCGCTCCACCATGTCCGCGCCCGCGAATGGAAGGGCGACCTCGTATTGCTTCACGAGCTCGCCGACGGCCCCGCCGACCGCAGCTACGGCATCGCCGTGGCCAAGCTCGCCGGCCTGCCGCCGCCGGTGCTGGCCCGCGCCAAAGCGGTGCTCGCCAAATTGGAGGAGGGCCGCGCCGCCACCGGCGGCATCGCCGCGGGGCTCGACGACCTCCCACTCTTCGCGGCCGTCCCGCGCGAGGAGCCGGCGGGCGACCCGGTCCATGAGGCCCTGGCCGAAATCGAGCCCGACACCCTGGCGCCGCGCGAGGCGCTCGAGCTGATCTATCGGCTGAAGCGGCTGCAGGCCGAGCAGGGTAAATGAGCGCGCGCCTCCAGACGGTGCCCAACCAGCGTGACATCGTCGACCGGCGCGCGCTCGCGGCCCGGCTCGACGAAGCCGACCGCAAGGCGGCGGCGGCGATCCTCAAGGAGGCGCTGGCGACGGGGCGCGCCGAGATTGCGCGGCGGCTCGAGGAACGGCCTTATGCCGGGACCGAGGCGGCCGCGGCCTACGCCTTCCTCACCGACCAGATCCTGCGGCTCGCCTACGATTTCGTCACCACCCGCCTGCATCCGCTCGCCAACCCGACCACCTCGGAGCGGCTGCTGCTGATGGCGGTCGGCGGCTATGGGCGCGGCGAGATGGCGCTCCATTCGGACGTCGACATCGCCTTCGTGACGCCCTGGAAGGCGACGGGGTGGACCGAGACGGTCGTCGAGGCGATCCTCTATCTGCTCTGGGACCTTGGCCTCAAGGTCGGCCATTCGACGCGCAGCACCGACGAAGTGATCCGCGCCGCCACCGCCGACCAGACGGTGCGGACCGCGATCCTCGAGGCGCGCTACATCTGGGGCGACGAGGCCCTCCACGACCTCGTCGCCGGCCGCTTCTGGAAGGAGGTGGTGGCGGGCAAGGTCGCCGGCTTCGTCAAGGAGAAGCTCGACGAGCGCGACGCGCGCCACAAGCGCATGGGCGACAGCCGCTACGTCGTCGAGCCCAACGTCAAGGAGGGCAAAGGCGGGCTGCGCGACCTCCATGCGCTCTTCTGGATCGGCAAATATGCCTACCGGCTACGCTCGGTCGCCGAGCTGGTCGATGTCGGCCTGTTCTCGGCCGTCGAGCTTCGGCAGTTCCAGCGCGCCGAACGCTTCCTGTGGGCGGTGCGCTGCCATCTTCACCGCGCCGCCGGCCGGCCCGAGGAACGGCTGACCTTCGATTATCAGCGCGAGATTGCGGCGCGGATGAATTATGCCGACCGGCCGGGCAAGTCGCCGGTCGAGCGGTTCATGCGGCATTATTTCCTGCATGCCAAGACGGTCGGCGATCTGACCGGGGTGTTCCTCGCCCACCTCGACGAGAAGTTCGCCGGCCGCGGCCGCCGCATGGGCTTTCCCGCCTTCCGGCGCCGGCCGCGCAAGCTCGAAGGCTTCCTGCTCGACCGCGGCCGGCTCGCCATCCCCGACGAGGGGGATTTTCTCAGCCAGGATCCGGTGCGCCTGATCCGCATGTTCGCGCTCGCCGACCGGCACGGGCTCGAAATCCACCCGCTGGCGATGCGCGCCGCCGCCCGCCACGCCAAATTGATCGACGCCGGGGTGCGCGCCGATCCCGAGGCCAATTCCCTCTTCCTCGACGTGCTGACCAGCAGGCGCGATCCGGAAACGGTGCTGCGCTGGATGAACGAGGCCGGCATATTCGGCCGCTTCATTCCCGATTTCGGCCGCGTCGTCGCCCAGATGCAGTTCGACATGTACCATCATTATACCGTCGACGAGCATTCGATCCGGGCGATCGGCCTGCTGTCGCGGATCGAGCGCGGCGAACTCAAGGAGGAGCACAAGCTTTCCACCGCCCTGTTTAAGCTGATCGCGTCGCGGCGCGTGCTCTACGTCGCGGTCCTGCTCCACGACATCGCCAAGGGCCGCGGCGGCGACCATAGCGAATTGGGCGCCGAGGTGGCGCTGGCGCTCTGCCCGCGGCTCGGACTGACCCCGGCGGAGACCGAGACCGTGGCCTGGCTGGTGCGCTGGCATTTGTTCATGTCCGCCACCGCCTTCAAGCGCGACCTCGCCGACCCCAAGACCATCCAGGATTTCGTCGAACGGGTGAAGAGCCTCGAACGGCTGCGCTTGCTCTTCCTGCTCACCGTCGTCGATATCCGCGCGGTCGGGCCGGGCACCTGGAACAGCTGGAAGAGCCAGCTGCTGCGCGCCTTGTTCGACGCCGGCGAGGAGATGCTGCGCCTCGGCCACAAGCAGAAAGGCCGGCGCGATCGGATCGCGGCGATTCAGGAGGAGCTGGCCCGGCGGCTGGGCTGGGACGACAGCCGCTTCGCCCGCTTCACCTGGCGGCTGCCCGACAGCTACTGGCTGGCCGAGCCGATCGAGGTGATGGAGCGCAACGCCCGCTTCCTCGACGCCGACGACCGCCATGCCGAGGGCGCCGGCGCGGTCGAGGCCCTGGTCCAGGCCGAGCGCGGGGCCACCCTGGTCTCGGTCTACGCCAAGGACCGGCCCGGCCTGTTCTACCGGATCGCCGGCGCGATCAGCCTGGTGGGCGGCAACATCATCGACGCGCGCATCCACACCACCGACGACGGCATGGCGCTCGACAATTTCCTGGTCCAGAATTTCGCCCGCGCGCCGGTCGCCGATCCCGGCCAGCTGAAGCGGCTCAAGGCCGAAGTGGGGCGGGCGCTGGCGGGGCACGAGCCCTCGGCCGAGCGGCTCGCGGCGCGGGCGCTGCCGCTCAGGCGGGCCGAGGCGTTCCGGATCCAGGCCGCCGCCTTCGTCGACAACAAGGCGTCGAACCGCTATACGGTGATCGAGATCAACGCCCGCGACCGCGCCGCTCTTCTGTTCGAGCTGGCGCGGGCGATCTACGTGTCGCGCGCGCTCATCCACAGCGCCCATATCGCCACTTATGGCGAGCGCGCGGTCGACGTCTTCTATCTGACCGACCTGGCCGGCGCCAAGATCGAGAGCCCGGCCCGCCTCAGGGCGCTGCAGGCCCGCCTGGTCAAGGCCGCCTCCCCCTCGGCCCCGGTGCCCGCGAACCGCAGGGCCGCCTGAGAGATCCCCACCATTTCCGTTCGTCCCGAGCCTGTCGAAGGCCCCTTCGTCCTTTGCAGGTCAAGAGAGGGAAGGGCTTCGACAAACTCAGCGCGAACGGATGGCTGTCCAGTCCAGGCCGTACAACAGAAAAGGGCCCCCGCCGTCGCCGGCGAGGGCCCCTTTCGTGCCGGCAACCGCGTCAGAAGCGGAAGCGGCCGGTGATGCCGAAGGTGCGCGGTTCGGCCAGGAAGCTCGAGAAGAGCTGATTGGCCGTGGCGAAGCTCGGCGAGCCGAAGCCCGGCGAGGTGACGTGCGCCACCGAGTTCGAGCCCTGGAACGGGGTGTTGAAGGCGACCTGCTGATAATCCTGGTCGAGCAGGTTCTGCGCCCATAATTCGACCGACCAGCGCCGGTCCGGCCCGCGCAGGCCAAGGCGTGCGTTGACCACGGCGAAGCTGTCCTGCTCCTTTTCGGGGAACAAATCGGAGCCGGTGTTGAAGTCGCCGGTCAGGCGGGTGTCGGCATAGACCAAGAGGGACAGGCCGCTATTGCCGATGTCGGGCGTCCAGGTGATCGACGCGGTCGCGGTATATTTGGGCGCGTTGGACAGGTTGTCGCCCGGCAGCAGGAACAAAGCCGGGTCGAGCGGCGTGCCGGTGTCGCGGCCGATCAGGTCGTTGCGATAGCGCGTGCTGACATAGGTGAAGCCCGCGGTGACCTGGAGATCGGGGTGCGGGTAGATCGCCCCTTCGATCTCGATGCCGGTCGAGATCACGCCCGCCCGGACATTGTCCGCGGCGCAACCGCCGGAGCCCGCCGGGTTGATCCCGCCGACCGGATCGGAATCGGTCCCGCTGCCGCCGACCAGGCTCGAGCAGCCGTTGATGTTCTGGACGAGGAAGACCGAGCCGTTGAACGTGTTCAGCTGGAAGTTGCTGAACGCCTGGCGGAAGGCCGCGACGTTGAGGATGAAGCTGCGGTTGGTCCATTTGAAGCCGGCTTCCCAAGCGTTGACCGTTTCCGGATCGAACTGGAGGTTGGCCGTGTTGAAGCCGGCGTTGCGGCCGCCGGACTGGCGCGGATCGCCGGGGGCGAAGACCGGCGAGCCAAGCGCCGAGCGATCGAGGTTGAAGCCGCCCGCTTTATAGCCGCGCGAATAGCTGGCGTAGAGGAGCAGCGAGCTGACCGGCTTGAACGAGAGCACGCCGGTGCCGGTCCATTCGCCCTCGCTGCGCGAATCGGCGAGGCTGAGCGCGTTCAGCGAGCTCGACGAATTGCCCTGGCAGGTGAGGTTGACGACGCCGGCCGCGAGGCTCTGGAGGGAGGCGGGGAGCGGCGTCGCGCCGCCGGTCAGGAAGTTCGCGAAAAAGGCCTGCTGGGTCGGGCAGGCGGTGTTGGTGTTGTTGAAATTGGCTTCGAAATCCTTGTTCTCGTGCGTGTAGCGCAGGCCGATGGTCAGGCTCAGCGTGTCGGTGATGTTGAAGATGTTGTGGGTGAAGACCGCCCAGTTGGTGCTGTCCTGGAAATAATTGGCATCGTCGTCGCCGACATTGTTGACGGTGCTGAGCCGGTTGAGGCCCGCCTGGAAGATCGGGAAGGCGGCGCCGAGCCCGCCGGGCCCGCTGAGGACCGCGATGCCGGTCGGGCTGAGGCAACCAGGCGCGGTGGGGGAGCGCAAGGCCGGATTGGGATTGATCGTGGCGACCAGGCGGCAGGAGGCGAAGGCGCCATATTGGCTGCCGAAGCGCAAATTGTCGCGGACGTGGAGATCCTCATTGGCATAATAGCCGCCGACCAGCCAGTCGAGGAAGCCGCCGAAGGCCGAGCCTTGCAGCCGGACCTCCTGGGTGAAGGTCTGGAAGTCGCGGAAGGCCTGGTCGTCGTCGTCGCGGCGCAGGATGTCGACGTTCGAATAGTCGGTGTCCGACGGCGAGATCGACTTGTAGTTGCGGAAGGCGGTGATCGAGGTCAAATTGGCGCCGCCCAGGTCCCAGTCGACCTGCAGCGAGACGCCCCAGTCGGTGGTCCGGCCTTCATAGGTGGTGCCCGGAGTCAGCGAGAGGTCGCGGCGATAGGGGTCGTCGCGCGACGGGAAGGTGCCGCCAAGGCTGGTCAGCACGTCGACGATGCGGTTGCCGTCCGGCGATCCGCCGGCGCCCGGCGCCCGCACGCTGAAATCGCCCGGGACGCCCGGGGTCGGATCGAAGGTCTCGCGGAGTCCGACATAGACGGCGCCGCAGCAGGATTCGTTGCGCTGCGAATAATCGCCGATCAGGCGGAACGACAAAGCGTCGTTGGGCTCGAACAGCAATTGGCCGCGGGTGAAGAAGCGGTTGCGGTCGTTGACGTCCGATTCAGTGCCGCCCGACGCGTTGACGACGTCGTAAAAGCCGTCGCGGCGCGTGTAGATCGCATCGACCCGGAAGGCGAGCTGCTCCGAGATCGGGCCGGTGATGCCGACCTGGCCGCGCATATAATTGTAATTGCCGTAGGAGAGCTCGGCCGAGCCGCCGAAATCGAATTCGGGCCGGCGGGTGATGACGTGGATGAGGCCGGCCGAGGCGTTGCGGCCGAACAAGGTGCCCTGCGGGCCGCGCAGCACCTCGATGCGCTCGACCTCGCCGAGTTCGTTGAGGCCGATGCCGCTGCGCGAGCGGTAGACGCCGTCGACGAACACCGCGACCGAGCTTTCGAGGCCGGGATTGTCGCCGACCGTGCCGATGCCGCGGATACGGGCCGAGCCGTTCGCTTCGGTGCCGGTCGAGGAGACGAGCAGCGACGGCGCGAGCTGGTTGAGCTGGCGTATGTCGTTCGCGCCGCTGTTCTGCAGCGATTCTCCGCCGATCGCCGAGACGGCGAGCGGGACGTCCTGCAGCACCTGGCGGCGGCCCTGGGCGGTGATGACGATGTCGGGCTGGCCGCTGTCTGGCTGGGCGGCGGCGGTCTGCGTGCCGGCGGCGCTTGTCGTC